>JAILLQ010000033.1 GCA_024693045.1 Treponema sp.
TGTCCCGATTTTCTTTGCGATGGCTCCTGGTGACAGATCTTCTTCTTCATGTAGTCTTACAGCTTCCAGCCGTATTTCAAAACTGAATACTCTTTGCATAACATCCTCCAAAAAGTGTCTAACTTTTTGGGTTCAGTTCACCACGGCGCCTGCGTTCGCTTTCGCTGCCATCCCTGGCAACTTCCACCAAAATTGCTCCGCACTGCTCGCGATTTTGCTGTCGTTCATTTCGCTTCGAGTCCTGTCAGTTTGTTTTAAAATAAAAAAGCGCTTCCTTATTCAGGAAACGCCCTATATAGCGGGGGTAGGACTCGCCGTTACAATCGCCGACTTCCTGTCGGCTCCTTCCACGGCGCCTACGTTCGCTAGCAGCGACCTCCTGTCGCTGCTTCCCAAAAAACGCTGCGCACTGCTCGCCTTTTTTGGGACCGCTCAACCTTCGCAGCATAGCTGCTCGGAGACTCGCTCAAAATGCTCCACTGGAGCATTTTGCCGGCTTTCAGCCGTCGCTCCCTATGTTTCGAGTCCTGAGTTATTTGAATTTTCAATAATCAAAGTTAAATAAAAAAATCCTTGATTTTCTCAAGGATTTTATAGCGGGGGTAGGACTCGCCATTCCAGTCGTCGCCGTCCCTGGCGACTCCTTCCATGGCGGCTACATTCACTAAGTTGCCATCCCTGGCAACTTCCACCAAAATTGCTCCGCACTGCTCGCGATTTTGCTGTCGTTCATTTCGCTTCGAGTCCATAATGTCAAATGAAGAATTTTGATTTAAAATAAAAAATCCACTCGCATTGAGTGGATTTAGCAGTATAGCGGGGGTAGGACTTGAACCTACGGCCTCCGGGTTATGAGCCCGACGAGCTGCCAACTGCTCTACCCCGCGTCGTAATGTACGCGTATAGTATCACTTATACGGTAATTCTGTCAAGTGTTTTCATAAATAAAATGAAAAATTTATTATTATTTTAGGGGGACTCCGGTTATGGTCTTGTCATTGTGAGGATCGCTTTTTTTGCTGGAAGTTTTTTTTGCTTTTTTGGCTTCTTCGGGATTTGTTTCGCTTATCACTACGGCAGAAGAAGATAGCTTTTTGCGTTTTTCGCCAGGTTCTTCGTTTTGCTGGAAAACTATTATTGTTTCATTTTCTTCGCTTAAAGAATCTTTTTTACCTGCAAATTTCTGGTAATGAACGCGACATTCTACAATCACAAATAGGATTGCTGCTAATCCAAACCAGCGACCTTCTCCGTTGAAACTGCAGAAAAAATCGTAAGCTGTATGTGCAAAGATAGCGAATAAAATTGCAAGTATATCGATTTTCTTTGTTCTGGCGCTCCATATAAAAATTCCACAAAGACCGGCACACATCATATGAACTAAATCAGAAGTGAAAATTCTTGCAAAAACCATTTCATAAATCAACTGAGCTCCACGGTTATTCGCATTCTGAATATTGTTCAAAAAGTAAACTGAAGATTCAAAGGCACCCAAACAAAGTCCGAACAAGAGAGAACAAATAAAAAAGTGTCTGAACTTGATTTTTTTTGAAGGAATTAAAGCGATGAACAAAGTCTTGAATAATTCTTCAATAATTCCATTAAAAATTACAACTTTAGCAAATAGCAAAAATACGGTGAACTGAGCTGAATTATTTGAAGCTGGAAGCAAAAAAGAAAAATAGTACTGCAAAAAAGTTATCGGTAAGACAGCAAGCATTGCAAAAAGACAGGAAATCAAGAGTGAAGACAATTTTACCTTTGAAAAAAGCTTGAAACCTGCAAATGTGAGAATTAATGGAAGAAAACAAAGTCCAAGAGATAAATAAATATTCATTTGTTATATAATAACGCTGGTCGTGGACTTTTGCAATTCAGCAAGTTATACTAATACTATGAGTGTAATTAAATCTTATATTTTAATGGGAATAAAACATTCCGGAAAATCTACACAAGGACGATTTTTAGCAAATCTGCTGGATTGTCCACTCTTTGACATTGATGATGTTATTCAGAAAAATACAGGAAAATCAGCCCGCCAGTATTATACGGAAGCAGGTCCTGTTGCCTTTATGGCTGCTGAAGAAGCTGTCTGTGGTAAAATAGCACAGGAATACTCTGATAAAAAAATCGTTATTTCAACAGGCGGAGGAATCTGCGATAACGCACCTGCTTTAAACTATCTTAGACCTTTAGGTGATTTTGTATATCTTGAAGTTCCAGAAGAAACAGCTTGTGATAGAATCTTGAAAAAAGCAACACAGCTAAGCGACGGAACCTGGAAAGGGCTTCCAGCTTATATTAATAAAATGAAGCCAAAAGATGAAAAAGAAGTGCGGGAAATTTTCAGCGGTTTTTACGCATCCCGCACCGAAATTTATTCTTCCATCGCAGATATTATCGTTCCTATGAAAGGAGATTCAAAGGAAGATAATTTTAAGAATCTGCAACAGATGTTGAATCTTTAGGCAATATGCGGAACTTAGTTTCCGCAGCCACCACATCCGCAATCACTGCCACAGTCACCACCGCAACTGCCGCCACAACCACCGCAGCCTCCACCGCAGCCACCAAGGTTAGCAAGTTCTTCTTCACTTGGTTCTCTTACATCAAGTACTTCTACATCAAAAGTAAGCTGCTTTCCGGCAAGTTCGTGATTTGCGTCTACTTTTACAGTTTTATCAGAAACTTCAATAACTCGAACAATACAAGCTCCGCCATCAGCTGTTGTAGCCTGAAACTGCATTCCAACTTCTACAGGCATTCCTTCTGCAAACTGCTCACGAGGAACTTCTACAACCATTTTCTCGTTGTATTCACCGTATGCGTCTTTGGCTTCAATTATTGCCTTAAATTTAATTCCAGGTTCTTTTCCTTCAAGCATATCTTCAAGCCCCTGAATCAGCATTCCGTTTCCGTGAATATACTGCAAAGGCTCTTTTCCTACCGAAGAGTCAATCTGATTTCCTTCTGCATCATGTAATGTGTAATGAATTGATACCATTGTGTTTTTTGCAATTCTCATAATTTTTCCTTAAAATCCTTCATAATAATCTGCTGACATATCAGGATTCTGATTATCCTGAACTACTTCCGTAATTTCTGGAACAGCGTCCTTTATATACTGCTCTACCCCAAATTTCAATGTCATTGTCGCCATTGGACAAGAGCCACAAGCCCCATGAAGATTCAAATGAACTCTATTCTGCTCATCAACACTTACAAATTCCATGTCACCGCCATCAGCCTGAAGCTGAGGTCTAAACATTTCAATCGCTTCCATTACGCGATCTACAATATCCAAATCTGCCATAAAATTCCTCACTATTCTTGCAGATAGGTTACATTATTTTTTTTTATTTTACTAGGATTTCAACCTCATCCAGCACTTCTTTTTCATAATAAAGCCAGGCATACATCGTAGCAGAACCTACAAGTTTTCTTCCGTACTGACGAGTTTCTGAATATGGAATCGTTTCCAAAAATAAATCATATGGTAATTCTTTTATATTATTAAACTCAATCTTAGAACTTTTTCTCCAGCGTCTTACAGGAGTAATTCCTGCATTGTAAGCAAAGAAAGTTGGAATCCACTGATTATCAAGCCGGCCATACAAGTTAGAAATATACCAAGCACCAAATTCCAGATTATCCTCTGGATTTTTTAAATCGTAAGGACCGTATTTTAATCTGTGGGCAATGTCTGCGGCAGTTGAACCCATTAATTGAGAAAGACCGACAGCACCAGCAGAACTTCCAATTGCAGAATCAAAAAAACTTTCGCTTCTAACAAGAGCATAAAAAATCTCTTCAGGAATTCCGTAAGAAGCACACTTTTTAGAAATAATATTACTGTAATCGCGGGGATACAGAAGTTCTAAATCCGCCTTTGTAATGGAATGAGAACTTTTTGCTATTACTTTCGAAGCAATTCTAAGGCTTTGTGGATAATACACATTTTTCAAATCTCCACACTCTTTTAAGAATTTTGCAATTTTGACTCCGGCCTCGTAACCTATATACTTTTTTTCGCCACAAAACCTTAACCACATTGGATAAATCTTTTCAGGAAGCCCAAATTGAGCAAAAGAAAGTAAAATATCCTGAGCTTCCATATCAACTGCTGGCTCTTCTCCGCTTCTGTTGCAGCACAAGATTTCTTCGGCTCTTTGCCCGCCCAAGCCCAATTTAGAAATGGCCATTACTCTGTAATACATTTCACTTCCACTCAAAAGGGCACGGGTAAAAGCAGCTTCTGCTTCACTTCCATGAGTATCCGTTATAACCGGCATTGCAAGTTTTTCCTGCAAAAGACGACCATAAATATAGGCAAAACGAGCAGTTACTTCATCGCTCGCATAACCATCCAAAGCCTTGTAAAGTTCATAAAAATCATTCCAGCGACCTTCAGAAAGCATAAGAGGAGTAATTGTATCAAAAAAATCTTCAAAATATTCAGGATCATGCCAGGTAGAGCAATATTCTTTTGCACATTTTACGCCCCTTTCTGTAGAACGCTTTAATTCCAGGTTCATCAAATACCACAAGGCATTATCATACTGGCTGTCTGAATCAGCACACTTCATTGCAGATTTATAACGGTTTGCTGCATAAGAAAAATAGTCCCCAGCTTTTTCATAAAGGCGAGCTGCATAAAAATATGCATAAAACTCAGAATCCCTGGCAGCAAGTTTTTTTGCAAAAGAATCAAAGGCCTGGGCATTTTTTAAATAAGCATCACTTCCATAAAGACAAACTTTGCCCATGTCAGAAACAATCTGAGGAAGAAGAGGTAGTTTCGCCATGGATGATGAGTAATTATCGAAAGCAACCTTAAAATTTCTTTTAAAAACTTCTGTTCTAAAATCCGCAACAGCCTTAAAATCTGCAATTTCACTGTCTTCACTAAATGAAGTTTCTTTTGCAATTGAGCAGTATAGATTGTAATGCTCCTGAGAAAGAGGTCTTTCAGTGAACCAGCTGTACATTTCGCGGTAAAATCTTGAATCATTTTTTTTACGCATAGATTCAAGTCGCAGGGCAGCCAAAGAATTTTTACAATTTTTGTAATCCAGACCATTGGTAAGTAATATAGTTCTGGCATATTCACCGGCAGCAACATATTCTTTTGAAGCAATCAGTTTTGCGTCATCATCTTTAAACTTTTCAACTAGATTTGAACAAGCTTCCAGTCTTTCTCTTACATTTCCAAATTCAGTCAAACTTTCAAGGGAAAGTCTTACAATATACGGAGAACCTCTTCTTGCTGCCTTTTGAAAATATCTTTTAGCTTCTGTATAATTTCCTTCATTTTGACATCTCAAAGCAACATAATAATAATTGTTGTTATTGCTGCATGAATAAAAAAGCATATTAAAAGAGAAAAACAATAAGGGCAGTAACTTTTTTAAAAACATCATCCTAGTTAAAAAAAATAGCCGATTTTGGAATTATCCGCAATCGGCTTTTCATATTTTCCTTATTTTGCAGGAATTTTTATGTATGTTCCAGAAATAATGTGGTCTGGATTTTTTATACCGTTATAGCGGGCAATTTTCTTGTAATTCCAAGGATTCTTGTAGTAAGCATCTGCAATATCCCAAAGAGTATCACCCCACTTAATTTTGTAAGTGATATCCTCAGGTTTTACCTCTGGTTCCTTTGGTGGCTCTGGAACAATTTTTTCTGGCTCCTCAACAACCACGATTTCATCTTCCTTTGCCTCTACAATTTCTGGTTCTGGCTCAGACTCTGGCTCAACTTCAGGCTCAACTTCTTCTACTTCCACCGGCTGAACAAGCTCAACAGGCTTTTCAGCTTTTTTATTGAGCAAATTGTACTTTGAAGGAACTATAAAAAGTATAAGAATTGCACAGATAAGACAAATAATTGCACATACTATGCAGATAATTACTGGTACTTTTGTTTTAGACTTCACTTCTTCTTCCTCTTCTTCTGTAGAAGGATTTCCTTCTATTGTTTCTTTGTCATACAGGTCATCGAATTTCAATGCACTAGACTGTTTCATCATTTCAAGGGTTGAATCTGGTGCAGGTTTGTCAGAAATGCTGTCAAAATCCAAATCTGTATTTATATCCGAAGAATCTGTTTTATCATCAAAACTAAAATCAAAATCATCATCTGAAATAGCTGTTGAAGAATCACTTTCCGAAGCACTTTCATTTGAATCGAAGTCAGGAAGTTCAAAATCATCGTCAGAAGAAATTGTTTCATCGGATGTTACGGTTGTATCAGAAGCGGCCTCTGTTTTTTCTTCGTTTGAATCAGTAGAAGGTCCTCCCATGTCAAAATCAGGTAAATCAAAGTCATCTACGCTAGATTCACCTTGAGTTGCATCACTAGAACTTTCTGTAGAAGTTGAATCTTCGCCAAAGTCTGGCAGGTCAAAATCGTCTGCAGCTGGGCTTTCTTCTGCACTTGTTTCTGTGCTTTCTGTGCTTTCTTCGCTTGCAGGGCTTTCTTCGCCAAAGTCTGGCAAATCAAAATCGTCTGCAGCTGGGCTTTCTTCTGGGCTTGTTTCTGTGCTTTCGGCACTTTCTTCGATTGCAGGGCTTTCTTCACCAAAGTCTGGCAAGTCAAAGTCGTCTGTAGCCGGGCTTTCTTCTGAGCTTGTTTCTGTGCTTTCAGAACTTTCTTCATCTTTTTGGTGCATCAAGGCTGCTGCCATAAGACCACCTGCGGCTCCAGCTGCAACTCCTGCGGCAAGATTTCCAGAGTCAGAATCACTGCTTTCCTCTGTACTTTTATCTTCTTCCCCAAAGTTTAAATCTGAGTCTAAACTGCTTTCTGCTGTTGCATCAAATTCATTTGGAGCTAAGCGCTCTTCCAAAGTGCGGCTAACCAAGGTAATATCGGCATTGCTACTAGCACCTGTTTCTGGATCCACTAGTTCCGCAGAAAGTTTACCTTCATCATCCAAGCCGACTTTTAAATTTATTTCAGAACTACCCTTTGCATGAGCCACAAGATTATCGATTTGCAAAGAATCTACATATTCAGCATCTTCCATAGACCCATTTGCAGAACGGTAAAGATCTACAATTACACGAGTCTGATTATCTTTAGCTGTTGTTAAACCGAGAGCCTTTTTACCAGGGGCACCTTCTTCCAAAATCGGATAAAAAGAACCGTCAGCCTGTTTAATACCAATTGTCTTCATATTTACCTCTGGTCTTTAGTATTCGTAAACGGCTTCTACCATTGAAGTCATATCGTTTACTGTTGTTCCAAATTTTTTAGATACAACATAATTTGTAATCTTTGTAAAATTACCCTTATCATCCTGACGAAGAATCATTCTATTTGTAGGGCGATTATCAGAACCATAAGTTGTAATTTCTACAAGATTTCCTTCTGAACCATAACGGAAAATTTCTTTCTGGATAACTGAACCATCGCTTGCAAATGTTGTGATAGAATCCTTTTTTCCGTCTTCTGTATATGCATACTGTTTTTCACAATCTAAAGAACCATCTGCAAAATAATCATCTTTGCTGATAAGCTTGTCGCCTTCATATTTATAAATCAATTTTCCAACTAAGGCACCATCAGTATTGTAATAGCTTTCGTCAACAAGTTTTGCATTTTCATAAGAATAAATTACCTTGTTTCTAAGCTTGCCGTCTGCACCATATTCAGAAACATCCTGTTTTTTTCCATCTTTATACGAAAAAACTGACTTCCATACCAAAACATTTTCAGCATTGAAGCCGTTTTGTTCCATGATATTTCCATTTTCGTCATAAGAATTTTGAATTCTATTAACAAGCACATCTCTTGCTGTAAATTCAGAAGATTCAATCAGTTTTCCTGTAGCATCATACTTGTATGTAAATTTTCCACATGGAGTCCTGTAATATTCACCAAATTTTGAAGCAATTGTGTAATCTGTTCTTGTAACATTTTTGGGATTTCCCTTAATTTTATATTCCGATGTTACATCAAAAGAAAATGCAGAAAAACCAAGCAAGCAAAGCATAAAAACAGTTACTATTTTTTTCATTTATATTCCTCCATAAGGTAGCTTACGATTTCAAAAAATCTTTCTCTATGTTACTATATCGGCAGAAAGTATATGAATCTTTACGAATTAAAAACATTTACAGTTTTGAGTAAAACTCTACACTACGCCAAAACAGCAGAAGAAATGAATATGAGTTCTTCCGCAGCAAGTAGAATTATATCACGACTTGAAGAAGAAACGGGAACATTTTTAGTTGAACGTTCCAACAGAAAAGTTGAACTAACTCCAAACGGAAGAATTTTTGCTGATTTTGCAAAAGAAACTTTGGAAAAATACGAAGAACTGGAAGAAAGCTTTAAAGGCGACAAAAACAAAATTACTGGGACTCTTCACGTTTACGCTTCCGTTACTGCCTGTTATGTTATTTTACCACTTCTCATTTCAAAACTTTCTGAAAAATATCCGGGAATACAGCTGGCTCTGGAAACTGGTGACCCGGCTGGAGCTATTCCGGCAATCCGAGAAGGCAGAGCAGATCTTGCAGTTGCGGCCATTCCAGAAGACGGACTTTCCTACATAGAAACAATTCCGGTAAAAAAATCACCTTTGATTTTTGCCGCAAACAAGACTTCTAATTTTAATTTTAACGATAAAGAGGAAACTCCTCAGGATTTTATCTCGCATGTACCACTCATTCTTCCTAAAACAGGCCTTGCCCGCCGCCGCTTTGACCAATGGACAAAGAGCCGTAATGTAAAACCGATTATTGCGGCAGAAACAGAAGGAAATGAAGCTATTCTAGCATTGGCTCAATTAGGAATCGGATTAGGTTTGGTTCCTCAGATTGTACTTGAAAGCGGACGTTTTGCAGATAAATTCACTGTACACACAGCTGGAAACATCATGGGCTACTACGACATTGGTTTTATCCGCCGAAGTGAAAACTATGGCACACAGAAAAGCAGAATGATACAAGCGGCTGTAAGTAATATTCTTCATTCTGCAGATTGGAGAACAGAATGACAGAAGTTGAATTCGTTTTTTTTGACCAGTTTAGGAAGGATTTTAAAAACAAGGTTTCAGAATGGAATAAAAAAGCCCCGGAATTAATGGAATTGCAAAAGGCTGCCCTAAAAGCAGCAGATGGTATTTCTTATTCATTTGAAACACCAATAGTGTACAACACAGCTCTGGACGATATCAGCCAGGAAGATGAAATAAAACTTCTTGTAATTGGCGACAACCCGGGAAAAGATGAACAACTTTTAAAAAACAACAAGTACCTTGTAGGGCAGGCAGGAAAAATAGGAGAAGGTTTCTTCCGCAAAAATCCGGAACTTCAGATAGATTTTAGAAAAAACGTAATAATTCTTAATAAAACCCCCGTTCACACAGCTAAAACTGCTCAAATCAAATACCTTTTGAAAAATGGCGGGCAAAATGTTATTGATGTCATAAATGAAAGCCAGGTCTGGATGGCAGAAAAAAATGCTGAACTCTGCAAAAACTTTAACGCCGAAATCTGGCTTATCGGGTACGGCGAACTAAAGGCAAATGGTATATTTTCCCCTTACAAAACAAGGCTTTTTGACTCCTGCACTAGAGCTTGTGTATGGGATAAAGTTTTTGTTTTTCAGCATTTTTCGATGAACCGCTTTTCTATCGATTTATCTTCATTTCGGGAAGAAAATCCAGGATTGTCTCTTGATGAAGCTATTCACCTTTTAGGCAAAAAACACAAAGAAGAGTTTTTTACCGATACAAAAGCTTAAATCTTATTCCAGAATTGTAATTTCAACGCGGCGATTCAAAGCTTTTCCTTCCGGAGTGCTGTTATCACTAATCGGCTTATGAGCACCACTTCCCTTGCAAATAAACTTTTCTGCAGGAATGCCCCGCAAGGAAAGTTCTTTAGCAATGGCATGGGCTCGTTCAGCAGAAAGTTTCATCTCTCCTTTCTCGTAACCTGTATCAGCCGTATGACCTTCTACCAAAAATTGAGATTCAGGCACTTCCCTCAAGACGGAAGCAATTTGATCCAGTCTGATTTTTTCACCAGGCAAGAGTTCTGCACTATCCGGCTTAAACTGAAGATTTTGAATAGTAAGACGGATTCCACTTGCTGTGTCTTCAACTTTAATTGGTTTTTCCAAACTTTCACTGGATTTTTTTACTGCCGTACTAAGTTTTTCTTTTTTCGAAGGTGGAGTTTTATCTTCAATCTTTTTGCTTTCATGGATTATAGAAGACGAATTTTTCTTAACACTTGTTTTTGGAGCAGCAGCTATAAAATGAGATCTCTCTGTAAGAGCCTTTGCCTCCTCTTCATCAATAGCAGCAACTCTCTGCAATGCCCTGATAATTTTGGAACGATCTACAGCCGGAGGATATTCTGTGAACAAAGAAATTGTTCCCTTTAGTGAAATAACTTTTCCATCGGCATATACAAAGGATTCGTCTACGGAGTCCCTTACAACTATAGCGTAACCACTTTCTTTACTTACATACATGGTTGCCGAATGAGCTCCCTGAGCTTTTACAAGTTCTCTGTCGCCATCATAATCTGTGTAAGTTCCCATACCGTATCGGGTAGCCCATTTTGCAGTAAGCACATAAACATTTTCTCCGCGAACAACTTCATCCCCCTTGTATGTATACTCAACATACATAGGAATTTTTGTAGGAATTCCCTTATTCAAAGGATCCACCGCTCGAACTGCAGAAGCCTGCCATGAATCTCCAATTTTAATTTTATTTTCTGTAAAAGCCGGAAAACTTCTAAAAGAAGGAAAACCATGATCTTCTAGCATCGTAAGTTTTCCATCTTCACTAATTTTAAAAACAGAAGGAATTGAATCATGAAGTCCTTTGCCTACTATAGAAGAAGCCCTGACAGTATCCTGCGAGACGTAAAAACTTCCCTCGTATAGCTCTCCGTCATTCGAAATAAAAGAGCGGACTTCCCTGCTCAAAAGCCCCACATAACGATTATTATCATATCGGCGCAAATCAGTTCTCTCTACCAGAGAATAATTTCTTCCTCCCCTGTAAGTCAGCTGAACCTGCTGAGCAAAACTTACAATGCAAATATTTATAAAAAACAAAAATAAAATACAAATCTTCTTCATAAAAACTCCGTCATTATTTTAATCGGATTTTATTAGTGTATTTTTAACTTAAATTCTTTTCTGCAAATTCCGATAACAAAAATATGAAACTTTCAAATAAACCGAATCTACTAACAGGAGCAGTTTTACTCCTAGTTGCAGCATTTTTTTCTATTTCGTTAGCTCTTTTACCATTGGATTTTGGCTCTGCCTGGCAGGGAAATTCAAATCCTCTTTACAAATACGCATACTTACTGGGAGATATCCTGTTTTCTGTATATGGATTTTCCAGCATTTTAATACCTCTCTTCCTTTTTATAGCTGGGATTTCCTGCTTTGCAAGCCAATGGACAGCTAGAAAATCGATGAGACTTTTGACCGCTGTAATACCTTTCTTTACAGCAGTGATTATAGAAAAAATCTGTAATTCAATAGCAGAATACCCAGATGATTTTTCTAATATAAAAATCGCCCTAACTCTTGCCGGAGGATTCTTCCTTATCGCAATTGAAATTGTAACGGCAGGGCTTTTAGCAGACAAAATTAACGACAAACTTTTCCACCACTCTGATTTAAAAGCAGACACTAATGATGAAAGTGAAATCTTAACTGAAAACGAAGGCGAAGATAATTTTGTAGAAGACTTTATGGAAAAAGCAGAAAATACTGATTCCGAAAGCGACGAAACTCTTGCCGCAGAAAGTGAGGATGACGAAGAAATACCAGATGATCCATTCTCAGATGTTTTTGAAGAGGAAGACACATTTGCCTTCCCTGAAGAAGAAGCAATCGAAGAATCAGAAGATATCGAAGAATCAGAAGAAGAAATTTCTGAAGAAAATAATGATGAAATCGAAGAGCTTACAAAAGATATTAATATAGAAGAAAGTGATGAAAACAGCAGTAAAAAAGCAGAACCTTTGCTTTCTAAAGAAGAATACGACGCTCTTAATAAGATTAATGAAGATTTACTTGAAGAAAAAGTAAAAGAAGATTCAGAAACTAAAGTTGATTCCTCTGTTGAAAGTCTTGAATGGCCTACTACAGATGAAATAATCAGCCGGGCTGGAATTTCTAAAGCTGAAGAAAATTCCCTTATCGGAGAAAGCGAAGAAGAAAACGAAGAAGAAAGCGAAGAAAAGTTCGAGGAAGAAGAAAATAATTCAGCTGAAGAACTTTACGAAGATAATTCAGAAAGTACAGAAATTGAAGAAAGGGAAGAAGACCCTTACACTGCTTTTGACATAGATGAAGATTACCAAAAGCCTGCAGAAGAGGAAGAAAATGATAGTGAAGTATATTCTGATGCAAACTTTTTAGAAGATTCGGAAAAAAAAACTTCTGATACTTTAGAAGCCGATTTTTTTGACATCGACATGAATGCTGAAAATGAAGATGAAAGCGAAAATTCTGCCGATGTAGAAGACCAGCAAATTGCCGAAATGCAGAATCTGGAAGAATCGTTTTCAGATGATTCTGAGGATTTTTCAGAGCAGGAAGAAGATGAAGAAACAGCTTCTCGCTCTTTTTTAGATGATATGGTAGAGGCCCAGGAAGACGACGAAGAGTATGACTCTGGCTTAAGCGACAATGATGAAGATGATTTTGGAGTTACCAATTCTACTTTTAATATAGCCTCTGATATTTTCTCAGATATGGAAGAAGATGCCAGGGAACAGCTTGAAGCCGGTAAAAAACCAGCCCGCTTTGAAGAAGCTTATCAGGAAGAAAGTGAAGAAGCAGAAGCTGAAAGAGAATCAGAAGAAAATGACGAAATCGAAGAAAATGAAATCGAAACGGCTAAACCTCTTGAACGCAAAACAATAGTTTCAGAAAAGAAAGAGCCAGGTCACCGGGTTCAACCTAAAAAACCTTATATAGTTCCAACAGATTTATTGGAACAGTACGAAGACGACCAGTACTGGATAATTGACGAAGCTACAAAAAATGATGCAATCAAGTTAAAGGACACTTTGAACCAATTCGGAATCAGTGCTGAAATCATAGGCATAAAAAAAGGTCCAGTAGTTACAATGTTCGAAATTGCACCTGCTCCTGGAGTAAAATTAAGTAAAATCGTAAGCCTTCAGGACAACATAGCATTGAGCCTTGCCGCTAGCAGTGTCCGAATAGTTGCGCCAATTCCTGGAAAAGCAGCCGTAGGTATAGAAACTCCTAACAAAAAACGCTCAATAGTTTCTTTCCGTGAAATTATCGAACAGGATATCCCTGAATTTAAAAAAATGGCTATTCCTGTAATTTTAGGAAAAGACATTTTAGGAAAATCACAGATTATCGATATAGCTAAAACTCCTCATCTTTTGATTGCGGGTGCAACTGGCGCCGGAAAATCAGTCTGTGTAAATTCCTTGATTCTTTCTATTTTGTACAAACGTTCTCCTCGCGAAGTTAAAATGATTCTGGTAGACCCAAAAGTTGTTGAACTCAAGCTTTACAACGACATACCTCACCTTTTAACACCTGTAATCACAGAACCAAAACGCGCTTTGCAGGCTTTGCAGTATTGTCTCTGTGAAATGGAACGCCGTTATGCCCTTCTTGATGGACTTGGAGTTCGAGATATTACAAATTACAACAAACGAGTTGAAGAAAGAAATATCTGTACAGAAAAACTCCCTTATATCGTAATCATCATTGATGAATTTGCAGACCTTATGGCAACAAGTGGCCGGGACCTTGAATCTATAGTTGCCCGCCTTACAGCTATGAGCCGTGCAGTTGGTATCCATCTTGTTCTTGCAACCCAGCGACCTTCTGTAAACGTAATCACAGGTCTTATCAAAGCAAATATACCGAGCCGAATCGCCTTCATGGTTTCTAGCCGTACAGATTCCAATATCATCATCGATGCTGTTGGTGCAGAAAAACTTCTTGGTAAGGGAGATATGCTTTACGCTTCTGCAGTTGACCCATACCCTGTCCGAATACAGGGAACTTTCGAAAGCGATAATGATGTTGAAAATGTAGTAAATTATGTAAAAACACTTGGCGAACCTGAATACATCGATGAAGAAATTTTTGTCGACGATGAAGAAGAACAGGCTCCAACAATGTTCAGCGAAGGTGATGACCCTCTGTATGAACAAGCCCTGGAAATCGTTTTGCAATCTGGTAAAGCCAGTGCAAGCTACATACAGCGCCGCTTAAAAATTGGCTATAACCGGGCGGCCCGTCTGGTAGAAGAAATGGAAGCGCGTGGAATAGTAGGACCTGCAAACGGTTCTAAACCACGAGAAATAATACACGTTCCTAGTTAGTTTTTTTCAAAAGCCCCTGCCCAAAGCAGAGGCTTTTTACTTTCTGGATATTTTGATTTGAATACAAGACAGGAACTCTTTCATTGTTATTTGTAACCAAAATCTGCTAAAATGTTTGTACTAATAAAGAGGTGGAAAATGAATTTAAGAAAACTTGTTCTTTTTGCTTTTTTGGCATTCACCGCCGTAAATGCATTTTCAAAAGCAAAAGAGCCCTACAAAGTAGAAATACAAGAATCTGTAAAATTAAACAAATTCAACAAAAAACTTGGCTACCAGCTTATCAACGCTGGTGAAACAGTCTGCTTTATTTTTGATGCAAAAACCTGGGAAATAGAACGTCCTCAAAGAGTTTATATAGAAGGAAGTTTTAACGGTTGGGCAAAAAAACTCGGCGCCTGGGAAATGGCAAAAATCAAGGATAATCTTTTTATGCTTGAAGCTGCTAAAATCGATGTGCAGGTACCAGGCAATTCGGGACATCCTGAATTCCGCTTTGTCGTTACAGCAGAAGTTCCTTATACAGAAACAGTTTGCGGAAAAGAATTAACCCGTTATAAAACAGAAGTTTTTGAAACGGAAGCAAAAAACATTCCAGGCTACAAACTATTAGACAATAGCCTTATCATTTTCCCAGAAGATGATGTTAATTCTATCATTCAGGCTGAAGCCAGCTTAAAAAAAGAAAAAAAATTAAAAGAATTCAATCTTTCTAAAGAAGAAGATATAGCTTCTATTTCAAACTTCAGACAAGTTCCTGGAACTAGTGCCCTTTACAGAGGCTACCACCCATACAAGATTTCAAGAGCCAATTTAGATACAGAAGAAAGCCGAATCAATCTGGTTCGCAAGCAGCTTCGCGAAAAAGGAATAAAATCTATAATCACTCTTTCTGGCGATGAAACACTTGTAGACGGCAAAGAACAGCTTCCTGTTTTTATTACAGATATTCGAAGAAGTGGAAATCAACTTTTTATCGAAACTAAATACAACACAGTCTACTATAATTCTGAAAGCAAGGACTTCGGAAACATGATTGCGGAAATAGTTCGCTTTATTAATTCACATGAAGGTCCTTACTATGTACACTGCCGACTTGGAACTGATAGAACTGGTGTTGTAAGTGCAATGCTAGCGGCATTCAGCGGGGCAAAATGGCCAGATATCGCAAAGGACTATCAGAAATCAAATGACATGGGAATCAAAGAATACCGCGACAGCGGACTATTAAAATACTCTATGGAAAGAATCATCGGAATGGAAATAAATGATGAAACAGATTTGCAGAAAGCACTTTCTCAGTATTTTGTAGACAGGTCTTTCCTTACAAGAGATGAAATAAATACCCTGGTAAAAAAATTAAACCCATAAAATAATTAAGGCTGCCCCAGAGGCAGCCTTTTTGCTATTTATTAGAAAATATTATTTTTTTGACTTACAAGTTACAACTACAGAGTTATCAGCATTAGAATAAGGAGCAGGAATATATTTGTCAGCCTGCCAGTCATTTTCCCATTTATAACCGTCAATCAAATAACGGAACTGATATTCTTTATCTGCATCAAGTTCGATTTTTACAGAAAAGGAACCATCCTTACCCTTTTTCAATGGTGTGTCTGTGCTACTCCAACTATTGAAATCTCCTGCGATATTTACGGTTTTAGCTCCCTGAGCAGCTTCTGCTGAAACTGTAAAAGTTACATTACACTTTGTCTTATCTTTTGAAAATGTTTTTTTAAGTGACATACTATATTCTCCTCACTTTATGAACTACTAATTTCTTAATTAAAGCTTAGGCTAATTATATATCAATTTATTAAAAAAGTACAACTATTTTATATATAACAAAACATTTCATTTCCTAGTAAATTTGTCGGTTTTTTATTCTCAAAGAAGACTTTTCTCTTGAAGATTTTAAATATTTAGAGTATTTTAACGAGACAAATATAAATCTGCCGTTGATTTATCCAACTTGCAAACGGCTGTCTTTTTATAAAGGCAAAAATATGCTAAAGAGGAGTTCCAAAATGGAAATTTTCCCAACAAAATCTAATCATTATTTATTCACATCCGAATCAGTAGGAGAAGGTCACCCAGATAAACTTTGCGATCAGGTAAGTGATGCTATTCTTGACGCTTGTCTAACTCTTGATCCTAACGCACATGTTGCCTGCGAAACTTTTGCAACAACAGACTTTCTACTTGTCGGCGGTGAAATATCTTTTACAAAAGATTCTAAACAGAATTCAAAATACATTCGTAAGAATGCAGAAAAAATTGCCCGCAAAGTTGCAGCTGATATTGGTTATACCAGCCGTGATTTCGGACTAGATGCAAAAAAATTCAAGTTTGTAAATAAGCTTCATTCTCAGTCTGCAGATATCAACCAGGGCGTTGTAGGTTCAGGACTTGCTGAATACAAAGGTCAGCAGGGAGCTGGAGATCAGGGTATGATGTTTGGCTTTGCTTGTAACGAAACTCCTGAACTTATGCCTGCACCTGTTTTTTATGCACATAAAATTCTTCGTGCAGCTACAGTTTTAAGAAAATCAGGAAAGATTTCATGGCTTCGCCCAGACGCAAAGAGTCAGGTTACAATCGAATACGACGGTTTTAAACCTTTAAGAATAGATACTGTTGTAGTTTCTCATCAGCATTCACCTGAAGTTTCATACGATGAAATCAAAAAAACAATCATCAATGACATAATCAAACCAGTTTTGGAACCAACAGGTCTTCTTGATGAAAACACAAAATACTACATCAATCCAACAGGTAAATTCGTAACTGGTGGTCCTGACGGAGACGCAGGTCTTACAGGAAGAAAAATCATAGTTGATACATACGGTGGAATGGGTCGTCATGGTGGAGGAGCATTCAGCGGAAAGGACCCTTCGAAAGTTGACCGCTCTGCAGCATACATGGCTCGTTACATTGCAAAAAATATTGTTGCAGCAGAACTCGCTGACCGTGCTGAAGTTCAACTTGCATACGCTATCGGCGTTCCATATCCAGTTTCGATTATGGTAGAAACTTTTGGAACAGAAAAAATTTCTGTTGCAAAAATCGAAGCTGCTGTTAAGAAAGTATTTGATTGTACACCTGCTGGAATAAGCGAAACTTTGAATCTTCGCCGTCCTATTTACCAGCCAACAGCTTCTTACGGACATTTTGGTCGTACAGAATTCCCATGGGAAAAAACTGATAAAATTCAGGATTTAAAAGACAGCGTAAAATAATGGAATTGCTTTCTAGGGCTCAGGTTTCGGAAGTTTTTGAACGATTTAAAGCTCAAAATCCGAATCCTAAGCCAGAACTAAATTACAATTCACCCTACACGCTTTTAGTTGCCGTTATGCTAAGTGCCCAGACAACAGACAAGCGTGTAAATCAAGTTACAAAAGACCTTTTTGCTTTGGCAGATAAGCCAGAAAAAATGAGTTTACAAAGTCAGGAAAAAATCGCCGAGATTATCCGACCTGTAGGACTTACAAAAGCAAAAAGTAAAAATGTCCTTGAGCTAAGCAAAAAACTCTGTTCCGATTTTGAAGGAAAAGTACCTGACAGTCGCGAAAAATTAATGACCTTGCCCGGAGTTGGAAGAAAAACTGCAAATGTCGTATTAAATGTAGTGTTTAATCAGCCTACTATGCCTGTAGATACTCACCTGCTCCGGATTTGTCCCAAAATAGGCTTAGCAGAAGGAAATACACCGGAAACTGTAGAAGCCAGTCTTTTGCAAAGAATCCCAGAAAAATACATGCTTCACGCTCATCACTGGTTGATTCTTCATGGACGATATGTTTGCAAGGCTAAAAAGCCAGATTGCGAAAACTGCATTATCAAAGATTTATGTATATTTTGGAGGAATTATGGAAGAGGCTAACGAAACAATCCAGGGAGCAGCTTCTCACGCTGCCAACGAAACAATTTTGAAATTGACTGGAGATGTCTGCAACTTTTTTACTTCACTTTTTACCTGGGATACCATATTTAGAATTGCAGGAACACTTCTTATTGTCATTGCATTATCTTTTATATATGCAATGATTAAAAAGTTCATTAAAAAAATCCCTGCAAACAGATTAAGCACACATCATTCACTTCTTTTAATAAAGCTCATTAAATACATACTCTATCTAATTGTTTTAATGTATGTTCTTCGCCTTTTCGGACTTAAATTAAGTGCCATTTGGGGAGCAGCAGGAATTGCCGGAGTTGCACTTGGTTTTGCAGCTCAAACTTCTGTCAGCAACCTGATAAGCGGAATCTTTCTTTTAACAGAAAAAACTTTAAAAGTAGGCGACATAGTTGTTGTTGGAGGAACTACAGGAACTGTTGATTCTATTAACCTTTTGAGCATCATGATTCACACCTTTGATAATCAGATGGTTCGCATTCCAAATTCTTCAATTATAGATTCAAATTTCCAGAACAACAGTTTCTTTCCAGTAAGAAGGTTCCTCTTCAACGTTTCTATTTCCTATTCTTCAGACATGAATAAAGCTCTTGAAGCGATACTAAAAGTTCCAGACTCTTGCCCCTGTCTTGTAAAAAATCCAGAAGCAAAAGCCTGGTTCGATGGTTTTCTTGACAGTGGAATTCTTCTAACGCTTGCGGTGTGGTTCAAAACAGATGATTTAATTACAGCAAAAAACCAAGTTTACATAGCAATAAAGAAAGAATTCGACGCCGCAGGAATAGAAATTCCATTCAATCAGCTCGATGTAAGTATCAAAAAAGAAAACTAGTTTACGGAATTACAGATGAAGTCAGAAAAAAACAAAACAATAGATTTTTCCCTGGAAGAAGGAAAAGAATACCTTGATAAATGCTTAAAATTTTCCCCGGATAGAAACTATTCGAGCGAAGAGATTTCTGACAATATTTTTCTGGGACAAAGCCTTGAAGTTCTTCCTAAATTACCCCATGGCTTTGTCGACCTTTTAATTGCAGATCCTCCTTACAATATCGACAAGCAGTTTAACGGTTACAATTTTCATCAGTTGAATTACGAAGAATACGAAAAATACACAGAAGAATGGATTTTAGCCATAAAACCTATTTTAAAAGAAAATGCTTCTATATATATCTGCTGTGACTGGAAAAGTTCTTCTGCTATCGAAAGAGTTTTGAGTCGCCATTTTACAGTTCAAAACAGAATCACCTGGCAAAGAGAAAAAGGCCGGGGAGCCTTGCATAACTGGAAAAATGCAATGGAAGATATCTGGTTTGCTACAGTTCAAAAAGGGGAAAACTTTACATTCAACATCGAAGATGTAAAACAAAGACGAAAAGTTATAGCTCCTTACAAGGTAGACGGAAAGCCAAAAGATTGGGAAGAAACAGAAGACGGTAAATTCCGAAATACTTTTCCTTCAAACTTCTGGGACGATATTTCTGTTCCATACTGGTCAATGCCAGAAAATACGGCGCATCCAACACAAAAACCAGAAAAACTGCTGGCAAAACTGATTCTTGCTAGTTCAAATCCAGGACAAATGGTTTTCGATCCTTTTATGGGAAGCGGTTCAACAGCTGTTACAGCAAAAAAACTTGGAAGACATTTTTGCGGCATCGAAATGAATGAACTTTACTGCAGCTGGGCTCAAAAAAGACTGGAAATGGCAGATCAGGACAAAAGTATTCAGGGCTATGCCGACGGAGTTTTTTGGGAAAGAAACACAAAAGGCTACCAGAACAAAGTCCGATAGCCTTCTAATAATACTCTTCTTTATAAAATTACTCTGTAGTCTCTGTTGAAGATTCTGTAGATGCAGAACTTTCACTTTCTTCTGTTTTTTCTGGAACAACAGTTTTATAAATCAAACGAACATCTTCAACTTCTGACTTGTGTCTAGATTTCAAGAGCAAAGACTTAAAGTCAGACTGATATACATAACCAGAAGAATTATAAGTTTCAAAGCGGTAGTCAGAACGAAATGGAATATCATAAATGTAGATTGACTTAAATGCTTCAATACCATTCAAAATCAAATAATGTGAATAAGAAAGAGGGAACTTAATAGAAATTGTAATTGAGCCGGCGTTATCATTCACATAGGAAACTTTTTCTGCACAAGTCCATGTCCAAATTACATTACCCTTGTCGAATGCAAGAACATCAAAGTGAGGCAGATAAGAATTTCCATGAACGATAATAGGATAAAGTTCACCTAAAGTTCGTAAATCGAAAGAAGCATTATCTTTTAAGTAAGAATTGATAATCAAACGACCGGCAGAAATGTAAGATTCATTTCCAACCAAGCTACCGTAACGGAAGAGGGCATCTCCGGCAAGAACAGCATGAACAACAGAAAGGAAGGCGCCTTTTTCGCTAAGAATAATAATATTTGTATCAAAAGTACAAGCTGATTCAATTTTATTTATACACTTCTGAACAGCATCTTTTAAGCCAGCAGCAAGACTTGGATTTTTAACAATAAGTTCGTTGTAGACATTCAAAATTGAAGAAGCCTGCAAAACAGAAATATTTTCAAAATCAGCGGCAACAGTTCGCGCAAACAAAGCAGCAATTGCCCCGGAACCAGGATGCATGCACATATAATCGGCAATAAACTTAGTTCCATAAATATCGTAAGTATCCGCTTCATTTGCACGGGCAATTAAGTTAGCATAAGAATTTAACTGCAGCTGCAAAGCTTCATTTACCTTTGTCAAAGTATCAAAATATGGTGCAGAAAGGAATGTTCTTGAAGAACCCTTTTTAAAGCTGGAAGGAACAGTATCCAAGGCTTCGTTGTACTTACCCTTTTCTGCCATTGCAGCTACATAAGAAACTGTTTCCTGTTCTTCAATTACAGTTCCTGTCGACTGAGACTGATTAAATGCATTTATCAAATTGTTTTTTACATTTGCAAGGGTATTTTCATAATTTATCTGAGAAGCAGCTTCAATGCCCAGTGTCATGTCAAAAGAAAAGGCTCTGGCCTTGTTGTAATAAGAGTAAGAAGCATAACGGTCTTTTTGAGTAAAAGTAATCCGGCTTGAATCAATTTCTGAAGCGGAAAGTTCCCAATCCATGCGCTTGTTTGAAACCTGAAGTTTTGAATCGCTCATAGAAGCTAAAGTCGCACCAGCCGCAAAACCATATGGAAGATAAAAGGCAGAAACGTTGTGAGGCATACTGGTTTCTATAGAAAGCTGAGCTTTTGGACTGTCATCACTTACGGCAAAAATTAAGGAAATGTCATCTGAAAAATTAAGGCGACATGAAAGAGGTGAAATTTTTTCCCAGGACAAAAGACTTACATTTCTTTCTTTTGAATTAATTCTAGCCTTTGCAGATTTATCGTCATTTCCTGTAAATGTGAGTCCATTGAACATGAGAGAAAATCTATTCTTTAAACTTTTTGTATTATCTTCAGATATCGATTCCAAAAGAGAAATATGCAAATTCCCCATTTTTTCCGAAATAATTAAATCATTCTTAAACTGAAGTATAAAAATGCCGACAATAAAAATGGCATAGATTATTAAAAGTGTAGCGGACTTTCTTAATAGTTGTGTAAACATCTTAAATTCTAGTTTAATGATTGAGTGAGATTCAATCAACTGTATAAAAATGACAAAAAAATGAGGAAAAAATGAAAATCAAGTTCTTTTTAATCACAATGATTCTGGCTTTTGCAATTAACGGTGGTGCTTTTACAATCAACGCTCAGACAATCAGTTTTGCCGAAAAATTACAGTCTTACTTAGAAAAAGACGACATCAACGGAGCAATTGGGCTTTACGACACCATACCTTCAAACCTTGCAAATGATGTAAATCTTCAACTTTTACATGCATCTCTATTGATTTCTGCAAACAGAGCAAAGGAGGCTGCTCTTATAACAAAAAATCTAATTGCTTCAGGAAATACAAGTAAAGATGTTCTTGAAATGCACGCAGAAGTTGCAATGGCAAGCGGAAATAAAGGAGAAATCTCTTCCGCAGTAAAAACACTTCTGGATATCGATCCTAACAATGCAGTTGCAAACAACATTCTAGGAAATCAACAGGCTTTACGAAAAAAGTACAAACTTGCTTTAGGATACTATAAAAAATCTCTTATCAGTGAACCTCAGAATGAAGAAGCGCTTTTTGGCTGTGGACAGATGAATTACTACCTTGGCAATTTAAAAGATTCAAAAGCAAACTTTGAAAGCCTTTTAAAATACCGTCCGGAAGATAGCCAGGCTTACCTTTACATTGGAAAACTTTATGCTGACGACGAAAATTACCATGAAGCAATCAAATATGCGAAAGAAGCAATTAAACTTAATCCTTCTGTTTCTGACTACTGGATAGATTTGGGACAGTATCAGCGAAATACAGGAAAATTTGATGAAGCAGAAAAATCATGGTCAAAAGCAATTGAACTGGAACCAGACTACTTTTTAGGCTACACATACAGAGCCGGACTTTACGACGAGCAGAATAAAATTGAAGAAGCCTTAAAAGACTACCACAAAGTAGTTGAAACAAATCCAAAATATTACTTCGCTTTCGAAGAAATCGGAATCCTTGAATTTCATATGAAAAACTGGGCAGTTGCACGGGAATACTTTATGAAGGCAAATGCAATAAACCCTTCTAGTGCATATCAACTTATGGTCGTTGCCACTTACCTTTTGGAAAATAATCGTTTTGAAGCAAAAAAAATGGCCGAACTTTACATAAAAAACGGCAATAAAAACGACATGAACTTTTCAAAATCAATTGATTACAATATGCTTCGTTTATATAAAGATCAGGGCCCTGTTGGATTGGAAAACTCAATTGCAAAGGAACTTGAAAAACTTACCGATAAAAATAAGCGCGGAAAAATGATGTACTACTTCGGTCTGTATTACGAATTAAGAGGACATCCTGAAGTATCCGCAGATTATTACAACAAAATTACTAAAATGCAGACACCAATGTTCTTCGAATACAGAATTGCAGAATGGGCCTTGCAGAACTAAACAGGAAAAACTATGTCACAGACACAAAGAGTTTTTGAAAAAAACGGAAGAAAAATTACCCTTGTAGGAACAGCTCATGTTTCTGCTGAAAGTGTAGAAGAAGTAAAAAATACAATCTGCCTTCTGAAGCCAGATTCTGTTGCTGTGGAACTGGATGAAAAAAGAGCAGATTCTATTCAAAATCCAGATAAGTACCGGGAACTGGACATTATTAAAGTTCTTCGAAAAAAAGAAGGATTTTTACTTCTTGCAAATTTGGTAATGGCTTCATTTCAAAAACGAATGGGCAGTAATCTTGGTGTAAATCCTGGAGCAGAGATGCTTGAAGCAATGAAAACTGCCAGGGAATTAAACATTCCTGTATTCCTTGTAGACCGTTCAGTTCAAGTAACTTTAAGACGTGCCTGGGCAAAAAGTTCTGGCGCAGGAAAAATGAATCTGCTTTCTGCATTGCTGGCAAGCAGTTTTTCAAACGAAAAAGTTTCTGAAGAAGAAGTCGAAAAACTAAAAAAAGGTTCCGAAATGGACTCTATGATGAGCGAACTTTCAGAAGCCATGCCTGCGGTAAAAGAAGTATTAATAGATGAAAGAGATTTTTACCTTGCCAGTCACATCTGGAATTGCAGTGGAAATAATGTTCTTGCAGTTTTAGGTGCAGGCCACATGGAAGGAGTTCTAGCTCATCTTGAAAAAATCGCTTCAGGACAGGAAGCTTCAGAAACAAGTGAAATCGAAAAAGTACCGCCAAAAAAACTTATTTCAAAAATTACAATGTGGCTGATTCCTTTGCTTATCGTCGGCTTGATTGCTTATGGCTTTTACCTGGGCGGAAAAGATGCCGGACAAAAAATGGTCTTGAGCTGGATTTTATGGAACGGAATTCTTTCTGCATTAGGTGCAATTATTGCAGGAGGTCACCCTCTTACAATTCTAGTTTCTTTTGTTGGTGCTCCGCTTACTTCCCTATGCCCTTTTATCGGAGTAGGAATAGTGGCCGGCATTGTACAGGCACTTATAAAAAAGCCACAGGTAAAAGATTTGGAAAACCTTTCTGATGATGCCTGCAGCGTAAAAGGATTTTACAAGAACAACCTGCTTAGAGTTCTTTTAGTATTTATCCTTTCTTCAATAGGAAGTTCAATTGGAACCTTTGCAGCCGGTGCAGGAATCGTAATCAATATTTCCGCCCTGATTCAAAATTTATTAAAAAAATAAGTAACTAAACTTTTGTCCATTTTTTTTATAAGTATGAAAAGGCACTTTTTACATTTTTTTCTAATTTTGACTTTCTTTCCTATGGTTTCCCAGCCAAAATTAGAAAATTATTTAATGAATGATTTAGAATTGCAAAATCTTGCCTTGGAATTTCAAAAAACTCAACTTTCAAAAAAGCAAAGCTCAATCGAAAACGGACTAGATGTAACACTTTCATCAGGAACAGCCCGTTTTACCTTTAGTGAAGACGGAAACAGCATTTCTGTAAGCCCGTCTGTAAAAATAACTGCTCCCCAGGCAGCAAACCTGTCTCTTGAAGCATCTTCTTCAGTAAAAATTACTGACGGAGAAAATAACACTTCAGATACAAGTTTTACTCTCGGACTGGATTTAATTTCTTCTTCTATGCTTGAACGCAAAATCACTTTGAAAAAAGCCGAAAGGAGTGAACTTGAAGCAAAAAGAGCTTTCCAGAACAGAGCCCTGGAAGCGGAAAATGAATATTACAATGAATTACGCACTCTTTTTGAGTCTGCAAGTTCCATCGTTTCAAAACAAAAAGATTTATACGACGATTCCATTTCTTTCGATGAAATAAAAGCAAAAGGCTATTCAACATCTTCTTCAAAATACCGTCAGGCTGAAATGAAAGTTATTTCCGATAAGCACGAAATTGAAACTTTAATCCACACTCTAGAACACGACTGTGCCGTCTTTGCTTCTAAATGTGGACAGAACTTTGCCGAAGGCACAAAGGCCCAGGATTTTTTACCAAAAGATATTCCTGAAATTATACCGCTTGATATACTTTCTTTTAAAAAAGAAGATTACATAAAAATCGAAAATGCAAATTACAAACACGAAATCGCTGAACTTGAGCGAAAAGCTGATGTAGATTTTACACTTACTGCCAACGGTGGTTACACATTGGAAAATTCAAACACATCTTTTACAAGTTCTTCGACTACAGAAAACGGCAAAACAACAACAGTAAGCACAGAAAAAGCAGATACAGTTGACTTCGGGCTGAATGCAAGCTGGCTGGGTCTTACCCTTGGTGCGGGAGTAAACATTCCTGTTTCATCGCAAGTAAATCCCGTTTATACTCTTTCGGCAACATTAAAGCCTAATACATTCAGAACAAATAAAATTACAAAAAAAACAGCAGCTCTTACTGAAGAACAGGAACTCATAGCAATCCAGTCAGCGGAAGAAGATTACGCCACTGACCTTGTAGACAAGCAGACTGAGCTGGAATCAATTCTTTGGTCCAAGAAAACTAACTCGGACACTTTTAAACTTTGGGAAGAATTAGAAAAGGATGAAAAAAAATGGCTGGACGCAGGAATCGTAAAGGAAAGCGAATACTTAAACGCTTTTGCAAACAAAGAACTTTACCAGCTTAAACTTTTAATCAATAAAATCGATTTGATAATTTATAATACTTCAACAAAACTGCTTTTCTGCCGCGACTATGAATTTTCGCAGGTAGAAAACTAGGTGGCAATATGAATAAAAAGCAAAAAATCAAAGCAATTGTAATATCTTCTATTGTAATTCTAATTATATCAGCAGGACTAATCATCACAAAAAAATTACTTTCCCAAAGCGAAATCAATTCCACCGTCTATCAGGTGAAAAAAGAAAAATACGAAAATTGTATAGAAATTGCAGGAACGGTAGCAGCTGCAGAAGAGCAGACCCTTCAAGCTTTAGGAGACGGAACTGTTCTCGGAGTTTATGTCCAAAAAGGTGACAAAGTTAAAAAGGGTGATTTAATCATACAGCTGGACGCTACAGAACAGGAATACAATCTTGCAAAACTCGATTACGATATGGCTTCAACAAAAATAACAGGCTCAAAAAAAGAATACGAGCTTCAGCAAAAACAAAGGCTTTCCCTTCTGCGAAAAATTGAAGACCGCAAGGTAATTGCCACCTTTGACGGCATTATTGCAGATTTAGATGTTTCTGTCGGAGATTCCCTTGAAGCAAAAGATTCTGTTGGAACGCTTGTTAATATCGATTACCTTACGGCGGAAGTAGAAATTCCAGAAACTGATGTTTCAAAATTACAGATTGGCCAAAAAGTCGACTTTACCTTCCCTGCTTACGATGGAGAAAGCATCCATGGCTACGTAGTAAGCTGGCCGGCAATTGGAGAAGTTACAAGCCGAGGAGCAACTGTTGTAAACGCTAAAATCCGAATCGACGAATTTCCTGATGATATTTTACCGAACTACTCTTTTACAGGAAAAATACAGATAACAGAACCTATAGAAAACATCGTAGTTGAAAAATATGCAATCGCCTATGAAAACCACGAAGCCTATGTTGAAACTGTCGGTGGTAAACGCCTGGAAGTTGAAGTTCAGCCATACGGAAAAACCTATGTAAAAGTTCTTTCCGGTTTAAGTGGAGGGGAAATTCTTAAGGCTCAAAGCAAAGCTGAACTTTCTGGTATGAACAGAATGGGCCCTGGACAAAGACCTGGAAGTCAAACTAGACCAATGACTGAAGCAAAAGGTGCAGGCGGTCCCCCACCAGGAGGCTTCTAAGGTGAACAATTCAAGTGAAAAATCCGTTATCTACATGGAAAATGTTAAAAAAGTTTACCAGATGGGTGAAGAAAAAGTCTTTGCCCTAAGAGGAATAACTTTTAATGTAAATCAGGGAGAATTTCTTTCAATTATGGGGCCTTCTGGCTCTGGAAAATCAACCTGTATGAATATGATTGGCTGTCTTGACCGCCCTAGTGAAGGAATTGTAAAAATCAGCGGAAAAGAAACTTCTAGTATGAGCGAAAAAGAGCTGGCAGAACTCAGAAACAGAACCATTGGCTTTGTATTCCAGCAATATCACCTGCTTTCGGGCTTAAGCGTACTAGAAAATGTAATGCTGCCTCTTCGCTATCAGGGAATCGAAAAGCACAAGAGAATTCCTATGGCAAAAGAAGCTCTGGAAAAAGTTCAGCTTTTAGACAGACTTAATCATAGACCTCACGAACTTTCCGGCGGACAAAAACAGAGAGTCGCAATCGCTCGCGCTATGGTAACAAATCCCCATATAATTCTGGCGGATGAGCCAACAGGAGCTTTAGACAGTAAAACAGGTAAATCCGTAATGGAACTCTTTCGAACAATAAACAAAAGTGGAACTACGGTTGTAATTGTAACTCACGACCAAAATATTGGCGAAAGTGCTGATCGTTGTATTCGCATTTTGGACGGTAATATCCAATCCGACCAGATTTTACAGAGGGTCTGATATGTTTGAAGATTTTATTGATGCATTACAAAATTTCCGCAGAAACAAAACACGAACCCTTCTTTCTCTTTTAGGAGTAATAATCGGAGTTGCATCGGTTATCGTAATTACCAGCATGGGAACAAGCTCTACACAGCAGATAAAAGACACTTTTGGTTCAAGCGGACTTGATGTTGTAAGTATTTCCAGTGGATTTATGAGACGAAGACGAAATGCAGTTTCTATCAACTTTGATGAAAGCTTCCGTGAAAAACTTTTTCAGAATGTAAAAAATATAAAACAGATTTGGTATAAAAATTCTTTGAGTGCAACCCTATCTTTTGGCGAAACAAGTTCAACGGTCAATTGTGCTGCAGTTGAAACAGGTTATCTTGAAATGTACGGGAAAGAACTAGAATACGGCAGATTTATAAATGTAACCGATGACCAGGAAGGGTGCCAGAAAATTATCCTTGGGCACACAATAGCCCAGGCCCTTTTTCCTGCCGGCGACGGGGAAGGCAAAATGATTTTACTTACCAGCAATAATATTTCATTTGCCTTTGAAGTTATCGGCGTTCTTGTTGAAAATTCAAGCGGAATGGAAGCAACCGATAATGCAGCCTATATACCAAGGGGCTTTTACTCAAAAAAGATTGAGCCAAATCCTAATGCTGCGACTGTTATGGTTCAGGCAACTTCTCCACAAAAAGCTACAGAGTTAGTCGACGTTTTGGAAAGTTACTGCGAAAACCTCACTGGAACTTCATATTCTGTAAGCGTTATGAGCATGCAAACAATGATTGAACAAATGAATTCTATTACTAGAACCATGAGTGTTATGCTGAGCGCTATTGCAGCAATTTCTCTTTTGGTTGGCGGAATTGGAATTATGAATATCATGATTGTTACTGTTACTGAACGACGCCAGGAAATTGGCATAAGAAAAGCATTAGGAGCAAGTCCTTTTGATATACGGAGACAGTTTCTTGTAGAATCAGCATCCATCACATTGATTGGTGGACTTGCGGGCATTTTTTTAGGAATAATTATAAGTCTTGCAATAGAATTCGTTCGTTCCCTGACTTACATAGTAAACTGGCCGGCTTGTATCATAGCTTTTGTTTTTTCGGTATTTGTTGGAATTTTCTTCGGACTAAACCCAGCAGCAAGGGCCGCAAAACTGGACCCTGTACTGGCTTTAGCTGGTGAATAATTTTACAACTATTTTATTTTTAGTGCTTTTAAGGCACGAATTCGTTCAAGCAATGTCGGATGGTCATAGTTCCAGAATACATAAAGCTTTGGTGGTAAAAGTTCACTTAAGTTTTCGCTGTTTAATTTTATCAAACCGGAAATTAAAGCATCGGGACTTCCGGTAAGTTTTGCAGAAAAAGCATCTGCCTGGAATTCGTCGCGGCGGGAAGAAGCACTTGTTATAGGATTTAAAAGTTCCATGAAAGAACCTGCAACAAGGTTTGCAAGGAAGAAACCTATAAACTGAACCGATTCAACAGGAACGGCGGCAAAGGCAAATCCAAATCCAGTGTAAATAGAAGTTGACTGAGCAATTCTGAACAAAAGGTATGTTAGAGCAAACATAACAGGAACCATCACTACAAATCTTCTGATAATGTGATGTAATTTGTAATGACCAAGTTCATGTCCTAAAACAGCAACTAGTTCATCAGTGTTCAACTGTTTAATCAATGTATCGTAGAGAACAATTCTTTTTGATTTTCCAAAGCCACCAAAATAAGCGTTTGAATGTCCGCTTCTTTTAGATGCATCCATAACAAAGATTCCGTTTGATTTAAAACCAAGATTTTGCATAAGCTCAGAAATCTTTGTTTTTAATTCACCATCTTCTAAAGGCGTAAATTTATTAAAAATAGGAGCAATTACCAGCGGATAAATTATCTGCATAACCAGTGTAAATACAAAAAGAAGGCAAACGACAAAAATCCACCAGCTTTTAGGAAAAATCACAAGGATAGCAATAACGGCCGCAATTAAAATGGCTCCCATTAGAAAACTAAGAAGAAGACCTTTTATCTGATCCATGAGCCACAGTTTGAAAGTCATTTTTGAAAAACCAAACTTTTTTTCTATCGAAAACTCTTCTATTAAATCAAATGGAATCGAAAGAATTGAAGATGGAATCCCAGAAATAATGAAAAATAAAAATGCACAGAAATAAGTGCTTACAAAACCATTTGGAAAACCTGTATAGCGACAGACAAAATTAAAGAGCCATGGGTAAAAGCCACTAAAAACAAGAATCAAAGTAAGAGCGAATTCACTTAAAGAACTTGGAATCCACAAAAAGTATTTTGCATTTTCGTATGCACTGATAGTTGCCAGTTTTTTTCGGTCAAAAGCTTCTGCTGCAGGATATTCTTCCAGTTCTGCAGGGAGCTTTCCGCCATTCTTAAGACGGGCTCTAAAATCAATAAACTCAAGGAAATGGTTTAATAAAAAAGTTATAACTGTTCCGATTGCAAAAATTTGAACAAAAATATTAGATAAAACAACATTTGTCATAAATTCAGTGTATCATAATCGCAAAAAAAAGTAATATCAAAACATGATAACTGTGGATTTTGAAAACAGAGGAAAGACAGGCCTTTGCGACCACCTCTATTCAACAATTAAAAGTCAAATTTTAAATGGCATTCTAAAAGCCGATGAAAAACTTCCTTCAAAAAGAAGTCTGGCTGAACACCTGGGAATAAGTGTTATCACAGTTCAAAATGCCTATGCCCAGTTGATAGACGAAGGCTACATATATTCAATAGAAAAAAAAGGCTTTTTCGTAACCGAAATAAAAACCCAGCAAAAGCCTTCTACTTGCGAAAATCTGCAAATTCCTGAAGAAATCCAGGAAAAAAATGACTACTTTGCAAACTTTTCAAGCAACTCCACAGGCTTCGAAAAGTTTCCTTTTGGTCTTTGGGCTCATGAAATGAGGGAAGTCCTTAACAGTGGTAACGAAAGACTTTTACAGCGCTCTTCGGTTAACGGCATTTTTGAACTTAGAAATGCTATCGCAAAGCACTTAGCTGATTTTAGAAATATGCAGGTAAGTCCAGCGCAAATCGTAATCGGGGCCGGAACAGAAAGTCTTTATTCTATGGTTGTTCAACTTTTAGGCCGTAATAAAAGTTATGCTGTAGAAGATCCAGGCTATCATAAAATTGCTTCAGTAATTTTACTAAACGGAGCAAGCTGCGTACCTGTTTCTATCGATGAAGAAGGACTAAATCCACAGGCCCTTGAAAATGAAGAGGTACAGGTTCTTCATCTTTCACCAGCCCACCACTTTCCTACAGGAAGAGTAATGCCTGTCCGCCGACGAATGGAAATTCTTTCCTGGGCTTCAAAAAAACAAGACCGCTATATAATCGAAGATGAATATGACAGTGAATTCCGTTTTAACGGAAAACCTCTTCAAACTCTTTTTTCCTCTGATAAAAATGGCAAAGTAATTTACATCAACACTTTTTCAAAGACCCTGGCGCCTTCCTTTCGCCTTAGTTTTATGATTCTGCCAGCTCAACTACTTCCTGTTTTTAGAGAAAAAATGGGCTTTTATTCCTGCCCGGTAAGCGTTTTTGAACAATTCACGCTGGCTTCATTTATGCAGAAGGGGCACTACGCAAAACATCTTATCAGAATGAAAAACTACTACCGAACACTCAGAAACTCACTGATAAATGCCATTGAACAGAGTAGAATTTCCAACTTCGTTACAATTCAGGAAGAAGAAGCAGGATTGCATTTTCTTCTGCAAATCAAATCCGAAAAAAGTATGGAAGAAATACAGGAAAAATTACAGGAAGAAAAAATCAAATTACCTCTTCTCAAAGATTTTTACTACCAGAATCCACCACAAAAAAGCAGTTTCACTTTTATCATAAATTACAGTGGAATAAAAAAAGAAAGAATAAAAGAAACAGTTTTGCGACTTGAAAAAGCTCTTCTATAGAATACCCCTTTTTTCTAAGTCTACATTGTAAAAAAGCCGATAAAGAAGTAAGATTAAAAAAATTGTTTAAATTTTACGAGGCTTAACTATGGAAGAAATTCTTGATTTATTGCGCCAAAATGCACGTTTATCTGTAAAAGACATTGCAGCGATGACTAAAAAAACAGAAGCAGAAGTCGCCGCGACAATCAAAAAACTTGAAGATGACGGAGTAATTTTAAAGTACGCGGCCATCGTAAACCCTGAAAAATCAGGTGAAACAAAAGACAAAGTTTGTGCAGAAATCCAGTTGCAGGTAACACCAGAAAGAGAACACGGATTTGATGCACTTGCCGATAGAATTTATCGTTTTCCACAGGTAAAGTCGCTTTTCCTTATGAGTGGTGGCTATGATTTCAAAGTAATTGTTGAAGGAGACAGTCTCCAGGATGTTGCATTCTTTGTTTCAAGCAAACTTGCAACCCTCAATGGCGTTCGCTCAACAAAAACCTGTTTTATACTTAAAACATACAAGGAAAACGACATTGTTTATGTTGCGGATGAAAGAGACCGCAGAGAAGCTCAGGCTTAATCCTGAAAATAAATATACAAAGGACTTTTATGAATACTAGAGAAGATAAATTCAGCCGCTTAATGACGGAAATTCCGCCAAGTGGCATACGAAAATTTTTTGAAATGCTCATCGGCCATGATGATGTAATTTCGCTAAGTGTCGGTGAACCAGATTTTCCAACTCCATGGATTATGAGGGAAGAAGCTTTTTACCACATTGAAAAAGGACATACTTCTTACACAGGAAACAGGGGTTTACCAGAATTACGTGAAGAAATCTGTAAGTACATGGAACGCTATAACATGTACTACAATCCAGAAACAGAAATTCTTGTTACAGTTGGTGCAAGTGAAGGCGTAGATGCTTCTTTGCGTGCAATTCTAAATCCTGGAGATGAAATAATCGTTTGTCAGCCTTGCTATGTAAACTACACTCCTCTTGCTCGTCTTTGTGAAGCAACAGTTATTCCTATCGACACAAGCGTAAATGACTTTTACCCTACAGCAGAACAGATTCAAAAAGCTGTTACACCAAAAACAAAAGCAATTATGATGTGTTCACCTAACAACCCAACAGGAACAATGATTCCTGCTGAAGAATTAGAAAAAATTGCTAAACTTTGTGTTGAAAAGCAAATCTGGTGTATCAGTGACGAAATCTACTGTGAACTTGCATACGATGGTTCAAACCATGTTTCGATTGGTTCATTCCCAGGAATGAAAGATTATACAATCGTTCTAAACGGATTTTCAAAGTCTTTTGCTATGACAGGCTGGAGAATCGGTTATATTGCCGCACCAGCAGATTTGATTACCCAGATGGTAAAACTTCACGGCTACAATTCAATCTGTGCACCAATTTTCAGTCAGTATGCCGCAACAGAAGGTTTAAGAAACGGCTGGAAAGATGTAGAAAAAATGCGTATCAGTTACCAGCAACGCCGAAACCTTATGGTAAAAGCGTTTAATGACATGGGCTTACCAGTTCCTGAACCAAAAGGAGCTTTCTACATGTTCCCGGATATTACTTCTACAGGACTTTCAAGCGAAGAATTTGCAACTCAGCTTTTCCAGAAACACAATGTGGCTGTTGTGCCAGGAAGCGTTTTTGGCCTTGGAGGAGAAGGACACATCCGAGTTTGCTATGCAACAGCCATAGATAAAATCAAAATTGCTCTTGAACGCATCGAGGAATTTGTAAACGAACTAAGAAGCAGTAAATAACAAAAACAGGAGATAAAATGATAGCAGTAGTTATTGCCATTATTTCAGCCGCATTTATTTTGCTTATTCTTCTTATGATTACAGGAAGATCCAATCGCGCTGTTAGTACAAAAGATAAATCTGGCAGACGCAGAAATAATTCCGCAGTAATAAAAGAAGCAACTAAAAAATTAACTCACGACCCAAGAAATGTTGCAGCATTAACAGCACTTGGCGATATCTATTATTCTCAGCAGGAATGGGCAAAAGCATATCCTTTATATAAAAGCCTTTCTGAACTTTCTAATATGCATTCAGAAATCGACGCAAAACAGGCCTATCTGCGTTATGGTGTATGTGCTTTTAAAACAGAAAAGGTTGATGAAGCTGGAGGAGCTTTTGCCCAGGTTCTAAAAAAAGAACCTAACAACTTTGAAGCAAACTTCTACATCGGAAAAGTTCTCTACGTTAAAAAAGATTTTGAAAAAACAATTGCCTGTATGAAAAGGGCAGCCGTAACAAATCCTGAGAATCAGGAAATTCATCAGATTTTAGCTTTTTCACTATTTAATGCAAAAAAGTACAGAGAATCTCTTCCATATCTCAAAAAAGTTTGCGAAGAAAACCCAGACAACAAAGAAGCCTTATTTTACATGGGTAGTGCCATGGAAGAAGCTGGCATGGCTGATAAGGCGATTAAAATCTTTATGCATCTGCGCCCAGATCCAAATTTTGGTGCCCAGTCATGTTTAGCAGCCGGTACTTACCACGATAAACTTCAGCAATACGAAAAAGCCCTTCAGGACTACGATATTGCACTTAAACTCGAAAATGTTCCACCAGAACTTAAGGTAAGTATTCTTTATAAACTTTCTCATACACTGATGGCTCAAAACGCAATTGCAAAAGCTTTGGTTTACCTGAGACAGATTAATTCAATTAATCCTAACTATAAAGATGTTCCTGCACTTATTTCGCGCTACCAAGAACTTACACAGAACACAAACCTTCAGTCCTTTATTATGAGCGGTACAAGTGACTTTGTAACTCTTTGTCGTAAATTTATTACTACCTATCACAAGGGCTCATTTGTAAAAATTGAAGATATAAACGTTTCTTCAGAAAATACAGAGATTATGTGTCACGTTCAGTCTGCTCGTTGGGAAAATTCCGAAATATTCCGCTTTTTTAGAAGTACAAGTGCTGTTGGTGAACTTTCTATCCGAGAATTGCACTCTAAGATGCGCGATGTAAAGTGTGACAAAGGATTATGTGTTACAGCCGGAACTTTTTCTGAAGAAGCTAAAAAATACGTTGAAGGCCGACCAATTGACTTAATAGAAAAAGCAAAATTGGTAGCCATCTTAAAGAAAATCGATATGCTTAATTAGTTCTTTTGAATAATAACTAGATTTCTTTCACGGTTCTCTTCTGCAGAATTTTCTGTTAGAAAGGGAACCGTTATTTTTTTAACTGAATAGTCGGGAACAATTTTTTTAATTCCTTCCATTTCCGTTTTAATACTAGAAGACTTAGCCTTATAAGCAGCTAAATAACCGCCTTTTCTAGTCAGGTTCAAAAGAGTTTTAGTCATTTTTTCGTCTAATGGACGAAAGGCTCTAAAAGTCGCTAAATCAAAGCTTTCTGCGGGAACCTTTTCCGCTTCTTTTTTCAGCACAGTGACATTTTTTAAACCTAATATTGCTGCACAATTTTCCAAAAAAGCACAACGCTTATCCATTCTTTCAACTAATACAAAATTCAAGTCTGGAAGAGCTGCAGCAAGAGGAATCCCAGGAAGTCCACCTCCTGAGCCTATGTCGCCAATCTTTACATCGGAAGAAGGATTTTTTAAGAGTTCTCTTATTTCTGAATGAGCAGAAAGACTGTCTAAAATGTGATTCACAACAATTTCATCGTAGTCACTTGTATTGGTAAGATTATAGGCAGAATTGAAAAGAATAATTTCGCCTATGTATTTGTCCATTTTTTCTGCAAGAGTATTTAATTTTTCACCCGAAAAGCCTAGAAGTTTTAGTCCCTGGCTAAGTTTTTCTGTAATTGCCATTATTTAGAACCTATATCCAGAAGTAAATCCATGTTATAGTCAGAATCTGTACAACGCAAAGCAACAAGATTTCCTGTTTTTTCAGCCTTTAAGTTATGCTTTTTAGAAAGCCTGTACAAAAAGGAGTTTTCGTTTTTGTAATCCTGAACAAGTTTTGGTTCTACATCATAACCTGCGCAGGTTCCGCAATTACCATCCGCTTTAAAAAGCAGATAAAATGTTTCATCCCGGCTTTGATTATCGCTTGAATATTTGCGGTCGCCTGTGAGCAAAAAAGAACCGTCAATTTCTTTCTGGCTAAAATAAACAGTGCGGCAAGAGTCCAGCAAATTATTACCATTTACAATAAAGCGAAGAATTTTAGCTTTATCTGTTATATCTTTGTTGTTGTAAACTTTTTGAACAGGCAGACTTTTCTTTCCTAAAGAAATCTGCTTTTGAAGCATTTCATTCTGAGTCTTTAAGCCTTCAAGTTCCTGCATAATTTGCTGAAGCATCAAGTCATTAGAAGATTTTGTCTCCTTATCCAAAAGACCATAGATTCCGCCAAAAAGCCCATTTGTTTCCATATCAGAAACATCACTAGCTGTAATTCTTGAAAGAGTCTTCTTCTGAAGAGCTGTTAGAAGTACATCATTTGTAATAGAAGAATTGCTTGTTTTTATAGAGGACAAAGTATCACTTTCTTCAGTATTTTTTATGATTACTTCTTTTTTTGCCCTGTTGTAAATATTTCCAGGTATGTAAAAAGTTGAACCCAATACTGGAGCCGAAACACGAGGCATACTTGGACCGTCAGAGATATTAGTCATTGCTGGCATTTCAGGCATTTTTAACTGAGCAAATAACAAAGAAGCAGACATAATCAAAATTGCCGACAAGCCTGTTTTTTTACAGATTTGCAAGGGATTCCTCCACAAATTCAAGCCTTTTAGAAAGCTGATCGATTGTTTTTTCAAGACGATTTTTTTCTTTTTCCAATTTTGCCTTTTGGTCATCTTCACCTGTCTTTTTACAGTTCATTGCTTTTTGCCGCATAAGTTCACGAACTGTTACAGGTCCTTTTCCGTCTAGAAATTCCTGTTCTACTTCTGCCCTGTCATCCTTTTTTCGAACAGAAGCTACAATTTTCATATTTTCAAAACCAATAGCCGGATTTACATCCACGGCTCCTACTTTTTGAATATCCTTGGCAGTATTTCTTGGCAAACACAAAACGCGGTCAACATAATCTTCATAACGAATATCTGCTTCGTTGCAAAGTTCATGAGCGCGAATCAAAAGTTTGCCAAATTCCTGCATCAGGCGACCATTCTGTTCAAGATATTCTTTACGAATCTTTTCAGTAAGTTCTTTTAGCTCTTCATTTGATTCCCAGTCCAACTTATAATAGCCTTTTTCTTCGGCAATCAAAAGCAAACTGTTAAATTTTGCCCAAAAGGCCTGACTATGAACTTTTGCATTATATCTGGCACTTGCGTTACCGGTTGTCTTTAAAAGTTCTTCTGCAGTCAGGTGATGGGTGTATTCATGTACAGCTGTATAAATAAGCTGATTTTCGTTTTTAAAATTCTTATTGTGCAAAAAGATTTCATGAGTATCCGGCATATAAAAACCGTTTACCCTTTTACTTTCTTTTCCAGTCTGAGTAACTGTAAAATCCAATTCTGTTGGAGCTATGTCCAGCAGCACCTCTTTAATTCTAGCGTTATCCATTTAGATTTACTTCCCTTTTTTTGCAGCATAAGCGGCCTTAATCTGGTCGGCAAACAGCTTGTTCTGATCATTTCTTTCCGGTACTGAAAATTTAGGTTTTCCATCTTCTTCTGATATTCGGTAAATATGTCGAGGGGAAACCGAATAAGCTGGACTATCAGGATTATTTATCCACCAATCGAGTACAGCAATAAAACACAGAGTATATTTCAAAAGGTTTGCGTTATTGGCATTAGTTGTTGGGCTGTTGTTGTTTGCTCCAAGAATTACATCAAGGCGCTTTGAAACTTCATTCTGCACAGCAAATTTGTAGTGCTCCCATGGGTTAGAAAGAGCAGAAACTGTACCTCTGGATTTAGCCACAGCATCACACTGACTTACAACCTCTTTTAAGAAAGAACGAGCAAAATCAGTTCTGAAGAAAAGAGGAGGATATTTACTGTCATCTGTTGGGCGTTCAAGAGTGAGCTGGTCAAACTTAAAATGAGGCAAAAAGTGCCATTGTGTCTGCCATAAAAGTGAAGTAATCAATTTTTTACCAAACTGCGAGTCTTCAAAATCATCCTGTGAATAAATCGAATTAACAAGGTCATTCAATGGTGCACAATAAAGGCGTTCAAAAAGATTTTCGCGATATGCTGTCCAGTCATCCATGAGCTTGGTTATAGTGTCATCTGTTCTGCTTGTTTCAAGAGAAATCATTCCAAAGTTTATATTTCTAAAACCTTCCATACAGTCTTCGATGATTTTTAACAATACAACTGTTACCTGCAAAGGATTTTCAGGGCTCAGTACATTAAATCCATCATCAAACTTGTACATAGGCTGGAAATACGGATACATATCCGGATGATTTTCAAGGTTTTTAAATCCTGCCTGAGGGAAGAGCTGATCCAAAAGATTTAAACCGGTCAAAACGGTGCTATCTTTTAAGCCCTTTTCCGGCTTTTTAGGAGCTGCAGGTTTTGCTTTTTCTGAATTCTGAGCTTCTTCTCCTGGAGCTTTTGGTTTTTCTGGCAAAAGAAGGTCATATTTGTGAAGCCCTACAAATTTTAGAATATCTGCAACTTTTACCTTAAAGAAATCAGGAAATTCTTCATAAGTATCAGAACACATTCTCATCAACAGAGGATAGAGTTTTTTGATTATTTCATTCTGTATGTAAAGCCATGAAGTAATTGCTTCTTTTGCCATTCCAGAAAGTTTATCTCGGGGAGCATCAGGGTAAGCAATTTCATCAGTATAAATTTCTTTTATAAGTTTAGGAATTTTTGTTTCGCCATAGTAGTAAACTTGAATCAACATTCTGTAAACAGCGCGAACATAAGGAATCATGTCCTGCACAACATAAGGTTGAGGCAAATCCTGTAATTCGATGTGAGCAAGTTTGATTGTCTGTAAATTCCAGCCAGCAACCATTCTTAAAAACTTGAACTTTACTTCTGTACCATTTGCAATTTTTGCCTTGTAAGTAGAAGGAGCCATCTGAATTAGAGTTTTTACAACAGTGATAAAGCCCTGTAAGTTATCAATGTGATGCTTCAGTGTAATAGTACAGAATTCAGTAATTACCTGTTCTTTTCCATTCTGCTGAAAGAGTTTTATAAAATTAAATAGACCGTAATCCGGCTTAATCGCATATTCATCGCTCATCATAAGCTTGTCTATGAGTTGAGCCAATTTAGGAGAAATTACAGGAAGTTCTTCCTGACGCTTTCTGCCTTTTCCGGAAGATGAGCCTTCTGAAGATGAGCGACTAGAAGAATTTGATGCTGAACCTGATGACGAGCCAGTAGAAGCCGTATTTCTAACTATTCTACCAGTTCCCTTTGTAGAAGGACCTGAATGATTTACCGATTTTTCATACATCACTTCACCGCCCAGTTTTTTGCTCATTCTTTGTGCTTCCATAGGGTCAATGTCACCAATTGCCTTTCGAGTTCTGTCTAATGTACCAGGAGCCCAATCGGCTTCCTTTGGTCTTTTTCCATCTTCCATGTGAACCTCGCTATAATCTGATATGACTTTTCTTTACAATTCCAGGACAGTTTTTTAATACAATTTTTTCTCCGTCCTTTGATACTAATACGCCTTCGAAAGAACCATAAATTGTAGTGTATGCATTTCTCATTAACACAATATTTAAAGTTCTACTGTTCAGAGAAATAGGATTAAAGGTCAAATCAACCATTCCTTCAGTGTCCTGTGCAATCCATTTTTTACTAAGCCCAAAAGGATGAGTTATAGTAACTGGTGGCATTGCTGTAATTTCTCCATCAATTGAAAGCATATTATCGTTATAAGTGTCTTCATCTAATGCCGCTTGTGTAGATGTAGAATACATAAAGGTAATGTTTTTGCCTTTTAAATTTACAATGCCAAACATTACTTCACTTGAAGAACGAGGCTTAAGATAAGTTCTGTTCAACATCATCAAACCTAAACCTTTTTCCTGTGGAATTTCTTTTATGTAATGACGGTGTTTAGCCATCGCAAGTCCACCTTCAAAGGCAAGTGGCACAATCCATGAAGCCGAACATCTTTGCATTGTTGGCGAAGGTGAAACCGAAAGCATTTCTGCTTTTTCATCGTAACCAAAACGGGCAAGAAATTTTGCTTTTGCAGCAGGCCGGAACTTATCGCCGATTACTGTAAAAGAAAGGGAAAGCTTGTGCCTTTTGCGACTCCAACTGATTTTTATATAACGAGGAGCGTAACTTGTACACATAGATTCCTGTGCATCAATCGGCACAAATCTGCGGCTAGGTCCCATAAAGGTGTGATATGCATATTTTTTGCCGGTATTTTTATCCCAGAAAATTACCTCTGCCAGACCAAAAAGTTTATCGTCAAAAAATTCTGCAAGCCCAATATAATTGCTTACCGAAAAAGCAAACGCAATGCGACTCTTAATTCTAAAATTGGAGAAAAAAGTAGATGTTGGAACCCCAGCAAATGGGGCTTTTACTCCACGAATATCTACTGTTTTTGAAACACCATAGAACGAACCGAAATTAATTTTTCCGTTTTCGATTATTCGTTCTGGTGCCTGAACTAGTGTTCTAGAATACATGACCCCATAATTATATAAGAATTGAGGCTTTCTATCAAACTATTTATTTCTTTATAAATCTTAGATAGCATTCTTGGAGCAAAAAATAAAATTCATTTGCAAAAAAAATCCCTTGATTTACGAAAAACCAAGGGATTGGGGTAACTTTTATTCTTAATTACCAAACTTAAATGTTACACCAATTTCAGGGCGAACATACGCTGTGTTTTCATCAACTTCATACCATCTGGTTGTATCTTCAATTCCATAGAAGGTATTTGTACGCCACAAGCCAACACCTGTAAAGTACCAGTCAATAACAAGACCCGCATTTACACCGAACTTTTCATTAAAGAAATACTGAACATTTACTTTGTGGCCAAGACCTGCAAGAATGAATAATTCTTCAAGATCCAAGTAAGATAACCTGTTGTTCAAAAAATTATAATACCAGCCAGACTCGTTTTTTCCACCTACAAGGGCAAAATCTAATCCGGCTCCAAATTTTAAATTAAGTTTTTCGTTAAGTGGAATACAGAACTGAGCTCCGAAAATTTCAGAAAGAAAAACAGTTGATTCGTAATTATTATCTGTAAACCCGTTTACTAGTGATGCCAGGCCGGAAGTTTCTTTTAATTCTGTATTAACAGGAAGGTTTAAAGAAACATCTGCAAATAAACCAAACTTTTCATTAAACATCATATCTCCGGCTGCATACAAACCAATAAAATCAACTTTATATTCACTCAAATATTCATAGTAAACCGGATACAAAAAGCCATTCACATTGTAAATACTCCACAAAAGCCTTTCCTGTCTTTTTACCGAACCTGTACCATAATTAATTCCTACATCCAAAGTGTTATCAAGCGCAAAAAGCCCTACGGAAGCAAAAAAAAGACTAAGACCAAGTAATAATTTTTTCATAAAATCTCCTTTTCAATCGCCTTTATTTCAGGCAATTTTTTTACTCTAGAGCAAAAAATAAATATTTTCAATAAGAATTACTTTAAACACCTTATTTCTTTAGTCTTTTTTTTTCTTGAGAAATACAAATCTAGTGTTAAAATCTACTTATAATATTGCATACTAGGAGGCACTTATGAGCATTAAATTATATTCACTTGGCGCTGCTGAAGAAGTTACTGGATCAAAACATATGCTGGACATAGACGGCAGACAAATTCTTATCGATTGTGGTGCCTTCCAGGGTAAACGAAAATTATCTGACGAAAAAAACAGAAATTTCGATATAGATGGAAAAGCTCTTGAAGCCGTTATTCTTACTCATGGTCATTACGACCACTGTGGACTTTTGCCGGTGATTACCAAAAAAGGTTTTGACGGAAATGTTTACGCCACCCCAGCAACAAGAGACATTGCAAATCTTGTTATGATGGATAGCGCAAGAATCCAGGCTAGAGATGCGGAATTCCTTGCAAAACAGGCTAACAAAAAAGGCGAAAAGTTCAGCTGGAAACCGCTTTTTACAGAAGATGACGTTGTAAAAACTGCAAACCAGATTGTCTCTCTTTCCTACAACCGAAAAATGTACATAGCACCGGATGTTCAGTTGGAATTCTACGATGCAGGTCACATTCTTGGTTCTGCCTTCGCAAGTTTAAATATAAAGGGTTGGCATCATCCTGGTGTAAATGCCCCTTATATGCACTCTACTGGGGACAATGAAACCCGTATTCTCTTTACAGGTGATATTGGACGCAAAGAAAAGCCTATTATCCGACCGCCAGCAACAAACTTCCCTGCTCCAGATTACATTGTAATGGAATCTACCTACGGAAACCGTCTACATGAAAACCGTGAATTCGCTTTAAAGGAACTTGAAAGAGTTGTTCGAGACACATGTGCAAAAAAAGGAAAAATAATTATTCCTTCATTTGCAATTGAAAGAGTTCAGGAACTGGTATTCTATCTGCACCTTTTAACAGACCAGAAAAAGATTCCTGTTGTTCCAATATATGTTGACTCTCCAATGGCCAGCAATGCTACAAGCGTTTTCAGAGTTCATCCGGAATGTTACGACGAAAGTGTAAACGAAGCCTTTCTGAAGCACCACAAAAACCCATTTGGATTTGGTTCACTTTCCTTTACAACCAGCGTAGAAGAATCAAAGGCTCTCAATAAAAAAGAAGGCCCTATGATTATTATTTCTGCAGACGGTATGTGTGAAGCAGGGCGAGTTCTTTACCACCTTGCAAACGACATAAGTAACGAAAGAAATACTATTTTGATTGTTGGTTACATGGCAGAAGATACACTGGGACGAAAAATCCGCGATGGAGAAAAGGAAGTAAAAATCCTTGGCGACATGTACCAGGTAAAGGCAAAAGTTGAGCAGATAAATGCATTCAGTGCCCATGCCGACTACCAGGAAATGACAGACTGGCTAAAATCTATTGATACCAGCCGACTAAAAAACATATTCATCGTACATGGTGAAAAAGATGCACAGGAATTCTTCGTGAACCACTTAAAGGAAAACGGATTCCCTAATGTAACAATCATCAAATACGACGAAAGCTACGATTTATAAATGAATTTAATTTGTGCTGGTTGTTCGCTAAGTTCAACTGGCACGTTTTTTTTAATTCATGTAAACTTGCATATATAGTTAAAAAATCTTTCAATTATTAATAAAGACTTAAAACAGGAATATATTTTATCCATGAAAAGAAAACTTTTTTTATTACCTGCATTTTTACTTCTTTCAGTTTTTACTCTCAATCTTTCATCTTGTACAAATGCGGCTTCGGACAATAATGCAGCTCTTCTGACACTTAATTCACAAAGTTCCAACCAGAGCGGAAATTCAGAAAATCCGAGTAATTCTTCCAGTTCCGGTAATTCTCAAGTAGAAACATTTACAAGAAGTCAGGCCCTGGATTTTATTTTTAATCCTGATTCTCTGGCAGAAATAAGCCTAAATATTACACGAACTGAATGGAACCACCTTTTAAAATATTACGACTGGAAAAAAAATAATGAATCTTGTGTACACGCAGATTTTACTTTTAGTAAAACTGTAAATGGTGTTAGCCGTTCCTACCAAAAAAGCGATATTGGTTTTAGGATAAGAGGTAATACCAGCCGAATACGACCTCAACTTGGCTGGGGAGCCGGCAATAATGACTACCGGCAGGCTCATTTTACTTTGGACTTTGAAGAATTTCTTACAGATGACGAAGAATGGAAAATGGCCGGTTGTATGAAGGGTATGATTTTAAAACGCTTTAAGGATGACCCGACTTACGCAAGGGAAGTTTATTCCTACAACCTTTTCCGAAAAAATGGCATTTGGACAGCCCCTCGTGCCGGTTACGCCCATCTTACAATAAATATAAAAGATTCTGAAACTTCTACAGAATCTATAAATTTCGGCGTTTTCGCTATGATTGAACAAATCAATAAACAGTATTTAAAAGAAAGAACTTCTAAAAATGGTGGAGGAAGTTACAATTCGGCAGGTGGAAACCTCTGGAAGTGCACATGGAAAAATCTAAGTCCAACTTTAACAGAGACAAGTGAATGGGGGTTTGGTGTAGAAGATTTACACTTTGAAGATGTTGTTTTTGATGATGCAAATATCGGCACAGAAAATGATACTTCAAGCTATTCAAATTATGTGTGCAATAATTACAGCTACGATTTAAAAACAAATAAATCGGCTATTTCTAGTGCAAAAAATTCTTTTATTTCATGGATAAACGAATTAAATGCTCTTAATGACAACGACACAAGCACAATAAAAAATTGGTACAACAATCACATGGACCCTGAACTCTTTGCAAAAACCTATGCTATAAATGTTATCCTGGGCATGTGGGACGATTACTGGGCTAACGGTAATAATTACTACTTCTATTTTGATTCTAATGGAAAGTCTTATTTTATTCCGTATGACTATGATAATGTCTTAGGTGTAAATCAATCAGGAACAGACTGGGCAAATAAAGACCCTATGAACTGGGGTTCTTCTAACCGACCTCTTATAGAAAAGTTCTTACTTGTAAATGAATTCAAGCAGATGTATAAGCGATATCTCCTGGAATTTAGCCAGAACGACTATTTTGATGCAAACAAAGCAGCAGCCCAGATTACAGCCTGGCATTCAACCTTTAGCGATAAAGTTGATTCAAGTCAGCTCGATTGGTCTACCTCAAACTCTTACAACCAAATAGTAGACAACACATATGCAAGCTGGGGAAGTCCTTACATTGAATACAAAATTTTTACCCCTGGCGCAAGTTTGAACTATTTTACAATCCGCAAGGCCTGTATAAAATACTATTGTTCAAATTAAGTAAAAAAAGCCTGACTTCAACTAAAGTCAGGCTTTTTTATCAGCTGCCAATTGTACCTTTTGTACTTGGAACAGCACCATTTCTTCTTGGATCTATTTCTACCGCAGCTCGAATTGCTCTTGCAGCAGCTTTAAAAAGTCCTTCCATTTTGTGGTGGTCACTTCGGCCCCGCAAAGTATCCAAATGCAAATTACAGGCTGCACTGTTTACAAAGGCCTGCCAGAAATCTTCAAAACAATCTGTCTGAAAACTAGCTTCAACTCCATTTGCGTTTAGCGAAACCAAAGGAATTCCTGTGAGCTCTGCATTACAAACCAAAAATGGACGGCCTCCAAAATCAACGGCTGCACGAAGCAAAGCTTCATCCATTGGATACAAAAAGTTACCAGTTCTATAAATACCTGCGCAATCGCCCAAAGCTTTATTAAAGCAGGCCCCCAGGACTATACCTGTATCTTCGATAAGGTGATGCTGATCTACATTCAAATCACCCTGGATTTTTCCAGAAAGGTCAAAAAGTCCATGTTTACAAAAAGCGTGTAACATGTGGTCAAAGAATCCGATTGGATTTTCAACTTCACATTTACCTGTGCCATCAAGATTCAGTGTAAGCGAAATCTGAGTTTCGCCAGTTTTTCTTTCAATACTTGCAATTCGCATATTTGAATAGTAACACATTACAAAAAATAAAAAAAGCAGAAAGGCCTTATGGCCGAAAAAGTAAGTCTCAACAAAATAAAAAACCGCCAGGATAAAACCCGGCGGTCTTATTATTACAGCATTACCTTTCTAAGTTCGTATTCAAGGATGTCTGTTGCTCCAAGTGACTGCAACTTAGGAAGTAAGGTAGGAACTTCACTTTTCTTTACAGCAATTTTAACTGCATAACCATCGTCACCAAAAAGAGGGGCAACTGTAGGACTCTTCATAGCTGGAATTCCTTTTATAAGAGCTTCGAATTTTGCCTTTGATACATTCATTTCAAGCATTACACGGCTTCTGGCTGCAAGAACTGCTTCAAAGAGCATCTTGAGTTCCATTATCTTCTGTTTTTTTGAAGGATCCTTCATTGCTTCTTTTGAAGCATACATTCTAGTAGAAGATTCCATCAAAGTATCTACAATTTTAAGTCGGTTTGCACGCAATGAAGAACCTGTCGAAGTATTATCGATTAGAATCTGAGCCATTGCATCTTCTGTATCTTGAACAAAGCCTTCGCTGGTACCCCAAGTTCTAAAAATTGTTCCGTCTATTTTTTTTGATTCAATGTATTTCTTTGTAAGAGACTGATATTCAGTAGCAATTGTTACTTTGCCCTTTAAGAGTTTTTCATAATCCTTTGCTTCAGGAATTGCAGCTACAATTCTTACCGGGTCAAATCCAAGATCCATGATTTCTTCAACCTGATCTTCTACACCGTTTTCGTAAACCCAGTCTTTTCCGCTAAAACCAACATCTGCTTTATTCTGAGCAAGCAAAGCACTTGTAATCTGAGGCTTTACAACCTGAAAAGCAAGGTCATCCTGATTTGTTGTTGGGAAATAAGTTCTGTCTGGAAGATGGATAGAAATACCGACATCATTTAATAGTTCGTAAACCGATTCATAAATACGGCCTTTTGCTAAAAGAATCTTAAGTTTTTCCATCTTGTTACTCCAGTGCGTTAAACGCAAATTGTTTTATTTTCTACAATATACTAAAAAAACTCGCTGATTTCAACGACTGGAATAAAATAGAACTATTTTGCACAGGCTTTCTTTAAAATTTCTATCAGAGACCAGTAATTTTTGCGTAATTCATCCGGGCTTTGAGAAACCATTTCTTCAACTTCATGGTGAAAAAGCCTGTCCTTTGCACTGATTGGCATATATTTTACATCACTGCAAACATAATAGTGCTCAATACAGCCCAAAGGTAAAATATAGACTCGTGCACTTTCTATTGCCGCAAGAATAAACCAGGTTGCATTTACGATAAGAGGTATTGTTCTTGCTAAAGGAATAGGAAGAATATCCTGAATTTCTGCACTCAGACGAAGAATTCCCATAAGCACAACAGTTTTAAATGTATCCAGTCCTTCTGGCTTTTCATACTTGTCATAAAGGGCTTTTAATTTTTCAATAAAGATATCTATTTCCGGGCTAACAGAAAAATCAATTTCACAAACGGCCTTTCCAATAGCCACTATGTAAGATTCAAAGCGATAAATCAATTTTTCGAGCGTAACAGGACTTTCTAATTCCCGGCGGGTAAACAAAGATTTATAAAAAGGCATCTGCTTTTCTTTTTGTTTTTCAAGCCATGCAATAACTCTGTCATCTTCGCAAACAACATCTCGTAATTTTCCGGCAAATAGAGAATCCAAATCCGTTATAATGCGACCTTCTGTTCCTAACAAAGAACAAACTTTAAAGAATACTCCAAGCTCATCCTTTCCACCTACATCAATAACCCCAGTTCCAGCAGTACCGTAATGACTTTCCAGACAATCCAGTAAATTGGTAAACATCTGCTGGTCTGTATAACCTTCTACGAAAATTTGATTATCACTGAAAAAAAACTGCTTGTGATAAGTATTAAAACGAGGCAAAAAACGGCGGAAGAGACTTTCATCTTTTTCACTCAAGTAGTCAATACTTGTAGGAACCCTGTTTACATGGCATACAACTACACCCAACAAATCTTCTGCAAAACGCAAATCAATAAAATAGGGAGAATGAGTAATCAAAAAGAAAATGCGTTTAGAATCTTCGGCTGCAACCTTTCTAATTTCATTCATAAAAAAATATTGGAATTGTGGATGCAAATGAAGTTCAGGTTCATCTAGAATTAGTACAGGAGATTTTAGGCCGTAAAGAGCAACCAATAGAGTAAGAATTTCTTTTAAGCCGTGACATTCTCCATCTCTAAGGCTGTATTCAACTCCCCAGGCACGATTTTCTACCATTGGAACAACGCTTCCGTCAGGAGTTTCTTCGAAACGAATTGTTTTTCCGAACATATTAGAAATAACGCCTTCAATTTTTTCTCGCACAGAAAAATCTTCCTTTAGAATTGAAAGCAATTCTTCCTGGTTAAAGCGCTCAGAACGCAAAAAATCTACTTCAAAGCCCTTCTCGGAAAACTGACGGGCAATTTCTTCCGCAAGTAAAGTTTTTCCAGAACCGTTTGGCCCTACAATAAGGTTTACCTGATTCCAATTTGTTTTCTTAAAAACCGCCCTTCCCCATAAAAAAGGGAGCTTTACTTTTGTTTCAAGCTCTATCATAGGCTAATCCTTGCGTCTTACTTCAAAGTCTATCTTCGGACCTTTTACAGCCGAATCCGCCGCCTTTTTATATTTTTTGTAGAGGAAATCCTGAGCCCTAAAAGTTTTTTCATTTTTTTCAGCCTTTACAGGAAGCCACTGGCCATTTTCATTTAATTCAAGGGCATTTTCATTGTCTTTAAAATAAACTTCAAGAATTTCTTTTACTTCATCAAAAGCCTTGTCATCAAGAACAGGGAACATAAGTTCAATTCTTCGATCAAGGTTTCGAGACATCCAGTCTGCACTAGAAAGGTAGAGTTCTTCATCACCGTCGTTTTCAAAATAGAATATGCGGGAATGTTCAAGATAACGGTCAACAATAGAAAGAACCCGGATATTTTCACTAAGTCCTGGAAGCCCCGGAACCAGCATACAGACCCCTCGGACATTCAAAAGAACTTTTACTCCGGCCTGACTAGCCTTATAAAGAGCTTCAATTATTTCTTCATGGGTAAGAGCATTCATTTTAGCCATAATCAGCCCTGGATGCTCAGGTGTACTTCTTTCAATTTCACGCTGAATCATTGCAAGCAATTTTGCCTTAAGAGTAACTGGTGCCATACTAAGCTGCTTCATTGATTGAAGAGTTGAATAACCTGTTACAAGATTAAAGAAAAGACTTGCGTCGTTTACAATTTCATAATTAGAAGTAAACAGGGAAAGATCCGAATAAATCTTTGCTGTTTTTGGATTGTAATTTCCTGTTGCAAGATGAGCATAGCGGCGAATAGAAGTGTTTTCCCGCCTCATGACCATTATGATTTTTGCGTGAACTTTTAAATTTACAAGCCCATAAATAACAGTGACACCGGCGTTTTCCAACTGATTTGCACGGGCAATATTTCTTTCTTCATCAAATCGAGCTTTTAATTCAACAAGAACAACAACCTGCTTACCATTTCGTGCAGCACGTTCCAGAGCCGCAACGATAGGAGAATCATTTCCAGTTCTGTAAAGAGTCATTTTAATAGCCAAAACTTTTGGATCATCTGCCGCATCACTTACAAATTTAACAACAGGATCATAAGACTGGTAAGGAACATGCAGAAGAACATCATGCTGCTTAATCGTATCCCAGTAAGGCTCATCAATAGGTAAATCCTGAGGATACAAATGCTGCCATTCAGGAAAACTCATTTTTCCATCGTCGATTTCTCGCAAATCCATAAGAACGCCAGGATTTATGATATCTTCCACCTTATATACATCATCTTCCTTGAGTTCCAACTTTTCCATAAGAAATTGAGTTATTTTTTCACTGGTCTGATTACAAGTCATCTGAACAGGGAAAGAACTCTGGCGCTGAACTAAAACTTCTTCCATTGCATCAACAAAGTTTCTGCGAGCTTCTTCGTCAACGGCAAAATCCGCATCCCGGGCAATTCTAAAGAGAAGAGTTTCTTCTACTGCAAGCCCTGGAAAAAGCTGAGTTCCATACTGACTGATAATTTCTTCTGTTAGAGCAAACTCTTTTTTACCATTTTCGCTAGGCAACCACAAAATCTGCGATATGCCAGAAGGTATCTGCACTAGAGAAATGCGGGGCTCATCATCTGAACCTTTTAAGATTTCGTTTGCCTTTCGTATACCGGAAATAGGTTTTAGCAAGAAAGCTACATAGGAAGAAAGGTTTCCTATATGAGGGAAAGGCTCTGTATCAGTTCTCAAAGGAGTTAATAATGGATAAAGATCGGAAAGAAAATAATTAAGGGCATAATCACTCTGAGAAGCTGAAAAATCAGAAGGCTTTACATAACATATGTTTTTTCCCGCCAATTCAGGCAAAATATCGTTTTTAAGGCAGTCATGCTGCTGCCGAATAAGCTGATGAGATTTTGCAGAAATCTGCTTTAGAACAACCTCTGGGGTAAGGCCAGAAATGTCCTGCAAATCAGGAGAGGAATCCTGCATTCTTTTTACGGAAGCAACTCTTACCTGAAAGAATTCGTCAAAATTAGAAGTAACAATAGAAAGAAATTGAAGTCTTTCTAAAAGAGGATTTTCTTTGCGCAAAGCCTGATGTAAAACTCTGCCGTTAAATTCAATCCATGACAATTCTCTATTAAAAAATCTTGATTCCATGCCGAATACCTCCTCCGATGCCTAGGCTAAAATTACCTTGTAACCAAAAACAGATTCAAAAAGCTCTCCCTTTTCTTCCAGGGCAAATCGTTCAAGAGCCAGATTTTTGATTCCCAGCGTATTTATTACAAGGTTTTCACCTTTAAGTTTTACATTCAAATCCGAAAGCACCCGCCCGTGACTTCTATCCAAAGCATCTGCTATCCGCAAAATTGCAGTCAATTTTAATATCTGCATACGGTCGCTTCTTGGCAAAATCTGGAACTGTTCGCTGTCTTGAGGCTGCTGCTTACCCCTGTGATAACGGGCAATAGTCGCAACAATAATGTTTTCTGTACGAGTAAGACCAAATATTTCAGAATGTCGAATTATGTATTCGCTGTGCTCCTGGTGATTACTCATATTTATAAAGTTTCCAATGTCATGCAAAATAGAAGCTACTTCAAGCAATAATTTTGCTCTTTCATCCAAAGAAATTTCATTTTCTAGGCACTTGTAAAGTTTCAAAGCGTTTTGTCTTACATGTTCTGCATGAGCTTCATCGCCGTGGTATTTTCGTAAAAGGTTTGAAGCACTTGCAATTATCTGTTCGTTAAATTCATTTTTAAGTTCTTCGCTTGGATTCTTTGTTTTACTTATGATAAGACCGTCGCGTATATTTGTCTCTGGAACAATAATGCTTTCTACCTGTGAATGGTGAATAAACATCTTGTAAATCAAAAGACTTACAGGAAGAGTTAATGCATCGTTGTAAGAAATTTTAAAACGGGCAACACATTCATCTGTAGAATAAGTTTGTATTTCATCGACAAAGCGGTCAAAATCATTTCTTTCGATAGCCCATAGCCATGTAGATATTGGTTTTCCCACATTGATTGCAGCTAGAGTTGCATCAGCGCCAACAGCGATAAACTGCTTTGTTTCTTCAATATTTAATTCGCTTTCAAAAAGTCCCTTGGCATTTATAGTATACTCTTCCACATAACGCTGAATATCTTCCAGATTACTGGACTGACCGCGCATTTTAGGTGCCAAACGAACTGTGCCCAGATGCAGACTGTGAGCTCCTGCCATTTTACCCTTTCGCATGAGCATAACTTCTGTAGAACCGCCGTTTACTTCAAGAATTACGGCATCTTCAAAATGAAATGTTCGTTTTTCGTCCTGCAAACATTCAGTAACAGCCAGATACATAAGACGGTTTTCTTCAATGCCGTCGATTACTTTTACACGAAAACCTGTTGCCGAAAAGATTTTATCCATTACAGGATCTTTATTAGAAGCTTCACGGAAAGCTGAAGTCGCAATAACATTTGTATTTTCAGGAGAAATACCCCAACTGGAAAGCTGTTCCTTATAACGCAAAAGAATATGCAAACACTGCGATTGAGTTTCGCGACTAATTGTCCCGACAGTAAAAACATCTCGACCAAGGGAAACAGGCATTTCAGAACGGTCGAGCACATTTCTCTTTCTATCTTCTGTAAATTCTGCAACAAGAAGACGAAGACCTGTAGATCCTATCTCAATTACTGCTTCTGGAGCCGCCATACATTCCCCCCATAAAAAAGGTACTGCAGAATGTATAAGCGTTTTGAACCAAATGAACTCAGTTCAAAGAACCCAGCACAGCAGGCGTTTATATTATCTCAAGTACCTTCCGAATTAGCCATCTTCATTAGAGTTTATCAATAAGCATTGAACACTTACCACTTGGAATTGGTAAAGTCTTCTTTTTCTGATCAATAATATTAATCGTAAAATAGTAAAGCTTTTCGCTTTCCATCTGAATTTCCCAACCACGAGGACTCTTGTTACTCAAAATTGTAATAAGATTTCGTTTAAGAGAAAGATTTTCTATTCCCATGATTTCAAGGTTAGGAATAATCCAGTCTACGGTTTTACGAGGCAAACTGATTGAAAGACCAATTACGTTTTCAATCATAAGAGCGATAGTCGAAAGACCGGTAGCCGCTAGGAAATGAGCTCTAGGGAAAGCATCTAAGCCCTGCATTGTAGCCTTCTGAGCGCTGCTTGGCTTATAGGCTTCAAAAACATCCCCTTTCTGGTTTTCATCAGTTGGCATGAGCCCTTCCAGAACGAAATAGAGGTGACGAATTGAACATTCACGAGCAAGTTCGTATTTCTGATATTTTTCAAGGCCTTTGACGATGATAAAGTTAAACATTGGGAAAACGCTTCCACAGAAACCTTCGCCGTTTTCACTGAATTTTGGACTGTCAGCAGAAAGAGATGGGAATGGGTGTTCTGTTCCAAATGTAGCAGGATTCATAAGATGAGCAATCAAAGCTTCTGACTTATCTGCACTTGGTATTTCTGCAAGCAAAGGCCAGAATCCTGCAATTGTTTTTTCAGGCAGACGATTTAAATCTTTGTCCAAATCGTGATAAAAACCAGTTTCATTATCCCACATCATAGAATTGATACGGGTTTTTAATGAGAAGTAATTTCGTCTGTACTGGAAACTAAGTTCCTTATCGTTCAAAATGTCGCCAAGAGCTGACATATGTGCACAGTTAATTGCCATACAAGCGTTAAAATCAACTGGATAACAGCAGTTTTCGCGAGGGGCATTAAACATTGTACTAGCAGAGGCAGGAACGGCATAAAGTCCATTTTCCTGTTTAAATGTAGCGTCAATCCAAGAAATATATTTCTGAAGGATTGGCATTATTTCTTTGATACGTTTTTTATTTGCTGATTTGTGATAAAGGTTGAATTCTGCCCAAGCAAACAAAGGAAGACCGATTCCTTCTGGATTATCAGAAGTGAGCATAGGTTCATTTGTCTTTGTGTCATAACGCCATCGGATAGCGCCGTTTTCTTCCTGTCTTTTGTAGAAATAATCAATATTTAAATTTGCATCGTAGTTTCTGTTTGAATATACAAGGAAAAAAGATGAAAGAATTGATTCAAACTGATCTATTACTAATTTGCCGTCTACTGGATACATGAAATATCCGTCAGAAGTTTTTTCCCCTGTTTTTGGGTCAATCCAGTAGTCTGAAAGCATAGTCCAAGTCTTGTTGTAAATGTCTACAAAATCCTGATCATAAAAGTGGATTTTCGGAAAGTCGTGTTTGTTCACAAAAACTCCTAAATATTCTTTTTCACAAAGAGCAACAATTTTGTTCAGTATATCACATTTTTAATTAAAACGGTATAATTTTCAAATATTTTAGGAGATTTTCTATGTATCAATCCTTTGTTTATTTAGAGGCACGAATACAATTGCCTCCAGTCACAAGTGTTTTTTACACAGACGACAAAACCCATAAAATTTGTATAAACGAACAAGTATTGCAGCAGGTTTATGTACTTGCAAAAGCTTTGGAATGTAAAATCTCTACGATCTCCGACGTTGAACATATTACGAATATTTCCCAAAATTTGGAAGATGGTTTAAAAATTACCGGCTATTCAGTGCGTATTGCAGAAAGTGGAAAAATCAATCTTCTCTTTCACAGCCATAAAAAAACCATTCATATTGAAGAAGTTAGAATAGAAGAAGATTTAGGCAGACTGACCCATGCAAATGGAAACACTCGAATGGACTATTCCTGTGCCGGTTACCCTAGTATACGAATCAGAACTCAGGCAAGTTTCGAACTTGGTGAAGAAGTTCATATTTTTCTAGATGAACTTCGCAGGCTCACACAATATCTGAATATAGCAAATGACATTTACAGGGACGGTTATATTCGCTGTAATGCCTATGTAGCCCTTTCTAAGTACCCCGCCCTGCCTGATTACTATGTAAAACTACGCAACCTGAACTCCTTTAACTTTGCCCGCAAAGCTGTAAACCACGAACTGACCCGACAGGAAAATATGCTTTCAGCAGGAGAAAAAATCTTAAGTGAAAGCCGACTTTGGAATGAAGCAAAATCCTGTACAGAAAGTTTTCAGGAAAGGGATATAAACAGAATAAGATTTGAACACTTAAATCCTCCTCAGACAATAAACTTGGAAAGCGCAGAAAAAAATATGATTTCTGCAGAAAATTTTGAGCTTCCTGAACAGAGACGGCAAAGAATTAAAAAACAATACGGAGTTAGCCGGTTAAGAGCAGAATTTCTTTGTGATACAAAAGAAAGAGCCGATTTTTTTGAAAAAGTCTGCCAGTTAGGAGCTAATCCTCTAAATGCAGCCCACTGGATGGCCAGTGAATTGATGAGACTTTTAAACAAGACAAACAGCTCACTTGCAAAATCTAAAATCACAGAAAGTAATTTTGCCTGGATTATTAAAATGTTGGATTCCAACGATATTCATAGTGCAACGGCAAAAACTCTTCTGAGAGCATCTTTCGAAAGCGGACATTCTCCGGAAAAACTGATGAAAACCCTAAACATCAGTGAATTAAGCAGCGAAAAAGAACTTCTTCCTTTCGTACAAAAAGTAATAGAGGAAAATCCTGAGCACTGTAAAAAATTAAAGAACGGAGAAATGGCTCCTTTGGAAAGCCTGACCGGTCTTGTAATGAAGGAAACAAACGGAAAAGCCGTTCCTCAGATTGTAAAGTCTCTTTTAAAGAAAGAATTGAACATAAGTGTAATTTATACAATTACGACAGGGGGGGCAATTTCTGCAATCCGCCACCAGGACGGAACTATATCCAGTGGTGACTCTTCTGAATTAAAGCACATAATTAAACGAAACTTCCCGGATTTACCAGTTCAGTTCACATCTGCGGGACAATACTTAAGTGAAGAATTGGAACCCTACAACTGGGCTGAACTTATTTCTGAAATAGCTCTTAGAATAAATGCAGGGACAGCAAGTGGAATCGTAGTTACCCACGGAACTTATACTCTTTCTTATACAGCAGCTTTATTATTCTGGCTCTTCAGCGACACAGAAGTTCCAATTGTAATAACAGCCAGTTCTACTCTTCCTTCAGAATCCATGGAAGCTGAAACAAATTTGCGCCTTGCAATAGAAACTGCTTCTGAAAAAAAGTCCGGCGTATATGTTGTTTTTGACGGAAAAATTCTTTCGCCATTAAACCTGCACTTTGACCGACCAGGAAGTTTCTGCAACTGGAACCTGTCTGAGCCAAAATTCACAGAAAGCGGCCCTGTGGCAAATGTCTTTAACGGAATCGGGGAATTAGATGTAGATGTTCTTGGAAAAATACTTGTCGAAGCCAGCAGCAAAATGTTTATGTGCAGGCTTTACCCGGGATTTAGAAGCGACTTATACAAAGACATTTTAAAATATTCAAAAGTTCATTCTATTTTTTTGGAAATGTATGGAATTGGCTCCGGTAATATTACTGACAGTGATTTTTCATTAAAGCCAATGATGCTTGCAGGAAACCGCAGAGGTATACGCTTTTACTGTACCAGCCAGCAGAAAATGACCCTGGACTTTTCACAATATGTAACAGCTCATGGAGTTTGGCGAGAAGGAGCCGTTCCTATGGGTTACCTTACAACAGAATCTGCGATTGCTTTATACAACGCCTGTGCCATTTGTGCAGACAATGACCAGGAATTAGATGATTTGATGGAACAATACGCGTCTATCTATCGCTAAGTTTTACTTCATGCAAAAATAAAAAAAAGGGGCTGGCTAAAATACAAATCTGATGATTCGTTTTTTAGTCAGCCCCTTTTTGTAAACTAAGAAAACTTAGTTCTTTGCGCGTTCAACGAATGAACCGTCGCGTGTATCGATTACGATTCTTTCACCATCGTTGATGAACAATGGAACACGAACTTCGATACCTGTATCAAGAGTAGCAGGCTTCAAAGATTTTCCTGAAGTATCTCCCTTAACACCTGGTTCACAGTATGTAATTGTACGAGTTACCTGAACTGGCATATCAATACCTACTGGCTTTCCTTCGTAGAATGTAAGTTTAACTTCAAGGTCGTCTTCTGGAGTAATGTATCCAGCATAGTCGCCAAGATTTTCTTTTGGAAGTTCAAACTGTTCGTAAGATTCCTGATCCATGAATACGTATGTATCACCATCGATGTAAGAAAGTTTTGTTACGTGGAATTCAAGGTCAACTTCATCAAACTTTTCACCTGCGTCAATACCAAGATCCATTGTTGACTTTGTTACAAGGTTCTGTACGCGAAGGTTTGTAACCATGCCGGCACGTCCTGAACGCTGACCGAGCATCTTCTGAACGATAAGTGGGTTGCCTTCGTACATGAATGCAGTTCCAACTTTTAACTGTGATGTCATTAACATAACTATATAACCTCAAAAAAAAGATTTAAAATTTAAATCAGATTAATTAATAATACCTAAAATAAAAATAAAAGTCATTACCATAATTCTTATATTGAAGAAAATTTCAAACTTTACCTTATAAAAAAAAGTTCTGCTTATTTTAATCAGCAGAACTTTTTTACTTCTTTAGTCAGAAATGGATTCCTCTATATTTTTCTTTGCTTTTTTGGTGCTTTTGGAAAGGTCTTTCTTTAATTTTTTTGTTTCCTTTTTTAGGCTTTTGCCAGCTTTTTTTGCGCTCTTGGAAACATCTTCTGCAATATCTTTTGCTGCATCTGTTACGCTTTCAACTGTTTCACTGGCTTTTTCTTTAATCGATTTATCATTGCTTTTTGCCTCTACTGTTGAAAGCAAAAGCAATGCTGTTATTACTGTAATAATTATTTTTTTCATAAAATACCTTCCTTTTATTTCAGAATATCAAAATCACCTGAATTAAGACAAGAGTAAGGAGCTCTATTCCCGGCTTTCTATAAATTCCAGTAGATGCTCTGCCAAGTCCCCGTTTTTTATAAGCATTTTAGAAAATGATGAAAAGCCTTCTTTTAATTCTTTATAGTTTGCAAGAAAAGCTTCCAATGCAGACTGTAAATTTCCCTGGGCACCATTGTAGATTTGCCAGCATTTTTCTAAAACTAAAAAGCTTTTTTGGGGAAAATAATCTTTCATAGCATCCAGCAAGGCTTGAACTTTTACAAGCTGGTAGTCTTCACTTTGGGGATAAGCATGCCAGACGTATGGGAGTCCGGTCAGGGCGGCGCGGCTAAGGCTGTCTTCTCCACGAATAAAAAGCAAATCTGATGAGCATAAAAGGGAATCCCATTCTGTTTGGGGAATAAAATCTAATTCTTTAAGCTCAAAAAAATTATTCGTGTCTTTACAATGGGCTTTTTCTTCTGTATAGGCTTTGTAAAATGATTCAAAACCCGCGCCTTTTGCAAGTGACACTTTTAACGAGCCTTCTTGCAGAGAGCCGTTAAAGTTCTGAAAAGCTTTTACAGCAGGAGTCCAGTCTTTTGGATAACTAAAAAATACAGCATTTATATCACTGTTTCTTTTTTCAGCAGAGGCTGCTTTTTTTAGGGATTCCATAAAAGGTTTGTCCAAAATCAAGCCGCCTGTTTTTGCAGAAAAGCCGGGCATGAAATTTACTTTTTGAACACGGGCACTACGGGTTAAGCTCTGTAATTTATGAAAAGATTCTGCATAATCTTCGGCTGTAAGATAGTCTATCATTATTATGTTTACGATTTCTGGAACTTTGACTTCAAACAAGAGTTTTTCCAGCCAGTCGGGGCGACCACATTGAAAACATTCTAAAATTACATGAGGTTGATTTTTTTGAAAAGCTTGAAAACACAAATCATCGGACTCCCACTGATAAATTTCCCAGCCATTTACTATCTGAAAATCTTTCTGAGGATTAATTTGTGGTTCAAGAAGAGAAAATGATTTTAAATTGTCACAGACAATTCTGAGCTTAAAAGGCAGGGGGCGTTGCGGGGTCTCCCCGCTAGAGGGGGTAGCGGACAAGCCAACAAAGCGGAGTGAAGCAGAACTGCCTGCAGGGCTGCTTTGCGAAGCGGCTTGGCTTGGAAGCGAGGGGCAGGCGCCCCCCTGATTAGATAAAAATATATCGGAAAGGGCTCTGGCCAATCGATAAACTACGCCAATGTCCCCAAAATTATCTACAACTTTGCAAAGTATCGTTATGTCGCGTGATTTTTGAAACATAAGTAATTTTATTAAAATTAATCTCTTTATAAAAGTATTCCGGTTCGCTAAAATAGGTTCATGGAACAGTATAAGAAAGAATTTATTGATTTTATGGTTGAATGCCAGGTTTTAAAATTTGGCTCGTTTACATTGAAAAGTGGTCGCCAGAGTCCATTTTTTATGAATGCAGGAGCTTATGTTACAGGTAGTCAGCTCGCTCGCCTTGGTGAATATTATGCAAAGGCTATCCACGATAATTTTGGCGATGATTTTGACGTTTTCTTTGGACCTGCTTACAAAGGTATTCCACTTGCTGTTGTTACTGCCGTGGCTTACTCAAAACTTTATGGAAAAGAAGTAAAATATTGCTGTGACCGTAAGGAAGAAAAAGATCACGGAGCCGATAAAGGCGGTCTTCTTGGTTATAAGATTAAAGACGGTGACCGAGTTGTAATTATTGAAGATGTTACAACTTCAGGAAAATCAATTGAAGAAGTTTATCCAAAAATTAAAGCACAGGAAACAAAGGAAGGTGGAATTAAAATCGTTGGCGAAATCGTAAGTTTGAACCGCGAAGAAAAAGCCCCTGACAGCACAAAAGCAGCTCTTGATGTAATTACAGAAAAATACGGCTTCCCAGCTCGTGCCATTGTATCTATGAGCGAAGTGGTTGATGCTCTTTACACAAACGGCGACAAAACTATCATCACTGAAGAAATAAAAAAGGAAATCGACGCTTACTATACTCAGTACGGCGCTTCTAAATAATTATTTATTTTGGGAGAATCAAATGAATTTTCTGGAAGAAAGAATTTTAAAGGATGGAGTTGTCAGAGAAGGAAATGTTCTTAAAGTTGATAGTTTTTTGAATCATCAGATTGATATTTCACTTTTAGAACAGATTGGCGCCGAACTGAAAAAAAGATTTGCTAACAAAGAAGTAACTAAAATTCTTACAATCGAAGCCAGTGGAATTGGAATTGCCTGCATTGTTGCACGCTACTTTAATGTACCCGTTCTTTTCGCAAAAAAATCTCAGAGCGTAAATATTGACGGCGACAAATATTCTGCTGATGTTTATTCTTACACACACAAGTGTATGAATCACGTTTTCGTTTCCAAAAAGTATCTTTCAAAGGATGAAAAAGTTTTGATTATCGACGATTTTCTGGCAAATGGAGCTGCTTTGCTGGGACTTACAGAAATTGTTCATCAGGCTGGAGCAGAAGTTGCAGGAATTGGTATTGCTATCGAAAAAGGATTCCAGGATGGTGGAAAAATTATCCGGGAAAAGGGATTCAAGCTTGAATCAATTGCTATCGTAGACGCTATGGATGCTTCTACAGGAACAATTACTTTTAGAAAATAAAATAGGAGTTTTTATGAAAAAGGCGAATATTGAAAATATTTTTACTTTAGACGGAACAGTTCCATTGCAAAAAGCTATTCCTGTTGGTTTGCAGCATGTTCTTGCTATGTTTGTTGCAAATATCACACCGATTATGATTTTGACAAGTGTCTGTGGAATTGACAAAGCTCTTTCTGCAAAACTTATTCAGAATGCAATGCTTATTGCCGGTATCGGAACTTTCCTGCAGCTCTTTCCTGTTTGGAAACTGGGTTCAGGACTTCCTATCGTTATGGGTGTTAGTTTTACTTTCTTGAACTGCGCTATTACAATCGGTACAAGTTATGGCTATGGAACTCTATTGGGTTGTGTAATTGTTGGTGGTTTGGTAGAAGGAATCCTTGGTCTTTTTGCTAAATACTGGCTTAAATTGATTTCACCTATCGTTGCAGCTACTGTTGTTACTTCAATTGGATTTTCACTTCTTTCTGTTGGAGCTAATTCTTTTGCCGGCGGACAGGGTGCAAGCGATTTTGGTTCACTTAACAACTGGATTATTGGAAGTGTTACTCTTCTTTCTTGCCTTGTCTTTTCTATTGCAACAAAGGGATATCTAAAAGTAATTTCTGTTCTTTTTGGACTTATCGTTGGTTACATACTTTCTATTTGTCTTGGCGCCGTTGATTTTACTACTTTGAAAGAATTACCAATTATTTCTCTTCCTGTAATTTTACCATTCAAACCAGAGTTCAATATTGGTGCAATTATTTCAATGCTTGTTATTTATCTTGTTTCTGCAACAGAAACAATTGGAGATACAACCGCTCTTGCTGAAACTGGTTTGAACCGCTCTGCAAATGAAAAAGAAATCTCTGGAGCCCTTGCCGTAGATGGTTTTGTAAGTTCTTTGGCTGGTGTATTTGGTCTTACTCCTATAACTTCTTTCAGCCAGAATGTTGGACTTGTTGCAATGACTAAAGTTGTAAACCGCTTTACTATCGCAACTGGTGCAGTAATCATGCTTCTTGCCGGAATCTTCCCTGCATTTGGTGCATTCCTTACAACTGTTCCTCAGGCTGTTCTTGGTGGCTGTACAATTATGATGTTTGGAATGATTGTTCTAGCTGGTATTAAAATGCTGAACAAGGCTGGACTTAATTCTAGAAATATGACAATTGCAGCTCTTTCATTAAGCATTGGTCTTGGCTTTACACAGGCAAGTTCTATGTTTGATAAGTTCCCAGAATTGATTAAAAGCGTATTTGCTCAAAACTGCGTTGCTGTCGTATTTATCATAGCCCTTGTTCTTAATCTTGTTCTTCCAAAAGAAGTTGAAGACTAATTTATAAGAAAAGCTACAGGCCGGTTATTATACCGGCCTATTTTTTTGCAATTAGAACCATTGTTGCTGCATTCTGATTATAAGGGCGTTTGTCGTATCCGCCATAGCCTTCAACAGAGGAATAGCCAAGTGACAAAAGAATTTCTTTTAGTTCTGCCGCAGAATAAAGGCGCTGTACAAATTCGTGACGGATTACTTTACCGTCTGGCAGAGTAAGGGTCCATTTTGAATCCAAACCTTCCCACAAACCTTTTACTGAAAAGTCTGTATTTACTTTTATTCCACTTTTATAGAATTCTTCCCCACTGGTAAAATTCAAAATGGCACTTTCACGGCTTGTTGTTTCAATTACAAAATATCCGCCCTGTTTCAAAGACTCATAAATATTATTTAATATAAGTATATCGTCCTCTTTGGTGTCACAATAACCAAAAGAAGTATAAAGATTTACTGCAAGGTCGTATTTTTCTTTTTCAACAAAAGTTCTGAGATCTGCTTTTTTTAATGTAAGGGAAACGCCTTCATCTTTCGCACTTTCCTCTGCGGCATCTAATTCCGATTGAATTATATCAACTCCAGTAACATCCATGCCCAAAAGTGCGAGTTCAACAGAAATTCTTCCGGGACCGCAACCTGCATCTAGAATCTTTGCACCTTTTGATAAGCCTGCGTAAGAACAAACAGCTTGGGCAACTCCATGTGCTTCTGCCCAGTGGCTTTCGTCAAACATTACAGGTGCATAATCCTGCCAGAAGTTTTCATTTTCAAACCATTCTTTTTGCATTTCTAACACTTCTTTTTAGTAACTGAAATCCCATCCCCAACAGAAAAGAATTCAGTTTCAAATTCTTCATTAGTTTTTAAAAATTCAATGTACTTGCGGATTTTTTTAAGCATTCTTATCGTATCTTTGCTTTTTGTAAGGCTGAAATCTTCTACCATTCCGTGAAAAGAAAGATTATCACTTATAATTACACCAGCAGGCGCAAGATTTACTTTGAACTTTTCAAAAAATTTTATGTACTGGGCTTTTGCCGCATCAATAAAAATCAAATCGAATTGCCCCGGAACAGAATCCAGCATAAGTGCGTCTTCATTGATTATAGTGATTCTTTCCTCTAAACCATTGTCGTGAAAGTTCTGCTTTGCCCGAATAACTTTGTCTATTTCGCGTTCAATTGTTACAACTTTGATATCTTCCCGAACTTTTGCAAACTGCATGGCAGAATATCCGATTGCTGTTCCTATTTCTAAAACGGATTTTACACCGTGGTCCCGAATATAGGAACAGATGAATTCCAAGCCGTCATCCTTCATAATCGGAACTTGATTTTTACGCGCGTATTTTTTTATTTCTGAAACTTCCTGCACTTTTACGACCTATCAATATCCATCGCTCATTGCACGGTTGTTATCTTTAATACAAAGTTCATCGTAAACAAGACTTCGTTTTCTAAGTTCCTGTTTAAGTTCATCAGGGAAAGGCATGTTTCGCCAGAAGATTCCTCGAACTTCTTTGTCCAAACGCTGAACTCCATTAGATTCTTTTGTCATCCAAAGAACATAATCTTCTATAAAGAAAGCTTTTAAATCACCTTTTAATTTCTGGCGGTCAATGTACTGATAATACTGACCTGTAAGACCTTCTTCCATCCAGTAGTAAGAAGCTTTTTCCTTAGCAACCTGCCAGCGTAAATCTGCAACAGCTGTTAAAACTGCAATTTTTAAGTCGCGAGGATACATTGGAATCACAATACGACCTCGGCTTGTTACTCGGTTGTAGCGGTCAAATGGTTCCCAACAGAATCCGCGGTCGCCATAAGTAGGAATAAGCAAGACATAAGGAGGTATGCGGTTTGGAATATTTTTATGTACACGACAGAAGGCACCTGGATCAATTGATTCAACCCAGCGAAGAATTTCAATTACATTTTCACGGGTTCCAGTCCCCTTTTCCATACAGTGATAAAATTCACGGGTAAACAATGGGAACTGATTTCCCTGGCGACCAACGGTCATCTTTGCCATCTGGCGAACAGTTTCAAATTCAGTATTTACAGCGGTTGTATCGGCTGCCTGAACCTGCTGAGGGCCATCTGAAAGCTTGCTTTCTACACTGGCAAATACACCTTTTGCTTCTTCGTAATCTTTTAAGCACCTAGCAAGTTCTTTTCCATTTTTAGAAAGCTTGTGAAGTCTATCTGTGATTTCGGAAAAAAGTCTTTGCTGTGTATCTGTATAAGGCTGAGTATGAGGTTCACTTCCCATAATAGGACTGTGTGTACAAAGAATTTCTATGCGGTCTTTTAATTCAAGTTCTAGCATAGTGCGTTCATTTTCTTTTATGTTCAGAATGTTTTCGGCACTCTGCAATTTACCTGAGTTTTTCTGCTGTAACTGCTGAAGACGAGTCTGCTCCATAGATGCAGCTTCCTCTGGAGTTGCTGCCTTATGAGGAGTTCGCTTTTCATCTGTCATGGAATTTGAAAGACGACCGGCAGCAATTTCCATGAACCATTCATCTACATAAAGAACTGGTTCACCTGTGCGGTTTTCGTAAAAAATCTTTGAAAAGAAAGTTTTCTGTTCCGGGCGGAAAAGAGAAGGAAGAAGTACACCAAAACGAATCAACATCCTTTTTGGCTTTGGAAGATGTACATCTGCCATTTTTGGAGCCATTCCGCGAACTAATTCCCAGTAAGCAGAAATAATCTGCTGGCGAAAAACAGTGCGGTCTTTAGGATCCTGGCTTGTTAAGTATTTTGAAAGTACCAGATGCAAGCGCTGTGCAGACTGGTTTTCTCCAGTAAGTGCAACTTTATAATATGATTTATCTTCAAAAACATCAGAAGGAAATTCAGAAACCAGTTCGGTAATTTCGTTGAATTGCTTTACACTTAAATCAACCTGATGAATTGATTTATTTGGATTAGATACTTTTTTATCAGCAGCACCAGTTCCCATTGCTTTTTTAGAAAAAGCTTCCATATCGAACTTTTTACCATCAGCAGGTTCAAATTCATCTATACTAACATCATCATGTTTAGTTTCATCTTTTACCTCTGCAAGTAAGGCATCAATAGAAGAAGCAAAATCGTCACTCATAGCATACTCCGTTCAATACAATCTATTCATTATAACATATTTTTTCAGAATGAATAGAAACTTCACCACTTTGTAAAATTTTTTCAGAACCGTCTTCAAGCATGACCAAAAGCCCTGCATCTGGTGTAATATCTTTTACAGTGCAAATATAATTATTTTTCATCTGTCCAATCACAGGTGTAACTTCTACACTTTTTCCTATTAAAAGAGACCGTTCTTTGTATTCCCGCATGGATTCTTTTAGAACTTCTTCATCCCCATCAAGAATTGCAAAAGTTTCATTGATTACAGCTGCAGCAAGCAAACTTCTTTTTTTGCAAGAATCATTTTCCTTAGAAAAAAGTCCTCCTGCTACTTCCTGCGGTAAAAGCGGATTATTCACAATATTTATTCCAATTCCTATCACAGCAGCTTCTATCATGCCAGTTTCAAAATCGGTTACCCCTTCTGTTAAGATACCAGAAACCTTTTTATTCTGAACAAAAATATCATTTACCCACTTTATTTTACTTTCGATTCCAAAGACTTTATTCAAAGCCCTGCAAACGCCTACTGCTGCACTTGCTGTATACATAGCGGGATTGGTAACCCTTCTGTTCGAATAAATTAATGAAAGATAAATACCACTTTTTTGAGGAGAAACAAACTTTCTTCCAAGACGTCCCCTTCCAGCTGTCTGCTCAGCGGCAACTATAACAGTTTTATGTAATTCTCTTGCATCTTTTTCTGCAAGAAGTCTTTTTGCTTCAATATTAGTTGAATCGATAGTTTCAAAAAAAATTACATTTACAGATTTATCTGCAAGAAGGGGGGAAATGCTTTGACTATCAAAACTATTGTCTTCAATCAGCCGGTAGCCATTGTTTGTAACAGCTTCAATTTTGACCCCTTTTCTTCTAAGACTTTCTACTGCCTTCCAAATTGAAGCCCTGGTAACTCCACAGCGGTTAGCAAGTTCTTCTCCAGAAACAAAGCCGTCTTGATTTTGAGTTGAAGTTAGAATTTGAAAAACTAGGTCTTTAACAGCCATATTATTTTTTCTTTCCTAAAAGAGTGAAATTTTCTGCAGGACAAGCAAAAGCAATACCTGTACCTGGTTTTTCAAGACAAGGCAAGGCTTTTATTGCGTCCATAATTGGCTGAACTTTGGCATTTTCTGCAAGAATCAAAATCATATCCTTTTCAGGCACAATTTCCATTCCAAAAAATGTTTCTTCTCCTGGACGGGCTGTACCGCGGGCATTCATAATTGTTCCACCACCGGCCCCAGCTTTTCTTGCTGCAGCCATTGCGTCGTCGGCAAAACCTTTATTTACGATTACTGTTATCAACTGATGTGTTGTTTCATTCATAAGCTGGTCCTTACCGGAAATAACCCCGGTTCGTATAAATGAGTTTACGCCCATTGTAAAAAGAATTCCAAAAGGCTGTTTTTTCTCTGAAGAAGCCAAAATCATGGCATCCATTATAGATTTCGTACTTTCAGCAGAAGCTACTATATAAACTAAGTCTTTGTCTGAATCTGAAAGCCCAAGAATCTGCAAAAAAGAAGTTGCTGCAGTTCCTTTTCCACGGGAAATAGTTCCTCCTCCCGCACCAGCAGCCACAGCCGCATGGGTAAGAAGTTCTGCACTACCTCGAGGAACGATTCCAATTATCAAATTATAAGCTGACATCAGTTTTACCTCCCTCTTGAATCTGATTATTTTCGATTGTTTTATCCCGATTCTTAATTTTCACGTTGTAAATAATGCCCAAAATTTGAATTGCAATTAATGGAGTCATAGCAACTAAGGCAATTACTCCAAAAGAATCTGCATTTGAACCAGATGCCGCACTGGCACCAATAGTAAAAGAAAGAACAAATGTTGAAGTAATAGGCCCAGAAGCTACTCCACCCGAATCAAAAGCAATTCCTGTAAATAGCCTTGGTGAAAAAATCATGAGCAAAAGAGCCAGTGCATATCCCGGAATCAGAATATACATCAAATTAAGGCCCGAAAGAGCTCTCCACATAGCTAAGGCTATTGCAATTGCAGCCCCTCCACTAAGGAAGAGCAGCATTAGTTTTCGTTTTATCGTACCACCAGAAAGGTTTTCTACTTGTTCCGTTAAAACCCAAACAGCAGGTTCTGCACAAACTACAACAGCCCCTAAAATCAAGCCGGTTAGAATCAAAAGCAAATACCAAAGGCCGCCTAAAGTAGAAGCTTTAGTTCCAAGTATAAGCCCTAACTTTAAGCCGGCTGCCATAAAGCCACCGCTCACTCCTAAAAGAAAAATCGAAAGCCCTAAAAAACTGTAAAGCAATCCCATACAAATGCGAATCAGTTTATGAGGTGGCAAACGGAAAAGGAATATCTGAAAGAAGAAAAGCATTATGATAACAGGAAGAATTGAAATGCCGGCTTCAAAAAATACATACGGAAGAAGTTCAAGAAAAACAGACAGACCAATTTCATCACTTTCTAGAGAAGCTGCGGAAAAAACATTGGTAAAATCATTTCCGCGAAGAAATAAAGAGTAAAGCAAAACGGCTACAACTGGGCCGATAGAAGTAATTCCGGTAAGACCAAAGCTTTCTCCACTTTCGCCATTTTTACCAGCTCGTACCCTGGAAACACCTACACCTAAAGCAAGTATAAAAGGAACTGTCATAGGACCTGTTGTTGCTCCACCGGAATCAAAGGCAACACCCCTCATTGCCGAAGGACATAAAAAAGCAAGCAGAAAGATAAAAATGTATGAAAGTAAAAGAGTGATTTTTAAGTTCATACCTATAATTGTTCTAAACAAACCAAAAGACATAAAAAGTCCAACGCCTAGAGCAATCATAGCAACGAGATGACCCTTATTTACAAAAGCAAAAACATCATGAATCTGGTCTCCAAAAACCTGGATATCAGGTTCTGCAACTGTTACCAAAAAGCCAATCAATAGTGAAAGTGAAAGTAAAAGGGGTAAACTTCTTTTACTGGTAAGAGCCGCACCCGACTGTTCACCAATAGGCTGAATACCTATATCTACCCCAAGAAGAAAAAATGTAAGTCCTAAAATTAAAAGCAAACCGCCAACTATAAATCTTGCAAGAAGAATTCCACCCAAAGGAGCAACCGTAAAGGAAAGCAAAAGTACAATCATCATTACGGGCAAAACGGAACTGGCAGTCTCTTTTAATTTGGAAATTAAGTTCATAATTTACTAAACTCTATTTCGAAGAAAGAATTGTTAAAATTCCTAAAACTACTGCCGAAGAAGCCTCTGCAGCTGTTTTTTCATTGAAATTGTATGTTGTTTCTGCAGAATCATCTGCGTTATCTGAAACACATCGCAAAATTAAAAAAGGAGTTTTATTCAAATAACAGGCATGGGCAATTGCAGCCCCTTCCATTTCTACACAGGCAGGCGAACAATTTTCTATAATTTTAGCTTTTAAAGAAGCATCGGCGATAAACTGGTCACCACTGGCAACTCTACCTGTAATAATTTTATGCTCTTTTGCAGCTTCACTTTGATTAAATGACTTTAGAGCAGCATCGATTAAAGTTTTATCGGCTTGAAATTCATAAACTTTCATCTGAGGAATCTGACAAATCTTATACCCCCAGAGGCTTGCATCCATATCATGATAAACTGCATCTGTAGAAGCAACCATGTCAAAAACCTTAAGTTCTTTTGCCATCGCTCCTGCAATTCCAGAATTTATTACAGCATCAACACCGTACTGAATGATAAGTCTTTGTGCACATAAAGCAGCATTTACTTTACCAACACCACTTCTTACAACAACAGCTTCCATTCCGTTAAGTTTGCCTTCATAAAAAACAAGGCTGCCATTTTCTGATTGTTTTACGCTGCCATTCTTTTCCATTTCTGATTTAAGAATGCCAACTTCTATTTCCATTGCTCCAATAATACCTATTTTACGCATTACTTTTTCCTTCCTTTTTTAATGAAATAATAAAAGAAATTACAAGTAAAATTCCACAAATGACAACAGCCATATCAGCAACATTGAAAACAGGCCATCGTTCCAAGCCGAAAAGGCCATAAAATTTTACATCTATAAAATCAACTACACCTTCTTCTCTAAAAAAGCGGTCAATCAAATTTCCGAAACCACCACCTACGATTCCACAAATAGCCCAGCGCTGAAGTTGAGTAAAATCCTTGTTTCTTAAGTAAACACAAATCACCATTATCATCACAACAAGAGGAACCAAGCCAAAACAGAATCTTCTTAGAACCAGTGGAAGTCTTGAACCCATACTAAAAGCAACACCTTTGTTTGCCACATGGATTATTCGCAAGAAATCACCAAAATAAGTTGCTCCAATCGTACCAAGCTCAATATTTTTTACGATAAGACATTTTGTAACCTGATCTGCGATAATTACAAAAAGAGTCAAAGCAAATGGCAATAACAATTTTTTATCAAATTTTACTTTTTCCATATTTATTTCCTTTTATAAGTTAGTTGGAATGTCTATAAAGACAGTTTCCAATCCTAATTCCTTTTCGATTTTTTCTTTTACTAGATTTACACCAACAGTTTCTGTCTGATAGTGCCCCCCAGCTATAAAGTTAATTTTTGATTCCTTTATGTAATGATAAAGCTGGTGCTCAATTTCGCCTGTAATATAAGCATCAAGCTCTTCTTCCACTGCCTGGCAAACATCGTCAGCGGCACCACCGGAAATTACCCCGACAGAAGAAATTTGCTTTTTTCCAAAAGGTAAAACGGCAAGAGCTTTTTCACCAGATTTTAAAACTTTTTCAGCTAATTCTTCTACTGTTAGAGGTTCTGGTAAAATGCCTTTTACGCCAATTGTCATGCCGCGCCACTGACCAAAGGGTTCTGTATTTTGCAAATTAAGACGAGAAGCAAGTCCATAATTGTTTCCGTATGGATTATTTGCATCCAAAGGAATATGACAGGCATAAAGAGCCATATCATTTTTGATAAAAGGAGCTACTCTCTGGTAATGAGAATCTATGATAGGTTCACAGCCACCCCAAAAAAGCCCGTGGTGAACAAAAAGCAAATCAGCTCCAAGTTCAGCAGCTTTATTTGCGGTTTCTGCAACGGCATCTACAGCAAAGGCGATTTTTTTAATTTCCTTGCTGTCTGGGGCAGAATTCTGAATCTGAATTCCATTTTTGGAAACATCTGACATATAGTCTTCGATTTTTAGAAAACTTCTAAAATATTTATCAAGCTCATTCAGCGTCAATAGAGTCTCCTTCTGTTTTAATTTCTTCTTCTTGATTTTTCTCGATTACAGGAAACTTTCCTATGATTTTTTTTGCAATATTTTCAACCGGAGAAATATATTTTTCTCTATTGAGTCCTAAATTATGAGCAATTACAGGAGCTGTATACTGAACAAAACCCAGCCCCGGAGTTTTATATTCTTCAAAATCGCAAAGGTCGAAATTTAAAAGAACTTTTTCAGGATTTTTTAAAGCAAATTCTGGTATAGCGATTTTACTCATCCAGTCTCCAATGAGACAAACAGGCTTTTTATTTTCTCCCTGATCGGTCAAAACATAATCAACCATTACCTGACATTCTTTTTCGATATTAAAAGTATAGAACTGCAGCTGATTTTCGAAATCCTGCTTTTCTAGGAATCTGTTTAACAAAAGGTAAAGGCGTCTGAAAAGTTTGTAATCTGCATAGTTATGACACCATTTTCCATCCCGGGCAAAGAATTCTGCCATGTAAACAGGATAACCATTTTTTGCCAGCTCAAATGCAAGTATTTTGTAATCGATTAAGTCAGCAGTTTTATCAGGAATAATAATTATACTTTGATCTTTTATATTTTCCTTTTTTTCTGGAAGAATTTTTACAAGTTCACATTCAGCAAGTTCAAATGGAAGAGATTTTGTAAATCCATTGGTGAAATCGCCAGAAAGTCTTTCTGTTTTTTGAATAGCATCAAAATCTACAGCCTTAAAAAGAACTGGTCTAAAGACGAATAACAAGCCAGCACAAGCAATAGTAAGTAAAAGAATCAATATGGCTGCAATTTTGAATGCCATACTGTAGTGGTCAACAAAAAGCCCCGAAGAAAAGCGCAAAAGTGCACGGAAATTAGTAAAAAAAGCAAAGATTGAAATTATCAGTATTAAAAACGAAAAAACATCTACGCCCCAGGCAAAAATCTGCAAAACAGAAAAAATAACACTAATAGGTGCTAAAAACGCAAGAGAGTCAACTTTTCCGTAACGTAAGAAAAAAATACGGCTGCAATTCAAGAAGAGCAGAAAGAGCACAAGCCATTCGCCCAAAACAGGATTTTCCATATATTTATTTTATTAGTATTTTATAATTCTAGCAACAAGTCGCCCAAGGCTGGTATATCTTCAACGATAAAGTCGGCTTTGTATTCTTCGAATTCGCTGCGGCTACCGTAGCCGTAAAGAACAGCAATTACTTGCAAACCATTTTCGTGGGCACCAATAATGTCGTTTTCCCGGTCGCCAACCATAACTATTCTTTGACTATCTTTTGCAGAAAGGCCTGTTTTTTCCATTGCCCACGCTATTACCTGGGCTTTTTTACTGCGGGAAATATCCATTGTACTTCCGCCGATAAAGTCAAAATATTTTGCAAGGTCAAAGTGATTTACAACTACATTAGCCTGTTCTTCAGGTTTGCCAGTTGCAAGAACAAGATGTCTTCCTTCTTCCTTTAGCTTTTTTAAAAGCTCTGGAATTCCTGGGTAAGGTTTGTTGTTGTAAATACCTATATTAAAGTAATGCTCACGGAAAACTGCTATAGCTTCCTTGCATTGTTCTAAATTAAAGCCGCAATATTTTGGAAGACTGTCCCAAAGAGCTGGTCCCAAAAAAGGCATTAACTCCTGATCGCTTTTTTCCAGGCCAAAATGATTTAACATAACCCGTAAAGAATCATAAATTCCTGGTTGAGAATCAGTTAATGTGCCGTCTAAATCAAAAAAAATATAATCCTTCACGCCTTGCTCCAAAAATTATTTTCCTACACAGAAACGGCTGAAAATGCTGCCCAAAACATCATCCGCAGTAACTTCACCTGTAACCTCTCCGAGAGAATTCAAGGCTTCTTCCAAATCCTGAACAACAGCATCAAGTGCTAAATCTTCAGAAGAAGTTTCAAGGGCATGATTTACACTTTCTAAAGCTTCTTCAACAGCAGCCTTTTGGCGAGCAGATCCCAAACCAGCCTGTGTTCTTTCTGTAGAGAGTCCTTCAGTAAGTGCATCTTTTACTTTTGAATAAAGTTCCGCAAAACCACTTCCCTTCTTTGCACTGATTTTTACTTGCCCTTTAAGGCATTTTAATTCTTCCTGCAATTGTGATGAAAGAGAAACTTCCTTTTCTGCAAGGTCACATTTATTCCAAATCAGTAAAAATGGTTTGGTACTCATTTTTAAGAAAAGCAAATCGTCTGCATTAAGAGAAAATCTTGCATCTACTAGATATAAAATTAAATCAGCATCCTCTGAAAGGGAATGAGTAAGATTTACTCCCTGAGCTTCAATTACATCATCTGTTTCTCTTAGGCCTGCTGTATCAAAAAGCCTAACAGGAATTCCGTTAAAATCTACCCAGCTTTCTATCCAGTCTCTAGTTGTACCTTCAATATCACTTACAATAGCTCTTTCTTCTTTTAAAATTCCATTGAAAAGGCTAGATTTTCCGGCATTGGTTCTTCCGCAAAGAACAAGTCTGGCTCCATCCTGATACAACTTTTCTCCCTTCCAGGAATCATTTAGCTGCTGCAATCTGGCAGAAGCTTCCTGCAAATCCGAAGAATCAAAAGAATCTGCAATGGTTTCTTCATCTTCCGGATATTCGATTTCAACTTCGATAGAAGCTAAAGTATCTGTGATTAGTTTTTTTATGCTGTCGATTTCTGCAAAAAGATTTCCGGCTAATCGTCCTGCAGCACGGCTTCTGCTTTCACCGGTGTGGCTTTCGATAATTTCCTGAACAGCTTCTGCCTTTGTTAAATCAGCCTTACCATTAATAAAAGCCCGGAAAGTGTATTCTCCTCGCTCTGCCTGACGGAAACCATTTTTTAAAAGTAAATTCTGTATTGCCAAAACCACACCTGGTCCACCATGGCAGCAGATTTCAACCATGTCTTCACCGGTAAAGCTTTTTGGAGCTCTGTAAACTCCAAGCATTACTTCATCTACTTTTGCCTCCCCATCTATAATCCAGCCATAAACCAAGCTGTTCCCTGCCGCTGAAGATAAAGCCTTTGGTCTGGAAAAGACTTTCGAAACTAAATCAATACAATTTTTTCCTGAACAGCGAACAATTCCGAGAGCAGCTGGTGATAATGCAGTTGCTACCGACGAAATAGGTTCTTCCGGTGCATACTTTGGATTAGGCATAATTAATTCCTATTCATTAATTTTACTTGCATTAAAGGTGTATAAACCATATCCGCAGAATCATATCCGTTGTCAGGTCCATTTTCACCATGCTGATAAACATTATTCAAAAGAGAAATTCCTCCATCTCTGAATTCAGGAGCCAGAGAAGTTCCGAAAGCAGGTTTTCTAAAATCAGTACTAGCTTCTTCGCAAGTTCCAATAAAAGGATCTTCCTCTTTTACATCTGGACAAAGCATATCGTAATTTCCGGCATTATTCCAATGCATATAACCATTATTTACAGAGTCTCTTACACCAAAAATTTCTTTTGTTACATAATTTTTGTCGTAATACTGGCGGTCATAACTTACATTAAGGTAAAAAGTCTGAACCCAAGGGCGTACAACAACTTTATTTCTTGCCAAAATGGTATTTCGATAAGTTCCATAATAATAGATTCGATATGTTCTATCTGCAGCAGGAGGATAATTCATAAAGCTGTTTTCAAAATGACTTGGATAGAACATAGGTCCGATAACATCAACATAATGAGCCATCATTTCTACATCCTGACCAGTTCTGGTGCCACTTCGATACCAACCGTTTGCACCATAAATATCAATTCCGATTGGCGCTTTTATATTTTCACGGGCATAACTCAAGAAAGAAACCAGGGCTGATTCTTTATCCATGCCTTCACTCTTCCAGCGATAAGAAGCCTGACGCAAATTATAGCCATCAGTAGGGAAACGAATATAATCAAACTGAATTTCATCAAATCCACGGGAAATCAATTCTTTTGCAATTGCAACATTGTATTCCCAAACTTCAGGACAATAAGGATCAACCCAGTTTTCATCATAGTAAATTGTATTTTTACCAGTGACTTCTCCACTTTCTTCGTCGATTATGTCTTCGTATTCCTTGATACCAAGCCAAGGGGACTGAGTATTGTAATTCCAGACTGAATATTTTGAATTCCCGTACTTAGAAAGATTTCTGTCTTTAAAAACTACAATTCGTGCAACTAAATAAACATTATCCTTTTTGAATTCAGAAACAAAATGTTCAAGGTCGACTGCATATTGAGTAATTTTACCCTTCTGAACTACAAGAGGGTCTTTTGCATCATAGCGTAAGAGTCCGTAATCATCTTTCATATCGATTACGAGGCTGTTTAAATTGTTATCTTTTATGAGTTTTTTAAACTTGTCGATTCCAGACTGAAGTCGACATTGGTAAGCCGAAACATATATTGCCTTTCTAGCTTTAGCAGTTTCGCCGTAAGGAGAATTTACACTTCCTGGGTAAAGAAGCCAAAGTTCGTTCAAGCAGAGACCTTTTTTAGTTCCCGACATAGAATAAGGAATCCAGGCAGCCGCAATATCCCCAGGTACGCAAGCAAATGATTTTTCCCATTCTGTCTTTTCAGAAAGATTTGTAGAAATTTCATTTGTTTTTAAATCAAATGAGCGAATTCCTTCATTTACCGAAAAATAGAGTTTTCCATTTGAAGAAAAGATTCCATCAAAAGTTTCTGCAGGTTCACTTCCTTTGTAAATCTGCTGACCGCAGCGATTTGGCCAGTCAAATTTATAAATTCTTGGAATAAATGTATTTGTAATATACATTTCTACAAAATTATTTCCTTCTTCATCCTGACTAATCACTGGATAAATATCTGCAATTTCGTCAGGGCTAGTCATAGAAGGAAGCATTTCAAATCCTTTTGCAACATCAAACCAGCTTGGTCTATTTGCATCAGGCTTTATATAACTGAGTCCAAAAATAGGATGACTCATAAATACAACTAATTCAGTTCCCTTTGTTCCGTCATCATATGTAAGGGGCATACTTCCAATGGCACAGGCTTTTACTCCAGGAGTTGCCCCGCTCATAGAACCGAGAGATCTCCAGTTTTTACCGCCATCCCGGCTAAGGTAAACCGCATCCTTTGTAGCAGTAACTAGCTGCAAAGGATTAAGAGGATTTGAACCTATATCCTTAAGTTCAGCAACCTGTTTTTCAAAAGTAATATTTTGTCCGTCATATCGTTTTAATGTAAGAACAGGCAAACCTTCATTGCGCAATTCAAAATTTTCTAAGTCTGAAGAAAAGAGTATTCCTTTGCTGGTTCTGAAATACCAGTTTTCTATAATCTTACCGTCTTCGCCTAACATTTCTGTGCGTAAAATCTGCTCTACAGAACCTTCTGTCCAGAGAGGCATAGCAGAATTTGCAGGTGAAATTTTAAAAAGGCCCTTTGAAGAAGCAACTAAGAAATTTTTTGTTTCTCCTGCGAGATCTTCTTCTTCTTTTAGTGTCAGTTTTTCTGGTATCTGATAAAGTGGTTTTACTCTTTTAGCATAGATATTCGATGCAATGGTTACTAGCAATAAACAAAATACAATCTTTTTCATAGTTCGATTATCGGCAAATTATAAGTTCAGTTAAGAGAAAAGAATATTCAGCAAAAAAACGAAAGTGGGTCCCAGCGACGGGAAAATCAGGAGTGGTGCTCCCGGTTTTAGGTATTCGGGTCCTGCGGACTTTATTTCTTCGGACCGGGTCCTCCCTCCTGCATTTTCCCTGCGTCCCACTTTCGTTTTTTTGCTACTTTTTCTTTATGTGGGTCCCAGCGACGGGAAACTCGGGTGTGGTGCTCCCGGTTTTAGGTATTCGGGTCCTGCGGACTTTATTTTTTTCGGACCGGGTCCTCCCTCCTGCATTTTCCCTGCGTCCCACTTTCGTTTTTTTGCTACTTTTTCTTTATATGGGTCCCAGCGACGGGAAGCTCGGGTGTGGGGCTCCCGGTTTTAGGTATTCGGGTCCTGCGGACTTTATTTTTTTGGACCGGGTCCTCCCTCCTGCATTTTCCCTGCGTCCCACTTTCGTTTTTTTGCATATGGATCTACATCTCATTTTTTATGATTTGCTGGTTGTGTGTTTAGATAAAAAAAAGCCGAACTTTTTTCTAGTTCGGCTTAAATACGTATTATTTAGATTATGTCTTTTAATGCTGCTAGCACTTCTTTGTCGTAAAGGTAAGATTCTTCTTCCAAGCGTTCAACGGCGGAATCTTTATCCATTCCTCCTCGGAAGGTTCGCTTGCTGGAAAGGGCATTGTAACTATCGGCTACGCGAATAATTTTTGCGATTTTTGGAATGCCTTCGCCTTTCTGACCACAATATCCGGAACCGTCTTCATTTTCATGGTGATATTTAGCGGCTGCAAAGAAAACTTCCCAGTACTTTTTAGGTACAAACTGAAGATGGTCTTCTGCAAGATAAATATGTTTTGCAAGTTCTTTTCTTTGCTCATCTGTCAAAGTTTCTGCCTGTAAGAGTTCCTGATTTACAGAAAGGAAGCCGGCATCATATACCATCGAAGCACAGAAATATACCATTGCATCATGCTGAGGAACACCAAGCCTTGTTGCAAGTTTGAACACGATTTCAGAAACGTTCTTTGAGTTATTTTTGCGACCGGTTGCCTGATCGATTTTAGCACCCAAATCCTCACATTTAACTGCCAGTTCTCGTAAAGCTTCTTTTTCTTCCTCTGAATCCTCTGGTTCAGGCAAAGCTTCCTGACTCCATGTTGAACTGCCGGCAAGTTTTAAGCCATCTGAACTGTAAAGCCCCGCAATTCCTCCAATCATCAACTGGTTTGTCTGGCTCTGGTTCTTTGCCAAAAGCTTAAATGCTTCTGCATACTGAGCCTGCTGCATCTGTGACTGTCGTACACTTATTCTCATAATAAGAAGGATAAGTCCAACAACAAGAAGAATAACAACAACTATTATCACTACTATTACAAAAATCATAGTAATGCTTCTCTGAGTCTTTTTTGAATCTTCGCGAATCAATTCTGTTGTCTGCATCTGCTGTTCAAGACTCTGCCTCATCATTTCTTTGGTCTGTTCACTCTGATTAACCATTTTATTACCTAAATCGGCAATGGCATCATTAGTTGAACTTGTAGAATCTTTAATGCTGTTCAAAAAGTCCTTCTGCTGCTTTTTGTCTTCTGCTTTTTCGATTGCAATTACATCAGCGGCAATCTGTTTTACCTTTTTTGCTAATTCTGCATTGTTCACAGCCGGATACTTTTCTTCAAGGTTTGTTTTAATATCAATGTAGTTGTTTTCATTATACGAACGCTGGATTTCGTTCAAACGCTGCATATAAATGCCTCTTGCAATTACAAGCACATTTGCAGGAATAACACCACCATTCATAGTGCAGAAATTCAGGGTCGCATTGATATTTTTATAGGCTGCAGGAATATTACCGTTATCATATTCAGCATTGGCCTTTTCCAAATACTTCTGAATAATCTGATCTTGACTTGTCTGTGCAAAAGAATTTGCTGACAATATTAATAGCCCAACAAACAAAGCAAAAATCTTTTTAAATCTATTTAATAACATTTTCTACTCCAATTCCAATAATTAATCCTAATCTATTTTCTAACCCTGAATCGCGAACGAGCAGAGTATCCTTAGCTCCCAGATTGAATGACACTTTGAACTTTTCCATCTCTGCAATTGGAAGACCCATATTTAAAGATGATTTCATTGCATAATTCAATCCACCGTAAGCAAAGTGACCAAAGAGCCAGTCAGCATTTGCACTCAATGAAAGTTTTCCTAAGCCAAGATTACTTAAACCAACACCAACAAGAGGACTAACAAATGGTCCACTCAGATTAGTTTCGTCTGTACTTGACCTAAGAACACCCGCGACACCCGTTCTAAACTGCAATTTTTTAGTTAAGGCTGCAAATGCAAATTTAGGAACAGCTTCAAACTCTCCAATAATAGTTCCGTCATTTCCAGAGAAAGGCAAAATAATTGCCTGTCCGGCTAAATCGGCACCAATTAAAAGCTTATCAAAAGTGTATTCATAATTAAAATCGGCAGAAATTCCATATCTGAAAGAACTATATGAATTTCCTACATCATTTATAAGATAACCATCAAACATTCCAAAAGCAAGTTTCCACCAAGTAGAAGTGTACTTTTCTTCCTTGCTCTTTACGTAAACTGTGTCTCCTCCAGGGGTCTGAACAGAATTGTATTCCTTAGAAAGAACTGTTTTCTGTTTTTCCTTTTCGGCATTAAATCTAGCCAATTCAAACTGGCGCTTTTCTTCGATTATTCTTTCCTGCTCCATCTGTTTTTCAAGAGCGGCAGCTATAGTCGAATAAAGTTCTACGGCTTCCATATTGTCCAGATTGTTGTCGATTACTACCAAATCGGCTTTCATCGCAAAGTCATATTCTAAATCTATTACCAGACGACGGATTTTTTTCATTGTGTAGTTTTCCATCAGGTAATAATTTCTATCAGTGTTGTTTTCACTTAGAATTACATTCAATTCAGAATCTGACCTGTTAATAAAGGCAATATCTATCCGTCTATAAATGACAGTTACATAGGCGTCGATAGCATAAAGAGGAATAAGCCCTGTAATCGTAAGTAAACCTGTTAACAGAATGCCTAGAATTCTTTTCCGAATATTCATAAAGCCGCCTTAGAATATATTAACCCTGATACCCTCAGAAATCTGAGGAACAAGATTTTCGATATCAACTTCATCCCCAGAAACGTCAGTAGGAATGAACCACAATGAAAATTCTGTGTAAGCACTGAATGAACTGAACATCTTCATCTTAGGGAATGTAACCTTTGGAAGTTCAATCTGTGCAAGCAAAGCTGAAAGAATCTGTGCATCACCAGAACCTGTTTCATTAAAGCGTGAGAACTGAGCTCCTACAGAAACAGAAGAGCTGAGCCATTCCCAGTCGTGGCCTAAGAAGTAACTGAATGGAATCTGTGCTACATTAGCAAGAATCTTTACACCCATTACACTATCACCACCATAACGCAAATCTGTCCTAGAGAACATATTTCTCTGTTCCTGTGTAAACTGTCCCCACTGGAACTGGAGTTTTACTGCGTCATCAAAGAATGTAAGTCCTACACCTATATCAAACAGTGTAGCACCCCAGAAGTGCCAGTCAAGATATAATCCTTGAATAAATGAAGGAACTGCATAAGAAGCCTTATCTCCCTTTCGTAAAGCAAGTTTTACATCTTTTAAGCCTACATCATCACTTGATAAACCACTGAATACAAGTTCCTGATTATAGCGACCACCCTGTCCAGGAGTAATCAAACGAATCTTTGGAGCTGTATTATCAATCTGAATAATAGTTCTTTCAATTGCAGTTTCACCATTTCGCATTGTGGCACGCACAAGCATAAAGTGGTAACCTTCGTCCAAGTCCTGATTTTCTACACGGTACATCCATCGTTCACCCTTTGAAACAAGATTGAATGTTTTTCCGTTGTCAAAACTAAGTTCTACTTTCTGAACCTTTTTTTCTGCAATTACTGATTTAGCTTCAATAACTTCTGCTTTCTGATCCTTTGGAACATTCTTAAGCTTCATCTTTGCAATTTCTGTTTCATCGCCATCAAGAGCATAACCGGCAGAACCAATTATATATGGACGATCAATTGCAAAATCACCGTAAGTGAAGTTATCAATTTTTACCCAAGGACCAGCTGAACTGTATTCTACTGTCTGATTTCTTGAACTGATAACTTTGCCGCCTTCAACAGTTGCATCAACACGATAAGTGTGAACACCTGTATCCAAATTATCTGCCGACAAATTGAAGATAAAGTATTCGCTAGGAGTAAGCTGTGTTTCAGCAACAAATTTTTCATCAATGTAGAGAGAAAGCTTTTCTATCGGCTTATCTGCAACAGCATTACCATAAATGTTGAACTGTCCCTGCTTATGTTCACCGTTGAGAGGATAGAGCAAGTTTACAGTTGCAAGAGGTTTATTTTTATTAAGCTCAATGTTGCGGCTGATATGAGTTGCATTCATAGCCTTATCAAGAGCTGTAAGTTCAATGTTATAAGAACCATTTTCCAAAGAAGAAATATCAATATCTTTGGCGATAATGCGTTCTAGAGGGAATTCAATTTTTCTCATTGAAGATGGTACTGATTTTCCATCCAAACTTCTGATTGTTACATAAAGATCTGTAATATTTACGTTATCAAAAGCATAACCACTAAAGAACAAAGGTCCTGTTGTAGCAGAATAATCCAATGGATAATCCAAAACCATTTCTGGAGCTTCGTTATCGATATTTATCAAACTAGAGTAAAGTCCCTGAATTCCATACTTATCGAATACCTTGATAAAGATTACGCCGGTTCCATTAGGAATAGCTCTAGAATCAAAAGTATATGACCACTGCTCAGTTCCTATTGTGTTGTTATAGCTGTTACCGTTATCAAGAGAAATCAAAACTTTTTCGATTCCGTTCTTGTCGCTTGCAACACCACTTACCTTTACAAGCCCCTTATTCGAAGTTTCAATTCTTGGAAGTTCAACAGCACCTTTTGGCTCTTCTGTCGAAACTCTAATCTTTCTTTCTGTTACAGGACCTTTTACACCATTGATATCTACAGCATAAACATAAATTGTATGCTCATTATCTGTCATTGTGTTGAAAGGTATATCAATTGCAAAACTTGTTCCCATTTCTGGAAGCTGAGTATATTCACCCTTATCAATCTTATAGAAAATAGTAGAATCACCGTCATCATCATAAACTACACCAGAAATAGTAAAATCTCGGGTAATTACTTCATTTTCGACAGGCAGATGAATTTCGGCAATTGGTAAGTCAGACTGAGCATCGATAATAAAGCGCCATGCTTCCACAACCGCTGTATTCCCTGCATCATCTGTAAATTCAAATGACATTGCATCATCAATAGGCTGTTCTTTTGTTCCAACCACACTTAAAAGCCAGGTTTTGTCGTTTTCAAGTTCCTGGCGTCGTTTTGCAACCCCGGAATCAGGTGGTGCAATATAGAATGTTTTTTCGAAACTTCCGTTATCTTTTATATTGAATACAACAAGATTTTCACCGTTTACGATAGCTTCATCATCTGGCACAACAACCCTAACTTCAGGAGGAGTTGTATCCTTGAATGCAGCAGAACGGGCATAAGTCACATTTCCTGTTACATCTGTAATTCTAACGTCGATAGTTATAAGTCCATCTTCCATAGAAGAAATATCTACACTTCTAGAGAAAGTTGCACCAATATTACCTTTTGCCGTAAAGCTAAGGTTCAAAGGATTCCAGTTTTCGCCACCGTCGATAGAATATTCACCACTCTTTAAACCGTTAGGATTTGCAGCTGTACCACTTAAAGTAATTGATTTGCGAACCCATTTGTGAAGTTCAGGAGTTGAAATATTTACTTCAGAAAGTCCCGAATCTACGATGAATTTAACAGATGGAGAATTGTAGGTAATTCCGTTCAAATCTTTTACTCTTACGCCAACTCCATAGTAAGAACCGTCTTTCAAGGCTTTTACGATTACATTGTTGCCGCTGTAAGTAAGTTCAAGATTAGATGAAGAAGTCAAAAGTTCAGCAGAAACAATTTCTGGAACATTTGCATAGAAATTGAATACATCGCCTGGCTTCATAATGTAAGCCGCAGCATCTTTATCATACTGAATACCTGAATTCTGCATTGTAAAAACAGTTCTTCGGTCATCTGTAAGACTTTCGTTTAATGGACGAATTGTTCCTACTGTTCCTGTAATATCTTTTACATAAGAACCAATTTTTACAGAAAGCTTAATCTTATTCTGTCTTACAGGCAGGTTTTCCAAAGGAATCTCTACAATATATTCATTTCCTTCGCCTTTTATTACATTTGCAGAACCAGACTGTTTTTCTGCCCCACCTGGAAGTTTTTCACCAGTAATTTCATAAGAAGCAGAAATTGAAGAAGCCTCTGTAAATACCTTTGCAGTCAAAAGCTTCTTTTCGCCCTTAGAAAGTTCAATCGTTTTGCCACTTGAATATGCCTCATCGCCAATACTTGCAAAGAAGGCTTCTGCTTCTGGATTACGAACAGTCGAAAACTTAGAAGTAGTTGGCTTTGAATCTGCTGTTACTGTTACAGAAAGAGGAACTGAACCAACAGCCATTTCATCCCGCTTAAAGGTTCCAAAAGAAGGAGTAACTTCGCTCTGACAGGCAGCCGCATAGTAAACATTCAAACCGTCTGCCCAAACTACAGAAGGAGCCTTTGGAGCCCCCTTTGCACCTTCTGGGATAGCTGGAATATTTTTTACAGCAAAAGCAGCAGCAGATTTATTACCGCCACGGCTTTCTGCAACAACTTCTACGATAAATATACCATAACCAAATTCTTCACTAATTGTAAAATCACGACCTGTAGTTAGTGGTTTTTCTGGAGAAACGGAAATAGTTTCTGTACCAGTAAGAACACCTGCATTCATTGTCGCTCTTGCAGAATAGATTTTGTAGTACATATTTCCGACACCAGTATCACAGGTAACAGAACCTTTTACATTGATACTACCGTCTTCACTGACCAGAACAGAATCTTCTGCAACATCATAGAATTTTACATTAGGGAAAGAATTGTCATATTTGAATACAAGTTTCTGAGAATCAAAAGTGAGTCCCTGATCCGTTGTAACGCGAACAACTACCGGCTCAGATGAACCAGTAGACTTACCAGCTGTAACTATAATTGAGTTTCCGGAAAGTTCTGCTGTAGCAAATGGAGTTCTTGGAACAATTTCTACAGATTTTGCGTTTCCGCCAATAAAGTAACCGCTTAATGGGAAATCAGGATTATTTATAACAACACCGTCTGCAGAAACACGACTGTCATCAAAAATAACTTTAGAATCTCTTGCTGTAATTTTATTTGTGTTTACTACATCAAGCAAAAGCCTGTAATCAGAAGTCAAACCGGCTGTATCTGTTGCAACAATGTGGATTTTTGCAACTCCCTTAGGAAAATTATCATCGATTGGAATTGAAACAGGGAATGAAGAACCGCTTACAGGGTAGTCATTTTCAATCTTTCCAGACGACCCCCAAGTTGTTTCTACATGAACATTAGTCAACCCTATTACACTCTTTGCAGTAATGTTAAAAGTCTGGCCGTCTTCAGGATGAACAGACATTCCGTTTTCTACAGAACGACCGCCCAGAGTAGCTTCTGAAAATTCTGGAAGTTTTCCACGAACATTAAAGTTTGCAGTATAAGAATTACTTTCTACACCATGGCGGTCCTTTGCAACTACTGTAATTGTATGGCGTCCAGCAGAAAGGGAAGAACCCTGCACAAAAGTTCCACAGAAAACGCCTTTAGTTTCTTCTTCAACCCAGGAACCGTTATCCAGCTTATATTTTACCGACTGAACTCCATCTTCATCGTGAGCTATACCGCGAACATAAACCACATCAGAAGATTCTATGTAAGCATCTCCCGTTGGATATTGAATATCGATAAGAGGTTTATCCAGTTCTTCATTAATCAATATATCCCGTGATGCAGTTGTGATGTTTCCAGCTGTATCTTTAGCTGTAATTGTAAATTTTCTGCTTTTCTCATTTATTCCTGCCAAGTCAAAAACTTTTCCCCAATATGGGTTACCAGGAATCAATTCAAAAGAACCTTTTTGAGTTCCAAATTCCCAATCCAGACTCTGAATGCCAAGATCATCTTTTGCAAAACCTGTAATGGCTATTTTTCCGTAATTTACCTGCTTTTCTTCAGGATTTATGATTTTTATAGTTGGATTTGTATTATCTACGAAGTAAAGGAAGGAATAAACTCCTTCTGAACCAGTAAAATCTTTTGCTTTAAACCAGATTACAGAAGCTCCATCAGGGAATTTTCTTGAATCAAAGGATACTTCAAATTCACGAGCTTCTTTTTTACCCTTTAATCGCAAATCGCTAAAAGTTTTTCCACCATCAAGAGAGTATGCTAAACTTTTAATTCCATTTCCGTCTTGTACGCTTCCTCGGAAATGCACTTTTTTAGAAACAAGGACACCCATACCATGATTTTTTACTTCTGTTACAGGCATACGGCGGTCAAGATTCCAAGTAACGGAAACCGGTTCTCCGACAACACCATTAATATCATAGCCCAAAACTTTTATCGTATGAGGACCTTCTGCAAGTTCAGTTGTATCAAGATAATATGACCAGAATTCTTTTCCACGAGCTCTAACAGGATTTGCTTCATCACCATCTAAAATCAAATCAACATGATCAACTGCATCATCATCCACACAAGTACCGACAATGTTCAAGTTTCCAACGATTCTCATGTCTTTAAGAGGATTCGTAATACCGCTTACAGGCAAATCAGACTTAGGATCCACATAAATATTAAATGGGCCTTCGACAGTTTCGTTTCCACCAAGGTCAGAGGCTGTTACAAGTATGTTGAACTTACCAGCCTTCTTTCCTTCAAGGGAAAAAGTTTCCTGCCAGCTTTGCATATTATCGACTTCTTTTTCATCGACATCTTTTGCACCATGAGCAAAAAGAGAAGCTGTTATAAGCAATAGAAAACATTTTAAAATACGATCTCTAATCATGATAATCTCCGTTTTTGTAATATCATAATTTTATCAAACAAATTCCAATTAAGCAAAATTTCTTCAGTCTCATTAACGGAATATATTGAGAAAAACTTTAAATTCTTAATAAGAAAGATTAATATATTTTAAAATCCTATACTTTCCAGGAGGAAAACATGACTTTTGAAGAACAAGTAGCAGAATTACAGAAAATCTATGACCAATCGTCAAACATAGTATTTTTTGGAGGAGCTGGAGTTTCAACAGAAAGCGGAATTCCTGATTTTAGAAGTCAGGACGGGCTTTATAACCAGGAATGGAAATATCCTCCAGAAACAATCATAAGCCGAAGTTTTTTTGAATATGATACAAAGGAATTTTACCGCTTTTACAGAGCAAAACTAATAGTCAAAGATGCAAAACCAAATGCAGCTCATATTGCCCTTGCACAAATGGAAGAAGCAGGAAAACTTTCTGCAATTGTAACGCAAAATATAGACGGACTTCATCAAAAAGCAGGTAGTAAAAATGTATTTGAACTGCACGGAAGTACTTTGCGAAACTTTTGTATGAAATGTGGAAAGAGCTACGACATAAATTATATAGAAGAAAGTAAGAATTCTCCTGATACTCTACCCCATTGCACAGAATGTTCAGGTCTAATCAAACCAGATGTCGTTCTTTACGAAGAAGGCTTAAACGATTCAATCGTAGAAGGCGCTATAAAAGCAATAGCAAGTGCAGACACCCTGATAATTGGTGGAACATCCCTTGTTGTATACCCTGCTGCCAGCCTGATTCGTTATTTTTCTGGCAAAAACTTAGTACTCATCAACAAATCCGAAACCAGTTCTGACAGAGATGCAAATCTTGTAATTCACGAAAGTATCGGAAAAGTGTTAAAAATGATAAAAATTTAAGTTAAACAAGTAACGTAAACCTTGAGTTTTTGTTTTGTTATTAGTAAATTCTAAATATACTTGCAAAAAATCTAAATTCATTTTGCAAGGAGGGTTTATGTTAGATTTTATTAAATTAATGGAAGATTTGGCATCTTTGAATTCGCAAATCAAGCAGTACAAAGATTACGAAAAAACACACAATTTCGTAAATTCGCAATTTTCAACTCGCATTGCGCAGATGGAAAAACGAAGAAATCAACTGCAGCATGATTTAGAAATTATGTATATGTCAATCTAAATATAAAAGCCCTAACTTTTTTAAGTTAGGGCTTTGTAGTTTAAAAAACTAGTTTTTTACAATTACGTTATAAAGTCGGTCTAAATCCTGGCGACTGTAGTAATCAATCTGAATAGACCCCTTATCTATGGAACCTTTTAGAACAACCTTTGTTCCAAAAATTTCCATGAACTTCTGTTCTATATCAATTACATCAGGATCTTTATTATCTACTTTCTTTTTCTTTGTCTTTTCACCAGCTGCACGACCGCCATTATTATATTCCTGAGCAAGAGATTCTGCCTGTCGGACATTTAGGCCACTACCAATAATTTTTCCAAAGAGCACATGCTGATCACTTGGATTAGTAACAGAAAGCAAAGCCCTTGCATGTCCCGCAGAAATCTGGCCATCGATTAATGAACGCTGCATATCTTCAGGAAGTTTTAAAAGGCGAAGAGAATTAGTTACTGTAGAGCGATTTTTTCCAACCCTCTGAGCAACTTCTTCGTGCTTTAAATCACCCATTTGCATAAGATTATAGTAGGCTTTTGCTTCATCAATAGGGTTCAAATCTGCACGCTGAATATTTTCGATTAATGCAACTTCAAGTTTTTTAATTTCATCATATTTACGAATCTGAACAGGGACTTTTGTGAGCCCCGCCATTTTTGCAGCTCGAGTTCGGCGTTCACCGGCAATAATGTAAAAATTTTCACCTTCTGGAGCTTTTTCAATAATAATTGGCTGAACAATACCGTGTTCCTTGATGGAATCACAAAGTTCTTCCAAAGCTTTTGAATCAAATTCTGTACGAGGCTGCTTTGGATTAGGCACAAGTAAAGCTGGGTCAAGCCAAAGCCCACCATTTTCATCAACTTCAATTTCTTTTGGAAGTGACGATGGAGATAATGCTTTTTTTTCTGAGAGGGTTGTTGTTGACTCTTTTATTTCTGACTTTGCTGCTGACGGACCTCCCATCAAAGCATCAAGGCCCAGTCCTAAACCTAATCCACCTTTTTTAGCCACGATTTATAATCTCCTCTGCAAGTTTTGCATAACTTTTTGCACCTGTACACTGAGGGTCATAATTACAAATTGGAAGACCTCGTGAAGGAGCTTCTGAAAGTCTTACATTTCTTGGAATGATTGTATTATAAACAACGTCTTTAAAGTAAGTTTTTACCTGCATAACAACATCCTGTGCAAGGCGGGTTCGGGAATCATACATGGTAAAGAAAATTCCGCCGATTACAAGATTTGGATTAAGGCTTGCCTGTACCTTATTAACAGATTTTAACAGAAGAGTAATTCCTTCAAGAGCAAAATATTCACACTGCATTGGAACAAGTACAGAATCTGCCGCTACAAGTCCATTCAAAGTGAGAAGACCCAAAGAAGGTGGACAGTCAATCAAAATATAGTCATACACAAGTTTAAGTGGGTCCAATACTTTTTTAAGGAAGAATTCTCTGTTTTCCTGTTCTACAAGCTCAATTGCAGCACCAGACAAATCGATAGAAGCACTGATAGCATCCAAGCCCTTTACTGATGTGTGTTTTATAGCTTCTTCTGCTGAAACCTGACCTGCAATTAGTTCGTAAATTGTTGGCTTATCTTTAGAAACACCAACACCGCTAGACATATTCCCCTGTGAGTCGAAATCTACCAGAAGAACTTTCTTACCGGCCAAAGCAATATATGCGCCGATATTAATACAAGAAGTTGTTTTGCCAACTCCTCCTTTCTGGTTTACAAATACGATACATTTACCCATGATTTTAAATATATCAATTTTTTTTAGTTTGGTATACTCTGAAATCACTATGATTATTTCCGTAACCTTATCAAAACCAGTAAAAAATATAGAAGAAATATTAGGACGCCCATACCAGAGAATAAAAATCAGGGCCGCAAACAACTCAAACTCTACATCTTACATGCTTGAACTCTTTACTCAAAAACAAGCTTTTCATGAACAAAAAAGTGAAAGTGAATTAAATGATTTTCTAGAAAAGCACGCCGGTAAAACTTTTAAAAACACATTAATCCGAACAGAAAGCGAAGAAATTACAATTTTGGGAAACAAAAAAGGAGAATGTCGCCGTCTGGTAAAGAAAATTGATACAGCTCCAAAGCCTTCGAATATTACCTGGAACCGCAAAAAAAATTATCTGCTTCCTGAAGGAAAAGCAGTTCCATTTCTTGTACTTCTTGGTGTAATGACTGCAGAAGGCCGTGTAATAAATTCAAAATACGATAAATTCCGTCAGATAAACCGCTTTCTGGAATTTTTGAACGACATATTGCCTCAGGTGACAAAAAGTGTTCAGAACAGACCTTTAAGAATTGCAGATTTCGGTTGTGGGAAATCATACTTAACTTTCGCCGTTCATTATTTTTTGACAGAAATTAAAAAAATCGAAGTTGATATAATTGGCTTGGATTTAAAAGAAGATGTAATAAACTACTGCAATGAAATCACTTCAAAACTTGGACTAAAAGGGCTGCTTTTTGCAAAAGGAAACATAGAAAGCTATTCCTACGAAAACAGCCCAGACATTATGATTACCTTACATGCCTGTGATACAGCAACAGATTACGCCTTGGATTATGCTGTAAAACACAAGGCAAAAGCAATTCTAAGTGTACCTTGCTGTCAGCATGAAATTAATCAGCAAATTGATAAAAATAAATCGGAAGAAGTTTTCCGCCCGCTTTTAAAATATGGCATTTTAAAGGAAAGATTTTCTGCTCTAGTGACAGACGCCCTTCGTGCAGAGTACCTTGAAAATTCTGGCTACAATGTTCAACTTTTGGAATTTATCGATATGGAACACACTCCAAAAAACATTTTAATTCGGGCGGTAAAAGCAAAAGAAACAGAAAATAAAGGCGAAATGCTGGAAAACGCCGAAAAGTTAATTTCAGGGCTTCAGATTTCGCCAAGTATTAAAAAATTGCTTTCTTAATTTTCTTACAGTACAAATTCTTCAAGAAAATCTGCAATACCGTCATTGTTGTTGTCAAAACGGGTTACAAAAGGACAGATTTCTTTTATGTAATCCAGTCCATTCGACATAGCAACACCGTATTCGCAATCGTGCAGCATGGACTCATCATTCATGCTGTCGCCAAAAGCCATTGTCTCTTTACGGGAGATTCCCAACTTATCGGCAAGTTCTAATATTGCTTTTCCTTTGCTAACTCCATGAGTCATTACTTCAAGGAAATATGGTTTCGATGTAAAAACATCTGCTTTTCCGGCTAATTTCACCTGCAGGAATTCTTTTAATTCAGAAACCTTTTCAGGTTCAGAAGGCACCAGCATTTTAGGATAATTATCTTCCAGAAATTTTTCAAAATCAGGAACTACTTCAAAATCTAGATTACAAAGTTTTGCATCCATCTGAGCCCATTCGGAATCTTCCCAGGAATAAATCGTATTATTTTTATAAACAATACTTGGCATTCCGCGGCTTCTTGCTTCTCTGTAAACAAATTTCAAAACGTCGATATCAACGGTATTTGAAAAAATCTGATTTCTAAGGTGAAGGTCAAAAATACTTGCTCCATTAAAAGAAACTATATAACGCCCATATTCAGAGCCTGCAATATTCATTTCACGAACATATGGCAAGATTCCATTCTCTGCACGGCCAGAACAAAGCACAATATAAATACCTTTCTCACAGGCTTTTTGAATTGCAGCTAAGGTTCTAGGAGAAATCTTTCTTTCATCTGTCAAAAGAGTGTCGTCAAGATCAAAAGCGATAATTTTTACGTCTAAATGATTTTTGGGAATTTTCATGCTTTCATTATACTAGAAAGCACCGTATAATTTAACAATGAACTTAAATATTTTTGCAAAATCTTTGACACTATTAATTCCCCTCTTCTTCTCTTGCTGTGCATCAATTCCTGAAATTGAAAAAAAATCAGAAATTCTTGAAGATACAGAGGAAAAGTTCGTATATAAAAATACGAGAGACGAAATTATTGATTATGAACTAAAGCCTGGAGTTGCACGCTGCCAGTATGACAAAAGTCTGTTCACAATCGAAAACATGAAAGCTGCCTACACTGGCGACCCTAACTACACCTATCGCTGGGGAATTGATGTTTCAAGGCACGAAAAAAGAATTAATTGGAAAAAAGTAAAAAAAGCAGGTGTTGAATTTGCTTTTTTAAGAATCGGCTGGCGCGGATATCAGTCTGGAATTCTTCATATAGATGAAAGATTTCACAGGAATATAAAAAATGCCCGCAAACAGGGAATCGATATCGGAGTTTATGTTTTTAGCCAGGCTTTAAACGAAGAAGAAGCTATCGAAGAAGCTGATTTGGTTATAAATGAGTTACAAGGCTATGAAATTCAACTACCTGTAGTTTACGACCCAGAAAGTATCCCTTGGGAAGAAGCAAGAACAGACCAGATTACTGGCGAACAGGTTACTAAAAATACAATTGCCTTTTGTAATCGCATAAAAGAAGCTGGCTACGAACCAATGATTTACAGCAATCTTCGCTGGGAAACAAGTTTCTTTGATTTAACCCAACTAAAAGAATATAAAATCTGGTTTGCATATTACAATACTCCTCCTCTGACTCCATACCATTTTGAATTCTGGCAGTATTCAGGCGAAGGTGTAAAAGTCCCTGGCATCAGGCGCAAATGTGACGGAGATATTCAACTTATTCCAGTCACTAAAAAAGAAGAATAATTTAAAATAACAAACGCTGCTTCAATTCATTCTGATGAGAAGCAGCGTTTGTTTGGCTAAATCAATTTAAGCGAAAAGTTCTGTAGATTTTAACCACTCTGCCACAGCTGTAGCTTCTTTATCTAATTCACGGTCATCTTCTACAAAAGCACTCATTTTACGAACCTGATCATGAACTTTCTTTGTAAATGGAGAAAAATCTTCATAACCAGCAAGGTCTACAGCCTGCATAGCTGCCAGCAAATGAGTTGCAAACTGCAGGAATACAAGTTCAATCTGTTCTGCAAATTTTCTGGCAGAGATTGTACCCATACTAACTTTATCCTGATTCAAGGCTTCTGTTGGTGCACTTGTAAGAGAAACAGGGAAACAGTATGTAGCAACTTCACCACGAATAGCTGAAATTGTAATCTGGGCAGCCTTAAAACCAAGTCTAAGCCCTGCTCGTGGGTGATCTGCAGGAGTAAATGGAATAAGGTTTTCTGTAAGACCATTAAATTTTCCATCGATGATTACTTCAGCCTGTTTGTCGCTCAAATCAGAAATATTAGCTAGAGCTGTTCTCATATAATCACAGGCAGCACAGATGTGTCCACCGTAGAAATTACCTGTGTTGTAGATGCGTTCTGCATCGATATCAACCAATGGATTGTCGTTTGCACTATTCAATTCTTCAGTAATCCAGTCACGGGTAATGCGAAGAGTATCGCGATAAACACCGTTAATCTGAGGTGCGCAACGAATTGAATATCTGTCCTGGATTTTGTTTTGCTGGGCTACAAAGCCTTTGCCCTGCATTTTTTCTATCTGCTGCTGAAGGAAGTCTTCATATTTCCAGACTCTTTTTGAATCAATAATGATATTGTGAATATAAACAGCAGATTCCATTTGTCCGCGGTGATTTTTTATCTGACTAACTTTTGTTACAAAAGGGGTATCTTTTCCGCGTGTAATTTCTGATGTAACGGCTGTAAGGAAGTCTGAAATTTTTGCAAGTCGTTCGGCTTTTTTCCATGCAAGACTGGCAACAGCTGTCATTACGCTGGTACCATTCATAATTGCCAGGCCTTCTTTTGCTTCTATTGGCAAAGGTTCAATGCCTTCTGCTTTAAAAGCTTCTGCGGCAGGAACAACCTTTCCTTTGTAATAAACATCGCGCTTACCCATTATTACTGCAGCAACATACGAAAGAGGAGTCAAATCTCCAGATGCTCCAACAGAACCCAACTGAGGTATAACCGGAATGATATCTTTGTTGAGCAAAGTCACCATCATTTTTGCAAGTACAGGACGAATGGCACTGTGTCCGCCTTTTACATTTCCGTTTAATCGAGCGGCAAGAACTGCACGACCTGTTTCTCTGTCAAACTTTGGACCAAGCCCGATTCCATGATAAGTACAAATTGTTCTCTGTAATTCACCGGCTTTATCAACGCTAATCTGATTATGACAACTGTCGCCAAAATCTGTTGTAACGCCATAAGTTGGAACTCCAGTTGCAATGTAGTCTTCCAAAAACTTTCTTGATTTTTCCAGTCTTTCCCAAAAATCTTTGTCTTCTGGAAGTTTTACTTCTTCATTTTTGTAAGCAATGTCACATAAATCTTCAATCGTAAGTTTGTTACCATCAATTGTTTTCATAATGTGAAAATTATATTCCTTTTAAAAATAATAGTAAATTATGCCCTCTCCTCGACTCTTTATGTTATGGAAGTGTATTTCCAGCAGAAAGATAAATTTCGTACCACTCTTTTTTAGAAAGTTGAATATCAGCTGCTTTTGCACACTCTTTCATGTGCTGAATATTTGCAGTTCCTGTTACTGCCTGAGTTTTTCCCGGATAACGCATAATCCAAGCCAAAGCAACAGCAGAAGGAGTACACCCTTTTTCATAAGCGATTCTTTCTAGAACCTGGTTCAAGCGAACATATTTTTCAGACCCCAAAAAGGTTCCTTCAAAAAAACCGTACTGCAAACCAGACCAAGCCTGAATTCCAATATCATTTGCACGGCAGAATTCAAAAATTCCCCCGTCATGCATAATTGAAGCAGGATTCTGCATATTTACATTAAATCCTGCATTAAAAGCCGGTGTAAAAGCACAACTCAACTGCACCTGATTTACCACAATTGAAATTCCAGCATTCAAAAGCATTTTCATCATCATTGGATTCTGATTGCTGACACCAAAATTCAAAACTTTGCCTTCCTTTTCAAGTTTTGTAAAAGCTTCTGCTATTTCATCAGCTTCCATCAAGGCATCAGGTCTGTGCAAAAGTAATGAATCCAAATGATCTGTTTTTAAACGAGAAAGAATATTGTCTACAGCAGAAAGAATGTATTCTTTTGAAAAATCGTACCAGGTAAAATCACTGTCTATTCGAATTCCACATTTTGACTGTAAAAAAACTTTATTTCTTAACGCAGGATTTTTTTCAAAAACAAGGCCCAAAAGTTCTTCTGCTCTTCCATTTCCGTAACAATCGGCATTATCAAAAAAGTTAATTCCTTCATCTAAAGCCGCCTCTGTAAAGGCAGAAAGAGAATCGACATCCATATTTGAAGTTCTCATAAGTCCTAAAACCACTTTAGAAACTTTTTTCCCTTCTTTACCAAATTTTATATATTCCATTGTTTGATTTTAGCATAGATTATAAAAATCTGTTATCGAATATTATAAAAAGTTCCTATAAGTAAACTCTTTGACCTTTTTCTGCATTTTGCTTATTCTTTCTACAAAGAGGTGAATAATATGGATTTAATACCTAGTTTCCAAGTTGATCATATCAAGTTACTTCCTGGAATTTATGTTTCCAGAATAGATACAATAGGCGACCAGTTTGCCACAACCTTTGACATCCGTATGAAAAAGCCTAACCTTGAACCTAGCCTTCACGGAAATGCAATTCATACAATCGAACACATAATGGCAACATATCTACGCAACAATCCTGAATGGAAGGATAAGGTAATTTACTGGGGGCCGATGGGTTGTCTTACAGGCTGCTACCTTATTATGAAGGGAAAACTTACTCCCCAGGAAATTCTTCCACTTATGATAAGCGGTTTTGAATACATTGCCGATTTTGAAGGAGATATTCCAGGAGCTGCTCCAGACCAGTGCGGAAACTATCTCTTCCAGGATTTGCCAACAGCAAAATGGGAAGCAAAAAAATATCTTGAAGTTTTAAAGAATAATCCTTCTTTTGTTTATCCTACAAAATAAACATATTTCGGCGGAACTGCTTTAATAAAGAGTCTCCGCCAAAATATTATTAATGCACTCTTACAGTAACAATATTTTTGCTGCCACGGCGTTTATAAAAAAGTTTTACTGAATTAGCCTTAAAAATCAAATTCCTAAAGAAGTCTTCACTTTCGCTTTCAGAGTTTTCTTTTTCTTCAAGAGGATTATATTTTTGCCCTCTTGCTATTAAAGAAAGACTTACTTTTCCAAAAATATTGTGAACATAAGCTGTTACAATCTGATCTGCGTTTTCCTGCAAACGAACTACAATTTCTTCCAAAAGTAAAAGTGCATTTGTCATTTCAGAAGATTTCATGTGCATTTGAGAAAGAACAGATTTTATTTTATCACTCTGCTCTCCAATAGATTCTTTTGTTACTGTAAAAATAGAGCCATCTTTTTGAGGCTTTACCCTAAAAAAGTAGTAACACTGCAGAGCTAAAAGAGTAATAATAAAAAGGGCAAAAGAAATTATAATAAATAGTAAATTAGAATTTTCAGTCATATCACTTTATTTTAACATGATTGTATAAGCCACTCAATTAAAGAAAAGTCAATTTAAAAGAAAAAAGCCCCGGACTTTTCCCGGAGCTTATCGAATAAGTTATTTATCTACTTTGAAGCATTTTCTATTCAGACCACTTTTTGAAGATAAGTGATGTATTAATTCCCGCAAATGCGAAGTTATTGCTCATTACAAGCTTACAATCGAAGGTGCGTTAAAAATTGAGCCGACAGGGTCAATTTAGCACCATCGATAAAACAGCTCCGAGCGGGATTTATCCCGTGAGTTAATTATTGTGCCACTTTTTAAAAATCAATGATGTATTGATTCCCGCAAATGCAAAATTGTTGCTCATTACATATTCAGCATCAATCTTGCGACCTTCGCCCTTGATGTAGTCCAAATCACCGCATTCTGGGTCGATGTTATTGAGGTTCAAAGTTGGGTGGAACCAGCCTTCGTTCATCATATTGATTGTAAGCCATGCTTCTACGGCACCACAGGCACCGAGTGTGTGACCAATGTATGATTTTGTAGAAGAAATTGGAACCTTGCGGCCAAATACGCGGGCAGTAGCAGTTGTTTCTGCAATGTCTCCGTGGTGGGTTGAAGTTCCGTGAGCGTTTACATAAGCGATTTCGTCGCCCTTGAGGCCTGCGCTATCCAAAGCAAGCTGCATACAGATTCCCATAGTTTCGCTGTTAGGGCTTGTGATGTGAGTTCCGTCAGTGTTTGTTCCAAAACCTACGATTTCAGCATAGATTTTTGCACCACGTTTTACAGCGTGTTCCAAATCTTCAAGAATCAAAGTTCCGGCACCTTCACCGATTACAAGACCGTCACGATCCTTGTCAAAAGGAGTTGGTGTAAGTTCTGGATGATCATTTTTAATAGATGTTGAACCAAGCTGATCAAAAATTGCAGCGTCTGGTGGACAAAGTTCTTCTGCTCCACCACAAATCATCATATCCTGTAAACCGTTTTCGATTGTTTCATAGCCGTAACCGATTGACTGTGAACCAGAAGTACAAGCTTCACTAGTTACAATCATACGACCTTTGAGCTGGTAAGTTACTTCAATGTTAGCAGCACAAGTGTGTGGCATACATTTAATGTAAGTAGAAGAGTTTACTTTAGCTGTGCAACGGTCCTGCATAACAGAAACAAGTTCACCAATTGAATCAAATGAACCCATACTAGAACCATAAGCAACACCTGTACGGCCGTTCTTGCATTCATCAATAATGTCGCCAGTTTCTGGATTCAAAAGCCCCGCCATTTCCAAAGCCATCTGAGTAGTATGGTAAGAAAGAAGAGCAACGCGTCCCATACCACGAACCAACTTGCGAGGATACTTAGGAATATCCCCTTTTGCAGGACAAGCCAAGTGAGTATTCATACCAGCAATGTCATGCCATTCTTCCATATTTTTAATACAGTTTTTATAAGATTTAAGCTGTTCATAAGCTTCTTCCCAGTTCTGACCAAGACCGCTCATCATACCTGCGCCTGTAATAACAACACGACGCTTTCCGTTTGGTTTAACAAAATCCATTATTATCTCCTGTAGTCCCTAAATTAGACACAAAATTTTCAAAATAGTTTTAAATAAAAACAAGGAGGGGAAAGCCTTCCCCTCGCTCCAGCCTGATACTCCATAGTTCAGTTTTTCGACAGAAAAACTGATGGAAGCCGGAAAACCGATATTAATATCAAAAAAATAAAACCGGCTTCCACTACCCCTTCAAGCGGGGACACCCCCGCAACGCCCCGTAAATTGTTCAGCGCTTAAATTTAAGTTTAATGAAATAAATAAAAAAAATCTATATAACATCTCGATACATTAGTAACTGACAATTTATCAGCTTACTTTTTAATATACACAAGCAAGCTGTTTTTTTATGGACTGTTCAACAAAACTGTTGAGCGTTATGTCATGTTCCATTAAGTTCCTCCTGCTTCAGAATTTCAATAAGCTGTTGTATCTGGTAGCCTTTTAATTCATTGTTTGGATGTGGCTTATGCAGCAAAATCGGCGTATGATTTTCAGAAGTGAACGACACTCTGGAACCGCTTGTTTTTCCTTTGTTTGACCTTGAATATGAACTAAATAATTTTAAGTACATATGCAATAACAGGGGGAGTCTCCCCCTCCTAAACGATTCTTCAACCTACCCCCAAAACGCTTCTTCACCTGTAACCAGTTCTCCCCAACGGCTTGCCCAACTTTCCACAAAACAAGCTGTATAGGGGATATTCCTTCGCTCCCGCAGCTTGTAAAAAAACGGTATCATCGCCCAGGACGTAGAAATGATTCCCACAAAAAGATAGAAAGGGCCCAGCAAAATTGACTGAAAGCAGTGGCCGTACTCGTGAACCTTCGTTCGATTGTAGTTATCAACTTCATGGCGATTATCATAGTCGCAGGAAGGAGTGAAAATAAAAAGTCCAAGGCTCAGACCCATCATCCCGTTTTTCCACTGGGTTTCAATTGCGCCGCGGTAGAATCTGAGGGGACAGCGGATATTTGCAAGAAAATACAGAAATCCCATTGCCGTGGCCCCAAGTCCCCAGGTGCACTGAATCAGAATAAAAAGGATGCGCTTAAGAATATTAAAGTTTTTACGATTTTTAGTAGTATCCATCTGCACGTTTTGACGATACCTAATCCCATTGGTTACGTCAGGAATTCTGATAAAATTGGTATATAATTATATTTCAGGATAATATACTAAAACAAATCGGGATTTATTAATGAAACAGGAGTCGCTAATGAGTTTAGGATTGCGTCGAGGTACAGTGCTTGTTGAACCTCATAATGCTGAGTGGGACGTAATCGCAGCAGAAACCATTGCAGAGCTGCATAGTATCCTTCAAGATGTTTTAGTCGATGCACAGCACATCGGAAGCACGGCTATAAAAGATATTTGCGCAAAACCTATTATCGATATCGTCGCCGGGGTATCTGATTTTGATAAACTCTTGTCTAGGAACAGTGTTCTTGGTGAAAACGGTTTTATTTTTCGCGGTCAAGACCGTCCCCTGCAATACCTGTATATATGTGGGGACAATGATATAAGGACACATCACGTCCATGCCGTGATTTATGATTCGGAAGAATGGAACAACTATGTGGATGTGAGAGATTATCTTAATTGCCACAAAAAAGATGCGGAGGCTTATTCAAAGCTTAAAGAATCTTTGGCAAAACAGTATTCGGAAGACAGAGGAACCTATACCGCATCAAAAAGCGAGTTGATCGGCGAGATTATTGCTAAAGCGCGTTATTGGCGTAAAGGTCAAAGAACTTGACAAATTCAAAGTTGCCAGGGAGAACAAATGATGCTTACTTTGGTCAAACCAGCTTTTGAGGATTTATGGTTTAAAGAAAAACTGATGGCTGATGAAGAAACTATGGCTTATAACGCCAGGTGGGGTGGCACGATTCCATTTCCAGAAGACATGTGGGAATCCTGGTATGAATCCTGGGTAAGGAATCCAGGAGACAATCGATATTATCGTTATCTGGTGAATCCGGATAATGAATATGTCGGAGAAATTGCATATCACTACGATAAACTTCGGGATATTTACATCTGTGATGTTATTGTTCTCGCACAATATCGTAATCGCGGATATGGAACGGATGCATTGCGGCAATTATGCACAGTTGCAAAAAACAACGGCATTTCTGTGCTTCATGATGATATTGCAGCCGATAATCCATCTTATAAACTGTTTTTGAAGAACGGATTCGATATCGAGTATCAAAACGAGGATGTCGTGATGGTGAAAAGGAATCTATAAATTCAGGTATAAGGGTGAAAAGAATGGATACTTGCGATTGGTGTAATCTATCTGAAGAAGACAAAAAGTTTCAGGTGTGCGAAAGTAAATCATGGTCTGT
>JAILLQ010000003.1 GCA_024693045.1 Treponema sp.
AAAATGAAAAAGTTTTTTGAATATTTACATAAAAGGCCACTGGCTTTTGCTTCATTGATTTTTCTTCTTCTAGTTTATTTTGTGATGATTTTTGCAGATTTTTTTGCTCCATATTCATCGGGAAAAACTCATGAAAACAACACATATCATCCAGCTAATCTACAGCTTTCAATTCACGGTTTAAAAGTTAGGGAATACCGGGCTATTGATAAATCTACCTGGCGATATGTTCGCGTAAAAGATGAAGAATGTATACACAATTTTGTTCTTTTTGCAAAAGGAGAAAAATATAAGCTTTTAGGTTTTATTCCCTGCGACCGTCACCTTTTTGGCTCTGATTCAGATTATCCTGTATATCTTTTGGGAGCTGACAATCTTGGAAGAGATTTGTTCAGCCGAATTGTCTACGGAAGCCGCATTTCCCTGACAATTGGTTTTGTTGCTACAGCAATTTCTCTTATGCTTGCCGTAATCTTAGGGGGCTTGAGCGGTTATTTCGGAGGATTTACTGACTGGTCCATAATGCGCTTTGCAGAATTTTTTATGCTTATTCCAAGTCTTTACCTGATTTTATTCCTTCGTTCTATACTAAATACAAAAATGGATAGCGGAACCAGCTATATGATTATCACCCTGATATTGTCCCTTGTTGGCTGGCCAGGATCCGCCCGAACAATACGCGGAATCGTACATTCTGTAAAAAGAGAAGAATTTGTAATAAATGCCGGACTTGAAGGAATTCCATCTTTAAAAATAATTTTCTTTCATATAATTCCACAGATTTCAAGTCTTTTAATTGTGAATACCGCTTTAAGTGTTCCTGGTTTCATTATGAGTGAAACAGCTCTTTCTTACCTTGGACTTGGTATTAATGACCCATCTGTAAGCTGGGGTAGTCTGATCAATAGGGATATTTCAACTTTGCAGAATCTCAAAAATTTCCCTTGGCTCTTGTATCCTGTACTCATGCTTCTTTTTGTAACACTTGCCTTTAACTTTCTGGGAGATATGCTCAGAGATTATTTTGATCCTTATGCCTATGTTTTTAAGAAGAAAAGAAAATTAAATAAAAAGACAGAGGAGGGGAAAGCCTTCCCCACGGCTCAAACAGAGGTGTTTTCGCCTTCCCCTTCAAGCGGGGAGACCCCGCAACGCCCCCATTTACTTTCTATCGAAGATTTACATGTTACCTTTAATGTTTTAAGGGGTGTAAAAATGACTCAGGTGCATGGTGTTCGGGGAGTTTCCTTTTATCTGGATAAGGGAGAAATCTTAGGGCTTGTAGGAGAATCCGGTTCCGGAAAATCTGTGACTACAAGCGCTATCCCAGGGCTTTTTTCCGCTAATGCAGAAGTTTCAGGACATATTTATTATGAAGGAAGAGATTTACTTTCATTAAAAGAAAGTGACCTAAGAAAATATCGAGGGGCTAAAATCGCATTAATTTTCCAGGAACCTGGGCGCTCCTTTGACCCTCTTCAGAATATTGGCTCTGTTTTCTGGGAAACTTTTAGAAATCAAAATGCAGAAATAAGCAGAGAAGAGGCCGATATTAAAACTATTGAACTTCTAAAAGATGTAGGTCTACCTGAACCAGAAAGCCGGCTTACTTCTTTCCCCCATCAGTTTAGTGGAGGTCAGTTGCAGCGTTTAGGAATAGCTTTGGCTCTTGCTCAAAATTGTCAGCTCTTAATTGCAGACGAACCAACCACAGCTCTTGATGTAACTATTCAGGCTCAGATAGTATCTCTTCTTTTGCGGCTGCAGAAAGAAAGAAACCTTTCTATTATTTTTATCAGTCATAATATAAATCTTGTTGCAAAAATCAGTGATAGGATTGTAGTAATGTATGGCGGAAAAGTTATGGAAAGCGGTAAGGCTAAAGATTTGATGCAAAATCCTAGTCATCCTTATACTAAGGCCCTGCTGGATTCTGTTCCTGAGTTCGGGGCTCATTACAGTAAGACTCCTATGAAGTTTATTCCTGAAGAAGTAAGAGACCAGGCCTTCCTGTAATTTCTTATTGAGATTTTTTTTTACTTTTTTGCCCGTCAATTTTGTTGAATCTTCCGGCCTGCTAAAGGAAAATGTAAATAAGATATTTATGTTGTATGGAGATTCTATGGAAAACTACAGAATTGAGCACGACTCAATGGGCGAAGTAAAAGTTCCAGCTGACAAGTATTGGGCAGCCCAGACTGAACGCAGTCACGAAAACTTTAAGATTGGCGTAGGCATCGAAACAATGCCACGCGAAATCACAAAGGCATTCGGCTATCTCAAGAAAGCAGCAGCTAGAGCAAATAACGCCCTCAAGCCAGAAAAAATGACTTCAGAAAAACTAGCCGCAATAGAAAAGGCATGTGACGAAGTAATTTCTGGACAACTGAATGAC
>JAILLQ010000052.1 GCA_024693045.1 Treponema sp.
AAGAATTCAAAAAAGCTCTGGTTGAATATATTGCATATTACAATACAGAGCGTATTAAAATTGGATTAAACGGCTTGAGTCCTATTGAATTTAGAGCTCAATATGCCGCATAATTTTGTCTATAAAAAAGGGTTCAGTTCACCGACCTCTGGGACCGGAGGGAGCAGAGGGAACGCCCCTACTCTACCTTCCATTCTGTCCAATCGATGTGGTTGTATTGCATTACATCGTCAGATTTTTTCATGCCGAGTTTTTCATAGAATGGGATAGCGTTTTGATTGGCAATGAGATAAACTGCAATATCTTTTTCTCCGCCGGCTAATTCGTGGGCCTTTTTCATAAGTGTGCGGCCGATTCCCTGATGTTCGTAGTTTCTGTCTACGCCGAGATCGGTGACATAAAGCCAATAAGAAAAATCGGTAAGACCAAACAGAACGCCTACAATCGTTTCGTCTTTGTTTCTGGCCACAAGACTGATTGCGACATTTTTTACAAGTTTTGAGATGCGTTCGTAAAAGCGTTCTTTGGGGTATTGGGAGCCCAGGTCTGTACGTTTTAAGAAGTCGATGTAGGCTTCCGGGGAAAGTCGTTCTTCTTGGATGAGAATTTCGTTATTCATTTTTTACCTCGTGGAGTGCCCCTCCGCAGTCAGATTATATCGCTGTAATCTTTGTTTTCAATGTCCATTTTATAAACAAGAGACATTTCATTGTGAATGTCTTTCATTTCCTGAAAAAACTTGAAGCCAAAGTTTTCGTACAAGCCTTTCTGATTGGTTGAAACATAAAGATTTTTATAGCCATCTTTCTTTGCGCATAAATAAATATATTCAAGAAGTTTTCCAATCCGTCTTTTTCCGCGGAAAGAAGGAAACGTATAAACAAAGCCGATCCAGGGAGTTAAATCCGCATCAGGAATATCATCCAGCTCGGCATAAGTGCAAAATGAAATCAGGTCATTTCCTTCTGTAAGAAGAAAAACCTTAGACTTTTCCCCGCACAAGTCATAAAATGAGCCGTCCCGCAATATTTCATATAGAAATTTACCGGCAGACCAATCTGATTCTGAAATCTTTTTTAGCCAGAATTCTTTATTTGATGTTTTTGAAAAATCTTTTATTTGCATTTTATTTTTTAATCCCACCATGCATCTCCATGTTCTGCCATAAAATCTGCAAGTTTTCCGTATGCATTTTTTCTATCATTATTATATAAATCTTCTGCGGTTTTGCGAGCCAGTTTCTTTTCTTCCTGAGACATTTTATTCCAATTTTCATTATTTATGAAGAAAGCCGTATACTTCTTATTCATAAAATCAATCTTTTGAATATTTTTTATAAGACGACGAAGATGCAATAATTGAGTTAAGACGCGTCTCTGGCCTCTAACTAAAGCTCTGGTTTCAGGAGAAAGCTTTATATAATCAGATAATGAAATATGAAAAGTCTGTTCACCCGAAATTATTTCATCTATAACATTAGAGATTGGAATTTTCTTTTGTGTCAAAAGGCACTGGAGTTTTTCTAAATCCAAAAAAGGAGAATTTCCAAAATCAGAAGGTAAATCAAAATCTTTTATCATTTCTTTCATCTTATATTGAGAGGCTTCTCTACGTATTCCCTTAAGAAAATCATCTTTATCAAACTGATATAATTTTTTGCTTTTTGGAATTTCATCTGCCGGTATCTTAATATCAGTCTCGTGTGCAATGTAAAAATCCCTGTTTATAATTTTATTATCTTCTAAGGAAGAAGTACCTTCGCAAACTAGATAATAATGACATAAACCAGAATCAGAATGATGTTCAAAATCATTTATAGCAGAATCAGAGTCTTCCCTATCATATTCTTGAGTATATGTATTTCCAATCCAAAGTTTTGACTTCCAGTTACGAGTATCGTTACATTCTTCGAAATAAGAATGATTCCAGCCAAAATACTCAGGCTTTATTCCGGAAAAATATGTATTAAAGATTTGATCAATAGCCCATTTTTTATCAGATTCCGGAATATTTTCCCGATATTGAGATACCAGATTGCATGAATCCAGATAAAAATATGCCTGAGCCCCATGCTCTTTCAGATTCCAGAACATATGTTCAACTTTAAGTCGCATCATATTGAGAATATCATTTTCACCATCCCAAGTTCGGGTAAGCCAGTCTCGTGCCGGAATCTTTTCTTTTAAAGGACTATAAATGTTTTGTTCATCATCATACCAATAACTTGGAAGCCTTCGAAAACGGTACCAGTATTCTGTTTCGATGAATTGTGAAATTATTCTTTTGATTTTCCTGAAAATGTTTTCTCTTCGCATGGCTATTCCTTTTGAATAAGAATAGCGCGAGTTACAGATAAAAACATTAAACTTCTAGTTTAAAAATGGAACACCGTATTACAGGGTGGCTGTCTTCTAATCTTAATAAAAACAAGATACGTGCAGGATAGGACAGAATACCAAATTCTACCATTGTATCGTATGACATATTTTCCCCTTTCCAACAGGCGACATCTATCTTGGCATAGAGGGATTACATTATAACGTTCTTCTTTGTCAGAATACAGTTTTACCTTAGATTTCTGCCAATTCAATCAACTTTTGAAGATGAATTTCTATACAGTCAAGACAATCTACGGGACAGTTATTTTTATTCAAAAGAAGAGGAAGTTCCGTGCACCCTAGAATCAGAGCTTCAATTCCTTGTTCTTTTTTCATTTTTTCTATTATGACAATGAATTCTTTTAGAGTTGATTCCTTGACTGTTCCTACTTCCAGCTCTTCATAGATTCGTTTCGCAACAAGTTCTCGGTCTGATTTTTCAGGAACATACACTTCTATGCCTGATTCAATCAAATCTTTTTTCATATATTCTTGTTCCATAGTGAAGATTGTGCCTAATAGACCGACTTTTTTATAACCTTTTTTCTTGATTTCTTCACAAACTGATTTAGGAATACTTACCAGATTTACATTTGTTTTTTGAACTATCTGTTCATAGACAATATGCATTGTTGCAGCGGTTAATGCGATTACTCCCGCGCCAGTTGCCTTTAGGTTTTCAATTTTTTCAGACAAATAATCAGCTAATGAATCATATTTCTGATTAGAAACGTAATCCCATGCTCTGCGAAAATTCACGCTCTCAATGGCAATATCTGGCATCTGCTTATTATTTGTCAGTTTATCAATTCGGCTGTTCAACTCCTTGTAATACATCAAAGTTGATTCCGGCCCAGTTCCACCTACAAGACCTATTTTCTTCATATTTCTTCTCCAAAAGCGCCCGAAGTAGCGGGCGTCCACATATTTAAACCGCAGGCAGCTTGACTGCCTGTCGGCTACGAACCTTATATGTGTTATGTGTTTCTACTTTGCAAATGCCACTTCCATATGTTTCTTTTCTTTTACACATTCAAGAAGATAATAATTAATAATATTCTGATATGGCATTCCTGTTTCTTCTGACATTTTTTTAAAATAATCAATTACCTGTTCATCGAGACGGATTGTAATTTGCTGCTTGAGTTTTCCAACATAAGGATTTTTTACTGCATTTGAAAAATCGTATTCTTCTCTCATTTTACTTTTCTCCATACTGTTTCTTTTCGTTTGTAGTTGCTTTTCGAGCTGAAATGATTCTGATTACTTCATCATTTTCCCGATAGCAATGACAAACAACCAGCACTTTAGAATTATTACTTATACCCAAAATAATAAATCTATCCTCTTCTGCCGAATGGTCCGGATCTGCAATTTATTTTTTGCATTTGGATCATAAAGAACAGTTTTTGCTTCTTCAAAAGAAACTTTATGTTTCTGAAGATTTATTTCTGTTTTTTAGGATCCCATTCAAATTTTATTTCCATAATTATATTATAATTATACTTTACTTATTTCGTCAAATAAAAAAGCACGTCTTGACAGTGCGAACTAACGATTTTATTTTTTTGCTGGCAATTCAGGATAAATTTTCTCAACTAATTTTTTTAGAAATTCTTTATTATCTATTTCATCTACCAGAAGCATTGTCTTTGCTCCTTCGTACGGAATTTCTTCT
>JAILLQ010000053.1 GCA_024693045.1 Treponema sp.
AAGAATTCAAAAAAGCTCTGGTTGAATATATTGCATATTACAATACAGAGCGTATTAAAATTGGATTAAACGGCTTGAGTCCTATTGAATTTAGAGCTCAATATGCCGCATAATTTTGTCTATAAAAAAGGGTTCAGTTCAAAAGCCCCTAGGAGAGAGGGTAGCGTAAGACCGTTCACGGGCTGAAGCGAGGGGGAGACTTCCCCCCTTTTTTTTCATAAAAAAAATTAATACAATTCGTCTTTTTTTGAAATAAATTTACTATAAATAATTATGAAAAAAATAAAAGCGGGAGCTCTCTTACAAATCGATTGAAAACTTTTGTGGACGCGGCAAAAGAGAACAGTCAATGGAGGATGCAGTTTATGACATGGGAACAGCAGAAAGCACTTGAGTTTCGTCTCGGACAGGAACAGAAAGCAATTTCAGTGGATGCTTAGTGAGTGCGAGAGAATAAGATGTTTTCATTTTGTTTTTTTACCGGCAGCTGAAATTAATAGTATATTTAATGTATGGAGTTTTTAGTTACTTTTTTAGAAGGACTGGTATCTTTTATTTCTCCCTGCATGCTGCCTTTGCTGCCTCTTTACATTTCGTTTTTTTCGGGGGAAGAAGAGGTGGCTTCTGCTCTGCCTCGAACGATTTTCTTTGTACTTGGTTTTAGCCTTGTCTTTGTTTCTCTTGGGGGGTTTGCTGGCTCGTTCGGGCTTTTTTTTCTCACAGGAGCAGAAAAATCTGCCGAAAATGTATATGTAAGTTTTTAAGCTTAAAGTAATCAAGAATAAATGCCCTCAGGGCAGGAGAAGAGATATGAACCACCAGGAATTTGAAAAAGACGGAAAACGCTATTCTTTAACCGGTAATGTAATAACAATATATCTAGAAAATGGCATAAAACAAGCCCAAACCTTTTACGAAAATGTAGAAAGCGCTCAAACCGCCTTCAAAGCCATAGCCTAATTAATTTAGCTCCCAAACCCCTAACACCGGGAGCACCACTCAAGATTTTCCCGTCGCTGGAACCCGCTATTACTTTTTTTTTACCAAAGTTTTATTTTCATTAATATACAAAAAAAAAGTAAAAGTGGGACGCAGGGAAAATGCTTGAGGGAGGACCCGGTCCGAATTCCTTAAAGACCGCAGGTCCCGCCCCCCTAACACCGGGAGCACCACTCAAGATTTCCCCGTCGCTGGAACCTGCTATTACTTTTTTTACCAAAGTTTTATTTTCATTAATATACCAAAAAAAGTAAAAGTGGGACGCAGGGAAAATGCTTGAGGGAGGACCCGGTCCGAATTCCTTAAAGACCGCAGGTCCCGAACCCCTAACACCGGGAGCACCACTCAAGATTTTCCCGTCGCTGGGACCCGCTATTACTTTTTTTTTATTTTAGCAGTTTTTCCACTTCCGCTCTTACACTTTCTTCGTTCAGCATACCGATTCTGTAGTCGCTGATTATTCCATCAGCATCTATAAAAACTGTTACTGGAATCGAACTTATCCTATAGGCTTTTGCGGCGCTCTGTTTTGTGTCAAAAAATAGTGGAAAAGACCATGAATTGTCTTTTGCAAACTTTGTCACACTTTTTACAGTTTCCATGTTTCCGTCGGTCATGTTCACCATCATAAATTGCACTTTGTCACCGTACTCTTTATAAAGCTTGTCAAAATCCGGTAATTCTGCCCGACAAGGAGGACACCAGCTGGCCCAAAAGTTCACGATTACTGCTTTTCCCCTAAAATCCGACAGGTTTACAAAATCTCCTGATTCTGACTGCACATCAAAATCTGGAGCCTCTATAATTTCTTTTTCTATTTTTTGAGAGTCGGTCTTGTTTTCTGCTAAGTTTACATTCTTTAAAAGCATTTTATAAGCAATCACAGAAAGAGCGATTACCAGTGCAAAGATAAGTGCTGTTAATATTAATTTAATTTTATTTTTTTCCATTCCAAATCCTCCGTAAATCCTTCTTATAAATTCTAATTAGCGGTGAGCCATAGAAAACTCATTTTTTAAGTTTAGCTTAATTTCGTATAAAATCAAATTTAAAGGATTGACCTCAAAATCATTATTATTCCAAGTAAAATCAAAAGAATTCCGCTCAGCAGGTTAATCAATTTGTAGTGGCTTTTTATAAATGCTATTGAAGACCGGACTTTTTCTAGAATCAATGCGGAAAATATAAATGGAAGTCCAAGCCCTGCTGAATAACACAAAAGAAGTAGAAGACCCTTTTGCCAGCTAGCGGAATCAGAAGCCAGCATTAAAGCTGAACCCAAAAAAGCTCCCACGCATGGAGTAAGGCTGACCGAATAAATCATTCCAAAAAGAAAGGCTGAAAAAACAGAAGTCACTTTTACCGATTTTTCTATTCCTTTAAAAAATGGCAGTTTGAAAATTTCAAGGTACGAAAGTCCCAAAATTATTACAAGGGAGCCACAGACTATTCCCACAATTTTTTTGTAATCTGCTAAAAAAGCCCCCAGACTTCCTGCAAAAACGCCCATACTTACGAATACAAGGGTAAAGCCTAGTACAAAAGAAAGAGTTCGGGGCAGGGCAGAAGAGCCTTCTTTTTCTCCAGAAAAATAGGAAAGGTAGAGAGGCAGCAGAGGCAGCATACAAGGCGAAATGAAAGAAATGAGTCCTTCTAAAAAGGTGATTAAGTATTCCATGTTTTAAATATAATTCCTTTTCTTCGTTCAGGCAAAAAAAATCCCGCAGACAGTCCGCGGGAAATATTTTCTAGGTAAAATCGTAAGGTGTTTCCTGGTATACGTAATAGTTCAACCAGTTTGCAAAAAACAAGTGGGCTGTACTTCTCCATGTTGATTGAGGAGTAAGTTCAGGATTGTTTTCCGGAAAATAATTTATCGGCAAATCAATTGGAAGATTTTTAGAACGATCTCGCCAATATTCTGTTGAAAGCGTATTAGTATCGTATTCCAAGTGTCCAGTCATAAAAATATGTCTATTGTTTTTTGTCTTAATTAATGTAACGCCGGCTTCTTTTGATTTTGCAAGAACTGTAAGTTCTGGGTGCAGCAATACATCGTCTTCTTTTAAAGTTGTGTGACGGCTCTGTGGAATAGGAAAAACATCATCAAAGCCTCTAAGCAGAGGATCGTTCAAAGTTGTTCGTTCATTTTTAAAAATTCCAAAGAGTTTTTTATCCAGAGGAATTTTTGGAATATTATGCAAGTGGTAAAGACCTGCAAAAGCTCCCCAACATAGGTAGAGAGTAGAGAAAACATTTTCCTTTGCGTAATCCATTATTTCACAAAGTTCTTTCCAGTAATCAACCTGTTCAAAAGGAATCTGTTCTACAGGAGCACCTGTTATAATCATGCCGTCATATCTGTGTTTAAAAACTTCGCTGGAAGGTATGTAAAACTTTTCCAGATAGTCTGCACTGGTGTTTTTAAATTCATGGCTTTCCATTCGAACTAAAGAAATTTCAACTTGGATAGGGGTGTTTCCTAAAAGGCGCAAAAGTTGGGTTTCTGTAGTTTCCCTTGTAGGCATCAAGTTTACGATTGCAACTTTTAAAGGACGAATTTCCTGTGTAGTAGCTCTATCTTCATTCATTATGAAGATATTTTCGTTTTCAAGAATGCTAAAGGCTGGTAAGTCTGAATTGATTTTTATTGGCATGGCTAAAATATAGCAAAATAACGCTTGATTTGCTATACTTTAGTTTATGCAGGCAAAAAATAATCGAAAAGCAGCCATTAAGAAAATTAAGACTCTCATTTACAATCCAAAGTTGAATATCAATGTTTACCGACAGAAAATTAATGATGTATTTTACACACCAATTCTGCCAAACAAGGTGGAATGTCAGGATAAAAAGTTCGGCGGAATTTCTTGTGATATTCTTTCGCCGGAAATGTATTCTTCTAAAAGGGTTATGTTCTATATTCATGGTGGTTGTTTTGTAGGTGGCTCAAGGGCTTCTTACCGTAATTTTTGCTCTATGCTGGCTAATAAGTGTTTTTGCCGTGTAGTAGTTCCAGAATATCGGCTTGCTCCTGTAAATGCTTTTCCTTCTTCCATTGAAGATATTCAGGCAGTTTTTCGCTCTCTTTTTACAGAAGAACAGATTGACCGTTCTTTAGATTCTGAAGTACCTGAATTTATTATTGCTGCGGATGGAGCTGGTGCCAGTATTGCGATGGCCCTTCTTTTGAATTTAAAGGACAAATTTAGAAAATGCATAAAAAAAGTTGTGCTTTTTTCGCCTTGGTTAAATCTTTCTAAAAGTTCTGCTCTTTTTACTTCAAAGAAAAAGCTTTCGGATGAAATTTTGACTTCTGAAATTATGCAGCAGTGTGCCGAACTTTACACTTATGCATCTAACTTTGAAAATCCACTTGTTTCACCTTTGGTTGCTGCAAACGAACTTCTAGAAGGTTTTCCTCCTGTTTACATTCAGTGTGGTGGAAAAGAAATCCTTTTAAATGATGCAAAAGCCTTTGATACTTTGTTAAAGCAATTGGGAATAGAATGTCGCCTGGACGTTTGGCCTTCAATGATGCATTTGTTTCAGCTTGCGGAAGATTATCTTACTGATGCTCATGAAGCTTTAGATAAACTGGCTACTGTAATTTCGGGGATTGATAAAGAAAATTCTGAAAGACAGGTTTATGAAAATAAGCCTGTTCTTGAAAATAGCTTAAAGAGGGCCGAAGCATGAGTATCGAATTACTTTCTCCTGCAGGAAATGTAGAAAAACTTTATTACGCCTACGCCTATGGTGCCGACGCTGCCTATATCGGACTCAAGCGTTTTTCTCTTAGAGTAAAAGCTGATAATTTTTATGAGGATGAATACAAAAAGGTTATCGAATTAAAAAAACAGTTTCCCGGAAAACGACTTCACTGCGCATTAAACATTTCTTTTCATAACCGTGACATTGATAATTTTATACAGAATATCGATTATTTTAAGGCTTACCCGATTGATGCATTTATCGTGCAGGATATCGGCATGGTTCCTATTCTACAAAAATATTTTCCAGAAGCAGAACTTCATGTTTCAACTCAGGCTAGTTGTGTAAACCGCGAAGCTGTAAAAATGTACAAATCTATGGGCTTTAAAAGAGTTGTTCTTGGCCGTGAAGTAACTTTAAAAGAAATCCGCCAGATAAAAGATGCTGTTCCAGATGTAGAGCTTGAAGCTTTTGCACATGGAGCTATGTGTATTGCATATGCAGGCCGTTGTCTAATGAGTGCTTATCTTACTGCTCGAAGTGCACAGGCCGGGGCTTGCAGTCATACTTGCCGCTGGGATTTTGATGTTTTGGCTGACCCAAATAAAGCAAAAGCTATTGCCGAAACAGGAGCACTTGTGCTTGAAGAAAAAAAACGGCCTGGAGAATATTTCCCTATTTATGAAGGTGACGATTTTACAGCTGTCCTTTCAAGTAAAGATTTACGAATGGTTGAACACCTCGACGATATGATAAAGGCTGGAGTTGATTCCATAAAAATCGAAGGCCGTATGAAAAGTGTTTACTATGTAGCTCTTGTCACTCGTGCTTACAGAAAGGCTCTTGATGCTCTTGAAGGAAAAATAACTTCTGAGCAAGCCCAGCCATTTGTTGATGAACTGGAAAATGTAAGTCATCGTGAAAGTGGAACAGGATTTTACTATAATCCTGCTGATGCAAATAAGTGCGTAAGCGGAGCAACTGACAGCCGCTATATTCTTGCCGCTGAAATCGTAAAAAAACTTGACGAGAAAGAAGAAGAAAAGATTCTTTCTTTAGGTCAGGAGCATAAGGCTCTTATTCAAAAAGAATTGGACGAAATGCATCCTGCCGCAAGAGAAGCCCGTTTGCGGGATTATCAGATTCATCCTGAAAAAAATCCTCCTTGCGTAGAAAAGAAAGAGGGTTGGTTTATGTATGAACTAAAGGCTCTTAATATGATAAAAACTGGAGATGCAATCGAGTTTATCTCTCCCGATGTTGTATCTACAAAAGCTTCTTCTGAGGAATGGAATCTGCTAGATCCGGAAAATGGAACTGAAAAATCATGGGTTTGCGACGGACATCCATGCCTTCTATACAGTAAAATCCCTCTTCAGGAAGGAGCTTTGATTCGCATTGAAGATCCTGAATATATTCCTGGTAAAATCAGGGATTCTGGCAGATAATACTAGGGAAGGTAAAGATGATTTATTTCCTTAAGAGATTTTCAATAACTTTTCTTCTATTTATATTTTGCTCAGCTTTTTATGCAAAGCCCGTTCAATGGATTTCTCCGGAAACCCATCTTACATTACAGTCTGGAGTTACTTTTGAAACGGATAAATCTTTAAATCTTGATTCCGTGCCTGTTAATTTTTCTGCTCAGTTTGATATGACTCAGTTCAGGATTTTTGCAGGTTTCCAGGTACAGCCGTCAATTTTTGATTTTACGACCTATCTTTGCTATTCACCAACTTTTTTCAATCACTTGTCTGCTGGTTTTAAGTCTTTGTACCACTTTAAGCGTTATTCCGCTGAATATTTTGAAAATGATTTTCTAGAAGCCTTTTACCTTAAATACCGTATAAACAAGTATGTCGCTTTTGATTCGGATTTTGCTTTTCATATCAAAGTAACAAATATTTATTCTATTGAAGAATCTCTTCCCTGGATAAAAAACTATTCATTCGCATTTAATTTTGAAACTTTGTTTAATCCTATAGAAAATCTTACTATAAAAAGTGGTGTTTCTTCTTACACTTTATATCGATACAACTTATTCTTTGCACCAAATTACTGGCTTTCTGCAGAATATAAATTTGCCAACTTAGTTTCGATTGGTTCAAAAGCTCTTGTCGAGTATGTTGATATGTACACTTTAAGTGCAAACCGACGTCTTTTTGATTTTGATGTCTATGTAAAATTGGAGCTCTAGTATGAAAAGATTTTCTATATGTCTTTTGATTTTTTTACTACATCTCTTTTTATCTTGTTCCTCTGCAGATTCTTATGGAATCTATCAGTTTTGGAACCGTTCTGATTCTGTTGAAACCCGTTCAGATTCAATTACCGATTTAGGAAGTGTGACTCCTGCAACAGGAACTTCTTATGCGGTTCTTCTTATTACCGATGTTCATTTTGGCGGCGAAAATTCTGGCAGTAATGGTGCCCGAAAAGATTTAGAGTTTTTATTATGGCTTAAAAATCTAAAAGCCGAAATGGAAGCAGCCGGCACTCCTGAATTATATCCTAGTTTTGCGATTTGCCTTGGCGATATGGCAGAACACGGCTATGAAAGTGAATTTCTGAATTATCACCTTTTTACAAAAACATTGAATACAGAAGAATACGGAAATCTGGTTACTTATAATGTTGTCGGAAATCATGACCTCTACAATTCAGGCTGGGACCGCTACAAAGTACACTGTTATCCCTACAATTCTTTCTACAAATTCAGAACAAGTTCTCTGAGCTGGTATTTTTTGGATTCTGCAAGTGGAACTTTAGGCGATGATCAGCTTACATCTCTTAGTCGAGATATGAAGTACCTTGAAAAGGGGCGTAAAAAGCTTGTATTTACTCATGTGCCTGTTTATGCAGATGGTTTGTTCTACTTTATTATGCAGGAAGCCGATGAACGAAACCGCTTTATTTCACTTTTGGGTGAAGAAGATACGATTGCACTTTTTGACGGTCATACTCATCAGGAACACACCTGTAATCTAGGCTTTATTGAATACAACATTCCCGGATATCTAGCAAAAAGAGCTTTTTCGATTTTGTATGTAAACGAAAAAAATTCTTCTTACCCGACTGTATCCGTTAAAACTTTTTATCCTGATTTTTAATCTAGAGCCTGAAGTTCAATTGCAATTTCTTCCATTTCTCTGTCGGTCATGGCAATTGTTTCTGCACAGCGCAAAAGTTCCCGTCTGATACTTTCCGGTATTTTTGAAGAAGTTTTGTATCTTAATTCATGTTCAAGACTTGCCCAAAAGTCCATGGCAATTGTTCTAAGCTGGATTTCAACATTTACAAGGTGTTCTGTCTTCGAAAGATAAACTGGAACCTGCAGTACAATATGCATGCTTCGATAGCCTGTTTCCTTAGGGTGAGCTATGTAGTCTTTTTCTTCTATAAGTTTTAAGTCCGGCTGCTTTAGAAGAACATCTTTTATTGTGTAAATATCTGAAATATATGGACAGATAACACGAACACCAGCAATGTCGTTCAGGTTTTCTGTCATAGATTTAAATGTAACAGGTACACCTTTTTTCTGTAATTTTTCGGCAATGCTGTCCGGTGATTTTATTCGGGATTTTATGGTTTCGATTGGATTTCTTCTGCCAGAAACCTTGTATTCTTTATTTAAAATTTCCAGTTTTGTTTCAATCTGTTTAACTGCACTTTCATAAATCATCATTATCTGCTGGAATTGCAGAGCCATTTTGTAAAAATCTTCGTGAGTGGCAAGTTCGTTTTGAATTACGGAAATATCTTTGCTCTCTACCTCGATATAATCCTCATCAATCATGGACTGATTAGTTTTTAAGTTTTTCATATCATTTATAAAATAATAATAAATTCCAAAGGTTGCAATTAAAAATTGATTTTTGTAGAATATATTTGAGTGGGAAAATAATATGAAAAAGACTTTATACCTTTTGGGCTTTGTCGCTCTTGTTTCTCTAATCGCCTCATGTTCAAAGAAAGCAGAGATTCCTTCTGATTCTACAAATTTGGTAACTCTTTTTGACGCCGGTGATGATGCCCTTGATTTACAGCTTGAAACTCAGACCTGGCATTATTCTCCTGAAAATATATTTGTGCTTTATGGTTACGGTTATAACGAAGAAGAATTTGTTTCTAAAATGAACAAAAAACTTTATGAAAAATACGGTTCTGCAGAAAACGGCGGATTGATTTATTCTCTTGTGTTTCCAGATGATTTTAAGCGAGGTTCAAAATATTACGTTAGCAGCCTTACCAGTTATCTTTCAGATTTGAACTTAAAGGGAATTGTGATACTTGGTGCCCCAGAAGGTACCTGTACAGCCCTTGGCCGCATTCAGGAATCTTACGATGGAAAGATGCCTTTTCCGGTATTTTCACTTTTTAGTCAGGATGATGTTCTTGGAATGGAATACTGTTCTGATTTTGTCCTGGATAGAGCTCAAAAGGCTGAAATTAATGGCATTATCAAAAATGAAGAGGATGAAACCTTTGTAGAAGAAGTACCAGAAATTCTTTCTCAGGCAGTTTTGTGCTTAAGAAATAGTGATGGTCCTTACGAAAAGAATTCTAAGTTATTTGAAGTTGTAAAAAGAATTACCGGTGATATAAAGACAGGAAGGTATTACGATCCGGAAACAAATCTTCCTTCAATTAACCATTTTGTACTGGAGTAGATATGAATTGTCTGTCTCAGTTACAGAACGGCATTTTTTCTACAGAAAAAGAATTAGCTAAATTAAAAGAAAAAGAAAATCTACGAATTCTTGTATATTCCGATTCACACGGCGACGCACCCATTGTTGGCAAAATACTGGAAAAATTTGGTCCAACTTGTGATGCTCTGGTTTTTGCCGGTGATGGAATTTATGACCTTATCAGCGTCATGGAAAAGTCCCGCCAGTACAAGGAAGTAAAAAAATGGCTTCCTCCTGTTATAGCATTTGTTCGCGGCAATAACGATTATTCTTATGTTTCTGCTACATTTGAAAGAAAAATATTTGTTCCAAAACATATCGTCCTGGAAGCCGGCTGCAGAAAAATCCTTGTTACCCATGGAAATGAAGAAGGTGTATATTACGACACAGAAGGAATTGAAATGGCCGCTCAACTTGTAGACGCAGATTCTGTTATTTACGGGCACACTCATTTTCCTGCCGAAAATATGCATATGATTTATTCCATGAATCCGGGAAGCTGTTCCTGTCCCAGATTAAGATCTTTACCTTCTTGCGTTGTTCTTGAGATTCTTGGAAAAAACATTTCTGCTATTTTCTATAAAATTGAAAGCGGAATAGAAACTGTTTTTACTCCTTATTTTCCAGAACAATATTCATTTTAATTAAAAGTTTTCAGCTAGTTCAAAGGCTGCTTCTCCGTGACCAGGATAAACAAGGGTCTGGCCGGGCAGTTCTGAATAAAGTTTCTTTAAGCTTTTTACTATTTTGGCTTCACTTCCGCCCGGTAAATCTGTTCGTCCCCATGAATGGTAAAAAACTGTATCTCCGGCAATAAGAAGGGCTTTATTTTTGTTGTAGAGGCAGATTGAACCTTCTGTGTGACCCGGCGTGTGTATGATTTCCCAGGAATCCATTTCTTTCTGCAATTCCTGGTCGGAAAAAGATTTTAATTGTCCTAAGTTTTTTTGATTTGTAATTTGAATGTCGGCATCAGGCAGGTTTTGCAAAAAATCGTTTTCGAATTCTTCCAGGCCAAAGAAATCTAAGGCTTCTTTTTGGACTTGTTTTGCCTGGCTGCCACACATCAAAAAATCATCTTTGTGAACAATGAGTGGAACTTGAGGATAAGCATCTTTTAGTATTCGGCTCCCTGCTATATGGTCAAAATGCCCGTGGGTGAAAATGAAAAAAATCGGGATTAAATTATTTTTACTTAAATAATCAGTGATTTTATTCTGGTCATGAGTAAAACTAGAAGCTGCTGGATCTATTACAAGAACTTTATTGCTGATTAACGGTACAATCCAGGTGTTTACCTGAAAGGGGCCGGTTGGAAGGCATTTTATATTCATAGTTAAATAAAACAGGCTGTCCGCTTTTCTGTCAAGTAAGAAAGGGGCAGCCTGTTTTTTATTGAAAGTACTTAATTAGATTAAAGTTCTTTCTTCTGAAGTTTCACCTTCTGAAGCAGAGTAGTGTGGTGCAGCAAATGCTTCATTTGAAGAAGCTTTTTCTGCTGCTGCGTATGCTGCTGCGTCTTCTGCAGCTGCATCTGCGTCGATATTATCAGAGTTTGCTGAATCACCATCTTTCTGTTTTGAATAGCTAACAGAAAGGCTTCTGCCTCTGTATTCATAGTTGTTCAAAGTGGAAATTGCTTTTTCTGCATCTTCTGCAAAGAGCTGAACGAATGAATAGTTTGCAAGAACTCGGATATCTCCTATTCTATCGCGGTCAAGACCAGCAGCACCAACTAAAAGGCCTACAAGGTCACGAGGGAAAACTCTGCGGTTACGACCAATGCTGATAAAAATTGTTGTTGCCAAACTTGGATCAATCTGAACTCTTGGGCGTGGCTGTCTTTCTTCATTAGTTGTCTCTTCTGTAGCAGCTGTAAAGTTTTTGCGTTCACGAGCTGGTCTTTCAGAGAATGATTTTTTGCTTTCACGGAAATCTTTGTTTGAGCGGTATTTTCCGTGGAAGTGACGCATTTCGTTTTTAATTAAATATGCTGCTACATATGAACGTAAAGTAAGTGGCACGTTCTTCTTAAAAACTTTTTTCAAATCATCTAAAACTTCAGGATTTTTTTCTGCTCTGATTTTTTCAACTGTGTCCTGAAGAAATGCTGCTACTGATTCCATATCGATTTCTGTGTTTCGATTATACATAATAAAAACTCCTAAATACTTTTAATCCTGGATTTTTGCTGAAAAACATGAGCCGGTTCTCTTAAATCCGGAAGTCATTAAAAGGGCTTCCATAGAATCCGGTACAATTGATGTTAGCAAAATCCATTTTTTCTTAAGGTCTCTTAAAACATCCATGTGCTTTGATAAAAGTTTAGCACCTATGCCAAGACCTCTAAATTTTTCCTGAACATAAAAACTTGTTAAAACTACAATTTTGTCTGTTCTCTTTGAAATTGGCGCTGAAGTAATACAACCTGCAAACTCTTCGTCAGGGGTACGGCATATAAGGCCGCATTGCTCTTTTTCTTCTCCCCTTTTAAAGTCTTGAAGCCATAATTCAAAAATAGCTTCCCCTAGATCTTGGTTCAGGTTGTCTTCAAAACTGCCCTTTGCTGCGTTATTAAAATGACCAATCAGTTCTTCGTATTCCATTGAACTGTATTCTGAAAATAGAAAGTCTTCTTCCAACAGGTTTTCGTTATCTTCCGGTTCCTGTTCAAGCTTTTCTAATCCCCAGATTTCCCGCAGCTGATTATACCAGTCGTTGATGTACAAAAGCATTCTCTTGTGTTTGAATGAATGCCATAATTTTTCAACTTCCGGGTATTCCTTTATCTTGTTTTTAAAACTTCTGAAAACCCCCCTTCCTGAATGAAGAATGCTCTGTAGTTCATCTTTTGCAATTGGGGAATGCAAGGTGCTTACAAAGTCTTCCCTTAGATTAAAACCATGGGAAGAATTCCATTCAGGTAAAGCATAAAAACTGTCTTCATCCTCACTGACTGTTGAAGATTCCGGAACAAGCGAAGAGTCTTCTGCTCTAACTAAAAAAGCTTCTTCCTGATTTTCTAATGCCTGTAGAATTTCTTCTGCAAGTTTATCTGTCAGTGTGAATACCATTTATTTTTCCAAATCTTCACGTTTAGTTACGATTTTTGAAACAAGTCCGTATTCGATTGCTTCTTTTGCATCCAGCCAGTAATCTCTTTCTGTGTCATTTTTAACATCTTCAATTGATTTACCTGTCTGGTCGGCAATAATCTGATTTAAAATTGCCTTTGTTTTTTCCATTTCTTTTGCATGAATTTCGATGTCTGTTGCAACACCTCTCATTCCACTTGAAGGCTGGTGGATAAGGTAACGGCTGTTTGGAAGCGCAAGTCTGTCTTTTTTATCAACAGAAAGAAGGATAAGGGCTGCTGCACTTGCAATTAAACCCATACCAATCAAAACTACAGGGGCTTTGATAAAGCGAATCATATCAAAAATTGCGAAACCTGCGTCAACATCACCACCAGGTGAATCTATATACATATAGATTGTTTTTTTGTCGTCATCGGCTTCAAGAACTAAAAGCTGGCGAACAACTTTTTCTGCCAGGTCTTTGTTGATTTCACCAGAAAGAATAATCTGGCGTGTTTTCATGAATTTCTCTGTAAGAGGATCCGGCATTTCCGGCATTTTTTTCTTTTCGTCCTCTTCTGCAAAACGGATTTCTTTCATTCGTACGTCCATAAAAAATAATATATTTACAATATAACGGAATCTTTTGTAGTTTTCAATTAAATTTACAGTCCCTTGCTTTTAGCTTCATCCCAAAATTTCTCTTCCTGAGAAAGATTTTCGTTATTCATTGTAAGATTATTTTCTTTCATTTTGTCTTCTACATATGTAAAACGCTGATAGAATTTTTTATTTGTCCGGCTTAGAGCTGTTTCTGGGTCGACGCCCAGTTTTCTTGCATAATTTATAACTGCAAAAAGTAGGTCTCCAACTTCTTCTTCTACATGAAGCTGGGCTTTATCGATTTCTTCTTCTGAACTAAGGGTCAGGGCTTTTACATGATTTTTGTTTATTTCTTCAAAATCAGCTCTTGCTTCTTCAACTTCTTTTAATTCTTCCCGAACTTTTTCTGCAACAGGGGCTAAACTTTGCCAGTCAAAGCCTTTTTTGGCAGCTTTTTTTAATAATTTAAAGGCTCTGAGCATAGGTGGAAAGCCCATAGGTACTTCGTCCAAAATTGATTTTGATTTTCGACCTTCAAGGTTTTCCTTTATTCTATCCCACTGGCTTAATACTTCTTCTGGATTTTGAACCTGGAATTTTACCTGGCTTTTACCTTCGCTCTGGGGCCATACATGAGGATGCCGGCGTATTAATTTGTCAGATAGTTCGTTTATTGAATCTGCTATATTAAAGTTTCCGGCCTGCTCGTACATGTAGGAAATCATGACCGTATTTAAAAGTAAATCGCCAAGTTCTTCTTTCGCATGATTCGGGTCCTGCTGGCTTATTGCGTCTATTGCTTCAAAACTTTCTTCTATTAAATCACTTCTCATTGAAAGTGGTGTTTGTTCTCTATCCCAGGGGCAGCCTCCAGGAGCGCGCAAGGTTTGGATAGTTTCTAGAAAGCGTTTAAAAGCAGATACTGCTGCTTCCCGTTTATTTAAATCTGGTTTTTCGCTAATCATATTTATTTAGTTTCCGCTGCAAGTTTTTTCTTTCCCCATTCCTGAATGAATTTGGAAGGATCTTTGCTAAATAGAACTTTTGCAAGTAAAGTTGCTGTCTGAGGAAAAATCTGGCTTAAAATAATTTCCTGGTCTGCAGTAAATTTTCCTAAAACATAAGAGGCTATATCTCTGTCGTTTGGTTTTGTAAGTCCAAAGCGAAGTCTCCAGAAGTCTGCTGTTCCAAAAACCTGTTTTGTTGAACGCAAGCCGTTGTGACCTCCTAAGCCACCACTCCATTTTAAGCTGACTGTTCCTAAAGGCAGTTCAAGTTCATCGTGAACAACTAAAGTTTCTTCTGCTTTTATTTTATAAAAATTAGCTATTTCTATAATACTTTCGCCTGAAAGATTCATGTAGGTTTCTGGTTTTAAAAAGTAAACCCTGGTCATTTCTTCAGGAATAATAACAGGGCTTCCGTCTTTTTTTGCAAGAATACCGCTTTCTGCACACCAGGCTGCTAAATCACTAGCTTCTATGGCTGCAAAATTACCTTTAAATTTTGACTGCCAGTTTAATTTATTTGCAAATGCAAGTGAATCTTCAAATTGCCAGGCGACATTGTGTCTGGTTTTTTCGTACTCTCTACCGTAGTTTCCTAAAAAAGCAACGAGTTTAATCATGAAATCAGTATATCAAAAATAAAAGTCTTGCGGTAGATTATGGTATTTTTTTAGGCGAGTCACTATAATTCGCTTATGTTTATTCTGGTCGTAAGACAACTTTTTATTATGCTCCTGATTGCCTTTTCAGGCTATATCGTTACCAAGAAATTTGCTTTTGGAGAAAAAGAACAGAAATTTGTAAGCAAGATTCTTACTTACTTTATAAATCCCTGTCTTATCATTTCCAGATTCAATATGGATTTTAATTTAGAAAAGCTAAAATCTCTTTCCATAGTTTTTCTTTTGTCATTTGTTATACATTTTGCAATGCTTATTCTTTCTGTTCTTTTTATCCGTAAGCGTACTTTTATCGACAAAGATTTAGCAGATATAGAAAGGGTTGGAATTGTTTTTACAAACTGCGGTTTTATAGGTATTCCTCTGATTTCAGGGGTTTTTCCAGAATCAAACGGGGTCTTCTATCTTTTGGCCTATATCGTATGTTTTAACTTTTTGCTCTGGACCGTTGGCTATTACATGATTTGTGGAAGAATCAATCTAAAGAATGTTATTACAAATCCAAATATTCTTGCTCTGGTAATAGGCCTGCTGATTTTCTGCCTTCCATTTACTCTTCCAGAAGTTATAGCTTCTACAATTAATTCAATCTCTTCAATGAATACGGCTATGGCAATGTTCCTCTTGGGTATGCTTTTTGTAACTTTTGGTTCCTTTAAAAAAGAGTATCTATACAGAGCTTTAAAAGTATGTCTGGTAAAATATGTATTCGTAGCAGCTCTGGTGCTTTTGATTGTTTTTGGAGCTAACTATCTCTTGCAAGGCATCCAGGAAATCCGACTGATTTGCTATGTCTGCTTTATAGCTGCTCTCTGCCCAGTCGGCATGACAGTTTCCAGTTTTGCAGTTTTGTTTGGCAAAGATGAATCTTATACAGCTTTTCTTACTCTTATGACTTCCCTGGTAAGCCTCTTTATGCTACCCCTGAGCGTACTCCTTGCTGAGCATATTTTTTAAAAACTTTTACTGATATAACTTGCTTTCCTAACAAATAGTATTAAAATTAAATTTAAGGGGAAGGAGTTGTTTTTGAGGGCTATAAAAGATTTTATAGAGTGGTTAAAGAAAATGTCTAAATCCACTCCCTTTACAAAAGAGTTTCTCTTTCGAGCTGATTTAAGAAGTAGTATTTACATAGGTATTCTAGTTTCTGTACTAGAAATATGGATGATTATATCCGCCTTTACAGCAAAGGGGGATGTTTCTGTTACACGAGATTTTTATTGGATTATAACTCATATTTCTTCTTATATTTTTTTGCTTCTTACAGCAACTTCTGTCCTAATATATTCAATTTTATATTTACGAGGAAAAAAGTTAAATAAAACTCTTGGGCATATAATCAAACTTATTTTTTCCTTGGGAAGTTTAGTTTTTGCCCTTTATATCTCTTATTTGAGTTATGATAAGTCAGGTTTAACTTTTGCCTTTATGACAATTGGAATTTATATTTTCTGTCTTTATAACTGGCACCCAATTGCAAATTTAATACTTACTATTTCCTTCTTCCTGGTCTTCTTCTATCTTCAATATCTAAAGGGAAATCTTTCTTACAGCATGGAAGTAAACGGGTTTACAGCCTGGCTGATTTTACTTGTAGCCGGTTTTAATGTCTATTTCCAGCGCAAAAGTGA
>JAILLQ010000054.1 GCA_024693045.1 Treponema sp.
GGATATTTAATACCTGTTCTGTTTGGAGAAGCGGCAACTGAACCTCCGTTATGACCGAATACACCGTCAAGAATTACGGCAATTCCCTTGTTGTGGAATACTTCTACGAGTTCAGCAAATTTTTCGTTTGTTCCAAAATGATTATCGATATTAAAGTAGTCGTAAGCAAAATAACCGGTAGAAGACATTTGATCATAATCGCCACCGCTAGATTGGAAAATAGGAGTCATCCAGAGGGCATTACAGCCAAGACTTTCTATATAATCTGCAGCATTTATAATACCCTGTAAGTCTCCGCCCTTTGTAGCATTGCTTGGACCGTAAGCTGACTTATAACCAATAGAAGAATCTCCATCCTGGAAAGAAGAAACCATTACCTGATAGATACGAAGTTCATTTGGATTTTCCACCAGTCCGCCGCTTTCTTTACTTGTCAGGCTTGCAGAAGCACTTCCTGTTCCTACGCTGTTTGTTACGCTTGCAGAAACTGTAATGCTTGTGCCGGCAGAAGTAATTCCCAAATCAGAAAGGGATTTTGACCAAGTTGTGGCACTTGTTCCCATGTTATAAGTATTTCCGTTGATTGTAACTGTTGCAGAAGTTATTGTGTCGTTTCCGGCATCAAAAGTTACGCTGATTGAAGAAGAAAGTGAAATCTCTCCGCTTGAAGGAGAAATGCTAACGCTTGGTGTAACAGGTTCTGGTGGGGTGTCTGGGTTTTCTGTTACAAAAGCGGAACCGTTCCACCAGTATTCACCAGCACCATTAATAGAAAGATTTTCTGTCTGAGGGCTACCATTTTTACTAAAGATAACATTAGACTTTGTTACATATGAAGTTCCATTCATAATGGTGTAATCATACCAGCCATCACCATCAGAATCTGAAAGAGCAGTTCCCGGCCATCCTCCTGCATATTTTGTCGAATCAGAATCTACCGACCAAGCATAAATATGAGTATAAGCACTTGAGTTATATGTAGAATTAGAAGAATCAGCTAAATGCACGATAATTCTGTCAGTAATAGTTGCACTTCCAACCGTAACGCTTGTACTTTCACCGCTTGTCACTGTTACAGATTTTGTTATTACTTTAGTTGTGCCATTCCATACAATTAATTTCCATGTTCCAGGGGCTACTCCAGAAAGGCTTGTTGTTCCGCCAACGGTTGAAGAAAGTGTTGAAGAAGTTGAAAGTGGGTCTGTAATCTGGAATGTATATCCGTTGTACTGATTTGCCGTTACAGTTACGCTTCCTGTTGTAAGTTTGTAAGTATCTGCATCAGCAAGGGAATTTGATTTAAATGCACTTGCAATTGAAGTTGCTTTAATCAAACAAGAGTCCACTCCACTAGGGATTGCGTTATTAATAGAAGAAAGTTGTGTGTCTGTAAGAGTGTTTGTGTTTACACCTGCATCAAGAAGGGCTTTGTAAACGCAGGCGGTCTTACTTGTTTCCCGGGTTACATTTACAGAATTTGAACCAGACTGTATTTCTACCAGGGCTGTAACATACGCTCCTTTTACTTCTGTGCTGGCATTTGAATCACTATAGCCTTGAACGCTTACAACAGCATTTTTACAAACAGGAATCTGTGTAACAGAAACGCCGGAAGCAGAACCATTTGAAACTTCAACTATTCCGCTGGTTTTTGTAAACTCGCTGCCAGAAGAACTATAGCCTTGAACGCTTACAATGGCATGTGTTATTTCTGAATTATCAAGTGCCCGGCTTGAATCACCTGAAACAGTAAGGCTACCATAATTTGAATCCGACTGGGATAAAAGCAAAGCCTGTAGAACTTGTGTTGATTTGTTGTCGATTTCATTAGAACAGCTGAATAAAAATCCAGTGACCAGAAACAGTGCAGAAATCACTGTTATAAAATGTTTCTTCATAATGTCTCCACTTTATTAACTTGAGATAAGCAGACTGCTAACCCCTATGAGAAATTGTAAGGGTAAAATCTCAATAAGTCAAAAAAAAATTAAAACCCCGCACTTTTTTTGCTATTCGGCTAAAAGTTGGGGCATAAATGTGTGCTTGTGCTATAATTAGGTATGCATTTGATTCTGACTAAAGGGGTTTACCGCTTTTATTTGTTTTCTCGGGAAGAAAGCAGGAAGCATGTTCATGTTTCGGCTCCGGGGGGAGAAGTTAAGATTTGGCTTGAACCTTTTTTGGCGGTGGCTAAAACTGTAAATCTAAGCAACGAAGAAGTTTACCGCATCTTGCAAATCACAGAAAAGCACAGGGAGGAAATCCTTGAATACTGGACACATCACTTTTCGGGCCAAAACTGATAAAATTGAAATCACCGATGTAAGAGACGATGGATTTAAGCTTTCTGTCCAAGGAAAGGAATATTCACTACTTTACTCTGATTTTCCTGAATTAAAAGAAGCAGGATTAAAAGAACTTTCCAACATCACAAGTGACTTTTCTGGAAATATACACTGGCCGGAAATAGGCTTTTCGATTGAAAAAGACCTTCTTTCCCATCCAGAAGATTATCCACTCAAGTTTAAAAACTGGGAAATCTGATTTTACAAATTTTCCATTGCAGCTTCCCAGTCGGCGTTCAACTGATCAAGTCTAGCAGAAACTGAATCTATTTTTCCCTGAACCTCTTTTGCCTTTGCACCATTTGAGTAAACTTCCGGCTGCCCCATTTTTGCTTCAAGCAGAGACTTTTCTTCCTCTGCTTTTGCAATTTCGGCTTCCAGGCGGGCAACTTCTTTTTCCGCCTTTCGCTTTTCAGCCTCCTGCTTTTTCTGCTCTTCCCAGCTTAACTTACCTGCAGATTTTTCTGGCACAGGGCTTTCTTGATTTTTTACAGCAGATTGAGTTCCCTTCAAGTTTTCTGGAACATCTACAAGGCCAGCTTCCTCTGCAGCAATTCTTTCCATATAATATTTGTAATCACCTGGAAATTCCCGGTGGCAGCCATTTTTAAGTTCAAGAACCTTTGTTGCAAGACCTTCAATAAATCCACGGTCGTGGCTTACAAAAATAACCGTTCCACCAAAATCCTTCAGGGCGTTCATAAGAACATCTTTTGAATGCATATCCAGGTGGTTTGTAGGTTCGTCCAAAATCAAAAGATTGTTAGGACTCAGCAAAAGATGAAGAAGGGCAATACGGCTTTTTTCACCCCCGGAAAGTACATTAAGAGGCTTAAACACATCATCCCCTCGGAAAAGGAAAGAACCAAGCATATCCCTAACTTTTGGAATGAGTTCGGTAGGAGCATGACTTTCAACATAATCCAAAATAGATTCTGAACCTTTTATTGTTTCCGCATTATCCTGACTAAAGTAACCGATTTTTACGCCGCTTCCCAAAACAATTTCGCCGTTTGAAAGTGGGTCAATTCCAGCCAACATACGCAAAAGAGTTGATTTTCCGGCACCGTTACGACCTGCAACGACCAAAAGTTCCCCTTTTTCTACAGTCAAATCAAGATTATCAATTACATTACGCTTTCCGTCATAGGATTTAGAAAGACCTTTTGTTCTGATAACAAGGTTTCCAGAATGAGGAGCTGGTGGGAACTTAAAATGGATTTTTTTAAGGCTTTCTGGAATTTCAATTTTCTTTGCAAGGATTTTATCCAGCTGCTTCTGTCTTTCCTGAGCCTGGGCTGCTTTTGTTGCCTGAACACCAAAACGGCGGATAAAATCTTCAAGTTTAGCAATTTCATCCTGCTGCTTTTCGTATTCTGCGATTAAAGTTTTAAGTTCAACTTCACGAACCTCTTCGTAATGACTGAAATTTCCCTTGTAGCGCTTTAAATCACCGCCAAAAAGTTCATAAACTTCATTTACAGTTACATCAAGAAAATAGCGGTCATGACTTACTAAAAGGAAGGCTCCCTTATAATTCTGCAAAAATGATTCCAGCCAGGTTCGAGCTTCAATATCAAGATAGTTTGTAGGTTCGTCCAAAAGTAAAATATCAGGATTCTGCATAAGGGCTTTGGCAAGGGCAATACGCATCTGCCAACCGCCCGAAAATTCTTCCGTCTGTCGGCTCAAATCTTCATGAGAAAATCCAAGACCAAGTAAAACACTTTCGGCAGTTGCTTCACGGCGATGCCATCCAGATTCTTCAAGCTGACTAATCAACTCACTCTGACGCATTAAAAGTTGTTCAGTATTTCCCTGCCCTTTTTCCAGCTGGCTTCCCAAAGAATCAATCTGAGCCTGCAATTCGTAACCAAACTGAAAAGCCCGGTCAGCTTCTTCTTTTAAAGTGCAACCGTGGTGAGTAAGACCACTCTGAGGCAAATAAGCTATGCGGGCATCTTTTTGGGCAACTCGGTTTCCACTGTCAGGAGGAACTAGTCCCGCCATTACCTTGATTAAAGTTGATTTTCCGGCTCCGTTAGCCCCTGTTAAAGCGGCCTTTGTACCAGTCATAAGATTAACAGAAACATTTTTTAGAATATTCCTGTCGCCAAAAGCAAGTGAAACCTGAGAAAACTGAACAAAAGCCATTTTTTATTCCTGATTTAATTTTGAAAAGAACATTACCAAAGGAGAAATAGCCCTTTCTGAAATTGTACTGTTTTTTATATCTGTGCCATTAGCATCTTCTAAGCGAAGACCATTTTCTTCCATCTTGTAAAGGAAGTTAGCTTCTTTATGCTGACCTTCAAAATGGAAAGTAAGAACCCCGTCATAAGAAGTCTGCATTGATTTTGAAAGGAAGTATTTACATTCAACACTACCAGAATTTTTTGATGCTGAAGAAATAATACCAGAAGAAACAAGCAAGCGGTTGTTGCTCCAGATAAAAGAATGATCTTCCGAAATTGTAAGGCTACCGTAACTACCACTCTTAAAAGAAGGACCGTACATGTAAATCTGTTCAAATTCATTTTCGCGACGATTCTTTTCGGCAGTAAGGATTTCGTTCAAATCACCTTCGATTGTAACAAGGTTAAAATCCTCTGGCTTTCCACTTTCGCCAGTATAGCGCACAACAATGTAACCGCTGTAACGAACAGTAACAATAATAGGAATATCCTTGAGTTTATAAACATTTGGACCAGTTTCATCGGCGCCCGTGTAATCCCATGTGCGGTCGATTTTAGGCATTCGGAAAGTAAGTTTTCTGCTTTCTTCGTCTAAGTGGAAGTTATACGTAGGAATAAGTTTTTCTACATCAACGCGACCTGTATCAATCATGTTTTTGTAAGAATCCGGATACCAGGTTAGAAGTAGTTTTGCGTCAAAATCTGCATTTGGATTTTCAACTTCTTCTTTTATTTCACCGCCGATTCTCTTTCCTGTAATATCAGTTTCAAAAGGACGCAGGTTATAACTAAAACAGCAGCCAAAAGTTCCATCCGAGGTAAGAACTTTCATCCACTGACCAGGCAGAGCTTTTCCACCTGTCATCGGAGACTGACCTTTTAGAGTATACAAAAGTTTTACAGTTTCATTTTTGCGTAGTCTGTAAACCTGTTTTGCAGTATTCACAGCTTCAGCCCTCATAGGAAGCCCATCCATTGCGACAGTGGCATATTTATGATTGAATTCAGCGTATTTTGCCTTAACTTTTTTTACCTTTCCCTTTGAAACAGGATCTGTAAGCTGCCAGAGAGGAACTTCCACCTTACCAGAAGAAGTACCAATAACATATACATGAGAAATATTTGAACGAATATAAACTGGAACAACATCCCCGTCCTGTAATTGATTTTCAGGAAGATTCCAAAGAAGAACGCTATAGCCCATAATTTTTGAACATGAAGAAAAAGCAAATAGGGCTAAAAATAGTAATGAAGAAAAAATGATTTTTCGCATAAATTCAATTTAACAAAAAATCAGCTTCCTTTCTACCATCTGCATCAATCTGACTTATCAGAAATTCATTTCAGGCGTTCCGGCAAAGCCGTCGCTTCTTCCGCAGCCCGCTAACGCTCGGTCTTTTAAGGGGCTCCACCCCTTAAAATCCTGCCTACGGCACTGCTCCACACGCTAACGCAAAAAAAATCCCGCTAATGCATTTTTTGCATCTTTTTTCGTATATATAAAGTATGGAAACATTGACAAAAAACCTTCACAAACTCACCCCCGAAGAAAAATGGGAACAGGCAACGCTTGCAAATAATTTCATATTTTATAAAGTCATGCGCCATCATCCTGAAGCTTGCCAGCATCTTATAGAAATGCTGCTTGGCATTAAGATTCAAAAAATGGAAATGCACGGAGAAGAAACAATCGAACATGACTACAATTCGCATGGAATTCGGCTGGATGTATATGTAAAAGATTCCGAACACATATATGATGTGGAAATGCAGATGACAAATACAAACGATTTACCAGAGCGGGCCCGTTACTATCAGGGCCTAATGGATTTAGATAACCTTAAATCCGCTCAAAAATACAAAGAACTTAAAAGCTCTCATGTGATTTTTATTTGCATGGAAGACATATTTAAGAACGGACTTCCTGTAAACACTTTTGAAAATATATGCCTTGAAGACAAAAAAACAAAACTTGGTGACAGAACTTACAAACACTTCTTTTTTGCAAGTCTGTGTGCTAAAATGCTTACAGATAAGAACGCAAAAGATTTCTTTAATTTTCTTATCTCTAACAAATCTGCAACTAACTACACCAACAACCTTAAGAACTATGTTGCAGACGCCAAGCATAACTCTCAATGGAGGTTCAGCTATATGACATGGGAACGCCAGCGAACATATGACTTAGATGCAGGTCGAGAAGAAGGCCGCAATGAAAAAGCTGTTGAAGCTGCAGTTTTACTAATCAAAAAATATAATGTTGAACCAGAAACTGCCGCCGCAGATTTAAATGCTCCCCTTGAAAAAGTACTTGAAGCTATAAAACTTGACAGTAGAACAGGTTCATAAAAAAATCCCGCTAATGCATTTTTCGCATCTTTTTTCGTATATATAAAGTATGGAAACATTGACAAAAAACCTTCACAAACTCACCCCCGAAGAAAAATGGGAACAGGCAACGCTTGCAAACACTTCTTTTTTGCAAGTCTGTGTGCTAAAATGCTTACAGATAAGAACGCAAAAGATTTCTTTAATTTTCTTATCTCTAACAAATCTGCAACCAACTACACCAACAACCTTAAGAACTATGTTGCAGACGCCAAGCACAACTCTCAATGGAGGTTCAGCTATATGACATGGGAACGCCAGCGAACATATGACTTAGATGCAGGTCGAGAAGAAGGCCGCAATGAAAAAGCTGTTGAAGATGCAGTTTTACTAATCAAAAAATATAATGTTGAACCAGAAACTGCCGCCGCAGATTTAAATGCTCCCCTTGAAAAAGTACTTGAAGCTCTAAAACTTGACAGTAGAACAGGTTCATAAAAAAATTACCTTTAAAGCATAAGAAACATTGTTACCCTTACACAAAAAAAGGACTCTTCTTTTGAACTGTCCTTTTTTTGTTGTAAATCGTTTTTTAACCCTTATTTCTTTTGGGCTCAAACACAGTTTTCGCTTTGGCCTTTTTCAAGGATTAAGCTAAACCAATGCTAATTTTACCCATTTAATGCAGTTTCCCTCTTGGGAAACTGCCAGGTAGTGGAGATTAGCAAGTAAATTGCCACTAAGTAGCACCCCCTACCCTTTATTTTTTCTGGGCTCAAACACAGTTTTCGCCTTGGCCTTTTCAAGGAATAAGCCTAACGCTTATTTCTTTTGAGCTCAAACACAGTTTTCGCCTTGGCCTTTTCAAGGATTAAGCTAAAACGATGCTAATCGCATCGTTTTTTAACGCTTATTTTTTCTGGGCCATTTCGATGGCGCCGGTGTCGATTCCGTAGCCTAGGATTGGGTTTGAGGTGTTGTTGCCGTGAAGAATTGTGGCATTACCAACATTCAATGTACTATTAGAAATTGTCTGACCAGGAGCTGTGTCACCGGTTGACCAGTAAGTATTGTTTGTAAATGCCTGTGCAACTCCAGAACTATTTCTGTAAACACCTACGTTAATCTGGTCATCGTTTGGAATATTCTGAGTTGGAACAATTGAACATTCCCATGCACCTGTATACATATCTGAACTTGCACCATCTGTAAGACTTGTAAAGTCTTTGCGGTATGCAACTTTTGCTCCCAAAGGAGTTCCAAGATATGAACTAAGCTGGTATCCGATATATGGAACCCAGTTACCGCTAGAATCCTTGGCAATATCGATTGTACACTTTGCACCTACAGCACTGAATGAATCAACTGTTACAATTTCTGGATCACTTGAACTGTCATAACTGTCAAGGTAAGCATACTTCAAATTGCTTCCATTAATGTTATCGTAGTAAGCAAAGTGGATTCCGCCAGCAGAGTCTACGGCTGTCTTAACGTTTATACCACCTGTTGAATCAATTGTTCGAACTGTCCAAGTAGAACTTGTTGTAGGAGCTGTATTATAAGCCATCTTAAGAGCCATGTTTACAGAATCGTACCATGTAACAATTGCAACAGGATTTGCAGTATCTTTATTTGCAATAGAAAGTGATACATACTTACCCGCACCTCCGTTTATAGCACTTGCATATTCAGTCATTGCACCACTTACACCACTTGCAGCAACAACCTGGATTGGAATATGGCTAGAATGCTGTCGATAGGAATCTGTTATATTATTAGGACGCTTGGTTCCATCATTTTTTGCAGACTGAGCATAACCTGTATATTTTGAACCAACAACATCATCAAGTCCATAGGCATTCGTTATTCGATTCGCAAAAGAACTTGGCTGTGTATATGCATTAGTTGTAGAAGTAATATTTAAATTTGTCTGACCATCAATATTATCAGAAGTTGCACCAACTGTACCCCAACGGAAACGCACCTGCTTAACAGGCTGGTCATAATAAGCCATGAATACATAAACAGGAGTTGTACTTGAAGGTGCAGTTGAACTACCGCCTGAATATGTCGTATCCATAGAAATAGACTGAATTCTATCAATATCAGTTGTCCAACCACTATCAGAAGACGTTACCTGAACGGATGAAGAATCCAATCGACTTGCGTTCATCTGATTACAGTAATTCATATTTTGATCCATTGATTCAGGCTTTACAGCAGACTCCCGACTGAAGAACTGCAAGAATGCCGAAGCTGTCGCACTCTGTGTATCAGTGCACATAGCCGCACCATAAGCATAACCATAGCTGTCAAATGCAAATGTATTATGACTGAAACCACCGTAGTTCATACCAAATGGAATTTGAGAATACGAACTATCAGAAAGTTTATTATCAGCACCATAATACCAGTCACCGTTATTATAGTTTGAAGAACTCGTTAAATATCCCGGCATATTGAAGTACAGAATACTGTTTGCATAACTGAATCCAGGAATACCAGTCTTAGGATTAATCTTCATTGTTACATAGCTTGCACCACCGCTTACCGGTTCTGCCGCATTCTTGAACTGCCATACATCAAGAGCCAAATCATCGGTAAGAGTATTGTTATTTATGCCGTTTGGCTGGCGGTTGTATGCATTCTTGTAGTTGCTGTCAGAAACGCTTCCTATGTAAGAATCAAGAGCATCGTTTTTGTTCAAGTTATTCAATACAGGAACGCTATTAACTGTAAGGCTTACATTACCCGACTTAGCACCAGTATCAGAAGATGTATTTTCTGTAAGTGTAATTGTATTGTTTACATCGCTTCCAGAAACTGTTCCGCTAGTCAAAGTTGTTGCACTCATTCCATTTACTGTAACAGAGGCTTCATTTGAACCAAGGTTATATCCAACAAACTGGATTGTTTCTCCTTCGTAAACTGGATAATTACCCAAAGCTGTTCGTGCATAAACACTATGAGCAGAAGCATAGAATGGGCTCAAGTGAGTTACAATTTCCGTTACATAAGGAACTACATCCATCTTGTAATAATCTGTCCAAGAATCCCCTGTATCAGCACTTGCAGTTATTGAAGATGACGAACGAGCTGTCTGAGTGCTTCCAGCTGTTGAAGGATTAGTCTTCCAGTCAACTGCTGTGATTTTAATTTCATTGTCCAAGCCTACTGTAAATTTTTCTGTATCAATTACAATAGAATATTTTGCTGTATGTCCATTCTGGCTAATTTCCTGATCACTAGCAGAGAATGAAACTACCCCTGTTGGAAGGCTTGAAGCCTGTGTCCATGTACCACTTGAGTAAGAACCGACTACTGTACTTGTTCCGCCGAATACACTCAACTTGATATCGGCAAGGCGAACATCATCGCTTACAATACCTTCAAGTTTTACTTTTCCGGAAACTTTAGGGTCGTCACTACCCATTTCTGTTCCACTTACACTAGCACTTGAAATATCGCTTGTAATGTCATTTTCAAGTTCTATGTGACCGGCAATTGCGCTATTAATATAAACGCTGTTGTCTGTAGAAGAGTTCCAGTAGAATGGCTTAATTTTTGCCTCTGGAGAGGTTGAGTCACTAGACTTGATTGTTACAGGAACAACCAAAGTAGCCCACTGACTTCCAAAAGTTGACTGCTTTCCGTCTGTTTCATCCCAGAAGGTAAACTTAACATAATTTACAGCACCATCACTTCCAGAAATTTCGTCTGAACCATCTGTAAGGACAATTCCACCAAAGTCATAATAAGTTACGCCATTGATATCTGTGCCGCTGTATGCAATCGGATTTGTATTTCCATCTTCATTTGTGCTAGTAACAGTTCCATACATATCAAGGGAACCTGTTTTAGCAATAGGAAGAGCAGCTCTTGCCGTCATAGCATTCAAAGTACCAGATGTCTCTGCAGCAAGGGTATAATTTGAAGAATCCTTTTTTTCAACAACATACTTCAGACTTCCGTTTCCACCTGTAAATTCAGGAAGAACGCAGAGGCCACTTATAACCTTGAAAGCAGTAGAATCAATCTTTACTGCCGACTGACCTAAGCCAGAACGAGTATTATAAGCTGTGTAATAGTTAAATTCTCCAAAACTTGTGCCACTTCTTGTTCGCTGGCTGCTGCTTGTTGAAACAACAGGATAGTCTTCTGCATCAAAGTCATAAGTTCCGTTTCCGTTCAAGTCTGTTCCAAGGAATACCTTAGTAAGACGAGGACGATTATTAGTTACGATAGAAGCAATCTTTCCGTTTGAGCTGTTTCCAGCATTATCGATTGCTGTTACATAAATTTCTGTTGTGCCATCTGGAATATTGTTTGAATTTACGCTTGCAGTCCACTGGTAACTTGTACCAATCTGGTTGATTGTTTCGCACATGCCATCGCCATCGTCGTTTTGCAAAGTAACATAAACATCATCATTAGCATCATATTCTTCGCCAAAGGTTTCGCTAATCATGTGGTCAACAACCTGGGCATAAATAACTTCTACTGTTGTAAATGAAGTAGAAACCGAAGGACTAAATGTAACAGTGCCATCGGATACTGCAGAAATGCGGCGATAAGTTCCGGCGATTTTTACAAGACCTCCAACTCGAACGTGTGCATTTCCGGATACAGAAGCAGAAGTAAAGGTGTATTCAGAAGCTCGAGTTACTCCTGTCAAATAAAGAGCAGGCAACTTTTCACTGTTCAGATATACAGAGCCATTTGTAGCTGAATCTACAAAAGATGAAGCACTTTTAGAAAGCATTGGGTCGTATACAGAAGATGCACTTGTATTTTTGAACCAGAATGCAAGATAAAGCAAACCGGAACCAGCTTCATTTATTGTATCGCCGAATGTAAAGTAACCGTCACTGTTTTCTATTGTAGAATAGGTTGTGCTGTTGTCGGTTCCATTTACTCCTACAACTTTACTTTGACTCTTTAGGCGCAAAGAATCCGTTGTTGTTGTAATTTCTGAACCACTTGTGTTGTAAACAGAAGGCGATGTTGAGTCAATATTGATTTTTATAGTCTGATTTCCGTTACCTACCCCGTTTGTTGCAGTAAGTTCAGCATAAATTACACCAGAACTTGTTGTTTCAAGAGGTATTGTAAGGATGTATTTTGTAGCAGAATTCTTCACTGCATGAGCTACTACTGTACTTTCAGAAACATAAGAAGTTTTTCCGTCTTTTGAAAGGTCAATTACAGTCTGGCTTGTTGACGAAAGTGTTGCAGAAGTAATTGAAGTAATATCTGAATTAGACTGAACTGTGGCAACAAGGTACCAGTATCCATTAGTTGAACTTGTAACATCGCTCAAGTACATTCCAGAAATGTATTCTCGTTCACTTATTGCAGAAACGCTTGAAAGGTCTGGATCTGTATTTACATCAACATAAGAAGAACCGTACTGGCAAACCTTTACATCTGTAAACCAAGGTACCGTTGAATCGATTACGATTGCATTACAATCTGTGTATGTTCGGGTATTTCCATCACCGTCGATAGCACGAACTCTTGCAAAGAGATATTTTTTACCACTTTCAATAGCTATTCCATAAGGGCTAGTAGCAGCAGTATATGCCGTACCTGAGTATGCTCCAATATTTCCAGTTACAATAGGACACTTCCAACTGTTTGTTCCTTCAGCAAGGATATACCAGTCATTTGCACCAGAAGATGAAGAAGCCACTAAAGTTCCTGTGCAATAAGCACTTGAATCTATTGCAATTACACTGTAGTCATTTTCATCGATATCACCATCACCGTCGGCATCAATCTGAACACAAACTTTAGAAACGCTTACATTGTCGCTTGCTCCACCATAGAGAGTAACAGTTCCACTTGTAACAGTTCCTGTTTCAGGAGCATTTATCCAGGCCTTAGGTTTTCCTCCCTCTGGGTCAACATAGACATAATTCAGAGGTTCATTACTTGAATCAACAGAAATTACGCCAACATTTCCTACGCTGTCTGTAACGCGGAACCAGAAAGGAATACGATAAATTCCAAGTCCCGTAGAAACTTCTTTTGCACCCTTATAATTAGAGTAGTTTGCTCCATAGTAACACAAACTGTCTATTGATTCTGCAGAACCAGATGTAAAGGAAATTTCCCATGAAGAACCGGAAGTGTAAACACTAGTCCAGTTGCTCGAAGTAGCTGTATAAGATTCACTTGTAAGAGGAATTACATATTCTAGTTTTGAAATAGAAGAATATGTATCCGCTACGGTTCCCTTAACTGTAGTAGCTGCCATTACAGCATCAGAAATTGTCGCTGTTGGAGTAATAATAGAAACTTCCGGAGCTGTATAGTCAAGGATAATATTTGTTGCCCCCTGACCTTCCTGACCTGAATCATCTGACAAAGTTGCCATCACAGATTTTGAACCTTCCAGGCTTGAATAAGTAGCCGAATCCAAAGTGATTGCATTAAGCAAATAAATATAAGGCGAAGCTGATGTTCCAGAACCTGTTACAGTAGTTCTTAATGTTGGAGTAACAGTCTGCCCCGCAATTGTAAGACCTGGAACTGTTGTAGTATCTGTTAAGTTGTCTTCTATTACTTCAAGTTTTATATAAAGCTCATTCTGACTTCCACCAAGAAGAAGACCGGCTGCAGTCCATGCTGTATTATTATTTGAGTCGACAGCATCTGCAGCAAGTTCTGAATTCGCAGTGTACATCGTAATTTTTGGTGGAACTGTATCTACCGTGAATGTAAGAGCAGTATTGTTATCAATCGCATTGCTAACTTCTACTCCACTAAACGCCAGTTTTGGACGTTTAAGTTTGTCAGCATCGCTATTACCTGTGTTTGTATAGAAAATATCACCCTTTTTATCTTTTACTGCAAAATAGAGGCTGTATGAGCCATCAGATTCTGAAGAAGTTGAACCAAGATTGTAACTCCATGAACCGCTTGTAGAAAGATTTCCTATTTCTTTCCAAGCATTATCACCTGTAGTTACAGGAACTCCATCAGAGAAAGAAGCAGATGAATCAAATTTAGAAGAATCGATTACCCAAAGATTCTGAAGACTTCCATCAGAATCTGTTACATTTCCGTAAATTGTTCTGGCAGAAATAACTTCATCCATGCTAGAAATTGTAGTAAGAGAAATTACAGGGCGGTCAGCATCCTGGTTTATTGCAAGAAGCAAACCGTTATCAGCATTTTTATTTCCGTATGTATCCTGGAATACAAGGCGTATATAGTAATTATATGCCGTTCCACTAGCGGAATTATCGATTAAACTTGTATCAAGCTCATTCAATGTCCAAACCCCGGAAGAATCTGGACCTGTAACAGAAGTATAATCAGTGCCTTCTGTAAGAACTGTTGCACTTGACCAGTCTGGTGTTCCAGAAGAAGAAATGTATTCTACCTTTACTAAAGAATCCACTCCACTTTCGTAGCCTGAAGCAGAAATCTTAGCAGCATCTGTAACAGTTCCAGTAACATCGATTTTTTTGTAAACAGTTGCACCTGACAAAGGAGTAGAATAAGAAACAACAGGAGCTGTAGTGTCATAGTGAATTGTAAGATCACATTTTCCACTATTTCCAGCATAATCTGTAACTGTAACGCTGAATACATTTGTTCCTTCAGCAATTGCTGTCGCCGGTATATAGAAAGTACCGTCAGAAACAGAAGTTACACCAGTTTCCGAAGACAGAGTAATGCTTTCTGCAGAGTTTGAGCCGTCTTCAGAAGTAGAAATAGAAATTGAACTTCCACTTGCATTTAATACAGAAAGACTCTTTATACCACTTACTGCACTGATTGAATTAGGGTTATCATCGGCAGAATAAGTAACTGCATAATAAGTAGTTGTATCACTTGCTGTTCGCTTGTATAGGGTTCTACCATTAATGTTAAGACTAGCTGTAACACTAGGCAAAACCGTATCAATATTATAAGTTGCAATATTAGCACTTGTTGTCGAATTACCAGCTTCATCTGTAACAAGAACAGTTACAGAATGGGATCCGTCTTCAAGACTAGGGAAGTCGGCTGTATATGTATAATAAATCTTCTTACCATCAGAATCATCAGCCTTTGCAGTAAGAGCACCACGGCTATCTATACTACCACCAGAACCAATTCCTGTGTATGTAATAGATTTTACACCACTAGAATATGCTGTTCCGTCAGAACCCCAGTCACCAACCAGCAATCTTAATGAAGGACTGTTGTTAGAAGTCCAGGCTGTTGAAGTTGACTCATTTACAACAAGAGGCTGCTGAGTATCCACAATTGTCGAATATATATCAGATACATTTTCGTTTCCAGCTGCGTCATAGGCAATGAACTTGATAGAAGTATAATCTCCGTCACCAGGCATTGTCCAAGACCAGTCAGTTTCTGCACTTGTAGCCCCGGAAACAACAATGTTTTCTGTTACAATGTAATTATCAGATTCGCTTCCAGCCGTTGTTGTAACAGTCTTCTTGTTTGTTGAATCATAACTTGCGTACTTTCGTTTGTATTGAACTTTAAGAGCTGTGAAGTTCAAATCATAAACTTTACCACCAAAGGTAAGAGCAGACTGTGAATAGTTAGCTACAGAAGCCGGAGAAGTTACTGTAAGAGTAGGTATCTGAGAGTCAATCTTTAATGTATATGTTTTTGTATGAGTGTATACATTTCCAACTCCGTCTGTTGCTTTAATTGTAACTGTATTAGTTCCTTCTGAAAGTGTCTGCGTTGTTTTGTACCATACATACTGATCATCATATTTTGTACTATCGTATTTACCACCAGCATTCATTTCTACTTCTGTAGAAACTCCACTTCTATCAACAATAGTCATCTTTACAGAAGCAATGCCACTTGTTCCTGTTACTGCAGTATTATTTGTTTTGTCATATGTATCAGAAAGAGGTATTTTAAATGTGTAAGTGCTACTCTTAAGCCATGTACTAACATCACTTGTGTTATCGTCTGTCCAGTCCGCAGCAACAGTAGGAGCTTCCTGGTCAAGAATGATATCAACATATTTTTCTGAATTTACATTACCTGCATTATCTGTAACATAAGCTGTAATTCTGTTTGTTCCAAGTGTAAGATATGTTTCTGGAATTGTCAGAGTATAAACACCTTCTGTTCCACTGCTTGTTGCTGCAAGTTTTGTTGTTCCCTTGTATATTGCAACTTCTTTTATACCACTCAATGCGTCATTTGCAGTAACAGAAACAGTCTGCCCTGATATGCTTTCAGTAGCTGTAATGTATTCGTCACTGGCAGAAATTGCTGTTACTGCAGGAGCTGTTACATCTACCTTCAAACCAAAGGTTAAAGGAGTTGCCGCATTACCTGCTGTATCGGTCATGCTAAATGTAGCTTTTTTACTTGCATCACTTGCATCTCCTTCAGGGAATGCTAAAGTTATGCTAAATCCATCGGAAACTGTTGGAGTAGCAACAGAACTATTTCCATTCAAGCTGACAGAAATTGTATCAAGGTTAGCTTCAACCAAACCGTAATTTGTCTGACTTGTATCATTTGAAACTGTACCGGTAATTGTTACAGCATTACTGTTAAACCATGTACCTGCAGAAAGAACATTTGAAAGGGAAGCAGTATATTCTACTGAAGAAGAAATTCCCTTTACTGTAATGTATTCTGGATTAAATATAGGAGCTGTACTGTCTATATTATAAGTAACCTTACATTCAGAGCTTCGGCCGTAGATATCGTATGCAACATAAATTCTGCTTGTTCCACCCGTAGCCGTATCAGTCTGATCTGTAAGAGCTTCTGTCCAAGAGTATGGATTTGTAGTGCTTGTACCAGCCCCGCTTCCAAGAGGACTTGTCTGCTCTTTCAAAACGACTTTTGCAATTCCGCTCGAATCAACTGCAGTTCCATTTACGATAAAATCTTTAGGAAGCCACATTCCTAATGAATAAGAATCGGCCGCTGCACTTGAATCAGTTCCTTTTATAATTCCAGAAACAGAAATTACAGGAAGGTCGTTGTCGTAAGCAAATACCATGCCATAAGGATTTTCACTTGAATTTTCTGTACCACTTGTATTATGGCAGTCAACTACATCCCCACTTGAATTAAGGCTTGTCGAAATATCTTCAACAACAATGTAGAGTTTGTGGTTTCCTGCTCCACAAGTTGAAATATCTTCATTTAAGGAATAAATCGTTTTAGAAGCAAGAGTTTCACTTGTAATATGAGTTTTTAAGACTGCATCGTCAAAAGTTTTATCTGTATCGCTATAGTAAATCTTAATATCATAAAGTCCGTCATCATCAGAAATTGTTCCGTAAAGAGTATTGTTACCCATACCAAAGAGGTTGTTACCAAGTGTGATGGCAGAAGCATCTGTTAGAGTCTGAGTTACTCCTGCAAGTTTTATTTTTGGAATATCTGTTGACTGGTCAATATAGTATTCTGTATTTGACAGGCTTCCTTCGTTTCCAGCCTTATCTTTTGCAATAACCTTTACAGAAAGGTCACTGCAATCGTCTAATCTTCTTGAATCAAACTTAACTGTAATAGGAGAACTTGGTTCACTTACATCGATTTTGATATTTTTTTCATTATCCAGGCCTGTGTTTGTGCTGGCAATTACAGATACACTATCCAAACTTGTTTCTGCAATTTTTGCAACTACAGTAATAATTCCATTTACACATTTCTTTGTTACAGAATTTACAGTTTTTTCTTCTGCAAGAGGTGTAATCGAATTAATAGTTACAACAGGAGCTAATTTATCTACTTGTACAGTAAAGTTTGATTTTCCTGTTGCAGATGTAACATCAAGACCAGAAACCACTACTGTATAACTCAAGCGTTTTCCATTGAGTGTACTTATGTCACGGGCATCCAAAGCGCCGTTATTTGCAAGATAAGTTTCATCTTCTGTCCAGTTTCCATTTCTTGCATCAAATGTAAAATCAATTTCCTTGTTGGCATACAAATCCTGAACACAGTTTGCATCCCCATTAATAATACCAACTGTAGAACCATCACCCAAATCTTTTACAGTTACTTCATAAGAAACTCTAGAGATATTAGATTCGTCTGATTTTACACTACCAGCTACATTTAAGAATTCCAAAGTATTGTAATCAGTATTTACGGCAGTTTCCAAAGTTTTTCCGCCAGCACTATCTATTATTACGTTTGGAGCAGTACCGCTTGTTACACCAATAAATCCATAAGAAGAACCATTGTTCGAAACAAATGAAACATCATCAATATCATTTCCAGCAGCAGCAAGCAGGTAATATCCGCCAGAAACTATTTCATCCGGCAAGGCCATTGATTCAGTCCATGAACTTACGGAAGTACATTCAGACGAAGCATATACTTCTTCGCCGTTATAAAGTGTATGTACTACACCTGCATTAGCAGAATCAGAAACAAAGTTTTCAACATTTTCATAAAGATTTGAAATATAACTTGCTGTAAGAGGATTAGAACCGTCATCAGCCCTGAAAGGACCAATAAGGTAAACCTTAATTGCTTTTGGTTTAAAGTTAGTTTCGTTCAAACCGCATTCTGCTTTAAATGTTATTGCTCCAGATTTAGCAGCTTTATTTGCAGCAGCACTAGAAACAAATGAATATCCCAAGAATGAATAAGTTGGGTTTGCATCTTTATTCAAAGAGAATGCAAGTTTATTTTCAGTTGTATCTTTTTTAGTTGCTTCCAAAATCTGAAGTGCAGAAGAAGCATTTCCGCTACCAGAATAAGTTCCATTATAAATAGAAAGGAAATCACCTATTTCGTACTGGTGTGCAGCATTTTTGCTCAAAAGGTCAGCGCTTACAGAGTTTCCATTAATAACAGTTGTTGCCTCAGAACCGTAAATGCTGTCATTTACCCAAAGAGAAGAAGTTGTATTTCCACCTTCAGAAGAAGAACCGTTATATACAGCAGCAGAGTCGGTAAGCTGAACAGAACAGTAGAATGACTGATTTCCACCTGTTTCATCATTGTAAACAGCTTTATAATTATTTGACAAAGAGGTATTTATTGAATCGTAAGAAGCAAAAGTTACGCTCGTACCACCGGCAGTGTTTACATTACTTTCTGTCCATGAAGTAATTTTATTTCCGTTTGTATCGTAAATTGTCAGAAGCATTTCTTTTACTGTATGAGCTTCTGCAATTGAACCACTTACTTTAAATATAGAACCATATTTTGATGGATTAGAAATCGAGAATGTACCTGGACTTTTTATCACAAAAATTGGAGCTGTATTATCAATCTCAAATGATCTTGAAGCTGTAGAACTAATTCGACCGGAAGTATCAGTAGCAACAACATCAACAGTATATTTACCATCAGGGAAAGGAAAATTACCGTTTTCGTCTTTATTATTTAAACTAAGTGACCATGATAGGTCAAAAAGTCCCAGACCAGCAGTATAAGTACCGTAAGACTGACCCGTGTCATCATTTCTTACAGTTACTTGAACGATAAAAACACCTTTATCATCTGCCCATGAACCTTTTAGCAAAAAGCCATCACGTATTACAACAGAAGCAGGTGGATAGTTTATTGAAACTGTAGGTGCAATAACATCGACTGATTCACCAAGACCTACATCACAAGAAGAAAAAAATGCAGAAAAGACAATAAGGGCGTAAAATCCCCATAAAACTTTTTTAAAACTTTTTGACATTTAGAAACTCCCAAAGAAGAAAAATTCTTCCTAGTAATTCTATAACTGAATTTTACATGAGTCAAATTTTCAAAAGAAAATTTCTCATCATTGTACTTATCGGCATAAATGAGAAAAAATATTAATTAACAAGGCTATATTTATATTATAGAACCTGGCCGTTCAGATTCAGCATTTCTTGCAGCACACCAGGTTCCCTTAGCAAGAGAATCTTCAAAATTATGAAAATTCACATACTCGTAAAGAAAACCAGCATTAAAAGAATCCCCACAGGCCGTAGTGTTCACAGGATTCACTTTTTCAGTAGGGAATTCATAAATCTCTCCCTTATTAGCTGCAATGGTAGAATTTTTACCCCGAGTTATAATGATGATATTGTCTAATTCTTTACTTTTATCAGTAATCTGAACTTTTAAATGCTCTCCATCAAGAGCTTCAGAAAGGCCAAAAGTTGAATAGAATTCCTTTTCATTGATTTTAATAATTTGAGGAGTACAAACCCTTAAAGTCCTTAGTAAATCTTCACCCCAGTAATCAACAAGCAAAGTTTTTTTAGAATCAACCGCAATTCTAGCAATACAAGCCATAATCCCGATTGAATAAGCTTTAGGTCGACTTCCGGCAAGCAGAACAGCATCAACTTTCTGAATTTCTTCATTTACAAGAGCAAGAAATTTTTCTTCCGGGATTTCATAATCTTCGGAAAGAACAGGCTCATCTACAACAATTTCAGTAGTAGTATTGTAAGAGCGGTCAAGGAGGGTCCAACATTCCCTGATTTTACCAGGAACAGCTACTCCTGCAATTTCAATTCCATCCTGAATAGCAAGTTGAACAAAAACAGAACAGTTTTCTTTTCCCATGGGACAAACCGCTTTTACACAGGAAGGCTCAAGTTGGGAAAGAACTCGGGCAGCATTAATTGCTTTTCCCGAAGCATCAATACGATAACTGGAAGCACGATTCACATCTTCCATTTTAAGACGATTAAAATTAACAGTTCTTTGAAGAGTTGAACTCAGACAGATACACAAAAACCTTGCCATATAAATATTTTATCAAGATTTATTATCTAATGTAAAGAAATTCTTGCATAAGTAAGCTTTAAAAGCAAAAAGCCTTCTGCATAAACAGAAAGCTTTTTTTTGTCTTTGGGCCATCTAAGACTTGAACTTAGGACCAAGGGATTATGAGTCCCCTGCTCTAACCACTGAGCTAATGGCCCGATTGGATTTCCATTATACCCAAAAAAGTTTTGCTTGGTCAAGAATGTAAAATGGCTTTGTATTACTCTACAGTAACACTCTTTGCCAAGTTTCTTGGCTGGTCAACATCCCGACCTAATTCTTTTGCACAATAGAAAGCAAAAAGCTGACAAACGGCAACCATTGGCAATGCATAGAAAATTGGATTTTCTATTTTTGGAACTGGAATAAATTCATCTACGATTGATTCAAGCTCCTTGTCACCTTCAACACCAATTGCAATTACAGGACCTTTGCGAGTTTTTATTTCTTTGATGTTCGAAATTACCTTTTCACGAAGGAAATCATCTGGAACAAGGAAAACGCTTGGTGTCTGTTCATTTACCAAAGCGATTGGTCCATGCTTAATTTCTCCAGAAGCAAAGGCTTCGGCATGAATATAAGAGATTTCCTTTAATTTAAGGGCACCTTCCATAGCTATTGGGTACATGAGTCCACGACCGAGGAAAAGGAAGTCTTTGCAAGAACTGTATTTTTTTGCAATTTTTTCAATTTTTTTGCTGTTTTTTAATGCTTCTTTTACAAGTCTTGGCTGCTGCATAACATGTTGTATAAACTTTGCACCATCTTCGCGACTCATACCTCTCTGGCGGGCAAACTTTAAAGCCAAAAGATAGTAAACAATCAATGTGTTAGAAAAAGCCTTTGTAGAAGCAACGGCAATCTCTGGACCTGCATGTATAAATGCACCACCGTCACTGATTCTGGCAATTGTTGAACTTACAACATTACAAATACCAAAAACTTTTCCACCTTTCTCGTGGATTTCTTTCATCGCTTCAATTGTATCAGCTGTTTCACCACTCTGACTTACAGCAAGGTAAACATCATCTTCGTTTACAATTGGATTTTTATAGCGCAATTCGCTTGAAAATTCAGCAGATGCAGGAATGCGGGCAATCTGTTCAAAAAGGAGACCACCATAATAACTTGCATACCAGCTTGTACCAGCAGACATAGCAGTAATTTTCTTTGTGCGTTTGAATATATCGCCTTCAAAACCACTCAATTTTGCAGTAGCGTTTTCCAAATCAATACGGCCGGCAAAAGCTCTTTCAATACTTTCAGGCTGTTCATTGATTTCTTTTTCCATGTAAGTGTCATAACCGCCTTTTTCTACATCGGCAGCATTAATTGTTACATCTTCAACACGTTCTGCATAATTGTTGTCCTGAAGATTTGGAAATTTCAAACCATTCGGAGTAACTTCAACGATATCCCCGTCTTCAAGATAAATTACACGGCTTGTATTTCCAACGATAGCATTGATATCTGAAGCAACATAATAAGAATCTTCTGCAATACCAATAACAAGAGGTCCACCTCTCTTTGCAACAACGATTTTATTTGGTTCTTCAATACTTGTAATTGCCAAAGCATATGTTCCAACTACCTTTGTAAGAGCCTGCTGTACAGCAGAAAGCAAATCACCTTCATAATACTGTTCTACTAAATTTGGAATAACCTCTGAGTCTGTTTCTGAAGAAAATTTAACTCCTTCTTCCTGAAGTTTTGCACGAAGAGGAATGAAGTTTTCGATAATGCCGTTATGAACAACCCCGATTTTACCTTTCATTGAAATAAAAGGGTGTGCGTTCTGATCTGTAACAAGTCCATGAGTTGCCCAGCGAGTATGTCCTATTCCCCAGGAACCAGACAACTCCTTTGGTAAAACACTTACAAGCTGATTTAGTTTTCCAGCCTTTTTGTATAAATAAAATTTAGGTTCCCCGTTTTCTATCTTTCCTACGATAATTCCAGAAGAATCGTAACCTCTGTATTCAAGTTTTTTTAATCCATTCAAAAGATAAGGAACTGAATTAGAAGCTCCAACATAACCAACGATTCCACACATAAAAAAATCTCCACTCTGTAATTACAAGATTATAGAGAATATTAAACAAAAGGGCAAATCCCCATTCTTATAGATAAATTACTTTCTAAAAAATAATGTTTGTGATAAACTAGGTGCAGAGTTTAAAAATAAAATTATTACAAATTCAAAGTTTTTGAATCGTGGGAATGTCAATGACAGAAAAAAAGGTCTCGGTAGATACCGCTAAAATTAAGATGGCAATCGCTTCTGGTTTGCCCCTTACAATCATTACCTATACCCTACCGCATGACATGGAAATTTACATGGGCGATATTTTAGCCTGTTTCCTAAAAGAACTTGGACAAGAACACATGATTCAGTACCTGACCTACTGTCAGCAGGAACTTATTATCAACGCAAAAAAAGCAAACACAAAGCGAATCTTTTTCAGAGAAAAAAATCTTAATATAAATGATCCAGAACAGTATGAACAGGGTATGCAAGACTGCAAAAGAATCACATTGAACAATATTGCATATTACCTTGAAAAACAAAAAAGAGCCGGCCTTTATGTAAAACTTGTTCTTCAATTCAGAAATAACAAGATTAAGATGGAAGTTAGAAATAACTCTCCTCTCACTGTTTTTGAATATAAAAGAATTCACGATAAACTGAGCCGCGTTCAACAATATACATCCGTTGATGACGCCTTAAATCAAATTCTTGATGACACAGAAGGGGCTGGACTGGGCCTCATCATTATGATTTTAATGCTGGAAAAAATCGGAATGACCGAAGAAAATTTCCAGATTATCAGCGAAAAAGGCGAAACAATCACACGAATAATTCTTCCTGTGAGTCCAAAAACTGCTACAGATTTAGACATAATTTCCCATGAGTTTAAAAAATCAATAGATGATCTTCCTCAATTCCCGGAAAATATTACCCGTTTGAACAAGTTACTTAGTGACCCAGATGCTAAAATGTCTGATATTGCCAGACAAATCAGTAATGACATAGGTCTTACCGGTGAGCTTTTAAAACAGGTAAACTCTGCAGCTTTTGCCCTTAGCACACCATGTAAAAATATTGCAGACGCCGTAAAAATGGTAGGAATTCGCGGAATCAAAAATATGCTCTTTACAGTGGGTTCTCTAAAAGCCTTTGCAGAAATCGGCGGTAGTAACGAAGTTCTCTGGAAACACGCTTACCAGACCGCCTTTTATTCATATAATCTTGCAAGAAATTTCTGTTCTGACGATAAAAGTTTAGTGGAAGATTCTTATATTTGCGGTCTTCTTCATGATATGGGTAAAATAGTTTACGAATCAGCTCACCCGGACTTTCTTGAAAACATAAAAAAAGTTTGTGTTTCAAAAGGAATTACAGCTGATCTTTTCGAAAAAATTCTTTCTGGCGTGAACCATGGTGAAATCGGTGCAAGAATTGCAGAAAAATGGAACTTCCCGGAAACAATCATTGCTGTAATTCGCTACCATCATTCACCAGAAAACTGCCCGATGGCTTACAAAAAACTTACTTCTACTATTCTCATAGCAGATTTAATGACTCACTATATGAACCACGAAATTGAATATTATCAGATTGATCATGAAATTTTAGATTCCCTGAATATAAAGACTGAAGAGCAATTTCAAAAAATCTGCGAAAAACTTGAAACTGCCTTCAAAGCACAGAATTCATTATAAATTATTCAGAATCCCTGTTAAGCGATTCACACCACTTCTGCATCAAAATTCCAAAAGCAACGCCCACATTTAGACTAGCCTTAAGCCCTATCATAGGAATGGTAACGGTTCCGTATGTAGCTCTTCTTAATGCCTGCGGACTCACTCCAAGTTCTTCTGACCCGATAATACAGATTCCCTCTTTTGGAAATTTAAACTCATCAATAGGAGTTCCACCTGTTTCAAGAGCAAAAACAGGAATATCTTCTGGTAAATTTTCTACAGAAAGGCGTTCCCAGCCCATTGTTTCGATACATCCCATTCCACTTCTTACAGCACGAGGTTGTTCAGGGTCTACACAAGCCGGTGAAATGTAAACTTTTTCAGCCCCCATTCCTTCTGCAGTTCTGAATATTGACCCCAAATTGAATGGAGAACGAATATCTTCTGCATAAACAGCTGTGCCCGGATAAAACTTTCTTTTCCTGACAGTACCGTCTTCCAGCAAAGGGTTTTCGTGGGGAGCAATAACCAAATCCCATTCAGCAGGAAAGGTTCCTATTATTTCTAAAAGGTGATTTCTGGCACAATTACAAACCCGTCTTTCATCAAAAACAGGTGCATTTATAAGGGCATACAATTCATCGTAGGCCACTTTTGGTAATTTTGGATCTTGGAGCAATATTTCTGCAATTTTTTTAGTATAGGCTGCCCGGGGCATATTTTTAAAATTATATTCCATTCCCTTTTCTGGAATTCCTGCAATATCCCGTTCTAGAGCGCCAAAAGTAAGGGCTAATTTTCTGCGTTTTTGTCCGCCCGAAAGTTGAAAAAGTTTCTGTGGTTCAATCATAAAGGCATATTAAAACAAAAAGGACGGAAAATCCATTCCGTCCTTTATATTTGATGCAAATAAATTCTGTAATTTGGCTGATTAAAGACCAAAGCTTTCCATAATCTTGTCGGCAGCAGATGCGATTACTGCATTGTTCAAGTAGTTTGGATCCTGCAACTTAGCTTTAACTTCAGCGACACGGTCAGCGCGAACATCAGGTGTTTCTGCAGCTACTTGTTTCATGTAGAATTCATCAGCCTTTGCGATAGCTTCCTTTGAAATAGAGATTGAATCTTCGCCAAAGGTAGACTTTGCTGCGTTGTTTGTGCGTTTTGTGTTCTGCACATTGTTGAGAGCATTTACTCTTTCAACATTAATGTTATTTATCATCATTTTCGTCCTGCCCCTCTACACTTTAATTATCGGTAGAATCATCAGAAAGTTGAACTTTTTTTACACCGGAAATGAAAACTGCAAACTCACCTTTTATTGAAGTTCTTGAAGAAAAATCATCTCTGACTTCCTCTGCCGAACCTTCAATAATTTCTTCATGCAGTTTTGTCAATTCCCTGCCAACCACCACTCGGCGGCTATTATCTATATCGGCAATATCCGTCAGCAACTTTACAATTCTGAACGGACTTTCGTACAAAACTATTGCATCGCCTGTAGCAAGTAATTCCCGTAAACGACTTCTGCGCCTACCAGGTTTAGGAGAAAGAAATCCTTCAAATGTTAAAGTTTTTCCTCCTGCACCAGCAACACTTACAAGAGTAGCAAAAGCACAAGGTCCTGGAATAGGAACTACTTTATGCCCGGCTTTTCTTACAAGCCCTGCAAGAACTGCTCCTGGATCACTAATCCCTGGAGTTCCAGCATCACTTGCGTATGCAATGTTTTTTCCTTCATCCATAAGCGAAATGATTTTTTCCGCTGCACTTTCTTCATTTTGAGAACGGCAGGAAATCAAAGGCTTACGGATTTCAAAGTGATTCAACAACTGTAGTGTATGGCGAGTATCCTCAGCCGCTACAAGATCTACATTCTTAAAAGTTTCAAGGGCGCGGTTAGTAATATCTCCAAGGTTCCCAATCGGGGTTCCCACTACATATAAAGTCGACACGATGTAATTGTACTCCATATTTACTCGATTTTCAATGCTAAAAAAATATAAGTAATTAAGTATTTTATTTATGCTTTTTAAAAAACTATGGTATAATCGACATATAAACGAGATGTTTCTAAAATATCAGGAGATTAAATGAGCAATAATCTTGTTGAAGAAATTATAAAAGGACGCAAAACCTTTTTTATAGCACCTGATAAAACTCTGTTTCCTCAAACATACCTTGAAGAATATCTTATCCACGGATACGAATGTTACTTCATTGACACTGATATTTTTTTGCCGATAGAAGTAAAAATAGACATTATCCTTTCCGTATTTAAGGATTCTATTCTTTTTTTCAATATAGATGCTTCAATACAGGGAACCTCTTGGCCTCACCTTATAAAAGGCATGCAGGAAAAATACCCAAATGCACTTTTTGGAGTTCTTTATGCAAAGCGCCAGTCTTTATCAGAAAGACAGGCTTTAGAACGACAATACCTTTATTCTATAGGTATACAGTGCGGATGTATTCAGCTTGAATATCAGAAAAAGAATAACTTCCAGTTGATTGAACAGGTTTTATATGCTAACCAGGCAATGGGTCGCCGTAAAAATGTTCGAGCCGTTTGTTCTAACAACTGTTCATTCCAGTTTACAGCTGAAAATCAAGGGGTTATCCACAATCGTATTACAGATATCAGCATATCTCACTTTTCCGTTATCCTGCCAGAAGGACAACTTAACCTTGCTGACTACGAAAAAGTTCCAGATATCGCATTTACAATCCACGGGTTAAGATTCCGCTCCGATGCTGTTTTGTACATGACCCGCCCAGTTGAATCAGGAATTCTCTTTGTATTTGCTTTTCAAACAAAATCTGGGCAAAGTGGGCTTGATCCTGTGAACAAGCAATTATTAATTCCAAAAATCTATGAAATCATGGTTGAAAACTGTACAGAACTTCTAAATAAACTCTTTACATCTGCAACAAGAAAAAGAGATTCTCATGAAGATGTGTCAGATTTACAATCCGTTGATTAAATAAATTAATCTGTTTTTATACTTTTACAGTCTTAAAAGTAAAAATTTAAAAAATATATTAAAAGAAGTAAAAAGTATTGCTATGAGAAACTTTGTTGAATTTTACAATGATTTTTTTCCTGCAACAGAAGATCAATTATCATTTTTCAAAGATGTTGCAAAGGATTTTGCAGAACCTGCAAAATTTTTACAAATCGGCTCTAATACAGGAACGCTTGCCATAGAGCTGGCAAAGCAGGGTTACGATGTAACCGGTATTGAAATGAGCCAACAATTATTAGATTCCTCTACAATGAAAAAACGAAACCAGTTGCTCTTTGTACGATTTTTCAAGCTTTCTGTCAGCGAAATCAAAAAATATTTGGGAAAAGGTTTTTACAATGTAATCTTTAACCTGGATTCAAGGATTTCTTTTGGAAACGACAAAGAAAAACTTCAGGAGTTCTTTTATACAGCCAAAACTTTAATCAGTGAAAATGGAAAACTCGTTCTAAACCTCTACAACTACGAATATTTTATCAAAAATAACACAAATCCAGAAAGAAAAGAAAATTGCAGAGCCAGCTTTTTAACAAAATTCGATTTTACTTCCAAAGAAAAAGCTTACATTACACAAACAATCGAATACGATGAAAATAAGAGTTTTAATGTAATCGAACATTATCCTTTTTACCCTATTTCAAAAAAAGAAATAGAAGAAATGAGCAAAAAGGCTGGATTTTCTAAAGTTGACTTCTACAGTTCAATAAAATTGGACCCATTAAAGGAAGACTCTGAAAAGATGTTCTGTATTATAAGCTGATTACTGAATCTTCCACTTATTATTTTCGCGAACAAACCGTTTTGCATTTACCTCAAGGATTCGTCCATCGTCACCGTACATTTTAACCATGGAAGTAATTGGATTTACTTCCGTGATTTTAAAGTTTGTACCGTCGTAGTAAATATGAATTCCTTCATTAGGTAACTTTCTTCGAGCTTCGTTATACCAGTCGAATTCATAAGAAAGGCAGCACAAAAGTCTTCCACACTGACCACTAATCTTTAATGAATTCAAAGAAAGATTCTGATCTTTTGCCATTTTTATAGAAACTGGGCGCAATTTATCACTAACAGAATGACAGCAGAAAGGTCGACCGCAAACTCCTAGACCACCAACAATACGAGATTCATCGCGCACACCTATCTGACGCAACTCTATTCGCATCTTGAATACGCTTACCAAATCTTTTACAAGTTCACGGAAGTCAACACGGTTATCGGAACTGAAGAAAAACAATGCCTTTGGCTCATCAATTAAAAAGTGAACCGTAATAAGCTTCATATCAAGTTTGTGAAGAGCTACCTTTTCTTTAAATACTTTAAAGGCATCCTTTTCTTTAACTGCGTAATCTTCAGCTTTTGCCAGATCTTCTTTACTAGCTTTTCGTTCGATAACAACCACATCACCAGCCTTTACGCCCATAGGCTTTTTTGAAAGACCAGTAACACGTGCCATATCTTTTCCGTAACGAGTAGGTATAATAACTTTTTCGCCGACACGAACGTCAACTTTTTTCTCGTTGCGGGCATATATATTTTCACAGGAATAATCCAAACGCAAACAATAAAGAGGAGTGTCAAAAACTAATTCTTCATCGCTATCTGCCGATTCTGAATCTTCTAAAGAGGAAAGATTTATATTCTCATCTTCTATGTCGTTTTCAAAAATATCACTCATAAGCACCCTAAATTATAGTTCAAACTGCCAAAAAATCCACCAAAAGCCCTTTAATTTCGTCAACTTTGCTCATGAATTGAATTTTGTCGGCATGTTTCTGCAAAAGCATAGAAGCAAGTTTATCAAGTTCCTGATCAATAATATGAATTTGAACATAAGGATCTTTTTTTCGCCGTTCTTCAAAAAAAACGGTTTTTACATGCCGTTCGCCAAAACGTTTGCGGGTTTTGATTTCGTAATTGTTTTTTTGAACATACTTTATAAACTGACTCACCGACTTTCTGAATTCTTTAAAATTTTCAGAACTCATATTCTCTTCTAATTTTTCTGCTGCAAGATCAACCGCATCTTTCAGGTAATTTACAGCTTCTTCAATCTCAAGGCCTGCAATTTCAGGAGGAAGCCCGGCACTGGCCAAACTTTCCATTTCCTGCGATTTTTCAACCATTGAATTAAATGCAGACTTTTTCGATTTTGTTATTTTTTCTTTATCCTGACTTTTTTGACTTTCTTTCGACGCCGTAGCTGCTGCAGAAAAATACAGTGATGAATTCAAGGAATCTAGAGTATTCATAAAAGAACAGCCTTATCCCTGATTGCCTTAGCCTGAAGGAATTTATTTGATTCTTCTTCAAACTTAGCTTCATCTTCTATAGATATACAGTGTCCATGGAAAATAACTTTATCTTCCATTTGAACTTTTTTAGTGATTATATTACCGATTACCGCAGATGATGAAAGAAGTTTTACGCCTTCCTTTGCAGTAACGTCACCTAAAACTATACCACCAATTATTGCAGATTTCGCAACCAAATTTCCCTGGATTCTCGCTCTTTCACTGATAATAACTGCACCATCAGTTTCCAGGTCTCCGTCAATATCTCCATCAATACGAATAAATCCATTTACCTTCAAGTTTCCCTGGATAAATGAGCCATTTCCTACTAATGTATTGATTGAAATATCGTCTGCTCTGAATGCCATCGTTCTTCTACTTGCTTATTTTGATAATTTTACGTTGATGTATTTACCAGGGTCAACTACATCTGAACCAATGTGTACTTCATAGTGAAGGTGAGGTCCAGTTGTAACACCAGTATTTCCGATATAACCGATTACCTGTCCCTGATTTACAAATTCACCTTTCTTTACTCGGGTTGCAGACATATGTGCGTAACGAGTATACATACCGTGTTTATGACGAATGATAATGTAGTTACCAAAACTAGCATCATAACCTACTGTTACTACCTGTCCGTTTGCTGTCGCCATGATAGGGTCTCCACTTCTCCAGGTAGAAAAGTCAATTCCCTTGTGAATGTACCACTGTCCGGTAATAGCGTGAATTGTTGGTCCAAACTGCTGTGAAATATGTACATTAGGATGAGTTACCGGCCAAATGTTAGGAATTTCACGGAAAAGTGAACTTTGGTTATCCAGCATTTTTCCAATCTGTTCGATAGGCTGAACGGCATCCTCAAGATAAGCTGTTAATGAACGGATATCTGAAGACTCTCTTGAAAGCCCCGTAGAAGGGTCCTTTGAACTGAAAAGAGAAGAAAGGTCTCCGTTATTCATAGAAGATTGTGTTACATTACTGTCTTTATCAAGGCCTAGAAGAGCAAGACTCTGCGAAAGTGAAGTTTGAAATCTTTTTGCAGCCTGTAAAAGGTTTGTGTTTTCGTCACGAAGTTCATCCAGACTAGCTAAGGTTTCGCGATTTTTATTCATCAAAGAAGAAATTTCAATATTTGCTAATACTGCATGACGATTAAAATAGAAGAAAGAAGCAACTATTCCTATTAAAAGGACAAGTCCTGAACAAAGAGCAAAAACATTTGTCTGAAAATTTATTACTTTACTCTGCGAATGAGGAACAATCATTATTGTAAGTTTGCTGTCAAATACTTTAAAAACTCTAAGAAAAAAAGCACCAATAGTTTTAAAAAACGCAATAAATCTTGTATGCAGATTAGATGCAATCTTTTTTTCTATTCTTTTGTATTTCTGTGATTTTGCCAAATTTCACTTCCTAAAAAATAATAAAACTAAGAGTATGCAAAACTAGCTTACACTATAACATAGTGTCTAAAAACATGTCAAACACAGGCAAAAAATAAGAGCAAAAATGAAAATAATACATTCGAATTTGCAATTGTTGACAACTCCAAAAACCTATATTATCTTTATCGGTAGGAAGGGACAAAAAAAACATCTTTCCTTTCAAGACATTGAGCAATTTTTTAGCTCAAACCTGTCTTTACACTATCTATTTGGAAGAAAGCCATGCAATTTTTTGATACTCACGCTCACATCGGGCTTATATACGATGATCCTATAGAACAATTACGTGTAATTCAGCAAGCTAAGCAAGCTGGAGTTACACGAATAATAAGCATAAATAACAGCCTCCACGATTTTGAAAAGGTTTATCCTAATTTAAAATCAATTCCAGGAATTTACCACGCTGTTGGAGTAGGTCCTTCAGAAGTTACAAATCCTGGAGACGACTATGTTAACAAGATTGAAAAATATCTTTCAAATCCAAATGTCGTAGCAGTAGGCGAAACTGGCTTGGACTACTTTAAACAATTTGGTGACAAAAGAAGTCAGATAGAACTTTTTATCACTCAGCTTGAAATAGCCCAGAAGCACAAGCTCCCTGTTATTATTCACAACAGAGATGCTGGTAAAGATATTTATGATGTACTTTCTGAACGCATTCCAGATTCAGGTGCAATTTTTCACTGCTATTCAGAAGATGCTGAATATGCAAAAAAATGCCTTGATATGAATGTATACTTTTCTTTCGCTGGAAATCTTACATACAGAAATGCAAGAAACCTTCACGAAACTATTATGAACATTCCTTTGGATAGAGTTCTTATTGAAACAGAAAGTCCATTTATGGTTCCTGCAGAATTCCGAGGAAAGCGAACTATGCCGGCATATCTTACTTCTACAGCTAAATTCCTTGCGGAAATGCTCGATATGGATTTAGAAAAACTTGCTGAACAGCTATGGAAAAACAGCTGCAAAATCTTCAAGTTGCCAGAATAATATGTTGTACCATCCGGTAAAAATCGGCAAAACAGAACTTAAAGGTAATCTCTTTTTAGCACCTGTCGCAGGTTATAGCGATAGGTCTTTCCGTTCTATCTGCGTAGAAGAAGGAGCTGCCTTTACTTATACAGAAATGGTTAGTGCAGAGGCTCTTGTCCGTGGAAACTGGAAAACAGAAGAACTAATGGCAAGAGCTCCTAATGAAAAGGCTTATGCTGTGCAAATTTTTGGCGGTGAAGAAGATGTAATGGCTCAAGCTGCAAAAATCGTCGTAGAAAAAACTCACTGCGAAGTAATCGATATAAACTGTGGCTGTCCGGTTCCAAAAATTATAAAAACAGGCGCCGGCTCTGCCCTTACCCGAGACCCAGAAAGACTTGGAAAAATTCTTGCAGCCGTAAAAAATGCAGTTGGCGACAAGGCAGCTGTAACTGTAAAAATTCGATCCGGCTGGGATGCGATTACAATTACCTGGGAAGAAGCTGCCAGAGCCGCACTTGCAAACGGAGCTGACGCAATCACAATGCACCCTAGAACCAGGACTCAAGGTTATGAAGGCTTTGCCGACTGGTCAAAATTAAAAGCTCTTGTTCAACTTGTAAACGGGAAAATTCCTGTATTTGGAAGCGGAGATTTGTTCAAACCGGAAGATGCAAAACGAATGCTGGAAGAAACAGCTTGCGACGGAGTAATGTTTGCCCGGGGCGCAATGGGTAATCCTTTTATTTTTACAAAAACAATCAATCTTCTAAAAAATGGAAGCTACGAAGATATTCCTGCTTCTGTGCGCTTAAACACTGCTTTTAAGGAACTGGAGCTTTTAATCTCCGATACGAATGAAAAACACGCCTGCATGGAAATGAGAAAGCGATTCTGTGCCTATTCAAAAGGAATTGAAGGCGGAGCAGAGCTCAGAGCAAAGACAATTCACGCAAATACTCTTGCAGATTACCATGAAATATTTGACGCATATTTATAAAACTATTAAACTTCTATTTATATGAGTTTTTTACAGGCGATAACAGATTTTTTTGAACTTCTGTTCAACAAGAATTCTCCAGAAGTCCAAAAAAAAATACAGTTAAAGAAATGCGAAAAAGAACTTTCTTCCATTCAACCTGCAATTTTTAAAAACGGAAAGTTACTACCTAACTTTGCAGAAGCTATTAGAATTCTATATATAAACACAAAGCCTATAAATGAGCTTATGTATTCTACAATTGCCGGACCTGATGTTCCTAGAAACAGAAGATACGAAGCTCAACTTGTAATGACCGGTTTTACAATCGAAAATCAAAAAGCAGTAGAAAACCTTTCTTATGAAGGACGTAAGGCTCAATTAGACAACACTGCAATGACAATTTCACAGATTTTTGACCATCAGCACAAAACTATGGAAAAAATTCTCCATGAACTTGGCAGTCAGACCTTTGCAAAAATTGACAAAGACTTGAACACCTTAAGACAACTTGCAGATCTTACTAAATTTAACTTTATAACAATACTTCAAATTTTTGATTCAAACTTTATTTCTGCCGACATGCAGTACAAACCTTCATTCCAAGATACCCCTGTTGCAAAAGTGTTGAATATTCTTGAAGACCTTTACTACGTTTTAAGCGGGCTCAACATTACAAACAGCACTTTAAACGGTTTAAATGCTCTTTATTCTTTAAAATACGGCGACAGTCGCTCGGCTGTAAGCGAAGGACCTCTTGCGGAAAACTTAAAAAAGATTGCCTATGTAATTCGTCACATTATAACGCCAGAAGCTCTGAAACAGCTTATTCAGTATGGAAAAGCTGATTTTAACTATGCACCAAGAACAGCGCGCTATGAAGATTCTGCCCGTAAGCACTTCATGGAAATGATGCAGACTAAATTTAAATCTGATGAACAGAGAATTAAAACCGAAATGAAAGACGAAAAGATTAACGATGAACTTTCAAGTCTTTTCGGAGAAACAAAATTGCTTTCATTAAAAGGTTATAACAACACAACAAATGATAAGCTCTTAAAGAATTCTCAGATGACTTTTGCATGGATTATGCCAATGCAGATTCTTAAGACTTTTCTTTCAATATTCTTTACAGAACCAATTCGCATTCTTTTGAACAATATCGTTATCGAAGGATTTTTTAACAATTCCCAGTACAAAACAGAGTTTGCAGCCGATGTTTATGCAGCACTGGAAACATTTACTAACCTGGAAGAATTTGAAAATTCATTTGGCTCAGGAAAAGCAAATGATGTTGCAATGATTGACGGATATTTACGCGATGGCCACAACGATCCTGAATTCTACAAAAAACTAGAATTAATGATTACAAATATAAACTCTCAAGCAAACAGGTTAATTAGCCGAGAAATAAATAGTTTAAACAAACTTTCGAAACATATTGATGGTTTAATTACGGATTCAAAAAAGCCTACTAGTGAAATCATTTCAAATCTGAAAGTTCTTATGTTCTCTTCAAGAAACAAAGAAAACACAGATATTTTGGAAAGACAGTTTCCTAAATGGGCAATCTTTTTTGAAATTATGAAAAACTACGCAATCATTTCAGGTTAATGGAGCGGTTTATGGCAAAGAAAAGAAGAACAATTAAAGATATTTCCGCTGAATACGAAAAGCGCATCTATGACCTTGAACAGTTGCTGGATATTTCCCGTTCCTTCTGCTCAACAATCGAAGGTTCAAAACTTTTGGAATCCATCGTTTTTTTCTGTATGGCCCAGATGCATGTAACAGATGCAGGAATTTTTGTACTGGACTTTATAAATTCGGAAACCTTTACTCTTGAAACTAAACAGAATGCCGTACAACTTTTTGGAAACAAAAAACTTGTTATTCAGGCTAATGACCCAATCGTAAACTGTCTTACAGAAGAAAAACAGCCGGTTACCCTTGATTACCTTCTGAAAAAATGTCCTGACTCTGCAGCCTGCGATATTTTTAAACAACTTGCACCAACTCTTATTATTCCTCTGATTCTTAAAAATCATATAAACGGAATTCTTTTTCTTGGAGAACGATTTATCCTTGAACCAAATGCAGATTCTGCCTACACAGATTACGAAAAAAATCTAGTTTTAAATATTGCCTCATTAGCTTCTATTGCAATTAATAACACTACAATGATTGAACGCTCTTCCACAGATATGATGACGGGCTTAAAATTAAAATACTTCTTCTTTAATGCACTCACAGAAAAACTTGATCAGGCTATGACAGAAAAGAAGCCTCTTTCTGTTCTTATGTTCGATATCGACTTTTTCAAGCATTTTAACGACACTTACGGTCACGAATGTGGGGATTATGTTCTTAAAGAAGTTGCTCACCTGATAAAGTCAAACTTACGGGAAATTGACCTTGCCAGCCGTTACGGAGGAGAAGAATTTACAGTTCTTCTTAATGAAACAAATAAAGACGACGCTATTATGGTTGCAGAAAGAATAAGAGCCAGCATAGAAAGTCATGATTTCATATTCAACGAAAAACGCATGAATGTAACAATTTCGGTAGGAGTTTCTGTGTTTAATCATAAAACAAATCCTATTTTAATTCCTGCAAAACTCGTAAACCAGGCTGATCAGGGACTTTATATGTCTAAACACAACGGAAGAAACCGCGTAACTTATGCTCCTCCATCACTTGTGTCAGACCCAGATGATAAATAAAATAAGAGCCAATGAATAATCCTCTTAGAAAACCTTTTAAGTACACTTTTTTCTCTGCAAGTTTGATTTTGATTCTGGTCAATTTTCTAATCTTTTTTCTGACCCAGTCTTTTCCAAAAGTGAAAATATACTGTTCTATATGCCCTGATTTATTTTTTAGAGGGCACATGTACTGGCAGATTTTTACATATATGTTCATTCATGGAAATTTTATGCACATTTTTTCAAACATGATTGGTTTATTTTTCTTTGGAATGACAGTAGAAAAGGCCCTTGGCTCAAAAGAATTTCTTTTACTCTATTTCATCTGCGGCATCGTGAGCGGACTGCTTTCGCTCCTTTATTATTATTTAAAAGGAACTTATTCTGTTTTTCTCATGGGTGCAAGTGGAGCTCTTTTTGCAATAATGTTCGCTTATGCAGTAATTTTCCCCCGTGCAAAATTATACATATGGGGACTTCTCCCAATACCTTCTCCACTACTTGTGATTTTATACGCTGCCATAGAAGTTTTTAGCCAGCTTGCAGGTTATAAATCAAACATAGCACATTATGCCCATTTATTTGGATTTTTATGTGCCTTTCTTTACTTTCAAATTCGAATGGGAATCAATCCTTTTAAAATATGGAAAAACGCTTATTTAAAATAATCGCAATATTTTTACTAGTCTCTTTTTGTATTTCTGCATCTTTTGGCCAGGAAAATGATTTTTTACGCAGCATAAAACTTCACGTATGGGCAGAATTAGACGCATACCCGGGACTGGAAGAAGCCCAGGACACAAAATCCGGACAATGGGATTATTCTGTAAAAAGAATTAAAGAAATTACTCCTTTTTTACTGGAAGGAATGATTTATGGATGGAGTTTTTCTTATACTCCTTACGACAAACAAAGAAATGTTGAAGAAATTCTCGAAATCAATCCTATAAAACAATTAAGCGCCCAAGACGGCAAAATAATTTACGAAAAACCATGGATTCAGGATAACAAAATTCACTGCTGGGCCACTTTTGACCGTTCTGAAAATCTACAGTGGATTTTTAAAAAGTGGACTTCTATTAGTTCTGAAAAAGCTCAGGGCTACGGCAAAGGAAAAATTTCCAGCGGATTTGATGGAATTACAGAAGCGGCAAAAAATTCCTTAAAGGATGCAATAAGAAGTCACTATAGAGCAATTTTAAAGAACAAACCTAAAGAAATCTGCGGAAAAGTTATCATAAGAAAAGAGCCAAAAATCGGGATAGTAGAAGGACAATATATGGTTGAACTTGATTTTTTCCTAGAAACGGATAGAATAATTAAGTATTCAATTTACTAAATTGAATTTCTAAGGAGGCCTCTATGAAAAAATCATTAGCAATAATTTTTTCACTACTTTTTGTAATTACTGGTCATGCATTTGCACAGTCAAATGTCTCTGCCCTCCCAGATGATGAAGTAAAAGTAGATTTATCAGCAAGGGAATATACACCGGAAAACCAGCACTTGGATAAAGAAGACAAAACCGGTAAAATTCGCATCAAGTACATTCCAATGGTAGATGAAGTGCGTATTTATTACACAACAATGTACGTAACATACGATCCTGGAAAGGCAATGAATGCAGTTCTCGGTTGTCTCGAAGACTTTACAAAAGAAAATAAATACTACCACTACAAATACATGGAAAAAGACAGAGAGCGTTTTTACAAGGATTCACGTGGAATTGGCTGGGCAGAATACAGCTCACACGTAAAATTCAGCCGCTAGGCAATTTAGGCAGATAGGGCAAATGCCCTGTCTGCTAAAGATAAATTCACACAGGTTTATATAAAAATGGACATTTCAAACATCATCAAGAATTTGCACCCTCTGGAAGTTAAGGTGCTTTTAAAGTATTCAGACAAGGATAGCCTTACTTCTGAAAAATTAATCAACGAACTGAACTACAAAGAAGGACATGCAAATCAAGCCTTTTCATGGCTTTCTGCAAAAAATCTTTTAAAAGAAACTGGTCGCCAGGCTCACACCTATTTTGAAATCACAGAAATGGGTAAAACCCTATCTAAAACAGGTACAGCAGAAGAAAGAATCATCAATCTTCTAAAAGATGGAAATGCAAGAGCTCTTCCTGAAATCGCACAGACTCTTGGTGTGGATAACAGCGTTGTAGGTAGCGCTTACGGTCCATTGGTAAAAGAAGGCGTTCTAAAAATGAACGAAGAAAAAAAGGTTTCTTACACAGGAGCCGCTCTTCCTTCTCGTTTGTCTGTAACAACAGAACTTTTGAAAAAAGCTATCGCTGCAGAAAACGGCCTTCTTGATAAAGCAAATCTTTCCAACGAAGAACAGGATGTTATTGCTACTCTCGCAAAAAAAAGAGGTGCAACAGACAGTCCTTTTAAAATGATTGAAAGAGAAACTGTAACTTATCAACTTGTAGCAGAAGCTGCAGAAGTAAAGAAGGCTCTTGAAAAAGCCGGTGTTACAGGAAATGAAATAGGTGAAATTACACCAAAAATGCTTGCAAACGGCGATTGGAAAAAGGGAACTTTCCGTGGATACAACATTGCTTTACAGCCAGCTCGTGTTATTCCTGGACGAACAAACCCTTATGTTCAGTTCCTTGAATCAGTAAAAGACAAGCTCTGTTCACTTGGATTCCAGGAATTTGACGGTCCGCTTGTAGAAACAGAATTCTGGAACGGAGACGCTTTGTTCATGCCTCAGTTCCATGCAGCACGAGATATTCACGATGTTTACCGCATCAAAAATCCAACTCATGCAAAATCAATTGAAGAACCTTATTTGAGTAATATTGCTCGTGTTCACGAAAACGGGGGAGATTCTGGCAGCCGTGGTTGGAATTATTCTTTTGACCGCGAATTTACACGCCGTTTAATTCTTCGTTCTCAGGGAACAGTTCTTTCTGCACACCAGCTTCACAAGGCTGAAGTTCCAGGAAAATACTTTGGTATTGCCCGCTGTTTCCGCTACGACAAGGTAGACGCAACTCACCTTTCTGACTTTTATCAGACAGAAGGTATTGTTATTGGGGAAGAAGCAAATCTTCGCACATTGTTAGGATTCCTTAAAATGTTCGCAACTGAAATTGCGGGGGCTACAGAAGTTAAGTATGTTCCTGGTTACTTCCCATTCACAGAACCTTCTGTAGAAGTTCACATCAAGCACCCTGTTCTGGGATGGTTTGAGCTTGGTGGTTCTGGTATTTTCCGCCCTGAAGTTACTAAAGCTATGGGAATCGACGCACCTGTTCTTGCTTGGGGTATCGGTATTGACCGTATGGCTTTGATGGCTCTCGGTTTGAACGACCTTCGTGAACTTTTCTGTGAAGATATAGAAAGAGTAAGACAGAGAACTGCGAAGTTCTAATTTACAACTCGGACGATAAATCGTCCTCGGTGCCGTTCTTTCGATGAACCTAAAACAACCCTTTCGGCTTGTTTTTTAACGGTTCTTCGATTTCAGGCATCTGTGAAGATATAGAAAGAGTAAGACAGAGAACAGCTAAGTTCTAATTTACTTATAAAGCAGAAAAGCCGTTTGATTTGACTAATTGCAAATCAAACGGCTTTTTTTATACTTCAAACTCTTCAACTAATTCAAAGCGCCATTTTTGTTGTACAGAAGGATATTTTTTGTGATCAACTTCACTCAAAAACATCTTCTTTTCACGAATCCACAAAGAAGAATCACCGTACAATCTACGATAGACAACATATTCTTCTTTTGTTTCTGAATGATAAGCTATATCTTCTACAATATAGTATTTATTTTTAAAGTGACGGTAAATTCCGTGAATTTTAACTTGTCTTTCTTCCATAATAATTTCTACTACATTTCATAGCCAGGTTTTATGAAAGTGTTTTTATCAGCTAAAACTTTGTCATAAACCTTTTCTTTCCATTCATCCTGAGGAACATCAACTATACTTACAGAAAAATGTTCTTTTCCCCTATTTAATTCTTTAGAAGCTGTTTCAAGTATTGCATCAGCCAGCTTCTTTTTTGTATCTTCATCACGACCAGGATACATTTGAATTGTAATATGTGGCATTTTTTACTCCATTTAAATTTATTTATTTCCAGTTTTCCCAGATTTTTTCTTGCATTCCACAAGTAGCTTCCGTTTTACCATTTCTGCAAACAGGAAGTTTTAACATAGAAGCCTGATTTTCAAAAAGTTTAGACTCCTTTTCTGAATCATCTAGATATGCAATAGAGGCATAGTCTTTTGACTTTTTATCGATTAATAATTCAAGCGCTGAATCCCGGCTCCCTTCTTTGCGGGCAATAGAAGTTACTACGCTTTCAAATTCTGCAGGACTCATTTCCTTTTCTTTTAAGTCGATGAACTGAAAATTAATACGGCGTTCTTTAAAAAATCTTTCTGCTGCCTTACAGTCAAAGGATTTTTTTGTTCCAAATATCTGAATCATCTATGCACCTATTCGTCTATATTTACTTTTTTAATATGACCGCCAAGACTCTGTAAGCGTTCAACAAGCTTTTCATAGCCTCTTTCAATCTGATAAACATTAGAAATGCGGCTTTCACCATGAGCTGCCATTGCTGCAATTACCATTGCCATACCAGCTCGAACATCAGGAGAAACTAAATGATCTGCATGGAGTGGAGAAGGTCCGCATACAACAGCTCTGTGAGGGTCACAAAGAGTTATCTGAGCTCCCATGCTTATCAACTTGTCGACAAAGAACATTCTGCTTTCGAACATTTTTTCAAAAATTAAAACAGTTCCTTCAACCTGTGTTGCAACGACAGTCATAATTGAAGTTAAATCAGGTGGAAATCCTGGCCATGGAGAATCGTCAATTTTAGGAATTTTAGTACCAACATCTGCATTAGTTTTCATTTCCTGAACGGAAGAAACTGTAAGGCTTTCACCTTCCTGAAGCCAACTAATTCCAAGTTTTGCAAAACCTACTTTTAAAGGACGCATATCAAGGTTTTTTATTCCGTTGATTGTAATGCTTCCGTGAGTAGCAGCTGCAAGTCCAATGTATGAACCAATTTCCATATAATCTGGACCGATTTCAAATTCACAACCGTGAAGTTTTTTTACCCCGTCTATATAGAGAATATTTGAACCAATTCCTGTAATTTTTGCACCCATCGCATTCAGCATGTTACATAAATCCTGAATATGTGGTTCGCTAGCTGCATTTGTAATTGTGGTTCGCCCTTCGGCAAGAACGGCCGCCATAAGAGCGTTTTCAGTTGCTGTTACAGAACATTCATCAAGGAATATATCCGTTCCACGCAATTTGTTTGCCGTAAAAACAAAGTGACCGTTTACCTTTACCTGTGCGCCAAGCTGAGTAAGAGCAATAAAATGAGTATCAAGACGGCGTCGACCGATTACATCTCCCCCTGGAGGAAGCATCTCTGCCTTTCCCAATCGAGCTACCATTGGACCGGCAAAAAGAATTGAAGCCCTTATTTTTTTAGAAAGTTCAGCAGGTATAACGCAGGATTCAATATCCTTTGCTTCGATTTTCCAGCTGTGATTACCAAGATTAGTGGCCCTTGCTCCAAATGACTGAAGAATATTCAGCATAACGGCAATATCTTCTATTTCTGGAACATTATGAAGAATAACAGGCTCATCTGTTAAAAGAGTTGCGGCAACACATGGTAAGGCAGAGTTTTTGTTACCGCTGGCAGTAATACTTCCCTTAATCGGAAATCCGCCTTCTATTAAGTATTCGTGCATATTTTCCCCTCAATCGTATACTTTAACAATCGGCGATTTTTCGAGCAAGGTTTATCAAAACATCAGTTGCTTTGCTCATTTGATTTAAACTGCACCATTCGTAACGGCCATGAAAATTGTGTGCCCCGGTAAAAATGTTTGGAGTCGGGATTCCAAGTTCTGTAAGTCTGGAACCATCTGTGCCTCCTCGAATCGGAGAAAAAACAGGCTCTACGCCGCTTTCTTTGTAAGCAGCAAGAAGATTTTCTACCACTGAAGGATTCTTATCAAGGACAGACTTCATATTTTTGTACTGTTCCTTGAATGCATATTCTACTTTTGCACCAAAAGAAAGAGATGCAGCTTCGGCAAGAGCTTTTACACTTTCTATACGACACTCTATTCCTTCTGTAGTAAAATCGCGGAGCAGCAGGGAAACTGTAGCTTTTTCTATAGAGCCGGTAATATCCATTGGTGCGATAAATCCTTGGTAACCATCTGTTGTTTCCGGGCGTTCCTTTACAGGAAGGGATTCAACAAAATGACTTGCGGCAAAAATTGCATTTACCATCCCCCCTTTACGGGCACTTCCTGTATGACAAGACTTACCGGTAAAAGTAACATTTGCGGCATAGGCATTAAAACATTCTGTTTCTAGTTCACCAATATGACCGCCATCTACAGTGTAAGCAAATTTTGACTTTAAAAGTTTTAATGGAACCTTATCCATTCCGTGCCCGGTTTCTTCATCAGGAGAAAAAATTACTTCAATTTTTCCATGCTTAATTTCTGGGTTTTCAACTAAATACTGAATTGCAGTCATAATTGCAACAACTCCAGCTTTATCATCGGCACCAAGAAGGGTTGTTCCATCTGTAGTTATAATCGTTTCCCGATTTTGTCCGGCCAAAGCTAAAGCTTCATCTTCTTCTGGATCATGACGAACACCACATTGCAAATCTATAACGGCGCCATCGTATTTTGGATAAATTATTGGTTTTACATCTTTTCCTGTAACTTCTTCTACTGTATCAATATGCGCAAGAAGACAGAAAGAAGGTTTATTTTCAAAGCCCTTGCTGGCAGGTAACCAGGCATAGGTGTAACATTCCGGAGTAATTTGAACATCCTGTAAGCCCATTACAGTTAATTCTGCTGCAAGCTGCTTAGCCAGGTCTCTTTCCCTTTCTTCACTTGGAATAATACCTGAATCAGCTTTTTCACTGTTACTTTCTGTCCATGTTTTTACATACTTTATAAAACGGTCTAAAAGTTGACCCTGAATTTTTGAATCGTCTGTAATATAGTTCATAATTACAGAATAATATATTTTGCCAATTGATTCTATTGGCGAAAACTATTCCATCCAACCCATCCAGGCACTTATAACGCTGGCACTTACAGTTGCGGCTGTTTCCGTTCTCATAATACGAGGTCCCATACCAGTTCTGTAATAGCCTGCTGATTCAAGAAGATTCCTTTCATTTTCTGTCCAGCCGCGTTCACTTCCGATGGCTGCAATTACCCCCTCTGGCTTTTCTTTTTGACTCTGAAGCACAGACATTATTGAACCAGCAGGGTTTACATTATCCAGACAAAGTTTTAATTCTTCGGCCCCGGACGACTGCAGATTCGAAAGGCATTCTTTTAAGGTTTTGTGTAAAAATAATTCAGGCACATGGGTTCCAGCAGCCTGAACAGTTCCGTCTACAAGCATCTGGTAAGCAGTTCCATGCTCAACAAGATTTGATTGCATATAAGACTTTTCACCTAATTCAGTTCCAGTTAGATGAACTTCTGAAACTCCCAGAGCGGCAATATCGCGTAACAGTCTTTTTAACTGAATTGGTCTAGGAAAACCAATAATCATTTTTAGAGGGTAAAGAGCTTTCCCTTCTGATTCAGGTGTAAAATTAAAGTGTATGGAAGAATTTTCGATTTTAGTGATAAGAGCTTTACCCGCTCTGCCGTTTATTATTCCGGCAGAAAAGGTATCGCCTTCTTTTTTATGCAGGATTTTTATAATGTGCTGACCACGCTCATCTTTTACAGAAAGTGGCGCTTCTATTTCTTCTGGTTTAAATAGACAAATGTTCATGCTGCTATTTTACCGAATTTTCTAGTTAATCTCAAAAGAAACGTATCGTGTGGATTTCTCTGTCCAGGAAACTGTAGCTCCCTCTTTCATACCGCTTAAAATGCTGACAACGCGTTTAAACATAAATGCGTCTTCAGTTACCAGCTTTGAATTGATGTAATAAAACATAGCATGACTTTTCAAGTTTTCTGAAGTTTTAAAATTCATAGCTCACCTCTCGCGAATTTATTTAACGAAAAATCTCGTCACATTTTAAATCGACAGATTTGAGCTATTGTTTAGAATTATTTCATTTCAGCAGTAATACATGAAAAATCTGTAAACTTTTCTACAGGATATTCTGATTTAAGATTATTAATACTTAAAAGAAACTTTATTGTATCATTCAAAGCAGCTATATCTTTTGGGTCAATTGCAACAGAATAATCATATTTTTTTACAATTTTTAATACCTGTTCTCCAGATACATTTAAAGCTTCTGCTAATCTGCCAAGAATTTCCGGATCAAGACTTTCCAGGTTCTTTGAGGCCTTAGTGTACTCTTGAAGAATAATAGAAATTACATCTTTATTTGTTGCTAAATATTCTTCCCGAACAACAAATCCATTTGTTCCACGAAGATTTGTGTCACTTCCCTCTGCTACAATTTTTGCAACTCCCTTATCTACCAGGCGGGATACATTTGGTTCCCAGATAACAACAGCATCTACATAACCGCTTACGAGAGAATTTTCAGTCCATCCGGCAGAAATATTGCTGTATTCTATATCTGAAAAAGTTAGCCCAGAATCTTCCAGCAGTTTTTTTGTAAAATTATGGCCTGTTGAACCAAATACTGTAGCTATTCGTTTTCCTTTTATATCTTTTATTGAAGTAAATGAATCATCATCCGCCCGAGAAAGCATTGCGTATGCATCAGGTCCCCTTGCTGGAATGCCCACTAGTTTCATTTTTGTTGTTCCTGCTAAAGCCAGAACGGTTGGTACATCTCCAATAAGACCGATATCGCTTAAATCTGCAGAAAGAGATTCATTCATAGGAGGTCCACTTTCAAAATCCTGCCAAATTACGGTAACTTTTTTTGGAGCGAGAGCCTTTTCTATAGCTCCTGTGTATCGAGCTACATAAAGAGGAACAAAGGCTGCCGAAGGCTGTATTGCGATGCGAACATTTCTTTCTACTGTTTTTTTACAACAAGCTGACAAGAGGAAAAGAAATGAAAAAGACATCAGCAAGGCTAAATTGATAAACTTTTTACAACGATTAATTTGTTTCATACTATGTATTATAACATGTATAAAAAAAATTGACGAATAAAAATAACGGTTGTAGCATAATTATTGTCAGGTTTATTTCTTTATACAAATAGGAGATAGTTATGAAATATTCTAAAACTACCAAACTTTCAATCTTCTTAATTTCTGTTGGCATTATACTTTCAGTAACAGTAGCTTCTCTTACCTTGTTTAAAACTCAAATGTCAAAACTTCTTAGACAATATTCGATTACAAATATCATGGAAACACAGTCATTATATACAGATTCATTAAAACAGCAATTTGATTACCTTTTTAATATGCTTGAATCTCAAGCCCGCTATTTTGAAAAAATGGATTTAAACGACGATTCTCAGTTAAAATCCGCAATTACAAAAACAAAAGGTTTGAATGATTTTAAGAAAATAGCAATTTCGAACATAAAGGGCGTTACTACAAACTATACAGGACAAGGTTTGGCAAACCTAAGAAACAAGCCTTTCTTTATAGACTGTCTTGTAAGTGGTCAAAACAGTATTTCAAACAGAATTGAATTTGACGAAAACCTTGAGCCTATTCTTTCTTTGGCCTTCCCTATAAAAGAAGGTGAGATTGTAAAAGCTGTTTTATCTGGAACTATTTCTTACAATATGCTAAAAGATATTTTCAAAACACAACTTTTCAATGGACAGTGTTACACATACATTATTGCTAACGACGGTAACATCGTTTTCTGCAACAAAGACAAGAAAAAACTTCTCTACAATGTAAACTTTTATGATTATCTTTTGAATAACTCAATTGATAGCAAAGAAGATACAGATTCCATGAAAATTGCAGTAATAAATCATAAGACAGGCTCCATGGAACTCGAATGCAAAGATGCACAAAAAATCTTTACCTACGCTCCTTTGAACATCAACGACTGGTACATTATATCTGTACTGCCTGTTAATTACATTAAACACCAGCAAAGTTCAATTACAAGACTGGTAGTTGCTCTTCTGATTGTACTCATATTCTCTCTTTTAATCTTCCTCTTCTTAACTTTCATGCTTTATCTAAGAAGTTCTACTATTGAAAAAGATAATGAAAGACTAATAATAGCAAACAATCAGAGCCAGTCTTTAATTTTTGAATACGATATCTTTAAGAAATCTGTAGATTTTTCTGGAGATACTCAATTTATTCTGGGAACTGACAAAAAAACTTTCCCTTCTGAATACATTAGTAACGAATACTTTAAAAGAGTTCACCCAGACGACTTTTCTATTACCCACGAACTATTAACTTCAATTAGAAACGGCGTAAAAACTTTTAGTGCAGAATTCCGCTATAAAACTTTTTCGAATGAATACATATGGGTAAAGATGTCTGGTTCCTTGATAAAAAGCGACAAAGGTACAGCTCAGAAATTTATAGGAAGCATTACAAATGTAAATGCGCAAATGCTGCACGAACAGGAACTGATTTCAATTGCGGAAAACGACAATCTTACAGGACTTTTCAACAAAACTGCAATGGAACAAAAAATTCAGGAAGAACTTTCTTCCGCTTCAAATACAAAATCTGCCCTATTTATAATTGACCTGGATAATTTTAAGCAGGTAAATGACCAGCTGGGGCACCTAACAGGGGATATGGCAATTAAGGACGCAGCTAAAAAACTGACCCTTATTTTCTCTGAAAAAGATTATATTGGTCGTTTTGGAGGGGATGAATTCTGTATTCTTCTAAGACTGAGTGATAGCTTAGACCAAAAAACAATTGATAGAATTATAAAAGGAAAAATCAAAAGCCTGGTAAGCCTTTTAAGTGAAGATTATTTTGATGACACAATTTCGGTTCATGTCAGTGCCAGCGTAGGAATTGCCATTTGCCCAGATCACGGCTCTTCTTATGAAGAACTCTTCCACAATGCAGACCAGGCTCTGTATTCTGTAAAGCAAAACGGCAAAGACGGATATAAAATCTATTCACCAGAATAAGAATAAGGCCATCTTCAATTTGAAGGTGGCTTTTTTTATAACTTATATATCTTTTTTATGAAATTTGCTAAAATAAAACTATGAATATTATTGTTGTTGGAAACGGCGGGCGAGAACATACCATTGCATGGAAAATCGCTCAGAGTGAAAAGGTTGAAAAGGTTGTTTGTGTTCCTGGAAACGGCGGAACTGCAAACGAAAATAAGTGCAAAAATGTAGAAATCAAAGAATGTGACTACATTAAAGAAGGTGAAAATCCTTACACTGCAATTGCAAAACACGAAAACTGTACTCTAGCAGTAATTGGACCGGAAGATCCTTTGGCAGAAGGCTTAGCTGACGTTTTCTGGAATGCAGGAATTCCTTGTGTAGGTCCTAAGAAAGCTGGTGCACAGCTTGAAGCTAGTAAAGATCTTTCAAAAGAATTTATGGAAAAATACGGAGTTGCCTGTGCAGCTTCTAAAACATTTACAGATAAAAAAGCTGCAGAAGAATATGTAAAACAGCACGGAGCACCAATCGTAATTAAAGCTGATGGACTTGCAGCAGGAAAGGGCGTAGTTGTAGCTGCCACAGAAAAAGAAGCTCTAGATGCTATTACAGATTTAATGGAAAGCGGAAGAGTTGGTAACGCAGGTCAAAAGCTTGTTATTGAAGATTACCTTAAAGGAGTTGAAATTTCAGTCCTTGCTGCAGTAAGCGTAACTCCTGACAATCCTGAAAAAGCTTGCATTCTTCCTTTCCTTCCTTCCCGTGACCACAAGCGTCTTATGGACGGAGCAAAAGGGCCAAATACAGGCGGAATGGGAACAGTTTGTCCTTTGGACGATGTAACAGACCAGATGATGGCTGAATTCAATAAAACATGTCTTGAACCAACACTTAAAGGGCTTATCGCAGAAAAATTCGATTACCGCGGATTTATTTTCTTTGGGGTTATGCTTACAAAAGAAGGTCCAAAGCTTCTTGAATACAATGTACGCCTTGGAGACCCAGAAACCCAGTCTGTACTTCCTTTGATGGATTTTGACTTTGTAGAAATGTGTCAGGCAATTACAGACGGAAGCCTGAAGGACTTTAAGTTCAGCTGGAAAAAAGGCTACCAGGTAAGTCCTGTTGTAGTTTCTGGCGGATACCCGGGAAGTTATCCGAAGGGTAAAAAAATCACTCTTGATAATGAAAAGATTTCTGCTTCTGGTGCAAAAATTTTCGTTGCTGGAGCTATAATTGACCGCAGAGCTGGTGATAACACAATGGTTACTAGTGGCGGACGAGTTTTATGCTGCTCTACTTTCGGAAAAACTTTTGACCAGGCTTGGAAAAACGCTTATTCTGCAATAGAGGGCGTAAAATTCGAAGGAGCCTTCTATCGCAAAGATATAGGTCTTCCAGGTGCTGCGGAAAGCAACTAGAGAATAGACAAAAAACTTCTGCATACAGGCATGAACTTGTATTGCAGAAGTTTTTATGAAAAAAAATTAATTTCAATCTGTCGATCAGAAAAATCATAATTTTTAAGAATTAATCTGCTTCCCGGAGCAGGTAACTCCACATTCGAAATCTTATCTACAAGAAAAGGAAATAAATTAAATAAGTTATCTTTTATAACATTGTAAAGATGAAAAAAAACAAATTATAGAACAAAAAATATTTATAAAAGGAACAATAAATTTACTATAAGGCAAATAAGAATGAGAAAAATCTTCTATCGATATGCTAATAATAAAACCAACAACTTGAACTAGCCCAGCAAAAAAAACATTAGTCGTTCATTATTAGGATTTGGTCTGGGTTATTTACTTACAGGTTCGTTAGTAGGCGCAATACCAACCGCAATATGTTTTGCAATAGGATCAGGAATTGTATCGTATAAATCTGGAGGAATTGCAATTGGATATACTAGGAAAGACTAAATATATTATATTTGCATTCATAAGTTGTGCACTGCCTGTTTTTGCACAAACAAACAACTCAGATAGGACAAATGAAATTGCTGGAGATGCAGTTGAGGCACTTTTGTTCAAATGTGCCTCTGTAAAAACAGCTGACTATCCTTATGAATATACAGAACGAAATTATTTTTTTGACAAAGATACAAAAAACTATGATTTGTGTAAATATCTCGCGCTAGAAACAAACATATCTTTTCTTCTGTATGAAACAATAGATTATCTTGGATATGAACTGGGATTAAAAGCAACTCTTTTACCAATTTTGGGTGTAAAAGCAGATGCATTTCTATTACAAAATTCTAACTGTGATTTTGTTGGAAATGGAAAAGCGGGGGTTTTCATCCCCCTTATGAGACATGATTTCTTCAACCTTTCGATAGGCGCATCCTGGTGTTTCTTCGTTGATTTTGGTTACACGAATGGTTGTGCTGTTGATCTGTCCCTTAAAATGTTTCCAATAAAACCTCTTTCGTTAGAATTTAATTTTGTTGAACATTGTTATGATCAGTCATTCAAGTTTAACGATGAATTGTATAGCGAATTTTCTGTAAAAACAGGTTTTCTAGTCAAAGCAATAGAATTCTATGCAGAATGGCGTTATTTTCGTGGAAATATGTGGGGGCTAGGAGTTCGAAGATACTTTTAAAAAGGAGTAAAATAAAAAAAGCAAGCATTCCAGACGGGGTTAGCTGTTCGCTACGCGAACTACCAGTTTTAGGAGAAAACTCGCATAGGAGGAACGCAAAAAAAAGCGGTTCTCGTTCTGCTCGGGGTTACATGAATAGAACGAAAACCGCAAGGTATTTATTAAAAGACGGACGCTTACTAAACCGCCTTTTTATTCATATCAAGCCGCATGAGGCTTTTAAGAAGAGGCATAATAGCTTCTTCTTTTTTATTTAGTACTGTAATGCAGAGTAGCCTTCTTCACCTGTACGAATCTTTATTACATTGTCTACTTCGTATACAAAAATCTTTCCATCACCTATGTGACCGGTATACAAAGTCTTTTTAGCAGCTTCAATTACAGATCTAACAGGAACCTTTGTAACTACCATTTCAACCTTAATCTTTGGAACAAGATTAATTTCAACAGGAGTTCCTCGGTAATATTCACTAGCCCCCTTCTGAAGTCCACAACCCATAACATTGATAACTGTCATTCCTGTTACGCCGATTGCATTCATTGCAGCCTTGAGTTCATCGAACTTTCTCTGGCGAGTTACAATTACAATCTTTGTAAACTTAGCATCTTTTGGAGCTGTATTTGTAACAGGAACAGCCTTTTCAACAGGAATGGCTCCTTCAGGAAGTTTAACTCCAGCAACGATAGCTTCTTCGATTTCTTCTTCGCTGTAAGACATATTGAATCCTGCAAAAGCAGTATCAAGTCCGTGTTCAAACTTATCAAGACCTACAATTTCTTCTTCTGCTGTTACACGAAGACCAATTGTTTTCTTAAGGATATAGAATACGATAGTAATTGTTACAACTGTCCAAAGAATTGTTATTCCCATACCGCCAAGCTGCTTAATAAGCTGTGTAAATCCACCGCCGTAGAAAAGTCCCTTGTCGATTCCTGCAACTGCAAATCCAGGTGCTGCATCTGTAGCAAAAAGACCTACTGCAATAGTTCCCCAGATACCGTTCATCATATGAACACCAACTGCACCTACAGGGTCATCAATGTGAAGAACATAATCCATAAGCCAGATTCCAAAGATTACAAGTAAACCGGCAATAAGACCAATAATTGCAGCACCACCACAGTCTGTAACATCACAAGGAGCTGTAATAGCTACAAGACCTGCCAAAGATGCGTTCAAACACATTGAAACATCAGGCTTTCCATACTTTACCCATGTAAAAATCATAGCTGTTACTGTTGCTACAGCAGGTGCTACTGTTGTAGTAAGAAGAACTGAACCTAATGTAGGAAGGTCAGTTGCTGCAGCACCGTTGAATCCGTACCAGCCGAACCAAAGAATAAAACAACCTAAAGCACCGTTGGCAATGTTAGAACCTGGGAAGGCGTGAACCTTTGTTACCTTTCCTGAAGAATCGCGGTCAAACTTACCGATGCGGGCTCCAAGCATTGCTGCTCCAATCAAAGCACAAATACCACCAACCATATGGATACAGTTTGAACCAGCATAATCATGGAATCCCCACTGAGCCAAGAAACCGCCACCCCATGTCCAGTGAGCTTCTATTGGGTAAATAATTCCAGAAATAATTGCAGAATACAAACAATATGTAGAAAACTTTGTTCGTTCAGCCATTGCACCAGAAACGATTGTTGCAGTAGTAGCACAGAAAACTAAGTTGAAAACAAAACCGGAAAAGTCAAAGTTTGCATAATCACTGAATACACTGAATCCAGGCTTACCAAGTACCGACCAAATTCCACGGCTTACATCACCTGTAACAGGATCTGTATATGAAAGCATGAATGAAGCACCAATAAGGAACCACATAACAGTACCAATACAAAAGTCCATCAAGTTTTTCATGATGATGTTGCCGGTATTTTTTGCACGGGTAAAACCTGCTTCTACCATAGCAAAACCAGCCTGCATCCAGAATACCAGTGCAGCACCGATCAAAAACCATACGCTAAAAGTTGTAGCGTTTGCAGATTCAACTGCACTAGCAATCATCTGTCCAATCTCTTCTGTCATAAAGACCTCCATTTTTCTCTCCGAATAAAAAAAGGCGCGCAGACAATATCTGGAATTTCCAAATACTATCTGCACGCCCTTGTGCTTTTCTTTTTTCAATCTTTAATAAATTAAAAATCAAAAAATTAATTCTTTCTAATAATTTACTAGATTCTTCTTATCAGATCTTTCTCCAATAAGAAGAATCTTAAAGAAGGCATTTCTGCCATTCGTAAAACTTATACTCTATAGAGCAAATCTTCGTAGCAAGGATATGGCTTATATTCTTCACCAATCAATGGTTCGATTTCATCTGCTACAGCTCTTGTTTCTGCCATCATTGGAAGAACTTTATCTACATAAGCTCTAGCTACTGCCATTCCATCTCCAGCTCCCTTTGCAGAAAGGTGAACTTTAGAAAGTTCTTCTGCCTTTTCAGAAAGAGCACCTGTAAGAGCATCAAGTTTAGAAAGCAATGATGTTTCTGCACTTGCCTTTGCTCCTGGAACAACTGATTTCAAATCAACTACAGTCTTGCTAACAGCTGCAATGTACTTATATGCAGCAGGAAGAATGTCCTTGTTTATCATTTCGAGCATTGTTTCAACTTCGATATTCAAAACCTGACTGTATTTTTCAAGTTTGATTTCGTAGTGACTTTCCATCTCTTCTTTTGTGTATACACCCATTTCTGTAAAGAGTTTTACGTTCTTTGCATCAAGATAGTGTGCTACAGCATCAGGAGTTGTTTTAAGTTCAAGAAGTCCGCGTTTAGCAGCTTCAACTTTCCAAGATTCATCGTAACCGTTTCCGTTGAATACAATTCTCCAGTGAGCTTTTACTTCTCTTTCAATAAGAGTGTTCAAAGCCTTGTCAAAATCCTTAGCACCTTCAAGTTCATCAGCAAATTCCTTGAGAGTATAAGCAACAATTGCATTCAAAGTTGTATTTGGACCTGCAATTGAAAGGCTTGAACCACAAGAACGGAATTCAAACTTGTTACCTGTAAAGGCAAATGGTGAAGTTCTGTTTCGGTCTGTAGAATCCTTTGGAATTGGTGGCAGAATATCTACACCAATAGTCATCTTTGAAGTCTTGTCATTAGAATAAGAAGTTCCATCTTTGATTGATTCCAAAACCTTGTGAAGTTCATCACCAAGATATACAGAAATAATTGCTGGAGGCGCTTCGTTTGCTCCAAGACGGTGATCGTTTCCGGCACTTGCTACAGAAATGCGAAGCAAATCCTGGTTTTCATCTACAGACTTGATGATAGCTGTAAGGAAAAGAAGGAACTGTGCGTTGCTTTCTGGAGTTTTTCCTGGTTCAAGAAGGTTTTCACCTTCGTTTGTGCTCATTGACCAGTTGTTGTGCTTACCTGAACCGTTTACACCGGCAAATGGTTTTTCGTGCAAAAGGCATTCAAGACCGTGGCGTTTTGCAACTTTCTTCATTACTTCCATTGTAAGCTGGTTCTGGTCTACAGAAAGGTTTGTTGTACTGAAGATTGGAGCCATTTCGTGCTGAGCTGGAGCAACTTCATTGTGTTCTGTTTTAGAAAGAACTCCGTACTTCCACAAGGTTTCGTTCAAATCTTCCATGTATTTTACGATGCGTGGATTTAAAGCTGCAAAGTACTGGTCATCCATTTCCTGACCTTTAGAAGGTTTTGCACCGAACAATGTGCGGCCTGTCATTCTAAGGTCTTTGCGCTGAGCCCACAAGTCATGGTCTACAATAAAGTATTCCTGTTCTGGACCAACAGTTGTTGCAACATGGCTTACATCTTTTCCAAAAAGTTTAAGAACGCGTTTTGCCTGTTCATCCAAAGCTTCCATTGAGCGAAGCAGTGGAGTTTTCTTGTCCAAAGCTTCACCTGTATAAGAACAGAAAGCAGTAGGAATACAAAGAGTGTGTTCCTTAATAAATGGATAAGAAGTTGGATCCCATACTGTATATCCGCGGGCTTCGAATGTTGCACGATGACCACCATTAGGGAAAGAAGAAGCATCTGGTTCACCCTTTACAAGCTCCTTTCCGCTGAAGGTCATAATTACAGTTCCATCATCCTGAGGATTAATGAAAGAGTCGTGTTTTTCTGCTGTGATACCAGTCAAAGGCTGGAACCAGTGTGCAAAGTGTGTAGCCCCATTTTCAATAGCCCATTCTTTCATAGCATGAGCAACTACATTAGCTACTTCCAACTGGAGAGGTTCACCGTTATCCAAAGTTTTTTTAAGAGCTTTGAATGTTTCTTTTGGTAAACGTTCTTTCATTGTCTCCTGATTAAAAACCAAAGAACCAAAAAGTTTTGGTACGTCTGTCATTTTGACCTCCTGAAAAAATAAAAGGCGATGTGAATTTCGCTAAAAGAATAATTTTAGAAAAATTCACATCGCCTTTGATGTTGGTATTTTTATACAACATTGCGAAAACTTATTCAAGATAAATTCTCAACTTTTTTAATTTTTTTTTAAACTTATTAATCACTTTCTAATTTTGAAATCAAAGACAAAGGAGTACAAGCGTAATTTTCTTCAAATTCCTGACTTTTTCTTCCATGCATAAAAACCGAAGTTAAAGCTGCATCTTTTGCAGAATAGCCCTGACTAAGAAGAGAAAGACATAAGCCAGCTAAAACATCACCACTTCCAGCTTTTGCCAAAGCCGGAGAGCCCTGGTCACACACATATATTTTTCCATCTGTAAAAATATATGTAATAGCTCCTTTTGCAATAAGAGTAAGATGCGGATATTTTTCTGCAAAGAGACGACCATACTGCATTCGCTTTTCACAAGTTTCAGAAAGGGAAATATCTGCAATCCCTGTAAGACGAAGAAGTTGGTTCAGTTCCTTTGGATGAGGAGTAAGAATAATCCGACTATCTTCTTTTTCATTTAACTTTCTAAGTATTTCCTGCAAATTTTCTACATAGAAAAAATCTGCATCCAAAACAGCAGCAGGTTTTTCCATTTGAAAAATATAATCAATATATTTTTTTACAGGTAATTTTCTGCCAAATCCACTTCCGAGTAAAAGAGCACTTGTCTTTTCTGGAAAATCTGTAGAAAGCATAAGTTCGGGGTTCATGAAGAAATTAACTTTTTCTTCCTGAGTAAGAAGACTTACAAGCCCAGCCCCAAAAGCAAGAGCAGCTGTAGCGGCAATCACAGCTGCACCAGGTTTTTCACCTGTAATAACAAGAGCATGGCCAAAGTTCCCTTTATGAACAGATTTTTTTTCCCTGTAAGGCAGGCGTATATCACATTCTTCAAGAAGAAAAGCTGTCGGCTGGCATAAACTTTCAAAAATAGCAGAAGAAATACCTAAATCTGCAAGAGAAATTTCCCCTCGAAAATCTTTTGCATCATCTGTGTAAAGGGCAGATTTTAAAGCCCCCATAGTTACCGTATAATCAGCAGGAAAAGCTATTTTCTTTCCATCAGAATCATAAGTATGAATTACCCCTTCCCTGTCTATACCGCTCGGTATATCGCAGGCTATTTTTCTAGCATTTATTGATAAAGCCCACTGACAAATCTTCTTTGCTTCTGCAGAAAGTTCTCCGTGAAAACCACTTCCATAAATGCAGTCTACTAAAACTGTACTTTTTCCAAGAATAAAAGAATCCAGCTTTTTTAAGATTTCTTCATCCCAGGAAAGAATTTTAACACCAATAGACTCTGCCATTTTTTTTTGAATCTGAGCTTCTGAAGTTTTGGGAAGAGCAAGGGATACAAGAAGGATATTTTTTATTTTTCCATAAAGTCGACGGCTCAATGCATAACCGTCACCGCCATTATTTCCGCTTCCGCAAAAAATCAATAGATTTTCCGGCATTATTTGCAAGACAAGTTCTTCCATAGCACTTGCTGCGTTTTCCATCATAATGCATTCAGGAAAGAAGAATTTTTCCCTGGCGATTTTTTCAGGAATACCAGAATCATAATAAATAGACTTCATGTCCTTACTATATCACATTTTACTGGAAATCTGACAAAAATAGGTTAAAATTAAGTTATGAAGACAGATCCAACAAAAGAAATCATTCGTGAAATTATACGAACTTATCAGGACCGTATTTTAGGTTTAACATTTATCGTTCTTATTCCATCTGCTATTCTTTTAGGCCTTCCAACCAGTCAATATACAATTCCAAGCTGGTGGCATTCGGTTTCACAAACTTACTATGCAGCAGACAGTGCTGTTATGACCGGAATGCTGTGTATATGTGGGATAATGTTTATCACTCATCGTTCAAGCAAATTGTTTGAACGGGTTATGTTTGTGATAGCAGGAATTGCAACCTTGGGAGTTGTAGCTTGTCCCCACGGAGAAGAATATTTTGAAAGAGTAGGATTATTTCATCTGCAAAACACAACCAGTGGAATTTTTCATATTATTTTTGCATCAATAATGTTTCTTGCTTTTGGAATTTTAAGTTTTTTCAATTTTCCAGAAACCGCAGAAGAGCTTAGAAACTCAAAACACGGAAGACAGAGAAACAGGATTTATAGAATAAATGGAATTATTATTTTTATCGCTTGTATCTTAATGGCGCTAAGACAACTTTACCCTACTTACGATTGGATTGGAATAATAGTCGAATTCTTCATATTTACCCCATTTGGGATAAATATGATGATAAAGGCAAATATGTTCAAAACCCTTAAAGATTAAAAGAAAATCAATCCTAAAATTCCAAGAGGAATTAAATAGCAGGCAAACCATTCAAGTTTTCCTTTACGGATGAGTTTCATCAATAAAGAAAGTGAAATGTATCCCCAGGCAAATGAGGCGGCACAACCTGCTATTATCGGAGCGGCACCCACACTACTTCCTACCTGACCTATATCTTTAAGTTCAAGTACAAAAGCACCTAGAATTGCTGGAATGGAAACTATAAATGAATATTCACCAGCTGCAGCACGATTTACTCCACAAAGCTGGCTACCTGCAATAGTTGAACCCGAACGGCTGATACCAGGAAGGGTTCCAACGCCCTGCATAAGACCGATAAAAAGAGCCTGTAAAGGTGAAATGCCTTTTTTCTGGGCAGCAAGTTTTGCTTCTGAAGCAGGCCTTTTTTCTACAATTGAAGAATAAATCAAAAGACAAGCTGTAAGAATAAAACCAGCACATGTTACTTTAATAGAAATTGTTCCGTCTTCAATCAATTTACTTGTTACAACTCCTATTACACCTGTAACAAAAGTACTCAAAATTACAGCGATGATAGTTCTACGACCGCGTTCTTCTGTACCCGAAATCAAATCTTCTGCATCTTCTGCTTCAAGTCTTTCTTTTCTGCCTATCCAGCGGAAAAGAATTTTAAATAGATTCCAAATCTTTTTTCGAAAATACAAAAGAACTGCAAGTAAGGTTGCAATATGCAAAAATACATCAAAAAGAATAGGCACATCCGAAAGGCCAAAAAGATGTTTTACCACTTCCAAGTGACCAGAAGATGAAATTGGTAAGAATTCTGCAATTCCCTGAATAATTCCAAGAATAATACCCTGAAATACTGACATAAAAACCTCGTTAGAATAGTTTATTTAATAATTTATTTGCGGCATCCTGAGCTGCAGAAGCACCGCTTTTTGCTGCAAGTTCTTTTTTCTTCTGGTTAAGGATTTTTTCCAAATTGTTTACAGAAGAAAGTTCCTTATTAAGAGAAGACTGAATACCTGCGAATTCACTGATTGAAGATGTTACCACACTGTTCTTTTCTTTAAGCAGAGCAGAAACCTCTTTTTTTGCGTCATCAGCAATTGAATCTAATTCTGATGAAAGTGCTTTTGAAATTGGAGCAAGCATTTGATTTGAAAGCTTATCCAAATTTGTAATTTTTAGTGAAAAACCTTCAGAATCTGAAGAAAGTGTAAATCCAAGGGTAAGGTTTGAAATCTCCTGTAGAGACTTGTTGTATAGTTTAGACAGTTTTTCCGGAGAAAAATCCATTCCTGAAATCTCTTTAACTCTTAAATCCATTGTTCCACCGATAGTAAAACTACCATCGTCATCTGCAGTCATAGAAGCAGAAATCAAGGAATCGGAATTAAGTGTAAATACTTCAGCATCGGCCTGTACTGGAAAACCCTTGCCCGAATATTTTGCCAAAATTAAATTCGCCTGAGAATCTGAGCGGGCGTCAACTGTAGCAGAAAGTTTATTCCAGCTTCCACCTGCTTTAAATGAGGCGTTCACACTAGACGCTTTACCTCGCATATTCTGATCACTGGAAATTTCATTTGCACTTGCTTCAAACAAAAGCTTGTCTGTCTTGTATTCATATCCACTTGCCTTGACATTTTCAATTAAGAAACGAGGAACATTATCCTTTCTGTAGAAAATATCTCGACCAGAAGAACGCTTGTGAGACTTTTTAACTTTTTTTGACTTGGCAGACTTTTCTTCTTTAGGTTCATTCTGCTTTTCAGCTTTATTTGCCTTTGCTGCACTCTTGTCGGAGCCTTTTGCATTCATAGCGGCATTTAAAGCCATATTTGCATAAGGGTAATATTTACCGGCAGCTGAATACAAAACAGAATTTAAGGCGTCGTTCATAACGCCCTTCAAGCCAGTTGGTGAAAAAGTTTTTTTCATCTCTGATATTTTAGAATCAAGAAGAAGTGTATCGCTTTTTATAGCCGCCTGAATCTGGCTAGAATAATCTTTTATGGCAGCTGCATCAGAAGTCATAGAGGATGTAGTTTCATTAATTTTTGATTTAACAGAATCTGTTTCCTTATAAATCTGAGCTATTTTTTCCAAAGTTGAAGCTATCTTTACAGGGTCATTTACCTTGGACCAGTCTGTATTCGCAATAGCATTTACATTGTCTGTAATTTTTGAAACAGAGTCATGATACTCAGCAGGAAGATTTTTCCATTTTTCAACTTTAGAAGTTACATCCGCTGAAATCGATTCAGCAAGTTTTGGTGATTTTAATTCATCTTGAATGCCGGAAAGCATTGTCTGCGGATCATAAGATTTAAACATTTCCTGAAGAGCTTTTGCCGCATTCTTTGAATACTGTCTGGAATTCTTTTCCACTTCTTTTTCTGCTTTTTTTACTTCTCCCGAAGAAGCTGCAAAAACGAGTTCTCCAGAAGTTTTTCTTTCTGTAGCAAGAGCCACTCCGCTTATTTCCATGTTTTCGGCGTGAAACTTACCCTTTAACAAATCGACAAAATCAAAATCCATGTGAATTTTATCAATTTCAAAAAGGTTTCTCATTGGTGAATCTTTATCAGCCTGAGCAAGAGAATCTATTTCAAGAGAAGCGCTTAAAAGTCTTAAATCAACTTTTTCAATGTCTGTTTTTGCAAGGAAGATTTTCTGCATTGAAGAAGTTATTACACTTTTTACAATTGCATTCTTAAAAAGGAGTGTAAATAAAAGCAAGGCACATACAAAAACAAGGGTTGCCATCAGAGGAATCAGTTTTACAGAGGATTTCTGAGCCTTAATTGCCTTTGCAACAGTCTTTGCACGAGCAAAATCACTTTTTTCTAGTGAAGAAGAAATATCTATATGCAGAACTTTATTTCCTTTTTTGTCTTTTCCTTCAATAAAAAGTGATTTAATCAATTTTTTATCTGTATCTATGTATATTTTTTTCAGAATCTTTTTTTCGAATAGTTCCGGGCTGTATTCCTTTTTTAAAATTTTCGGAAGTTTTTTTGCAGGAACTTTTTTTATTGTCTTAGTTTTTTTTGCCATAAACTTCTCCTATTTTGAACCTGATACTTTTTTTACTATTTTTTCTACAAGTGGAATTTTATAAACTGCTTTTACAAATTTTGAATTTACAAAAGCTGGTGCAAGTGTTTTTCGCCAGAATTTTACAAAAAAACATATCAGAAAGAAAAGCGGAATATAGCATAAAAGTCCAAAAATAAAAGAACCGCAAACGACTGTATTGTTAAACTTTGTAAAGCCTACCAAAGGTAAATCCAGAAGGAAGGCATAGAAGTTTTCCAAAGGGGCAAAAGTTAAAACTGCGTAACCAATACTATCAAATAAAGAATCAAACATAAAAGCGAACAGGGAACCCAGCAAAATCATGATTCCGTAGCCGCACTTATTTATTCTTACAAAGGCAAAAAAGAATAATAAAATGAACCAAAAAATATTATTCTTTGGCATAAAACCCAAGATTAGCCCAATGCAGAAAGAATTAGCAATCTGGGAAGGCTTTGAGTTTGAATTCAAAAATTTGAAAAAACTTACAATATAACTGAGCATTTTTCCTCCGTATTTTCTATATTCTATCATTTATTTTTTTGCGTAGCGATAAGAAAAGTTCATTTCTCAAGTTTTTTACATATGATTTATTTCGTGTTATAATTATTTTATGGCGAAAGTTACCAGGAAATTATTTCCTTCTGTTTCAATTCTTTCTTCAAGACTTGTTCTTACTAATTATTTTTCTAAAAAGGTTTATTAGAAAGGCCATGCTTATTACCTTAAATGGAGGGAAAATATGAAAACCTTTGATGCCGACGATAAAAATCTGCCAGACGTTATAGAATATATTAAATCTCCTCTTAAGGAAGAACTTTCACTTGCTTTACAAAACAAAATAGAGCTTGCTGTCGAAGAAATATTTGTAAACATAGCTCATTACGCCTACGAAGGAAAAAATGGGCAAGTAAAAGTAACAACAAAAGTGCTTGAAAATCCCAAGAGATTATGTATCGAATTCATAGACGATGGAATACAATTCAATCCTCTGGAAAAACCCGATCCTAATATAAGCCTAAAAGCCGAAGACCGTGAAATAGGAGGCTTAGGCATTTTCTTAACCAAAAAGTTTATGGATAAGATTGAATACAGATACGAAAATGGAAATAATATTCTTACGATAGAAAAGAATTTGTAAATTAGTTTACTATGTTAAGCATGGTATCTAGGCCTGTGGCGGAAAAAACCTGCAAACAAAAGCTAGAGGGGTTACGAATAGAAAAAGTACCTTCCAATGAAGTCATAATTTTATGAGCCAGCACAATAACTCTTATTCCTGAACTAGAGATATAATTAACTCTTGATAGATCCATTATTATTTTTCTATTCTCTTTAGAAACTTCTTTTACAATTTCTTCCAATTGTGGAGCGGTTTGAGTATCTAATCGACCTTCAACATTAAGTTCTATGCTTCTTGTTTCATTTCTAGTTTGAGTGACTTTCATATCAAATCCTTCTTTCATTTTCTGATACTATAATTTATTATACAGGACTTTTAGAAAATATGGTATAATTTTTATCATTTTAGTTTGAAACGCTTCGCTTTTCAAACTATTATTCTCGCCATCCTGGCTCGCCGCTAACGCGGTGTTTTTATAGGTGGCATGATAAAAATTACTTCCTTGTAATTTTTATCATTTTAGTTTGAATCGCTTCGCTTCTCAAACTATCATTCTCGCCATCCTGGCTCGCCGCTAACGCGGTGTTTTTTAAGGAGGAAATATGAAAACTTGTTGCAATATATTATGGCATCGCACCAATTTACACATTCAACTGGGCGATTCGGACCTTTTAGTTTAGAAGGATTTGTTTTCATTACAAATTCGTACTGGTCTTGAGTAATAGGTGCATTAGAAATCTTAAAGGGA
>JAILLQ010000018.1 GCA_024693045.1 Treponema sp.
GGTGGAGTTCATGGTACAAACCGTTTGATGGGAAACTCTCTTCTTGACGTAGTTGTATTTGGACGTGAAGCCGGAATTGAAGCAGGAAAAATGTTCAAGAACATCAAACAGAGCGATAAACTCAGCCTGCAGCATGTAAAAGACTTTGAAAAAGAAAGAGCAGCCGCTAAGATTGAGGGCGATGCAATTTCTCCAAAAGTTCTTCCTACATATCACCATGGAAACCCAGAATTCGACAAAGAAATTCCTGGAGCTACAAAATAAGTCAGCATAAATCTACATTGTACTGACAAAAGAGCCGCAAGCCTAAAACTTGCGGTTTTTTTTATTTCAAATTATTTTCAAGTCTCTTTATTGCCTGTCCGGCCTCAGGCATTCCGTTTTCTAATGCAAGGGAATAGTATTCAAGAGCCTTATTTACATCTTTTTTTACCCCTGCACCATTTTCATACATATATGCAAGATTCATTTGTGCCGCAGGGCTATTTTTTTCTGCTGCCTGAATGTAGAGTTCAAATGCTTTTTCATAATTTTTAGCAAGTCCAAGTCCCTTCTGATACATAAAGCCAAGATTATTTTTTGCCTGCAAGTTATCCAGTTTTATAGCACGAGTATAATATTCAATGGCTTTATCATAATTAACATTTTTTCCAAGACCATTTTGATAGATAAAACCAAGACTGTTCAAAGCATCAGGATTGTTTTTTTCAGCCGCTTTAGTAAAAAAATCGAAAGCTTTATCATAATCCTGTTTTTCAATTATTTTATTATTCACTGAAAGTCCGTTTAAGAAAATATTTCCAAGGGCATTTAGAGCCTGGGGAAGACCTTTTTCTCCTGCTTTTTGAAATAATTGATAGGCCTTTTGAGAATTTTTATATGTATCTTGATTTTGTAATCCGGATTCATCAAAAGAAAGATTTTCCATATACATATCTGCAAGATTGTAAAGGGCTTCAATATTTCCATTTTCTGAACTTTTCGAAAACCATTTAAAAGCCTTATAAAAATCCTGATTTGTACCGTCTCCATTTTTGTATAAAAGAGCCAGATTATTCATGGCAAATGCATTTCCTTTTTCTGCAGCCTTTTCGTTCCATTTTTTTGCGTTTTTATAGTCAATTTTTCCTCCCAGACCATTCTGAAAAAAATAGCCTGCAAGAGATGCGCTTTCTACATGATTTTTTTTTGCGGCCTTTAGAAAATATTCTTTGGCAATTTTTAAGTCTTTTTTACATCCCCTGCCATGATAATAAGAAAGTCCGCTTTCATACATGGAAAGCACATTACCCAGCTGGGAAGATTTCTCATACAGCTCCAGAGCTTTTACATGGTCCTTTATTCCGCCTTTTCCACTTTGATAAAGACTTGCTAATTTTCTTAAATCTTCGCTGTCTGTAATTTTTTCATCTTTAAGATAATACTCAAATGCTTTTTTGAATTGAGAATTTGAAAAAGCAATACGACCAAGATAAGCATAGTCAATTTCATAAAAACCTTCTTCAAAAAGCTTTTCTATATTGTTTTTTTGATTATATGAAGGAGTTTTTTCCTCTGCTTTTCCTGCAAGGTATATTTTATTTTTTAAATGATTATAAAAAACAGGTTTTTGAGAATTATTTGTAATGGAAGAAACTTCCTTAGCTGTTTCAAAAATAATTTCATCAAGAGCTTTTTTTTGAACAATTTTTTCTATCAAAACTGGAGTAAAAATTTCATCCCTGGCAGTTTTCCCTGGTTCTGAAGAAAAACAGAGAAAATAATTGTTTATATTATTATCTGGAAAAAGATCTTTATCAGAAAAATTTGAAGTAAAACTTTTTTTATTTGAAAGAGGATTGTCCCGGCAGGCATCTATAATCACTATATTTTTTGATAAAGGAGAAGAAGACATCTTGACTGTAAGAGCAATTAAATCAATTGCTTTAGTAGACAACTGGTTTTCATATAAAATCTTTGAATCGGAAGGAATAAGAAAGTACTTGTTCTGATACTGTATAGCATGCCCACCGTAATGAATGATATAAATACCGGGATTTTTGTTAATTTCAGCTGAAAATGTGTCCAAAGCGGTAAGTATTGTTTTTTTTGAAGAATTTTCAAGAATGGTAACATTAAAATCAAGAAGCTCAAGGGCTTTTTTTAAATCTCCTGCTTCTTTTCCAGGACTTTCAAGATTTTCAAAATATTTATATTTGGTATTTGCAATTAAAAGGGCCCTTCGTTCTTCTGCCCTTATAAAAAAGACAGAAAAGAACAAAAGGTATATTAAGAAAAAAATAGATTTTTGCCGCCAGCAAAAGCTTTTCTTCATAAATTAAAAAAAAATTTTACCGTCACTGAAGGCTTTTCCTACTACATCACCAAGAGCAATGTAATCGTGATTAAATGAATCGTAGGTTATTGGAGAAAGTTTTTTTACATCAACTTTGCCATCTTCTTTAAGACAAGTTTCATCAATTGCAACATTTTCAATTGAACCCAAAAGACGGCTTGTGTTTTCATCGTAACTGATTACCTTGCATTCAAGAACCATTGGAAGTTCATTGATTACAGGGGCATTTACAAAAGTACTTTTACTTACTGTAAAACCACACTTTTTTAGTTTTTCAGCTTCTTTTTCAGCGCTTATAATTCCCACATAGTCGCATTCTGCAACATGGGCAGAATCAGCCATGTGAACTGTAAAGGCTCCGCTTTTTAGAAGATTTTTTACGGTCTTGTGTTCTTTAGAAAGACAGATATTTATCTGATTATCGTCTGCAATACCGCCCCAGGCTGCATTCATTGCATCCGGATTTCCATTTTCATCATATGTACCAATAATAAAAACCGGCATTGGATAAAGAGCAGTTTTTACACCCAGATTCTTTTTCATTGTAGTCTCCCATAAAAAGTCAACGAACAAGTCGACTTTCTAAAATACTTAATTCATGGCAGTCAAAGCTTTTTCTGCGAAAGACATCGGTTTGTATTTTCCAATCATCTTTTGTGCATCAAAATCTTTTTGGTCGCTGAGCATCGCCCAAACGATTTCTGCCATCTTTCTTGCAGCGGCTACAATTGATTTACCACTGCCTTTATTTGTTTTCATATATTCATAACGCTGCATCATTCTCCAGTTTGAAGTATCTTTGCAACGTCGAATTCCCAACACTAACTGAACAAAACAGGTTCTCAATTCTTGAGGGCCGCGTTTTGTAATCTTTCCGTGATGGATGGTTTCATTCGAATCTTGTACCCACGGCACAAGTCCACAGAAGGCAGCATATTTCTTTGCACTTGCAAATCTCGAAATGTCTTCTGTGTAAGCTCTGATTGTCCATGCTGTGATTTTTCCGCAACCACGGATTGTCAGAAGCCGGTTTACCATCTCATCTTCTTTTGTCAGTTCAACCAGCTGTTTTTCAATTATCTTTACGCTTTCTTCAATTCGTTCT
>JAILLQ010000036.1 GCA_024693045.1 Treponema sp.
TTCGTCATATACTAGAACAGCACAGGCCTGAACTAAATCACCATTGTCATTTTCATATATAGGACTAAAGTAGGTTGCTCCTTCCTTGTTGATTGTTGTATCCCACCATGAAGATGAATATGCAGAATCATAAGAAATAGCTCCTTCTGGATATGAATAACAGTTTTCGTCATTATCGATGTAGGCAGCTGTTTTTATGTATGAGTTTGATTCAACAATCATTTCGCTAAGATTAGAAATTGTTTCTTCGCTATCATCAACAGAAACTTCTTTGGCGAGCATTAATGTTGAGTTGTGAATTCCTTCAAAGAAGGCAGAAAGAGTTGAATCGGTTAATCTCATTGTAGTTGAGAGTTTTTCTGTAAAGTTATTTTCGTTGATAGGTTTGATTCTTAAAAAAATCGCAATTCCTAAAAATACAAGAAGTGCAGTGGTTTCTATGGTAATACCGAGAATAATTCTCTTTGCAATAGTTCCGCTTTTATTCTTTTTCTTAGGTTGTAATGACATTTTAATCTCCTGTAAACTTTATACACTAAGATTTTAGCATAAAAAATCGTATAAAAAAATATTTTTGATGTGAATTATTCATTTTTTTTTACTTTTTAAAGTAATTAATTATGTTTATTATATAGAAGAAATATTTGATAGTATTATTGACTTTTTTTTATAAAAAGCCTAAAGTTTACTTGTACATTTTAATTAGAATTTAAAGTGGACTCGTCATTGGGACGGGTCTTTTTTATTTTTAGGGTGGAAAATGGAATATGTATCACTAGATTCCATGCCATACTACAAGGAATGTGCTCCGTTAGTAGAAGGGCTTGGATACAGATTGGTCGAATTAAAAGTTGGGCCTGCAAAAGGAACTGTAAGAATCACTGCAGTAATTGCAGCTAAAGATGCTTCTGTCGATATTGGAGTGGATGACTGCTCAAAAGTACATCATGCTCTTTTACCAAGACTCGAAGCTCTCTTGGGAACAGATGATACTTACATGGAACTTACATCTCCAGGAATGGAACGCAATATAAAAAATGCAGCTGAGTTTGCTGTATTTATAGGTCGGGAAGTTCGTGTATGGGATAAAACTGTAACTGATTGGGTTGGTGGAAAAATTCTTTCCGCTGACGATAAAACTGTAACTTTGGAAAAGGACGGAGAATCTCTCGTTTTTCCATTTGAAAATATAGCGAAAGCAAAATTTATTCATTTATAATTTTATTGGGGGCTTAAAATGTCAGAAATGGCAGAAGCTATTCGTGCTTTAATTGATGAAAAAGGGTATTCAGTAGAATCTGTAAAACAGACTATTGAAAGTGCGCTTAAAGCAGCTTACAAACGTACTTATGGAAATTCAGACAATGCAATTGTAAAGTTTGCAGATGATATGTCTGATGTTGCAATTTATTCAAGAAAAACTGTAGTTGATGGTGTTTATGATCCAGTTACAGAAATTGAACTTGAAGAAGCAAAAGAGCTTTCTGATGATGTAGAACTTGGTGATGAAATTGATATTTTGGAAGATCCAAAATCTTTCGACCGTTCTGCTGTATCAACTGGTAAGCAGACAGCTCATCAGGGATTAAACGAAACAATTAAAACTTCTTTATATAATCAGTACAAAGATAAAATTGGTGAATTAATCAATGGTTACTATATGCGTGAACGCAACGGAAATATCTTTGTTGACCTTGGTAATGCAGGTCGCATTGAAGGTTTCCTTCCTGTGAAATATCAGTCTCCTCGTGAAACATATGAACAGGGTGACCGAATTAAGGCTATTATTGCAGATTTAAAAACCACAAAAACTGGACTTCAGATTATTCTTTCACGTTCAGATCCTCGCCTTGTAGAAATTACCATGGAAATGGAAATTCCTGAAATCGCTGATGGCACTGTAAAAATTGAAAAGTGTGTTCGTGATGCAGGATACAGAACAAAGATGGCTGTTTCTACTGCTCGTGAAGAAATCGATCCTGTTGGTGCTTGTGTTGGTGCAAAAGGTGTTCGTATTCAGAATGTAATCCGTGAAATCCTCGGTGAAAAAATTGATGTTCTTCGTTACGATCCAAATCCTGCTGAATTTATCAAAAATGCTCTTTCTCCTGCTCAGGTTCAGAGAGTTGTTATTCTTGATGAAGAAAAACGTCAGGCACTTGCAATTGTAGAAGACAGTCAGTTCAGTCTTGCAATCGGTAAACAGGGACAGAATGTTCGTCTTGCAAACCGCCTTTGCGACTGGTCAATTGATGTTAAAACAGAAGCTGACTGCGCTGGAATGGATTTAAGTGAAAAGGCTACTACTAAAGCTGCTCTAAATCTCTTTAATGATGAACCAGCAGAACAGGAAGAAGTTTCAACTGTTGCAAATCTTGATGGTGTAACAGAAAGGGTTGCAGAAATTCTCAAATCTAACGGAATTGAAGATATTATTCAGTTCATTGAAGCTTATAACAACGGTTCTGTTCAGAAGATTGAAGGTCTCACAGAAGAAGAAGTTGAAGCTGTTTATAATATCATAAAAGAAACTGTTGATATCGTAGAAGAAGAAGCAGATGAAAGTGCTGAAGAACCTGCCGAAGAAGAATCAACAGAAGAAAAATATTACTGCCCTGATTGTGGTGCTGAAATTACACTAGACATGACACATTGTCCTAAGTGTGGTGTTGAGTTTGAATTTACAGAGGACGAGGAATAGGATATAGAATGGCAGAAGAAATAGAAAAAAAACAGGCGTTTGTGGTTCATAAAAAACAACCGGAAAACAACACTGCAAGTTCTAATGCTGCACCTAAAAAGAAAGTTGTAGTTATTAAGAAGAAGACAGGAAACAATCCTTCTCCAGTGTCAAAGAAAGTTGTTGTAAAGAAAACTGATGCCGAAAACAAATCAGAAGTAGCTGATACAGAAAAAACTGTTCAGGCTGCTAGAACCGAAAGATCCGAATCTAAAGATAAAGTAGAGAGACAGGAAGGTCGCCCTCAGCAGAGACGCACTTCTTTTGAGCTTAATACTGCCAGACCTAATGTAAAAGCTGGTAATCTTTCTGATTACGGTCGAAGAGACCGCGGCGGTTATAATAACGGTGGCTACAATCGTGGCGGCTATAATAACAATGGTAATGGCTATAATCGTAACGGAGGTTATAACAACAATCGCGAAGGTGGTGGCTTTACCGGTGCACAGGCTAGACAGGGCTACCAGAATAGAAATAATTCTCAGGGTGGTTACAACCGCGGTGGTCAGGGTGGCTACAACAATAATCGTAATGGTCAGGGCGGATATAATAACAATCGCAACGGCCAGGGCGGTTTCCAGCCAAGGAACGGTCAAAACTCTGGTTTCCGGTCTAATGGACCTCGATTTGGCGGCCAGGGCGGTGGATTCCGTACAGGTGGTTCAGCTCCAGTTCCAGCAATGATGAACAATCGTGCTCCTGCAAAACCTGCATTTAAGGGTAAGAAACAGGTTTACAAGAGAAAGGACGAAGAGCAGTACGATGATAATCTTTTTGAAAGCAAGAAGAAGGTTGAAACTCCAGCTTCAGCTGTACCAAAGTCAATTGAGATTATGGAAACAGTTTCAATTTCAGATCTTGCAAAGAAGATGAATCTTAAGGCTTCTGAAATTATCGGAAAACTTTTCTCAAGTTATGGTCAGATGGTTACAATCAACCAGTCTATTGACCGTGAAACAGCTGAACTTTTGGCTGGAGAATATGGTTGTGAAGTAAAAGTTGTTTCTCTTTATGATGAAACTGTAATTCAGGGTGACGCAGATATCGAAGAAAATATGTTGCCTCGTCCTCCAATTGTTACTGTAATGGGTCACGTTGACCATGGTAAGACAAAAACTCTTGATGCTATCCGTAATGCTCATGTTGCAGAAGGTGAAGCCGGTGGTATCACACAGTCAATCGGTGCTTATTCAGTAACAACTCCAAAAGGAAAGATTACATTCCTTGATACTCCTGGTCACGAAGCATTTACTATGATGCGTGCTCGTGGAGCTCAGGTAACAGATATCGTAGTTCTTGTAGTTGCAGCAGACGACGGTGTTATGCCTCAGACTCTTGAAGCTATTGCTCATGCAAAAGACGCAAAGGTACCAATTATAGTTGCTGTAAACAAGATTGATAAACCTGAAGCAAATCCTGATCGTGTAAAGACACAGCTTTCAGAACACGGTCTTACACCAGAAGAATGGGGTGGAGATACACAGTATGTAAACATTTCTGCTAAACAGAGAATGGGTATTGATGATCTTCTTGATGCTATTCTTCTTCAGGCCGAAATGCTTGAACTTAAAGCTACTTTTGATTGTCGTGCAGAAGGTAAAATCCTTGAAAGCCGTATTGACCAGGGAAGAGGTGTTGTTTCAACAGTTGTTGTTCAGCGTGGTACTCTTAAACAGGGTGATCCTTTTGTTGCAGGTATTTATTCTGGCCGCGTAAGGGCAATGTTCGATGATCGCGGTAAGCGTATTCAGGAAGCAGGGCCTTCAATTCCTGTTGAAGTACTCGGTATGGAAGAAATGCCAAATGCAGGTGATCCATTCCAGGTTACTTCGGATGATAAGGAAGCTCGTGCAATTGCAACAAAACGACAGGAACTTAAGCGCTTTGAAGCCGCTAAAGCTGTTAAAAAGACAACTCTTGAATCTCTTTACAGTGATATTGCCGCAAGTGAAGTTAAAGAACTTAAGGTTATCATTAAAGCTGACCTCCAGGGTTCAGCCGAAGCACTTAAGACAAGTCTTGAAAAACTATCAACAAAAGATATACGCTTGAATGTAATTCACAGCTCTGCTGGTGCAATCAATGAATCTGATGTAACTCTTGCTGCTGCCGATTCAAATGCGATTATTATTGGATTTAATGTTCGACCAACTCCAAAAGCAAAGCTTCTTGCTGATACTGAAAAAGTTGATATTCGAAAATACAATATTATTTACAAGTGTGTTGAAGAAATTCAGGCCGCAATGGAAGGTATGCTTGCTCCTGATACTAAGGAACAGGTTATCGGTAGTCTTGAAGTTCGTGATACATTCAAGGTTCCAAAGATTGGTGTTATCGCCGGATGTTATGTTACAGATGGTCTTGTTAAACGAAATAGCCTTGTAAACCTTGTTCGCGATGGTGTTGTAAAATACACTGGCAAAATTGCTTCCCTTAAGAGATTTAAGGATGATGCAAAAGAAGTTGCAACAGGATTTGAATGTGGTCTTAGCCTTGAAAATTGGCAGGATATTCAGATTGGAGATACAATGGAAGTGTTTGAATACATTGAAGTTGCCCGTAAACTCGGTGATGAACTCCATGATGATCGTGCTGAAAATGAAAAGAAAGCTAAGGAAGCTGCCGAAAAGGCTATGGCTCAGGCTGAAGCAGAAAAAGCTGCAGAAGCAGAAGCACTCGCCGCTGAAAAGGCTGCTGCAAAAGCAAAGAAAGCTGCAAAACAGAAGGATAGAGGAACTCAGTTTCCAGGAGATGCTGAATAATGGGTCAGTACCGTATGGAACGTCTGAACGTTCTTCTTCGTGATGAAATTTCTAATCTCATTTTACGAGGCGAAATTCGGGATCCTAGGGTTACAGGTAGAAGGGGAGGTGCTGCTGCAAGAACTGAAGTAGCTCCTTTCCTTTCAATAAACCGTGTAGAAGTAAGCCAGGACTTGAGTTATGCTAAGATTTATGTTTCCAGTTTTGCTAGTGACGCAATGCTGGAAAATGGTGTTGCAGGCTTGAATAATGCTGCTGGTTTTATTCAATCTTCTATTGCAAAGAAATTAAGGATCCGCAAGTTTCCTAAATTTACCTTCGTGGTTGATTCAGGAATGAAAGATGGATTCCGTATGGTTCAAAAGTTAAACGCTCTTGAAGAAGAATCTAAATCTTTAGAAGAAGCAGCTTCTAAAAAGGAAGACGACTCTTCTAATGATTAATTCTAATAATAGTAATGACAGGATTGTTTTATTCGCAAAAGCTCCTGCCATTACTAGTTTTTCATCTCTATTTACAATTAAACATGCTTTTCAAACTCATAAAGTAGGTCATACAGGTACTTTGGATAGTTTTGCAAGCGGACTTTTAGTTGTCTGTTGCGGCTCTCTTACTAAACTAGCCGGAAGAATTACAGAATTTGATAAAAGTTACGAAGCTGTATTAAAGTTTGGTCAGGAAACCGACACTCTGGAATGTACTGGAAAAATAATAAGAACAGCTCCTCTTCCAACTTTGGATTCTATAAAATCTGCTCTAAACTTCTTTTCCGGTCAGATTATGCAGAGACCGCCTCTTTTTTCTGCTCTTCATGTAGACGGAAAAAGGGCAAGTGACCTTGCAAGGGATGGTAAAAGTATTGAACTTCCAGCAAGACCTGTTACTGTTTTTTCTTCTGAATTAAAGGAAGTTCAGTATTCAAAAGTTCCAGGGCAGGAAAATCTTGTTGAATATGCTCGTATTTCTTTCACTGTTTCAAAAGGTACTTATATTCGTTCTCTGGCCCGTGATATTGCTGAAAAATGTTCTTCGGCTTCTTATTTGGTAGGCTTAAGAAGGACACAGGTTGGTAATTTTAAACTGGAAGATGCCGCGGCATTTTCAAAGCTTTCAGTTTTCAATATAGAAAATGCGCTAAAAGAAGCAGCCTTTTCAGTTCAGAAAGATTTAGAAATTAAAAACAAAGGTAATTCCAAAAAAGAAAAATTTATTCTTACTGAAGAAGAAATTTCATTGCAGAAAGAAACTGTAGAAAAATCAATTGAAATGAACCCTGAGCTTGCTTCTCTGTGTGGTTTTAAAAGTATAGTGATAAAAAATGAATATCTTCCGCTATTTAAAAATGGAGGAAAATTACATTCTTCATGGTTTTCTGTTTCTACTTTCGATATTCAGGAACAATTTGCAGCAGTTTTTACTGAAGATAATCATTTTGCAGGTCTTTTAGAAAAGGGCGAAAATGGTTATTTTAAGTACTCTTTTGTAATTCACTAAAGTTAATAAGCCGTAATTTTATTAAATTTTCCCCAGATTTGATGATTTTTGTAGGCATCAATCGCCGAGCTCGGAACCAAAAGTTCCATATTGTAATAGTAGTCACTCGTGCTTTCTGTAGAATTTGTGGAATTTTTTTGTTCGGTAAATTTAAAAGAAGATTTATCGACATCTGGCGGAGTAGCTGCTTTTAGGGTTACTTTTGATAAAGAACTTGAATTTTCAAATGCCGATGCAGCGATACCCCTTACATTTGTTCCTAAGACTAAACTTGTAATTCCTGTGCAGCCAGAAAATGAAGTTGAATTAATAGTATTAACTCCATTACCTATTGTTAGGGAAGCGATACCTGAACATCCAGCAAAGGCATTTGTTTCGATAGAAGTAAGGCTATCTGGAATGACCAGAGATGTAAGACCTGTACAGCCATTAAAAGCATAGGAATTGATTGTTTTTACTCCATTTCCAAAATCGATTGTCTTTAGACCTGTACATAAACTAAAGGCATAGTCAGGAATATTTGAAATTTTATCTGGAATTGTTATGGTACTAAGAAGTATGCAGCCAGTAAAAAGAGGACAAACAACCATACTCTCTGGAAGTGTAATGGATTCTAGTAAAACGGCTTTTGCAAATGTATCAACAACCATCACTGTGTTTGGCAATGTTATATAGGCTAGTTCTGAAATATTTGAAACATCTTCAAGTTTTACTCGTATAACATCGTAGTCCATGACCTGGGAAGGAACTATAAGCCATTCTGGAACAGAATCATAATAAATAACAGCTCCTTCTTTTCCGTTTATGTATTCAGTTTCAAGTTTTACGGAAGCTTTAAAATTGTTTCCAAAAGTGATTGAGCTGCTTCCCATATCACATGAAACGAAAAAAGACAGAAATGATAGAAATAAAGGGTAAATTAACAAAAGGAAGATCTTTTTCATTTTATATTTTCCATGGTATTGAAAAACTTACCCCAAGGTTAAAATCATTCGGGTAAATCCAATCTACTTCTCCATCATTGGTTTTTAAAATCCATCGGTGAGGAGTTAGAGAGTATTCAAAAAATACTGAAATAAGAGGGGTGATAGAATAGTTCAGACCAGCATTTATTTCGTATCCGTAAGAATGTACTGTTTCCAAAATACTTATATAATTGCTTGTTTCTTCCTTAAAATACCAGCATTGGTAAAAGCCAGCACCGGCAAAAATTTCAAAATTCCAAATATAATAACCAAAAATGAAATTTGGAATGGAAAGAGAAAGTTTTTTGATTCCTTCGTCGCTCATATTTTTGAAGGAAATAGATGCGGAAGAAGCCAGTGAAAATTTTGCAAAAACACCTTCTGCAATGTCAATTTTTAATTTAGCCTGTGGATAAATACTTCCGTCTTCGTTAGAAAAGCCTCCCGAAAGATTGATGTTTGTGTAGAGAGCAGTTTCCTTATCTTTAAAAAGACTGAAATTTTCTTTTGGCTTTTTTTCTTCAGGAGGTAAATCCTGTGAAAAAATATTCGAGGAAATTAGAATTGATAGAAAAAAAATAAGAATTTTTGTCTTCATAAATAGTTTTTCTTCATTACTTGTCTTCCATTATATAAATTACAATCTTCTTTATCAATCGAAAAGAAATTGTGTATTTTGTTAATAAGCTTTCTTTCTTAATGAATAAATTGACTTCCATTTGTTTATTAGGGTAAAATAAAGCTATGTTTGATGTAAAAGAGTCTGATTTTTTTGATCTTGAAGACGAATCTTTTGATACTGTTATGGAACCAGGAATCAAATTTACAGGTAATATCAAGTTTGTAAAACCATTTATGATTCGTTGCAATGTAAACGGTAAAATTGATGCAACAAGTGATCTTGTAATTGATTCTCAGGCAGAAGTAAATGCAGATATAAATGCTGCAAGAGTTCTTATAAAGGGTGTTGTACATGGAAATGTAAATGCCAAAGATTTGATTTTTATAACTTCTACAGGAACTGTTGACGGAGATATTTCCTCTAAAAAGGTTGTTCTTGAACCAGGCAGTTCTTTTGCCGGAAGATGTACTATGATAAAAGAGAGTTAATGGGACTTATTTTTATGAAGAGATTGTTGATTGCTTTATTTTTATGTTTGACTTTTTCACTTTCTGCTCAGAGTGTATTAAAACAGGATGCTTTGGTTCTCTATAATAATGGACGTTATCCGGAATCAATTGCTGTTTGTGAGCAGGAAATTCAGGATAACCCAAAGCGCGTAGAATCGTATGTAGTAATGTGCTGGGCTTTAGTAAGAAATAAGCAGTATTCCGAAGCGGAACAGAGAGCCCTGGCAGGCCTAAAAGTTAGTCCTTATGATTTGAGATTAACTGAAGTTTTGGGAGAAGCCCGCTATTATCTTGGTAAAAATAATGGAGCTATGGAACAGTTCCAGAAATATGTTGCTAATGCTCCTGAAAGTGGAAGTAGAGTAGGAACAGCCTATTATTTTATGGGTGAAATTTATATTCGTCAGGCTCGTTATCAACATGCGGATATAGCTCTTTCTACTGCTGTCAGAAAGGAACCTTTGCTTGAAAAGTGGTGGGTTCGTCTTGGTTACGCAAGAGAAATGGCTGGAAATTATTATGAGTCTGTAGAAGCTTATGACGAAGCCCTTAGATTGAATTCTTCGTCAGTAGATGCAGAACGGGGAAGAACGAGAGTTTCAGCAAAACTTCAGTAATTTGGAATTAAATTGAATATCCGTTTTGAAACAACAGGTTGCAGACTTAATCAGATTGAAAGTGAAAGCGCTGCAAATAAATTTGTAGAAGCCGGTTTTGAAGTTTCTCTAGAAGCATTAACTGCTAAAAGCCCTTTAGATGAATCAACTATACTCTGTGTTATAAATACTTGTGCTGTAACTCAAAAAGCAGAACAGAAGGATCGTCGCATTATAAGACTTGTATTGGAAAAATGTCCTAAGGCTGCAGTCGTGGTTACCGGTTGTTATGCTCAGCTTTCTCCTGAATATATTTGCAAAATGGATGAAAGAATTGCCTGTCTTCCCGGTCAGATAAAGAGTCGTCTAGCAAAACTACCTGCTTTATTAAAAGACAAGTTGGAAAAGGGGGCTTTTACAGCCGAGTCATTTTGTCAGGAATTAAATTCTTCTCTATTTATAAAAGAGGATGGTAAATTTGGTTTTAGTGAAAATGCATTTGCGCTTTCTACCGATTCCTTTATTGCTCATTCAAGATCATCGATAAAAATTCAAGATGGTTGCAACTGCAAATGTTCATATTGCACTATTAATATCGCCAGAGGTCATTCTGTTTCTCTTGATGTGCAGGTCGTTATAGACAGGGTTGTTCAACTGGAAAAAGCGGGTCAGGCAGAAGTTGTGTTTACAACTGTAAATATTGGACAGTATCGAGGTAAGTACGGAGATAAAATTCTTGATTTTCCTCATCTTTTGGAACTTTGTCTCAAGAATACAAAAACTATTGCGATGCGTATTTCAAGCCTTTATCCTGAAGTTGTTGATGATTATTTTTGCCAGGTCATAAAAAATCCGAGAGTTAGACCTCATTTTCATATTTCAGTTCAAAGCGGAAGTGACAATATCTTAAAAGCCATGAAAAGAAATTATGAAGCAAAAGATGTATTGAATGCATGTAATAAAATTAAAGCTGTAAAAGAAAATCCCTTCCTTGCCTGCGATATAATTACCGGTTTTCCTGGTGAAAGTGATGAAGATTTTGAGGATACGATGAAATTGTGCCGGGATTGTGGTTTTGCCTGGGTTCATGTGTTTCCTTTTAGTGCTCGTCCGGGAACTCTGGCTTTTTCTATGAAAGGTAAGGTTCCTCAGTCTATTAGTGGAGAAAGAGCTGCAAGCTTGTCTCGTTGGGCGGCAGAAAGCAAAAGGTCTTATATAGAATCTTGTATTGGTAAAGAATTTGACGCCGTTTTAGAAACTGTAAAAAGACCGGTGATTATGAAATCTTTTTCGGGAAATGCAATTTTTCATGCCGTTACAGAAAATTTTTTGCATTGTACAATAGAATGTTCTGCTTCCAGTGTAAAAGTCTCTCCTGGTAGTAAAGTTAAGTTAAGAATTTTAGGACAGGTTGAATCCGGCTTAAAAAAAGGTGGAGAATCTGACTGTCTAGCCGAATTTGTATTTTAGTTGTCGTCTAAATAATTGTCTTCCTGCCCCTGACTTTCATTTTTCTCTACAAGCATTTCTGCGTCTTCTCGACCTTGTTCAATTTCCCATTTTCTGTATTTTGATTTTTTTGCAGATTTTAAACTCGTGTGGTGAAGATTTTGATTTCTCATCATTGAATAATATTCCATATCATCCATATAAACTTCCTGAATAAAAAAAAGCCAATTTCTTTTGAAGAAACTGGCTATGGAGATGGGGGGAATTGAACCCCCGTCCGAACGTGTAGTCCAAGTACCTCTACATGTTTAGTTATGCGAGGTAATTGTCGGGAAAAGGTAGCAGCATAACAAGCGTCTTTTCCGTATCCTGACTAAATGTCACATGTATCGGCCAGACGCGATACATATCAAGTCCCTGTTGGCGTCAGAACATTCTGGGGTTAGGAACAGCGCCTCAGAAGTTCCGTGCTCGCTGACTAGGCAGCAAGAGCAAACTGTTCTTCAGAAGAATCTTCTTCTTCTTTTCTGTTGAAGATTGCAGTTATTTTTTTTGTCAGCTTAAGGCGCCTTCACACCTACATGCAATAAATGCACTCGCACATCCGTCGAAACCGGTGCACCCCCAAATAAAGTACAACCTAAAGAAAATATATAGATGATTTAAAAAAAAGTCAAATAAAATAACAGAGTAACGCTGTTCGCGTTACCTAGATAAAAAAAATGGATTTCCTATTTAGAAATCCATTTATAAAATTATTAGTCGGGATGACAGGATTTGGGGTTCCACCCCGCCTTCGCAAGCACAGCTTGCTCCGTTTCAAATCCTGAGTAACGCCATTCGCGTTACCTAGATAAAAAAAATGGATTCCCTATTTAGAAATCCATTTATAAAAATTATTAATCGGGATGACAGGATTTGGGGTTCCACCCCGCCTGCGCAAGCACAGCTTGCTCCGTTTCAAATCCTGAGTAACGCTGTTCGCGTTACCTAGATAAAAAAAATGGATTTCCTATTTAGAAATCCATTTATAAAAATTATGAGTCGGGATGACAGGATTTGAACCTGCGACATTTTGGTCCCAAACCAAACGCGCTACCAGCTGCGCTACATCCCGTAACGTGATTAAGACTTTATACTTTTTTGAAATTTTGTTCAAGTGGGTTTTGCTCTTTTTTTAAAAAAAAATCAATTTTTTTTAACTGGAATCTTTTATTGATTTTATATCTGTCTATCGTTAAACTTTTGTTGAGGTGTAATATGAAAAAAATTGGACTTTTGATTATCTTTTCTTTCTTGTTTTTTAGTTGTGATAAGGATTATGAAGAAAATAATTGGATTATATTCAATACGTGCAGTCAGAATGTTCAATTGGTAATTGATTCAAAACCGGTTCTTTCGCCTGCGAATTCAACAAACATTCATACTGCATATCAGGGTGAATTTTCTGATATTCCCGTTATATCTTTTGTTGATGCTAGTTTACACTTAAAAGGTGAAGAGGGGTGGTTTTACAACAATGGAGAGGCTATTCATTCACTTACAATAAAAAAACAGTCTACCGTACCATTTTATATTGCCTATCTTGGTGGAACAGATGTTTATGTAACATGTAACATAAATGGTGACTATATTCGCACTTCTAGTGGAAAAGAAAAAAAGTTTGAGCTTGTTGTCGGAACTGCTTCTAATGAAAACGGAGAAGGTTACGATGGAGATAAGGTTTACACTAGTCAGAGTGTTTATGAGGAAGAATTACCATATTACATTTTCTATATTTTTAACTCTTCTGCTACTGAAGCAGATAAAGCTTCTTTTGCAAGTAAAGACTATATCGATTTAAATGAAATGACCTATCTAAAACAGTTGTATGGTTCTATTCGCTATCTCGAAACTGCTGGAACTTATACGGAATATTTTCTGTTAGCAGGTTCAGATGACTAACTCTTAATTTGTCGTTTCTGTTGTATATTTACAACGGGGGCGATATAATATACAAAAATTTTTCTATATATAAAGGTGAATGAAAATGGCTGACGAAAAACTTCAGATTATCCGACACAGTTGTGCCCATGTTATGGCAGAAGCAATTATGAATTTGTATCCAGGTACAAAAATTGCAATTGGTCCTGCAATTGATAACGGATTTTATTATGACTTTGATTTTCCCACCGGCACCAAATTCACCGAAACCGATTTTCCAGCAGTAGAAAAAGAAATGCGAAAAATAATTGCAGGAAATCATGCTTTTACAAGAAAAGAAGTATCAAAAGAAGAAGCATTAAAACTTTTTGCAGATCAGGATTACAAGGTTGAACTTATTAACGATCTTCCTGCTGATGCAACTATTACTACTTATGAACAGGATGGATACCTTGATTTATGTCGTGGTCCACATGTTGAAAATACAAAAGAAATTAATGCTCAGGCTTTTAAATTAAATAAAACTGCAGGTGCTTATTGGAGAGGTGATTCTGACCGTCCAATGCTTACCCGCGTTTATGCATACTGTTTTGCAAAACCTAATGATCTTAAAGATTATTTGGCTATGATTGCAGAAGCAGAAAAGCGTGATCACCGTAAAATCGGTGTTGATATGGATTTATTCCATCTTGATCCTGAAGATCCAGGTCAGATTTTCTGGCATCCAAATGGATGGACTATTTACACTGTGATGCAGGATTATATGCGTAAGATGGTTAGACGTGACGGTTATCAGGAAGTTAATACTCCTGCCATTATGCCTAGAACTCTTTGGGAAAGAAGTGGACACTGGGGTCACTACCAGAAGAATATGTTCATTACCGAATCTGAAAAGCGTCTTTTTGCTATTAAACCAATGAACTGTCCTGGTGCTCTTGAAATTTTTAAAAGCCGACAGCGCTCTTATAAAGATCTTCCTTTAAGATTAGCAGAATTTGGTCACGATGTTCGTAACGAACCAAGTGGAACTCTTCATGGTATTATGCGTGTTCGCGGTTTCGTACAGGATGATGCTCATATTTTGTGTACAGAAGATCAGATTGGTTCAGAAGTAGCTAAGTTCTGTAAGCTTCTTAAAAATGTATACCACGACTTTGGTTTTGATAATCTTGTTGTAAAATTCTCTACAATGCCAGAAGATCATGTTGGAGATCTTGAAACATGGGAAAGAGCTGAAAAAGCTCTTGCAGATGCATGTACAGAAGCTGGCCTTACATACGAAATTCAGCCTGGTGAAGGTGCGTTCTATGGACCAAAACTCGAATTTAAGCTTTATGATTGCCTTGGTCGTGAATGGCAGTGTGGAACAATTCAGGTTGATTACCAGCTTCCTAGTGCAGAACGCCTCGATGCTACTTATATTGGTGCAGATAACCAGAAACATCATCCTGTAATGCTCCACCGTGCAATTCTTGGTTCTTTTGAACGTTTCCTTGGTATTCTTATTGAAAACTTTGCAGGTGCTATGCCAACTTGGCTTGCATTTGAACAGGTTGCAGTTGTTCCTGTTTCACCTGAGTTTGATGATTATGCTAGGGAAATCAATGATAAACTCATTCAGCATGATATAAGAAGTAATGCATATCTTGGCGAAGGTAATATGAAGGCAAAGATTAAAGCTGTTTCTCTTGAACATAAGACACCTTATGTTTTGGTTGTCGGTGAAAAAGAAAGGGCAGAAAATTCTGTTTGCGTTCGATATCGTTTCTCTAGCAAGAAGCCTCAGGAAACAATGAAGATTGATGACTTTATTAAATATGTTGAAGATAAAGTTGAAAATCACTTTATTGGAATCTAATTGCTATGAATAAACTTGAACTTAAAGATGAAGAATTAAAAGCTCATATAAATCAGCTGGAAAAGGATGACATGGCAGTATTTGTCATGGCTGATGGTAGAATTCGTGGCTCTCTTTTTCATGCAACCCGATTTGTAAATCAGCTTAGATTGCAGCATAACTTAGGAATCCTTGAAACAATGGTTTTAGGTCAGGCGTCTCTTTCCGCTGCTCTTATGATTCCTATGATGAAAGGTGAAGAACATGTTTCACTGCGTTATGATTGCAACGGACCGGCTCAAGGTTTTTCTGTAGAAGCTGATTCAAAGGGAACTGTTCGAGGTTACCTTTTTAATGACCATATTCCTGTTAAAAAGGCTCTTGAAAACTGGGATTTGAAGCCATTTTTAGGTGAGGGAACTCTTACTGTTTCTACTTTGCATAAAGGCGACAAAGAGCCTTTTACTTCATCAGTTCAAGTTAATTCGGGAAATATTGCAAACGATTTGGCCTGGTATTACAAGCAGTCCGAGCAGCTTTCAACAGCCTTTTATGTTTCCATTCAGATGGATAAGCAAGGGCGTGTTATCGGTGCAGGAGCTATGTTTCTCCAGGTTATGCCAGAAACTGGCGGAAAACGTGGGGATGGGGGAGCCAAATCCAGTTCTTCCAATAAAGATGAAGATGATGAACTTCTTTCAAGGGCAGAAATGGCTTTTAGAACCTGTCCATCTCTAGGCCAGTGGTTTGCCGAAAAGGGAAATTTTGAAGATTTGATTTATGGACTTTTCCGTGAATTCAAACCTTCAATTGCACTCAAACGTTCTATTAATTATGATTGCCCTTGTAATGAAAATTTCTTTTTACAATACATAAGAAGTCTTCCTAAGGATCAGCTTGATGATATCAAGAAAAATGGTCCTTCTCCTTTGGAAGTGACTTGTAGAAATTGTGGAAGTGTTTATCATATCGACACAAAAACAATCTAATTTTTTTAATACCACCATTTTTCAAAATTGACGATATCTCTTTTTATTATTATTATTTAAAGGATGCATTATCGTTGATTTTGCTTTTCTAGTATAACTTTACGAAATACCTTTGATTTGGTTTTCATATTTTTGGAGGAAGTATGGTCCCAGGATTTTATAAACGTCCTTGGTTGGTTATAGGTATTTGTATTGCAATAACCGTTTTTTTTGCAACACAGTTACCTAAACTAAAGATTGAAAATGATGCTATGTTCGAATATTTACCTCATAGCACGGAAGATTATCAGCGGCTTATGGCAGCTGAAGAAAATTTTGGAAGCGTTTATTCTATAGGAATAGCTTTAGAGTCTGAAAACGGTGATTTCTTTACTGCTGAAAATTTAGGAATTGTAAATGAAATTACTAAAAAGCTTGAAATGCTAGACAACGTTGATAGTGTTGATTCTGTTACTAGCATAGATTATGTCTGTGCTGAAGAAGGAAGCCTTGTTGCTACAAATTTAGTTCCTGAAGAACTTTTTCAAAAAGATGAAAGTGGAAAAGAACACTTTGTAGGAACTGATGCCGATATTTCTGAAATTCTTCAGAAAATCGGTACATGGTCTGATATGTATGGAAGGGTAATTATTTCAGACGACAGGGATGCAACTCAATTAGCCGTTCACTATGTCAATAAAAAAATGAATGAAAATGGCGATGAAGTACGCCTTTCAGGAAATCAAAGACTTGAAACTTTGGATGATATTGAAAAAATAGTTTCTGATGCTCTATCGGATTCAAATTTAAAATTTACTATATACGGTGATCCAGTAATTTCTAAGAATTCCCGAGTATTTATGATTAAGGATATGGTTTGCCTTATTCCTCTTGTTGTTTTGATTGTAATTGCAAGTTTATTCATTTCTTTCAAGACTGTAGATGGAACATTACTTCCATTGCTTTCTGTTTTAATGGCTACTATCTGGTCTTGTGGCTTAATGGCCTTGCTTGGAGTTCAGTTTTCAATCATTTCAAGTGTTATTCCGGTAGCTTTAATCGCTGTCGACTCAGCTTACGGAATTCATGTTTTGACTCATTATTACATTGCACTTGATAATTTGGAAGGAGAACTTACAAAGGAAAGTCATGCTCAGGTAATATGGGCAGGAATCAAAGATGTATTCCAGGCTGTTTTGCTTGCCGGCCTTACAACAGTAGTTGGATTTATTTCTTTAATCACCTCTCCTCTAGAACCTCTTCACAGTTTTGCTATCTTTACTTCATTAGGTGTTTTGATTGCTTTAGTTCTTTCTGTCACATTGATTCCTTGTATGCTTCTTGTAAAACCTTTGAACAAAGTTGGAAAGCGTTCAAAGCATATGGAAAAAATGATAGAGAAGGCTAAGAATAAGGCTGAAAGGGAATTGGAAAAAGTTCGTAGTTTCCGTGGAGCTTCAAAGCCAAGTGCGGAAAGTGGTTCAACTTTGTACAAAATTTATAACTTCTTTGCAGGAACTGCACCTAGATTAGTACTCTTTGTTACTGTTATTGTTCTTGCTTCAGTATTTGGAATAAAGAAACTTGTAATCGATACAGCATTTATTAATTATTTCCCGGAAACAAGTAAACCTCGTCTTGATGTTAATTATGCAAACGATACATTTGCAGGAACTGCTACAGTGTATATGCTTGTTACCGCTCCTGAGCCTGCTACTCAGCCTGAAGCTGCAGAAAACTCTAGTGACGAAGAGCTCCCTGCCTTTGATGATTTTTCGGCTTTTGAAGACAGCTCAGATGGTGATTCATCCTCTGCTTTAGACGATTTACCTGCATTCGATGATTTTTCTAGCTTCGAAAGTGATTCTGAAGTTTCTGATCTACCTACTGAAAGAGCTTTGGATATGACCAATGTTGAAGTTTTGGAATGTCTTGAAAATTTACAGAATTATCTTTTGGACAATAATCCTGAAATTGGAAAAGTTGTTTCATTTACAACTTTCCTTAAGAGAATGAATCAGGTTATGAATGCACCTGCAGATGGCTCGGATGCTGTTTCAAGTAAGAGTTTTAATGAAATACTAAATTCAAATCTAAACTATAAAGATTGTATTAAACTCTTTTCAGAGGCGATAATTGAGGCTGGCGGACAGCATGCTACAGCAAATTCAATTGTTAACGCTCTTGAAAGAAAACTAAATTATAATGGAGCTGCTTACTATGAAGTTCCTACAGATGTAAGTAAGTACCCGGTTGCTACAAGGGAAGAACTTTCTGACTTGGTATCTCAGTATATCGTTCTTCTTGGAACCGATAGTCTTGAAAAGTTTATCCATCCAAAAACATTTACCCCAAATCAGCTGCGAGTTCAGATTCAATTGAGAAAAAACAGTACAATTTTCATTGGAAAAGTTATTCGTGACGCAAAAGCCTATGCGGCAAAGTATTTTCCTGAAGGTTATAAGGTTGAATTTACTGGTGCAGGGCAGATGGAATATGTAATGACAAATATGATTGTAAAGAGTCAGATGACAAGTCTTTTGCTTTCTTTGTTAAGCGTATTCATTATTATTTCTATATCTTTCCGCTCTGGCTGGGCAGGTATTATTGGTGCTATTCCATTGGCTCTGACTATCTTCCTAAATTATATGGTCATGGGGCTTGCTCATATCAATCTGGATTTGATTACTAGTATTATTGCTTCGGTTGCTATTGGGGTTGGAATCGACTATACAATTCACTTCCTTGAAACTTTCCGAAATGAAAGAGCCCTTTCCGATAATGTCACAGTTGTTCTAAAGAGAACTTTCACAAAGAGTGGAAGCGGAATCGTAACTAATGCAATTGCAATTGGATTAGGTTTCTTAGTTCTTTGTTTCTCTCAGTTTGTTGTATTGCGTTATATCGGAATTCTAGTTGCGATTGTTATGTTCTCAAGTTCTATGCTTGCTCTAACAATTATCCCAGGATTACTTCATATGTTTGATCCAAAATTTATGAAACCTAAAGAAGTTTCAAAAATAGAAAATTAATTTATAAGGAGATACCTTTATGAAATTGAATTTTGTAAAAAGTGCATTCGTTGTTTCTACAATGCTTTTCACTTCTTCTCTTTTTGCTATTGATGCTGTAACTGTTATGCAGAATGCTCATGATGTTGCAAAACCTGAGTATACCATTTCCAGGGTTCAGATGGACTTGATTGGTAAAGATGGAAAAACAGAAGAAAGCCGTATTATTACTGAATATGGACGAGATCAGAATGATTTGTCTTCCATTGTAATTATTTTTAATACACCAGCCTCTGTAAAAGATACACGATTTTTGCAGATGGAAAACAAAGACAAAGATGATGATAAGTTTATTTTCTTGCCAAGTTTGAAAAATACCCGCCGTATTGCTTCTTCTGAAGGCTCAAAGGCATTTATGGGAACAGATGCTTCTTATGATGATATGTCTACTCGCGAAGTTGATGAAGATATTCATGAAATGATTTCTGAAAAAGAAGAGAAAAATGGCTATACATGTTGGGTAATTAAATCAACTCCAAAAGATGAAAAATCATCTCAGTATTCTTACCGCAAAAATTGGATTGATTATGAAACAAATTATCCAATTTATACAGAAATGTATGACAAAAAAGGCAAGCTTTTAAAAACTCTTACACTTGAAAAGCTTGAAAAGAAAACTGGTGAAACAGGAAAAGAATATAATATTCCAATGCAGGAACACATGGTAAACGTTCAGTCAGGACATTCAACTCGTCTTATGATATTGCAGTTGAAATTGGATTCCAAGGTACCTGCAAGCGTATTTACTCAGAATTTCCTTAATACAGGAAAAATTACTAAATAAATATAAGCCCTTCCTTTTATGAAGGAAGGGGTAAGTTAAATAAAAAAAGCTAGTCTTCGAAGACTAGCTTTTTTTTTACCCAAAAGAATTAGTGTTTAGCCTGGAATTTCTTTAGCATTGCTACGGCATTTCTTTTACCATTGTATACAAAGCCACCGTTCCAATATTCAAGGGCTGCAAAAAGCGCGTTACCACCGTCCTGCGCGTCAGATTCTTTTGTTTTAAATGATACATAATTAGCAAGTTCTTCAAAATTGTTTGCATGAAGACATGAAAGACGTTTTCTGTTGAATTCGTTCCATTTTTCCAAATCCTTAAAACCTTCGCCTTCGTCTTGTACAATTACATGAGCGTGAGTAGGGCTAAAAGAATACCATACTGTAACTTTTTTGTTGATATCGCAGTGATTACCGTGTTTTACACCGTTTTTAATAACTTCACTAATCTGCTGTTCCAAAAGGTTTAATTCTTTAATTTCAGAAGGAGCTGACTGTACGATTAAAAGCGTAAAGTAACGAATCTGTCTAAAATCAGACGGAAATTCCTTCTTAAGCATATTTGTTTTGTCGAATAATGGATCATTATCATCTGAGCGTAATTCTTTAATTTCCTGGTCTTCCATTTATAACTCCTTTTGAATAAGATTTATTCTTTAACCATTAAAAGCGCTTCTTCAACACTGTTGGCAATAGGGAAATATCCCATAAGTTTTGTAAGTTCAATTACTTTCTTAACTGAGCCATGAATGTTAGAGATTGCAAGTTTCAAATTCATCTTTTTAATTGTTGAGCAAATGTAAATTAATGCACCAATTCCAGAAGAGTCGATGTAGTCAACCTGTTCAAGATTAATTATGAAAATCTTTACATTCTTTTCGATCATTTTCATTACAAGTTCTTTTAACTTATAAGAATTGTAGAGATCCATTTCTCCATTTACATCGATAATGTAAACATCTCCATTTTTTCTGATTTTAAGTTCCATAAGGTCACTCCTTACCCTTGTATTTTAATGACCAATAGACTTTGATCATCATATTGCTGTGTATTTCCACAGAACTTTTTTATATTATCTTTGACTTTACCGGCAATCTCTTTCCCGTTCAGATTGCTGCAAGTCTTAATAACCTTTGAAAGATTATCAAGTGAGTATTGTACACCACTTTCGTTAAGACATTCAAGTAACCCGTCTGTACAAGTTACAAGAATATCACCAGCATTTAGATTTATGTTTATATCTTTAAACTCTGTATTCTTTTCTACACCAATTGGTTCACAATCTGTTGAAACTTTTGAAATAGAGCCTGTTGCAGAAGAGTAGAGCAGAACTGGGTTTGTACCACTAGTTGAAATCTGTGCTGTATTTTCAATACTGTTGTAATTAATCAATGATACGCTTGCAAAGTGATCCATACTGTTTTTTTCTGAACAGATTGCTTTATTTACCCATTCTAGAACAGTTGCCATTGAATTATTTGTGTTAGCAAGAAGTCTTAGCATTGCACGAATCATAATCATTACTACAAGAGAATTCATACCCTTTCCAGCTACATCGGCCATAATGAAAGAAATTCTGTCTCTTCGTGAGGCTATGATGTCGTAGTAATCACCGCAAACATTTTCAGTTGCAACTTCGTATTTTCCAATTGAAAGTTTGTTGATTGCAGGTACTTTTTCAGGTAGAAGAGTTTTTTGGAATTTTGTTGCAATTTCACCTTCCTTTGTAAGCTCAGCATGTTCTGCATAAGCTATAAAACTAGAAAGAGGTGTAAGTGAAACGGCAAATGAGCCGGCAATGTTACATGCTTCTTCGAATTCTTCTTCTGTAAATGGATCTGAGTCAGGTTTGCGGGCAAGACAGATAAGCTGTGTTGCTTCTCCTGCCTGTTTTACAGGTATGAACATATATGGCCCACAGCGTAAAAATTCTTCAGGCCCATTCTGGAATATTCTGTGATCCTTGATTGAATCTTTGATATTTACTGGAAGCCCAGCAGAGAAAATATCCCCGAAAGGATTTCCTTCAAGAGAGAAGTTAGAATATCTGAAGTTTGTTTCTACTCGAATTGCCTTGTGAGGTAAGTCTTCCGGCAGTTTGTAAGGTGGTGGAAAAGAACCTTTTACTGATTTAACAGATAGAATGTTATCAAATTCATCATATACAAGAATTGCACAACCATCTGCATTTGTCTTTTCTGTAATCAGGTTGTTGAAATATTCAAGATACTGTGCAAGAGAATCTTCTTCCTTAAAATACTGAGATGCTTTTTCAACTAATTCTCTATTTGTTTCAAGAAGTTTATTGTAATGAGCTTCTTGTTTTTCTAGATACTGTTTTGTAACGACATCTGAATCCAGGTTTACTTCTTCTTTTTTCTGTTTTTTAGCTGAAACCTTGTCTGGATCGGAAATTGCAAGAACTGTTGCATAAGCGATAAATAACAGAAGAGAAAGTATAAGTATTACAACAATATAGAAAAGCTTTGGATCAAAATATGTGTATAAAGAACCTACAAAAATAATTCCAATCACAGGAAAGTATATAAAACTTATTTTTGCAGTTTTTCGAATTTTTGCTACTAAAAGTAGAATAAATAAAACTAAACTTGCTCCCGCCGTGATGAGAAGAGGAGTTTGAATGATCGAATCTATTGAGTCCAATATAAAATTCTCCTTAAGATATAACTTCTAATTCAACTTTAATTTTATCATTGAAATATTTATGCGTCAATTTAATTTTAGTTCTCTTTTGACGGCAATTTTTAACTGTTTATTGAAACCTGGTTTTGAGCCTCTGATATTTTTTTCTTTAACAGGAACTTGCTTAAAAGATTTTTAATTTTTTTTGCAAAATTAGTCTTTCTTTCCTTTTTGATGTCATAAACAATTTCTTCCAATTGAATATCTTCGCCAAATTTTTTCTTTAATTCGTCATAAAAACTTATGATAAATATGTAGAGGTCAGAAACTGTGTGATTTTTAAAATATTTCATTATGTTGCATTTTTCGATAGAGTCTGCCACGGGCATATATACAGTCTGGTACCAGGAAAGAATAGCTTCTTCCATTGATATTTCTTCAGTTTTATTCAAATTTATGAAGTATTTATGAGTTAAAATGTGTTGGAGAATTTTATCGTATTGACCGGCAGTTGAAAAATCCAGGCACCAGTATTCTGTAATGTCTCCAAAATTAGTTTCCATGTAGAAATTTCGTTTTTCATAGGCGATAATCTGTTTTATCATTCCCTGAAGGCTTCTTACTGGTGAAAGTTTAATTTCTGTTTGCAGAGAGATAACTTCTGCATCAATAAATTCAACTCCCTTTGATTTTGCTACAGAAACCCTATGGTTTCCATCTCTTACAAAGTAGAGGCCACCTAGTTCATATACTTTTATTGGTGGAAGGACTATATCTTTAATCAAGGCTTCGTCAACATGTTCCCATCGTTCTTTAACAACCGAGCGTTTTGGGAAAAATTGATTGTCGAAATCCTTGTAACGGCCTTCACTTCCGATAATTTTATTGATTGGAACTACCTGCATTCCAATGTATGTTTCTGTCTGAGGTTTTACAAGTTTTTTTACGGCCTTTAGAGAAATCATAGAAGCTTCTTCTGGGTTAAGGAAATGTTGTATTTCATTGAAGAGTGCCTTGTTTCTTGCTCGTGCAAAATCGTTTTCTGCTTCCTGTAACATTTATATTTCTCCATTTTTTACTGTTGATACTTCTGTTTCAAAATTGAGCACATAGTGTGCAAAAACATTTATAACTTCTGTTTCTTTATAGGTTGATATTCTTTCTTCTCTTTGGTCATATAGGTGAATGTGACCATGAAGCATGTAGCGTGGTTTGAATTTTTCCAGAAACCAGTTAAAGCATTTGAAACCTACATGGCATGGATCTTTATGGTCATGAATTCCAAAAGGGCTTGCATGAGTAAGAAAAATATCAAGATAACGACCATACCTGATTTTATTGTATATGAGGCCTGGTATTAATTTTAATAAATGAAAAAACATTTCTGTATTTGTGTACTGGCAGAGTCCATTGTTATATTTTATTGATCCAGAAATTCCGGTAATCAAAAGGGGGGTGTCTTTTCCTTGAGAATTTTTTACCGGTAAACTTTTTATCGCGATATTTTTAAATCCTGCGTAAATAGCACCGTGATGAGGATTTCCCGTTTCAGATTTTTTAAGGCTTGCCATTGCAAATGTTGCTGTACTTTGAGCAGATGTTGATGATGCAGCCGTTGTTCCCGGAACAGAATGGTAGTAACGGAATTCAGTCAAGTCGTGGTTTCCAAAAATAAAGTAAGTGGGCTTGTTGAAAACGGATACGATAAAATCAACGTAATCCATTGGTAAATCGCCTGCGCATAAAATCAAATCTATGTCTTCAAAGTTTCTGGCGGCATTTATGTTGTAAATTAAAGGGTCGATTTGATCTGATACGCAGAGTATTTTCATTTATTTAGTTGCCTTAGAAAGCATATTCTGTAATTTATCTTTACCAATTAATTCAATTGGTCTGTTTTCTGCAAAAGTAATGGCTGGGCGAGTAAAACCGGCACTAGCGAGAATATAAGATTTTGCACAGTTAGAAGCCTTCGCCTTGTCTAAAGTTTCTCTTACGGGAGTATCTTCCAAAGGTTCTGGGTCTCGGTAAAAGCACATATAGTAAACCTGTTTTCTCATGTTCATCCAGTCGCCGCTTCCTGCGTCTGTTGCCATGATTTTACATCCGTATTTTGTGTTTTCTGCCTGTTGTGCAGAAAGGTTCATTGTTTTTGTTATAAGATTTTTACAGATTTCGACAAATTCCTGATCAGAACAGGTTAAATAGTCTTTTAAGCTGTCGTTGGCCTGTAAGTCTTTGTATTCCTGCAATTTATTTCCAACATCGCGGAAGGAACGGTTTTTAGAATAAATAATTTCCCACTGTTCAATTGCTTTGTCAATTTTTCTGCTTTTTTCAAAACATGCAGCAAGAAAGTAGCGGGCATAAAGGGTATCGTTGTTGTTTCCTTCTTTATCCAGTTCGACAGCTCTCTGTAAATCAATTTGAGCATTGTCTAGTCTGTTTGCCATCATGTAACAGGTGGCCCTTTCTATAAGTGCTTTCTGTTTGAATTCACTGTCACGCTGAGCCTTGTCAAAAGCCTTTACTGCTCCTCCGTAATCTTTTGCTTCTTTTAAAAGTTTTCCAAGATAGTAGTAGCATGAATAAGTTTCTGGATTCAGGCGAATTGCCAGGTCAAGTTCTTTTTTTGCTTCTCCAAGTTGTTTTGCCTGAAAGAGTATGTAACCAACGGATGCGTGGGCCTTAGCATTTTTAGGATCAAGGGCAAGACATTTTTTGTATACTGCTAGAGCGAGTTCTTTTTTATTCTGTTTTTCGTAAATCTGACCGGCTTTAAAAAAGTTGTCCGATGAGCGGGGATCCATTTTTGTAAGAAGAAGATATTCTCTTAAAGCTGGATCGAACTGATTGTATTTAAAAAGCAGACTTGCAAATTCTTTTCGGAATGGAATTTCCTGTAGTTGTGCATCAAAAAGTGCATGCTCATTAACGAATTTAAATTCCATAAGAGCAAGTTCGGCTCTGTTGTCGGCAAGGTAAGCCTTTCCCAGGTAATAATGAGCTAATGCGTTGTTCGGCTCTTTTGTTACAATTTGTTTAGCGAGTTTTGCGGCAGCCTGGTTTTTTCCTGCTTTTATAAGTTTTCTTACTGAATCGACTTTTTTAGGCGCAGCTACGATTTTAAAAATTACAAAAACAAGAGTAGCGATAATGAAAAATATGGCAACTAAGACGATAATCATTAAAAATCTCCAAAAAAATAAATTACCTATTTTCTTAGATTATACACGAAGTAGAAAAAAAATTAAACATTAATATTGTGTAATGACTAAAAGGATACTGGTAATTATTGTTATTCTTTCCTAGAATTAGTAAGAATTGTTTACAAAAAACCGATAAAATAATTATGAAGAAAATTGTTCTTTTTGTTTTTATTTCGTTTTATCTACTTTCAGGAATTTATTCACAGACATCAGGTGAAAGGGCTTTTAAATCTAACAAGCCTGGGGAAGCTATAAGTTTACTTGAGGCGGAAATCGCTTCTGGAAATGTTTCATCTGATTCATATAATTATCTGGGGCTGGCATATTTTCAGACCGGAGATTTTGATAAGGCAATCGATGCCTTTGAAAGAGGTATGAAAGACGGAAGGGCAGGAAAAAAACTCCTCTATTTTAATGAAGGTAATGTCTGCTTTGCTAAGGGCGATTTTTCAAAAGCAGAATCCTGTTTTTCATTTGTGCTGGCCGCTTCTCCTGATTACGCTCCAGCCTTGTTAAACAGGGCAAACTGTAGACTAAAGATGCAGAAGTATCCTGACTGTATAGAAGATTACAAAAAATATCTTCTGATATCGCCTGATAGTCCTCAAAGAGACGCTATTAGTCAGTTGATATCTTATCTTGAAGAGGAAGTGAAAATTCAAGAAATAGAAGCTGAAAGAATAAAAGAAGAAGAAAAGCGTTTAGAAGAGGAAAATTTACGGCTTCAGGAAGAACTTGCCCGTCAAGAAGAGGAAAGGGCTATGCTGGAAGCTGAAAAGAAGGCTGCGGAAGAGGAAAGAAGACGAAAACTGCTGGAAGATGTTGCAAATTCTTTACAACAGACTGATTCAACAAGCATGACAGCTGGTGCAGAAGAAGTTTTAGATTACGAATACGAAAGTGAATTGGAATAAAGAGGGATTATATGGAAAATTCAAAAGAAACTGATGAAAAAAAGAAAAAAATAATTATTGTGATTGCAGCTGCTCTCATTTTATTTATTTTGGGTGGGGCTGGAGTTTCTATTGTAAGAGGAATGTCTGCTTCAAATTCGAAAAAAGATAAAACTATAGCTCTTGTAAATTTGTATTACCAAAAGGGCGAATACGACAGGGCATTAGATAAACTTGAATCCATTCTTATGGAAAATCCAGAAGACAAGGAAGCCCTTGCTCTTATGGAAAAAATTCTTGCGTCTAAATCTTCTGCAGAAAAAGGAGAAAGTGATCTTTCTTCAAATTCAAATGTAAATGTTACTGTTGATACAGAAGGTTTACAGGACGCTATGCAGTCTTCATTAGATATGATGAAAGAACAGCTTGCAAAGAGTAATGAGAATTTAAAAGCTCAGATTGCAAAAAGTAACGAAGAATCTGAAAAGACTCAAAAGGCTATGGCCGATCTTCTTAAAAAACAGCAGGAACAGGCAGCTTTAGAAAAAAAACGACAGGAAGATCTTATAGCAAAACAGAAAGAAGCTGAAGAAGAACGCAAAAAGGCCGAGGAAATACGCAAAAGGGAAGAAGAAAATAGAAAAAAAGCAGAAGAAGCTTTGATGAAAAAAAATGCAGCTGTTAGAAAAGAGATTGCCGGGGTAAACGACGAAATTCAGCAGGGTAAATCAGCTTTGAATTCAGGTAGTCTTGAATCTGCCATTGAACATTTTTCTAAGGCTACAAATCTTTTGCCGGTTGCAAGCGGTGATCCTGAATACGAACCTGAATTTAGTGCAAGTAAACACTCTGAAATCGCAGGCCTTTTATATGATGCTTCTCAAAAGGCTTCTGCTCCTGAAGATAAGGCTCGACTCCAAGATATGGCTGTTCAGTATGCCCAGAAAGCTGTTGAAATGGATCCTAAAGCAGCTGAAAGTTTGTACATTCTGGGCATGGATGCATACGAAAAGAAAAATTATTCCAAGTCTTTGGATTATTTGACAAAAGCTGTTGAAAACAATAACTCTAATGCCTTTTATTACTACAATCTTGGACGAGTTCAGTTCCAGATGAAAAAGTTTACAGAAGCAAAATATTCTTTTTCTACTGCCTGTCAGTTGGATGGAAATTATGCTCAAGCTCGCTATAATCTTGGGCTTACAAATAAGCGGCTTAATGATTCTAAATCTGCATTGAGTGATTTTAGAAAAGTTCATTCAATTGACAGCCACCATGAAAATTCTTATCTGGAAGAAGCTAGACTTCTTGTAAAGATGGGAGATTATGCAGGTGCTGAAAGTGCATATAAGAGCGTTATCCGTATAAATAACACAAATCGAAATGCATTAAATGAGCTTGGAACAGTTTACAGTAATGAAAATAAATATCCGGAAGCCGAGGCCTCTTTCCGTCAGTCATTAGCTCTTCTTCCTTCTTCGACAGAAGATCCTTTGACCTATTACAATCTTTCTACAGTGCTTTTTGAGCAGAATAAAACAGATGATTCTATAGCCTATGCAAAAAAAGCTTATGACACATCTTCTGTTGTAAAAAATGTAAATGCAAGAGCAAACATCATTTACAATTACGCTTTGATTTGTGAAAAAACTGGAAAAATCGATGAAGCGATAACAAAGTATTCTGAAGTATTAAAATTGAATCCAAGGCATTTAAAGTCCTTAATCAATCTTGGTGTGATGTACATGGGGATGAATCCACCAGATTCAGATATGGCCCTTTCTCTCTTTAATAGAGCCTATTCGGAAGATAAAAATAATTTTGAAGTGAATAACAATTTAGGAAGCGCCTATCTTTCGAAAGAGGATTATGCAAATTCTATAAAATATTTTCAGACTGCTCTTAAAATTGAGCCAAAAAATAACGATGTAAGATACAATCTTGCAACTGCTTTTGCATCTGACCGTCAGTTTGATAATGCTCAGACTACATATAAAGAACTCTTAAAGCAGGAACCCGATAACTGGGATGGTTATATCGAGCTTGCGAAAGTTACAATGGCACTTGGTGATAACGCTATGGCAGAAAAATACCTTATGGTTGTTCAGATTAAGGCTCCTAATCATAGAAAGGCTGAGGTTGATGACCTTCTTCGTTCTTTGAAATAGTCTTATTTTACGAATCAGTTCTGCGTACAAGAGCAAAGAGATTTTTCTTTGTGATAGTTGTATAGCAGGGCCTTCCGTGAGGACAGTGGGGGTCTTGAAGATTCAGGGCTCCCTGAACAATTTCTTCTGCTGCGGCTTGATCTAGAATGTAGCCGTCTTTTACAGCTGCTTTGCATGAAGTCATGGCCGCTATTGAATATATAATATCCCTTGGAGCAACTTTATTGTCCAAAAGCAGGTGTTTTAATTCTTCCTCTGTTCCAGTCCACCTTTCGTGAACACTTGTAAATTTCCAATTACCTTTTCCGTCGTAATTGCAATCAAAACCAATCTTTTCGAGCTGATCTTTTATGCTTAATAGATAGTCGTCGTCTTTTTTGCTATCTGTCTGAATAAGGTATGGTAAAAGAAGATTTTGTCGGCTGCCTGGACTTTGCATAATTTTGTCAAAAATCATTCTTTCATGAACTGCATGCTGGTCGATTAAATAAAGTGTATCATTTCTTTCTGCAATCAAAAAAGTTCCAAGCGCGTAACCTATGTAACGAGCTTTTTCTGTCTGTTTTTCAATTTTTTCAGAATTTGAATTTTGTGCTTCTTGATTTTTTACAAAAGTATTCTGAACTGAAAGTTTTGTTTCAGAATCTTCTGCCGTAATTTCATTTTTTCTTTCTTTATAATTGTAGCGCTTTATTATTTCAGAGAGCTTTTCTTCAACAAATTTTGCAGAAGAGTTTTCTTCTATTGATTCTGAAAATAAATCTTCCTGTTCATTTTCTCTGTTTTTTTCATTTACTTGAGGCAGGCTGAAAAAAGATCTTTCTTCCTGACTTTTTGAATAATTTTTTTCATTACCGGGTGTGAATGTTTTTGATGAGTAGCCTTTCCAGCCTGGATTTTTTACATTTCCAAGAAAAGTTTCTTCCTTTACACCTCCAAAATATCTGCTTCTGTTTTCGTAGGAATTGGATGAGGTGTAGGAATTGGAATTTGTGTGAGAAAGTGCTTCTGCTGCTAAAAAACTAGGCGTAAAAAGTTCTTGAGAGGAAGTAGCTGCTTCATATTTTTCTTCGGCCTTCTTCATTGTTCTGTTTGTGTATTCTCTGAAAAATGCTTTTACGGCTGAGCTTATTCCGTGATGTATTGATGCTATATCTTTAAAGCGAACTTCTTTTTTTGCAGGATGAATGTTAAAGTCTACACAGGAAGCTTTTACTGTGATAAAGGCTGCTGCAACAGGAAAACTTCCGTTTGGAAAGTACCCCTGGCTTCCGTATTCAATGGCCTGTACAAGAGAATATTCTTGTATTCTTCTTCCATTTACAAAAATGTATATGTCTTTTTTATTACTTCTGAATACGCCTGGTTCCCCAATTACAATTTTAAATGACCATTCAGCTTCTTCTCCTGGGGCTCTGGCTGAAATTTCTGAAAATAGAGAAGGGGATTCTTTTAATTCCATTCCACTCACAAATCTTTCTGATAAAGTTTGCCCTGATGGAAGGTCTAGTTTAAGTTCTCCGTCCTGGAAAAGTCTAAAAGTTTTATCTGGATTTGGTAAAGCTTTTTCAATAAAAGTGCCCTTGCACATGAGGCCTTCGGAAGCCGGTCTTTTTAAAAATTGTCGTCTTGCAGGAAAGTTTTCAAATAAACCTTCTGCTGAAACAATTGTTCCCTCTAATGGAGCTGCTGCTTCGATAATATGATCTTCTGTGATTGAAGCCCTCATTTTATATCCGCCTGATGTGATTGCAAGTCGGCATACTGCGGCAATTGAGGCAAGTGCTTCTCCTCTGAAACCAAGAGTAGTGAGATTTAATAAATCTGTGTCACTTTCGATTTTACTTGTCGCATGGGGGCGGGCACAATTTTGCAGGTCTTCGTGTGTAAGTCCTGAACCATTGTCAACAACTCTTACTTTTTCAATCCCTCCGCCCTGAGTTTCTACCGTTATACGGTCAGCCCCGGAATCGATTGCATTATCCATAAGTTCTCGGACAATGGCATTTGGTCGGTCAATTACTTCTCCGGCGGCTATTTTGCGTGCAACTTCTGCTTTTAAAAGGCGAACGGGATTTTTAATACTCATTTACTGTCTGGTTCCTTGAAGGGGTGCTCCAGCACTTCCGTCTGTTAGTCCCGTAAAATTTTCCATCTCTGCTTCGATGTTATTTACCGGATCAGGCTGATTCATAAGCTGCTGAATTTTTCCTTCGATGCTATCTAATTCTTTTTCCATGCCACGGGCAAGTTTTATTCCTTCTTCGAAATCTTTTAAAGCTTCTTCAAGAGAAATATCACTTCTTTTGATATCAGCTGTTAGTTTTTCGAGTTTTTCAAGATTTCCTTCAAAATTAGTCATTGTTTATTCCTTTTTTATTAATTTGTTTCCAAAACCTGGGCTTTTATTTTGCCTTTTGCCGGTATGATTTCTATTTCTTCCCCTGTTTTTACCTCTGAAGAATCTCTTAGAATTTTACCGCTTTCTTTAATTTTTACCATGCTGTATCCTCTGTCAAATATTGTTTGAGGACTTGCGTTTTCTAATACTGTTACACAATTATCGATAATCTGTCTTGTATCGCGAATCTTAGTGGTAATATTTTGAAAAATAGCTTCTTTTGCATTGTCAAAACGGGTAAGAAGTGGCACTTCTATCGAGCGGAATTTTAATTCTAGATTTTGCGGGTCAAAACTTTTTACCGTAAGACGGATTTTCTGCAAACGGTTCATTGTTTCCTGGTAAATACTCTGCGAATACTGTGTTAATGCAGCTTTAATTTTAGCCAATTCTGGAACTGTAATTTCCGCTGCTGCTGATGGAGTAGGAGCTCTTAAATCTGCTGCGTAATCGCTTAGTGCCCAGTCAATTTCATGTCCTACTGCACTTACGACAGGTATTTCGCTTTCATATATAGCCCTTACAACGCTTTCTTCGCTAAAAGGCAGAAGGTCTTCAAGAGAACCTCCTCCACGGCCAACAATTAGTACATCGCAGAGTTTTGCTCGGTTTGCATTTCTTATTTGCCTTACTATTGTTTCAGCAGCTTCATTTCCCTGTACCAGGGCAGGTAATACGATTACAGAAACGCATTTATTCCGTCTTTTTGTAATCTGAAGAATATCTCTTAATGCCGCTCCTGTCGGGCTTGTTACAACCCCTATAGTTTTTGGAAAAATAGGTATTTTCTTTTTTACAGCCTGATCAAAAAGACCTTCCTGGGCTAATTTTCTTTTTCTGTCTTCAATCATTTTTAAAATGGCACCTTCACCGCAGATACTCATTTTAGAAATAATGATTTGATATTTACCTTGAGGGCCGTATACTGAAAGTTTACCTGTCACCTGTACTTTTGTTCCGTCTTTTGGTGCGAATGTAAGGTAACTTGCAGCCCCCCTGAACATAACGGCACTTATTACACTGTTCTGATCTTTTAAGTTAAAATAGAGGTGACCTGAAGAATTTGGTCTGTAATTTGAAATTTCCCCTTCTAGATTGATTGTAGGGAAGCCTTCTAAAAGTTCTTTTATGAGATTATTGAGTTCGGTAACAGAAAAAACTTTGTCTGAAGGTATTAGAGTTTCATTCATAAAATAATTTTATACATTCAATTCAACTTGTTCAACGGGAAAGCCGATAAGTAAACGATGAAAACTCTAGTAATTTTATTTGCATCTTCAAAATCTCTTCACATGTTTGATAAGGTTTTTGCAGGAAAATCCTCTTTTGAAAGAAGTTTAGACTGGGCCCAAAAGGTAAAAGAAATTGTTGATTCAGAAATTATTCTTTTTGGCGATTACTCAATAAAAAAGGAATGTTTACTATCGCTCGATCAGATGAACTTGCAGTGTTCATGTCGTTTTGAAGAGGAATGGACTGTGCATAAACTCTTTCAGGAGTTTTCGAATGTGACAAAAGAAAAAAATGCAGAAAATATTCTTTTTGCATGGGCTGATTCTCCTTTTATTAACAGCGAAATAACAAAAAAAATACTAGATGATCACTTGGAATACTCTGCTGAGTATACTTTTGCAGACGGATATCCAGAAGGATTATGTCCAGAAGCCTTGAACAGCGGAACTTCTTCTATTCTTTCTGAACTTTCTATGACTTTGCAGAAAGAAGTTGGGGAAAAGGAAGTCTGCAGAACCAGTATTTTTGATTTAATAAAAACTGATATAAACTCTTTTGAAATCGAAACTGTTATTTCTGACGAAGATTACAGGCTTTTCCGCCTTCACTTTAACTGTGGAACAAAGGCAAATCTTCTTGCCTGCACAAATCTTTTTGCTTTGGGTATTGAAAATCTTTCTCTGGAAGAAATTTCTCAAAAAGCTGTAAAATGCGAAAAGATTTTAAAAACTCTTCCCTCTTATTATGCAATACAGATAACTGACAAGGTAAATCTTTCTTCAATATATAAACCTGATATTCTTGAAAAACAAGATGGAAGAGCTTTTATGCCTCTGAGCGACTTCAAAGCACTTATAGAAAAAATCAGTCTCTTTAGCGAAAATGCCGTTGTAAGTTTAAGTGCATGGGGAGAAGCTCTTTGTCATCCTGATTTACCTGAAATGATTGCGACTGTTTTGGAAAAGCCAGCCCTTTCTGTGTTACTTGAAACTGACGGGCTTTTAATGACTGAAACTTTAGCAGATAAAATTAAATCCATCGTTGATTCTGCAGCAGATAGAATTTCAGGTGGTGAAATTCAAGAAAAAATATACTGGATTGTAACTCTGGATTCATTTTCTCCTTTAAAATATAAGGAAGTTAATGGGACTTTTGATTCTTATGAAAAGGCTTTTTCGTCTGTAGGTCTTTTGCAAAAATATTTTCCTTCTCAAGTTTATCCTCAGTTTACCCGGATGAATGAAAACGAAAATGAACTTGAAGCTTTTTTCCGCTTTTGGTCAGATAAACAAAGTCCAAGTGCCGGTAAGCTCATAGTTCAGAAATATGACTCTTTCTGCCAGCTTTTGCCAGATAGAAAACCGGCTGATCTTTCTCCTTTAGAAAGAAATCCTTGCTGGCATATAAGAAGGGATATGACTATTTTAGTAGATGGATCTGTGTCTTTCTGTCGTTCCTGCTTAAAAAACGGAATTATTGGAAACGCTTTTAAAGAAAAACTTGAGGATATCTGGGCTAGACTTGATTCAGAAGTAAAATGCCAGATGAACAGTAAATATTCAAAATTTTGTGAGAAATGTGATGAATACTATACCTTCAACTTTTAATGAATATCAGATAGATCGAATTGTTTTAGGCGGAAAACAGATAAATCCCTGTGCTTCTCTTGACCTGTCTGTAATTATGCTCAATTCAAACGGCAGTCATCTTCGCTTGCAAAGTCTTGAAAATTTATTGAATGCAGGCGTTAAAACTATTGTTTCAGTTGAACCTAATCCCGACAGTTACAATGTTGAAGAGGTTTCCAGAAGATATCCTTCTGTAAAATTTTTGATTCCCCGTGAAAAAGCAAACGATGGTGTTCTTATAAATATGGCAATGGCGGAACTTGACAGTAAATATGTACTTGTTCTTAGAGATTGTTTCCATATTCCGGCTGGAATAATATCAAAAAATCTTGTAGAAAATATTATTTCTTCAGATATTTATTGCATAGTACCTCGTGTTGTAACTTCTTCTGGAGAAGGGGTAATTACAAATTTTCTTCCTACTGCCAGCAGGGGAACTTTTAAAATTGAGCCAAATCCTTTGACACAGGATTCTCTTCCAACCTTATATCCTTTAAATTTTGTTGGCTTTTATAACCGCGAAAAGTTTATTCAGCTTGGAGGCTTTGACTATACAATTACTTCTCCTTACTGGCAGAACGCAGATCTTTCTCTTCGCTCCTGGTTGTGGGGGCAGAGAACTCTACTGACCACGAAATTCCAGATTTCCTATTCTGAAGAAGTAAAAGTAGAAAATATCACTACAGATCATACTTATCTGCGTTTCTATTTAAAAAATATTCTTCCTCGTTATAAAGCAGACCATGGAGTAATACCTTGTTTTTCTTTCCTGGGATTTTTTATCCGTTCTTCCTGTGGAATATTTGAAGCACTTTCGCAGTATAATGATGCAAAAAACTGGGTAAACAAAAATAAATACAGATTTCAACGTGATATTCAATATCTTATAGAAAATTGGATGGACTTAAAATGACAGCTAAAAAAGAACTTGCGATTATCATACAGTGCAGACTTTCCTCAACCCGTTTACCTGGCAAAGCTCTGAAAAATCTTGGCGGTAAAAGTGTTTTTGAATGGACTTTGGCTTCTATGAAAAAAATAAAAGCTGATTCATACATTGTTGCAACGGATGAAGCTTCTTTTTCTTCCCTTGCACCCCTAGCCAAAAAAAATGGTTGGGATATAATCAGCGGACCTTTAGAAGACGTTTTGGAACGTTATTGTATAGCCATTCAAAAAGCAGGATGTAAAGCTGTTCTCAGGGCAACTGCTGATAATCCATTCCTTTTTTATGAAGCAGCAGAGGCTCTTGTTCATGAGTTTTATAAGCAAGACAAAATTGCTCACTGTGATTATATGACCTGGACAGGGCTTCCTCATGGGTCAGGAGTTGAAATATTCTGGGCAGATTCATTGCTAAAGGCCAGTAAAGAAACCTCTGATCCTTTTGACAGGGAACATGTAGGGCCTGCCTTGTACAATCATAAAGATAAATTTACTTCTCTGTTTTATAAGGCTCCATCTCGTTTTTATTTTCCTGAATACAGGACCACAATAGACACCAGTGCAGATTACAGAAGGGCTCTAGCTGTTGTAAACCGTCTTTCAGGTGGAATTGCTCCTTCAGAACCTTATACAACTGAAGAAATTGTAAGTGCAATCAAAGAACCTGAAGTTCATGATACGATTTTATTTTTCCCTAGCTGTAAAAAAGGTCAGGGAACAGGGCATCTCCGCAGATGTCTTTATTGTGCTCTGGAAACAGGTGGATTTGTTTACATTCCTGAAGATGCTGATTTGTCTGAAATTTCAAGTCTCGTTAATGAATTTGAACGAAAAGGTTTAAAAGATTATCAGATTGTAAGAAAATTTCCCGAAATAAATGAATATGCCCTTATTGTAACAGATGCCTTTAAGCTTGATAAAGAAACTGCTTCTAAATTAAGTGAAAGAGCCAATGTTTGTTCAATTGATGAAGGCGGGGAATTCACAGAATATTCAGATTACCTGTTTGATATTTTACCTTCGTATAAGCTTCAGCGAGAAGCGAATATACAGGAAGTTTCATATATCGAAAGACCTGAAAATGTTCGAAGAGAAAGAGCTTCATCCTTTAGTAAAATTCTTGTTTGCCTTGGAGGAGAAGATCCAGCTTCTCTTGCTCTTCCTGCCGCAAAATATTTTTCTTCTGCCACAGAAGGAAAGGCAGAAATATCTGTAATTTTACCGGAAGGTCTTTATCATACAGAAGAAATTCCTGGCGTTAAAATAATGGCACCAGTAGAAAATCTAAAAGAAAAGTTGTGTGAGTATGACTTAGTTGTAACTCATTATGGTTTTACAGCCTTCGAAGCCCTTAGTGCAAATTGTGGAGTCCTTCTTCTTTCTACAACTAAACTTCACGAAAATCTTGCAAAAAAATACGGTTTTCTCTGTCTTTCCAAAAAGGATCTTGAAAATCCTACTAGTAAAATATTCAAGGAAATAAAGGCTTTTTATCCTTCTTTTGATTTTACCGGTAAAAATAAATCCCTTGTCGAAAAAATAAAAAAACTTTCTCACGGCAAACGCTATCCTTGCCCTGTATGCGGACAGCATTCTTTTCAGAATGAAATTGTTGCCCGTACATCAGAAAGAACTTTTCGTCGATGTTCAAAGTGTTCGATGCTTTACATTTCCTGGAATAATGCGCTTCCAATGAAATATGAAAAAGAATATTTTGCTGATCAGTACAAGAATCAGTACGGCAAAACTTATCTTGAAGATTTTGACCACATCAAAAAAGCAGGCATAAAAAGAATTTGCGAAATAAATGGAATTTTACGAACAAAAAGCATCTCTTCTCCAAAAATTCTTGATATAGGATGTGCTTACGGTCCTTTTTTATCTGCAGCAGGTGAAAGAGGCTGGCTTCCTTACGGAACAGATATAGCAAAAGATGCAGTAGATTTTATCCGTTCAAAATTGCTTTATCCTGCCGTTGTTTCTTCATTCCCAGATTTTGATCCTACAAGCGAGTTTGGAATTAACAAGTTTGATGCTGTTACAATGTGGTATGTTATTGAACATTTCCCTAATTTAAAAGAAGTTTTGGAAAAGGTTTCATCTTTAGTTAAGACAGGTGGAATTTTTGCTTTTTCAACTCCAAGTGCAGAAGGTGTTTCTGGTAAAAAAAATAGAATGTCATTCTTTGAAAACAGTCCTTCTGATCACTTTACCATTTGGGAGCCATCAAAAGCTAATAAAATTTTAAGGCAATTTGGCTTTGAAGTTGTAAAAATTGTTTCTACAGGGCATCATCCAGAAAGATTTCCAAAAGTTCGGGAAAAAAATGCCAGTAAAGATGATTTTATTTTTAAATATTACAGTACACTAAGTAAAGTGATGAAATTAGGCGACACCTTTGAAGTTTATTGTCGCAAAATCGAAAATTAGGAAAGCAAAATGCAGGAAAAATCTGTTTTGATTCTGGGTGCAGGGCTTATGCAAAAACCTGCAATCCTTTCGGCTAAAAATTTAAATCTCAAATGCTTCGTAGTTGATGCAAATCCAAATGCTGAAGCCATACCTTATGCAGATGTTTTTCGCCAGATTGATTTAAAAGACAGGGAAGGAATTTTAGAATTTGCCCGTGAACTTAAAGAAAAGGAAAACCTTTCAGGCATTTTTACAGCAGGAACAGATTTTTCTGCCAGTGTCTCTTATGCAGCTGAAAAATTGGGGTTTCAGGCACACTCTTTTGAAGCAGCTTTAAACGCAAGTATAAAAAATAGAATGAGAGAATGTTTTAAAAAAGAGGGAGTTCCTTCTCCTGATTTTTTTACTATTTCCAGAGATAATCTTTCTGCTCAAAGAATGGAATTTATAGTTCAAAGTTTGTCTTTCCCCTTTGTTGTAAAGCCCGTAGATAATATGGGAGCCCGTGGTTGCAGAATGGTAAGAAACGAAAAGGAAATAAAATCTGCAATAAATGATGCTTTTGAAAATTCAAGAAGTAATTCCGCCATTATTGAAGAATACATGGAAGGACCTGAATTTTCGATTGATGCTATAGTTTACGAAGGCAGCGTTACAATCACAGGTTTTGCAGACCGTCATATTTATTATCCTCCTTATTTTATAGAAACTGGTCATACAATGCCTACTGCTCTTGGTGACCAGGATAAAAAACTAGAGCTTATTAAATGTTTTGCCCAGGGAATACATGCTTTAGGGTTAACAAGTGGTGCTGCAAAGGCTGATATAAAATATACTTGCAAAGGTCCTCAGATAGGAGAAATTGCTGCCCGTCTTTCTGGTGGCTACATGTCAGGTTGGACTTATCCCTATTCTTCGTCTTGCAATTTGACAGAAGAAGCTCTTAAAATTGCTGTAGGTCAGAAACCAGACTACCTTTTAAAAAATAGATTTCCTCTTCCCCTGAAGAATTTGCCTTTTGAACTTTTTATTTTACCTTCTGAAAATGTAAGTGCAGAAAGAGCCTGGATATCTATTCCGGGTAAAGTAAAGTCCGTAAATGGCTTTGATAATGCTTCTAAAATTTCAGGAATCAAAAACGTTTTTCCTCGTTCAGTAAAAGAAGGGGATACAGTGGATTTTCCAAGGAATAATGTTCAAAAGTGTGGAAATGTTATTTCTTTAAATTCAGATTATGAATTAGCCGTTAGCCAGGCCGAAAAGGCTTGTTCTAAGATTTTAATCAGGTTAGAAGCAAATAACGAGGAAACAGATGCCTTTCTTAATGGAAATTGTCTTGAAAATGAAGAAGGTTTTCCGCCTTCAGCTTTTTCCCTTTATTCAAAACTTTCCCAAATTGAACTTCCTGAAACAATTGCAGAAAATGAAAGTGTCTTAAAAAATATTTCTGAATCCCTTGAAAAAGCCCTTCAAAGTGATGAAAAGGACTGGAATTACCTTACCGCTCTTGAAAGTGCCAAAAGATTCGATTTATTGGTTCCTGTGCACAAAGAAATGGATGGAAGAAAATTCTGGTCTGCCTTGTTTAAAGGCGGTCTTCAGGCTGCAATTTATATTTCAGATTCAAATTAAAATTCCGAAGATAGAAGTATGAAACTTTTGAAAAATTTATTGATTTTCGCTTTGACACTTTTTTTTACACTAAACTTATATGCGGAAAATAATATCTCCCTTATAGATAAAGCATCTGCCAGTGGAATTGTATTTTACTGGGATAGCCTTTCTCAAACAGGTATTCTTGAAAAAGCTGGTCATCAACTTACTTTCAGAATAGAAGATCCCCTGATGATGCTCGATTCCTCTGCTTTAGTTATTGTTGATCCTCCTTCTATGGAAAATGGAGTAGTAAAAGTTTCTTCAGACTTTTTAAGTACTGCAGAACAGTATTTTAAAGAAAGTGAAGATGGTAACGGATTTAAAATCGGTGCAATTCTCATTGATCCAGGCCATGGCGGAAAAGACCCTGGAGCTGCCGGAAATTTCAAGGTAAACGGAAAAAACATAAAAGTTCAGGAAAAAGATGTTGTTCTCACAATCGGAAAAAGCCTTTCGGAAAAATTAAAGGCTGCCTATCCGTCAAAACAGATTCTTATGACTCGTTCTACAGATGTATTTCTAAAACTAGCCGAAAGAACCGATATCGCAAATAGCGTAAAACTTGCTCCAAACGAAGCAATTATTTATGTTTCAATTCATGCAAACGCATCTCTGGATAAAAAGTCGAGCGGCTATGAAGTTTGGTATCTTTCTCCCGGCTACAGGCGAACTGTATTGGATAAGTCACAGACTGAGGAAGATAAATCTCTTTTTCCTATCTTAAATTCTATGATGGAAGAAGAGTACACAGCAGAAAGTATTCTTATCGCGAAATTTATAATGGATGGCCTTGCTCCGCAGATTGGCAAAGATTCAAAAGCCCGCGGAATTAAGGCAGAAGAATGGTTTGTAGTAAAAAATTCCAAAATGCCAAGTGTTTTAATTGAAGTTGGGTTTGTAACAAATCAAAAGGAAGCACTTAACTTGAATGATTCTGCTTACTTGAACAGAATATCAACTGGCATATATAATGGCATAAGCGCTTTTGTTACTCATTTCGAGCGTTCAAGGGGATTTACTTCAAAAAATGACTGATAAACTTCCAAAATTAAAGAACACTTCCTGGATTATTTTACTTATAATTGTTTTCTTTCTTTCACTTTCAATGTTTTTCTTTATAAAGGATTTTTCAGGGGTTAGACGCACTTTTGTTTTTCATTCGACAGAAGGTGGAAATTTAAAAATTGAAAATCGTTTTGAACCTGTTTTTCCTGCACAGGGAAAAGTAAGAAATTATATTGATGAACTCCTTCTTGGTCCTATTTCTGAGCACTGTAAGCCAGTCTTTGAAAAGGGTACTAAGGTAGATTATATGATTCTGGAAGGTTCTAAACTTACGGTAAATCTTTCAAAAGAGCTGCTTACCGCAGATGCTTTTTCAACAGATTTTAAGTCTCAGATTGAACTGTTTAAGTTAAATATCAAAAAGAATTTTCATGGAATCAAAAATATAGAAATCTATATCGATAAAAAAATTCCATTCGAATCCATTTCTGAAAAAAATTTAACTGATTCTAACTCTTAAAAATCGTTGACAAAACAAATCACATAAACGATAATATTAAATATACAAGGCTACATCGAAATCATAAAGAAAGGAGCTTCTAGATGAAGAGGACTTTTTCAATTTTAGCAGCTGCTATGCTGCTTGCTGGTGTCAGTGCATTTGCAGAACAGGCTACTGTCATCGATTTTACATTACTTAGTGCTGACTGTGTTTCGGATGAAAACGGTAATCCACAAGAAAATAGTCGTACAGTAATGGATTTTTCAACAGCTGCTGGTGCTACATTTACTGAAGATCAGAAAGAACTGATGAAAACTTCACTTGCTCTTCCACAGTGGGAAGTAAGTTTGAACTCATCAGCTCGAACAGTTCAGAGTTTATCACTTTCAACTGTTGTTGCTGCACCTGTAAAGGAAGATGCAAACGTTCCTTTTGCAGGCAAAGAAGTTATGGGTGTACGCGTAAACTTCCCACAGTGGAACTCTAACGCTTACGCTTATGTTAGACCACCATTCGAAATTCCTGCTTACGAACCACTTTCAACAGCAGACGAAAATGGTGTGCGCCAGGAACCAACAGACGAAGAAAAGGCTAGTGGAAAAACACTTTTCGAAGATGGTTATGGTGTTGTAAAAAATGTTGGAACTGTAAAATCAATCAAAGTAACAACTATGGGTATGAACTATCCAGAAGGACTTTATGTTCTTCTTAAGGATACAGACGGTGTAGAACGCCGCTACTTCATGGGTTACCTTGGTTTTGACGGTTGGAAAGAACTTGTTTGGAACAACCCACAGTATATTACTGAAATCCGTAACCGTGAAATCCGCGTTTACCCAATTTATCCACGTGGTCTTCCATTTGTTAAGTTCACTGGATTCCAGGTAACACGTGATGCTGCTCATATCGGCGGTGATTATATCGGTTATTTCAAAGATGTATCTATTATCTATGATAAAGCTCTTCTTACTTCAGATCGCGATATCGCTGATGAAGACCTTTGGGGAATCATCAACAAGAAGGAATCTGCTCGCCAGGCTGGTGAAATGTCACGCTTCGGTGATAAACAGGTTAATCGCTTCCTTGAAAGTGCTAAGAAAGCTACAGAAGACAGATTTACTTCTAGCTTGAGCGAAGATTCTGATTCTAACGCTCAGTCAACTGGAAGCAGCGCTGCTCAGACTGAATAGTTTTAGTTATATCTATAAAAAGACCTTCATCTTGAAGGTCTTTTTTTATTTTAAATAAATTGTTATTTATGACTTTTCGGCTTACAATAAACATATGTCAGAAAAGAAATCAAATAACATGGATTTTAAAAAAATTCCAGCACGTACAAAAATTCAGAAAACCTATGAATCTTATAAGGACCTGCTGGAAGAAATAATGCTGTCCATAAAGATAAAACTTGCAGATAATCTAAAACTATCTTCTCAGCCAACTTACAAGGCTAGAATTAAGAGCTTTTCAAGTTATTATAAAAAGGTATTACGACAACACCCGGAAGAGGCTGCTACATCAGATTCTCTGGTTTGCCTTACAGATATGATGGGTATTCGTATTATCTGTACTTTTCTTGAAGATATACAAATCGTATTGGGACAGATAAAAGAAATGTTCAAGGTCGTAGAAGTAGAAGTGAAGGGGGCTGAGCAAAGTTTTAAAGAATTCGGTTATGAATCCGTTCACGTTCTTGTAAAAATACCAGAAGATTGCCTTCCAAAGAATAGAAAACCAGAATTAGTCTTGCCGGATGAACTTGTTTGCGAAATTCAAATCAGAACTATTTTGCAGGATGCCTGGGCTGAAGTTGAACATGAGCTCATTTACAAAACTGAATTTACTCCCTTTGATATGCCTTTAAGAAGAAAACTTGCTTCGATGAACGCTTCTTTAAGCTTAGCTGATATTATTTTTCAGGAAATCAGAGATTATCAAAAGAATCTTCAGTCTGAAATGTCAATGAGAAGAAAATCCTTTTACGAAAAAGCTGATGATCTTACCATTGAAGAAAAAACTCTTCATCCAAATGAAATGGTAGAAAGGATAAACCCTTATGTTCAGGGAACTATTGATGAACTCCTTCTTCAGGCAATTAAGGCCCATAATGCAGGCGATTTGGATAATGCTATTTTAATTTACACAAAAATTATCGATTCCAAACCAACGCCAAACAATGTTGTTTTGTCCGTTATTCATAAACACAGGGGTATGGCTTATTTTTCTAAAAATGATTACGAAAATGCCCTTCACGATTTTAGTGAAAGTTTTAATTATGATGAACGCTCTTTCCGTTCGATATATTACATGGGAATTGTTTATTCTATTCAAAAGGATCATGAAAAAGCCGTCGAATGTTTTTCAAAATCTCTGGAAATCAACGAATACCAAAGTCATACTTTCTACCGAAGGGCTTTGGCTTATTATGAGTTGCAGCAGTATGAAAATGCGATGAATGATGTAATTGCCGCTCAGAAATTAGGACTTGAAGAAGCGGGACTTGAAAATCTTCATTCAAAATTAGTTGAAAAATTTGATATGAAGATGTAGTAAAATCTATTGACTCAAATTATTGAAACTGATATATTCATATCAATATGTCTCCTTCGTCTAGTGGTTAGGACATCGGGTTTTCATCCCGACAACAGCAGTTCAATTCTGCTAGGAGATGAGATTAAATCCCCGATAAATTATCGGGGATTATTTTTTTAACAGAATGAAAGCAGAAAAGTATTTTACCCAGGAAACAATAGCCTTTATACGCAGCAAAATAAAAGAATCCTCTGACAATGAAGTCTTTTTTACAGGACAAATAAATGAAAATGGTATAATTTTTTCTGTAAAAGTTGGTGCAAATGGAAACTCTCATTCTGTTCCAGTTAATTTCGAAGATGCCAGAAAGGCAGCTGTATTAATACATAACCATCCAAGCGGTCGACTAACTCCGTCTGATGCTGATATATCTGTAGCTTCTCACTTGAGCGAGCAGGGACTTGGTTTTTACATAATCGACAATGAGTGTTCTAATTTATACATTGTAGTTGAACCTGTTTTACCTAAAGTTGTAAAGAAGATAAACGAAGAAGAAGCCGGTCTTTATCTTTCTTCTGGGGGGCCTCTTTCTGAAATATCAGAAAATTATGAAGAAAGACCCGTTCAGATTGAACTTCTGCAGAAAATTGCCCAGGCATTTAATAAAAATCAACTTGCCGCCTTTGAAGCGGGAACAGGTGTCGGAAAATCCTTTGCTTATTTGATTCCTTCAATAATATGGGCTATTGACAATAAAGAAAAAGTTGTCGTTTCAACTGGAACTATAAATCTTCAACAGCAGCTCTGTGAAAAGGATATTCCCCTTGCTCAAAAAATAATTGGAAGAAAGATAAAATTTCTATTGATGAAGGGCCGACAAAATTTTATTTGCCGAAGACGTTTTGAAGATGCAATTTTACAGAGAGAACTTTTTGACGAAGATAATGAAATTTTTGACAAATTAAAAGAATGGGTAAAATCAACTTCTAGTGGAAGTCGTAGTGAGCTACCTTTTTTGCCGCCTGAAAATCTCTGGTCTAGAATTAATTCTGAAAGCGATGCCTGTCTTGGGATGAGATGTCCTTTTCATGCGGAATGTTTTGTCATGAAAATGCGAAAGGAGGCGGCTGGAGCAGATATACTTGTTGTAAATCATCATCTTTTGTTCGCTGATATTGAATCCAGAATGCATGGGGTCGGTTACGATGATGCAGCTGTTTTGCCACCTTACAGGCGTATTATTTTTGATGAGGCTCACAGTATCGAAAATGCTGCAACAAGTTTCTTTAGTGAAAGTTTTAATCGTTTTAAAATAACAAAACAGTTGAATCAGCTTTACAGAAAAAGGAAAAATTCTGAAAGTGGTTTTTTGTGTACAATTGCAATTCTTTCTTCAAACGAAGAAAAAGCAATGTCCGCCTATGAACTAGTTAATAATATAAAAAATGATATTTCAAATTTGGAATTAGCTTCTCTTGATTTGCTTCAGGATGAATACAATTTGCGTTTATATGATGCAAACGCCAGGGCTTTTGGACCGGTAATCACTCTATGTAATACCCTGGCTCGGGATATAGACAATTTTGTTGCTCTTTGTAGGGAAGTAATGGAAGGAATAGCCGATGAAGACAAAGATATTCCTGCTTTTTTTGAAACTAAGATACTTGTAAGGCGTTTGGAAGATTGTGCTCTTTTATTAAAAGATTTTTCCCAGTGGGATGAAAAAAGAGATACTGTATTTTGGATTGCAAAGAAAAGTCTTTCAAAAGAGCTTTCTAAAGATTCTTCAGATTCTATTTATGTTACATTTACGGAAACACCCCTCGATATTGCTCCTCTTATGGCTCAAGGGGTTTTTGAACCTATGGAATCTGTAATTTGCACTTCTGCAACTTTAAAAACAGGAAGGGATTTTTCTTATTGGATGAGAAGAACTGGTTTGTCTTATTCAGAAAGCCAAAGACTTTCAATCAAGGATTTTCCTTCTCCTTTTCCTTACAATAAAAATATGCTTTTTGCAGTTCCTAGTGACGCACCTTTACCTGAGTCCGGTTATATTTTTCAGCAATGGATTGAAAATGCCATAGTAAAATTGATTGAAGCTAGTGAAGGTCGAACTTTGGTTTTGTTTACTTCCTATGAATCTTTAAGGAGTGCTTTTAACGTAGCTTCAAGAAATTTATCAAATTTTTCAGGAGCACTATTACGACAGGGCGCTGATGATAACGCAAGGTTACTTGATAATTTTAGAAAAGATATAACGAGTGTGCTTTTTGCAACTGATTCTTTCTGGCAGGGAGTAGATGTCCCGGGAGAAGCCTTAAGTCAGGTTATAATTGTAAAACTGCCTTTTACAGTACCAAATGATCCTGTTTTTACAGCTAGAGCAGAGGCGATAAAAAATAGGGGAGGAAGTTCTTTTATGGAACTTAGCTTACCCGAAGCTGTTATTAAGTTCAGACAAGGCATAGGTAGATTGATGAGAAGAGGCAGTGACAGGGGAAGTGTAGTTGTTCTTGACAGAAGGCTTTATGAAAAGCACTATGGTTCTGTTTTTCTGGCAAATGTACCCGAATGTAAAAGACTTTATTCACCTCTAGACCAAGTATGTAATGCAGTTTCTGATTTTATATTCAGATAAGAAGATTGACAGCGTTTTTTTTAGATTATAAAATTGAAGACAGAAGTTTTCTTCATTGGAGTTATTTGTGTCTAGTTTTATTACTCTTTGCTGTCTTTTTGCATCTGTTATTCCTGCTGCCTTTTTGAATATCATTGCCTATCCATTAAGTAAAAGATGGTCTTCGGCAATTTCTCAGTACATTGTAAAAGTTCTGGCTCCTAGAGTTTTTGCAATTCTGAACAGGTATATGGATTTTCACTTTTTCGGTTATAATGAATCGAAAAGCGTTTTGCCTCCTCAATACATAATTATTTCAAATCACCAGAGTCTTTTTGATATTCCTTGTTTTATGAAGTTTTTAAAAGAAAGGGAAGTTCGCTTTGTTGCTAAAGATAATCTTAGTCGTCACATTCCTTTAGTTTCAGAAATGTTACGAGTTCAGCAGCATTGTATGGTACCTCGCAGAGGAAGTCCGATGATTGCGATGAAGGTGATTGAAGATTTTGGAAAGAGAGTTCTTGCTAAAAATCAGATTCCAATTCTTTTCCCGGAAGGAACAAGAACAAGAGATGGCAATGTTGGTAAATTTTATTCCGCAGGCTTTAGAAAACTTAATGAATGTACAAAACTTCCTGTTGTAGCTTGTGCTCTTGATGGCGGTTATCAAATTAGGGATATGAACAGCATAATGACAAATTTGAGAAATGGTTCTTATAGGGTAAAAGTTCTGAAAGTTTTTGAAAGTCCTAAATCAAAGGAAGAAGAAGTAAGCATCCTTGAAGAAAGCAGATCGCTTATTCAAAAGCAGCTTGAAGAATGGCGCAAGATTCCTGCTTCTCAGCGATAGTTAAAAGAAAAAAGGGTTGAAAATCAACCCTTTTTTCTTTTAACAGATTATTTGAAATCCTTTGGACGTCTTTCTGTGCGTTTGCATTTAGAGCATTCAGCAACGTTCTTAAGCTTTCCTGCTTCATACAAAGTTTTCATAACAATTTCGCCTCCACAATCAGGACAAGCGAATTTCTGTGTTGCAACAGTAGTACGAGAGTTTTTACTAGCTCCGGCCATGGTGTTCCTCCATAAAAGAATAATACGTATTAGGAAATAATATACTGATTATGAAAAGCTTAGTCAATTATTGCAAAGTAAGAAGTTTTTACAGTTTTAGAGCCAAGGAATTATTTTCCCCCTACGATTGACAAAAAATACCTGCTTTATTAATATATGGAAAGTTAACTTTTTTTTGGGGGTCCTCTTTGGCTACTAAGAAAACATCTGCAGAAAAGCGTCATGCACAGAGTGAAGTTCGCAGACTTCATAACAAGGCTATTAAAAGCACTTGTAAGACATATGCGAAGCAGTTTGTAGAAGCTGTTCATGCAAAAGACCAGGCATTGGCTGAATCAAAGCTCAAGTCACTTATCAGTGAACTCGATTCAGCTAGAAGCAAGGGTGTTTTGACAAGAAACTCTGTTTCTCGCAAGAAGTCTCGTATGATGAAACTTTACAATGTTTCATTTGCTGCTAACACAGCGAAATAACTTATTAGTTATTAAAGTTAAATCCAGTTGTGTTTACCTCAACTGGATTTTTTTATGTAAACAGTGAGGTTTTATTATGAGAGGAAAGAAAATGACCAAAAATGATTTGGTCGAAGCAGTTTATTTTAAATCTGACTGCGAAAAATATTTAATCCAAGATATTATTGAAAAATTTTTAAAAGAAGTAAAAAAGTCTTTAGAAAATGGATCTACGATTGAGCTGCGTGGATTTGGAACTTTTGAACCTCGCTTAAGAAAGGGTAGAAAAGTCGCTCGTAATCCAAAAACAGGCGAAACTCTTTCTGTTGCTCCTCATTATGTTGCTGCTTTCAGGGCAGGTCAGGAGTTAAGGGAAAATATTGCAAAATTAGATGTTTCGAATAATAAATAAGTGATGTCTGAAAAAACTTTTGCAATTGGCCGAAAAGTTAGAATTATCCTCCTTGTATTAGCAGCAATACTTTTCGGTTTCTCTAATTCCTTTTTTGCATGGTTTCTTTTTCTTCCCATGCTAATTTTAGTTAAAGAACTTCCATTTAATAAACAAATTTTTTACGGTTTAGCTTACGGCTTTCTTTCCTATTTCTTCTTACTTTTATGGATGTTGAAATTTAGTCTTTTAGCTCTTTTTGCTTCCTGTTTACTTTACGCCTTTTATTGGGCTTTAATATTTTGTCTTCTTAAATTCATTATTAATAAATTTTCAATTTTATCAATTTTTTTAATTCCTTTTGCTATAACTCTGTTTGAATATATCCGTTCTCAGGGATTTTTGGGCTTTACTTATGGAATCAATGCTTACTCTCAGGCTGAAAATATTTACTTTATACAAGTTGCCGACTTGGTGGGGCTTTATGGACTCTCTTTTGTCCTTAATCTTTCTTCGACTTTACTTTTTTATGCATTTTATCACTTTAAAAAGGAAAAGTTTAAAGAGCTAATCATTATTTTTATACCATTTTTAACATTAGTTTTTGGAATATACATTTATGGTTTTGTACGTATTCACCAACAAAAGAGAATCGAAAATAATGCGGAAAAAATTACTGTTTGTGCAATACAAAATAATGCAGATCCCTGGAAGGGTGGAATAGATTTTTACGAAAAGTCCCTGGACGATTTAATAGCTCTTTCTTTGAAGGCAATTGAGGAGAATCCCGATATAGAATTACTTGTATGGCCCGAAACTGCTGTTGTTCCTTCTATACTGAAACATTACGATAGTCAGGATTTGAGACGAAAACGATTAGTAAATAAGCTTCTTAATTTTATTGAAAGCCAGAAGCCTGCTTTTGTAATAGGAAATTTTAATTCAATTGATGGAAAAGATTTCAATAGTGCTTTTTATTTTTCTCCGGGAAAAAATGTAATACCTCCTAGACCCCTTCATTATGAAAAAAAACATTTAGTTCCCTTTTGTGAGTATTTCCCTTATAAAGATTATTTTCCATATTTTTATGAAAAATTACTGAAAGGGGATACTCATATGTGGGAGCCTGGAAGTAGTGATATAGTTTTTGAGCATTCTGGTTTTAAATTTTCTACCCCTATTTGTTTTGAAGATACTTTTGATTATGATTGTCGAAGAATGGTAAAAAATGGAGCACGAGCCTTAGTAAATCTTTCTAATGATGCCTGGTCTAAAAGTTATCGCTGTCAGAAACAGCATTTGCAGGCAGCAGTATTTCGTTGTGTAGAAAATAGAGTTCCTGCAATAAGGAGCTGTTCAAGTGGCCAAACTTGCATAATAAACACTTATGGAAAAATTACATTTAGAATAAAGGCATTCGAACAAAATTATCTTGTTGGTAAATTAGTAAAACTTGCCACTTAAAAGGAAATACTATAAAATCAAATTATGAGCGCAGAAGAAAAAGCAGAAATTAATGAAAAAAAAGTAGATGACGAAAAACCAACACTTACAGTTTTTGGTCCTGAAACAGAATTTGATGGTGTTCTTGAATTTAGTGATGATTTAATTATTACCGGAAAGTTTAATGGTCGAATTAAGGCAAGTGGTAATCTTGAAATTGCAAAAGATTCAATTTGCAATGTAGAAAAAATTTCTGCCAAATCTATAGTTATATCTGGCTCTGTAACTGGAAATCTGGAAGCTGGAGAAAGGGTTGAAATCTGTAACGGAGGTTCTGTTTTAGGTGATATTGTTACTGCAAGGTTAAGAATCGAAAATAATGTTGATTTTAATGGGCAGATTACAATGCTTGATAAAGAACCTGAAGAAAATCTTTTTGCCTCTAGTAGTGCAGAATACAAACAGGCAATGGTTTTACGCACAGATATTATTGAATAAAGCTAATTGTTTTTTTGTTGACACTTTTTGCAAAAAAGTGTATTACATAAAAAATCTTCAATTTGAAGTAGTGAAATAAAATAAATATTCCTTGTTTATCAAATCAATTTATATAAAATCTATACATATGGAGTTTTTTAATGGCCTTTACTAGACGGCGAAAAACTGAAGAGTCTGCTGAAGAACAGGTTCAGTCTGAATCTATGCAGAATCAACTCGAATTCGAAGCTCAGCCAGAATCCTATGAAGCTTCTGAATCAATTTCAAATGACGGGGATGATTATTCAGATCAAGAGCAGAATTATACCCCGGAAACACAAGCAGACAGCGAAAGTTCAGTTGATGAAAGTACTGATGCAAATGCTGAGTCCTCTGATTCCGGAGAAACTAGAAAGGTCCGAATCGTTAGACCTAAAAGAAAAGTGCAGGTAAAAACTGCTTCTGAAGAATCTTCTGATCATCCAAGTGAAAGTGACAATTCCCACCAAAATCAAAATAACCGCTGGAACAACAATCGTAACAATAATGCAAATAATGGATATAATCGACGCCCAATGAATAATAACCGTCGAGGTATGTTCCACAGCGAAATGCCTGTTCCTACTGGTACTGTAGATCCTTCAATCATGCAGGTTACTGGAGACGGAAGTGATGAAAATGCTTCTAAGCCACGCCTTTTAATCAATGACCTGACTGCTATGGGTATGCATGAACTTCGTGATTTGGCTACAAAGTATGGCTTTAATCCTGATGACCTTGCTCCTATGAAAAAGCAGGAATTGATTTTTGTCATTCTTAAGGCCCATACAGAACATGGTGGAATTATTTTTGCTTCAGGTGCCCTTGAAATTCTTCCTGATGGCTATGGATTCCTTCGTTCGCCACAGAATTCTTATCTTCCTGGTCCAGATGATATTTATATTTCACCTAGCCAGATTCGTCTATTCAATCTAAAAACTGGTGATACTGTTTACGGTCAGACTCGTTCTCCTAAAGAAGGTGAACGTTTCTTTGCACTTCTTCGCATTGAAACTGTAAACTTTGATGAACCTCGTGTGGCTCAGACTCGTATTCCTTTTGAAAATTTAACTCCGTTATATCCAAAAGAAAAACTCAGACTTGAAACAATTTCGACAGAAGTTTCAAGCCGAATCGTTGATCTGTTTAGCCCAATCGGTAAAGGTCAGCGTCTTTTGATTGTAGCACCTCCAAAAGCCGGTAAGACAACTTTGATGCAGAAGATTGCAAATTCAATTACTTCTAATCACCCTGAAGTATACTTAATTGTCCTTCTTATCGATGAACGACCGGAAGAAGTTACAGAAATGGAAAGAGCAATTAAGGGCGAAGTTATTTCTTCTACTTTTGATGAACAGGCTACTCGTCACGTGCAGGTTGCTGAAATGGTTCTTGAAAAGGCAAAAAGGCTTGTTGAACACAAAAGAGATGTTGTAATTTTGCTTGATTCTATCACTCGTCTTGCCCGTGCTTATAACGTTACTGTTCCTACTTCAGGAAAGGTTCTTTCCGGTGGTGTTGACTCTAACGCTTTGCACCGTCCTAAGAGATTCTTTGGTGCTGCCCGAAATATTGAAGAAGGCGGATCTTTGACTATTATTTCTACAGCTCTTGTTGAAACTGGCAGCCGTATGGATGAAGTTATTTTCGAAGAATTTAAAGGAACTGGTAACTCAGAAATTGACCTTGATAGAAAACTTGCAGAACGTCGTCTTTTCCCTGCTATCAATATCAAAAAGTCAGGAACAAGACGAGAAGAACTTCTTCTTTCAGACAACGAATTGCAGAAACTTTGGGTTCTTCGTAAAGTATTTGGTCCAATGGAAGACACAGAAATCCTTGAGCTTATTCTTGACCGCATGAAGAAGAGTAAGACTAATGAAGCTTTCCTTGCCAGCATGAATACTGGAACAGCTGGAATGGAGTAATTCTAGCTATTGAAACTATTCTTCAATAGTGCTATTATTTTGGCACTTATATTTCAATATTGTAAGTTGTGGTAACGTTTTGATTCGTTCCGCGTTACCGGGCAACTGCAGTGGGAGTAAAAAATGAAAAAAGGTATTCACCCAGAATACAAATTGACAAAGATTACTTGCGTTTGCGGTAATGTAATTGAAACACGTTCAACAGTTGAAAATATCAACGTTGAAATTTGTTCTGCTTGCCACCCATTCTATACTGGTAAACAGAAACTTGTTGATACTGCTGGTCGTATCGATCGCTTCAACAAACGATACGGAATCAAGGCAGACAATAAATAATTTTTGCCGCCGTAATAAAACGGGCTGTCTAAAGTTGGATTAGACAGCCCGTTATTTTTTTACTTACTATTTAAGAATTTTGTATAGAATCCTGTAAAGAAATTCTGCTTCTTCTTTTGTAATATTTAAGCAGGATGAAATTTCTTTCGGAACAAAGCTTGCCTTATCCCTTAATTCCATTCCAATTTTTGTAATATTTACATCTAGAACTCTTTCGTCTTTAGATGAGCGTTCCCTTGTTATAAATCCTTTTTTTTCTAAAGTTTTTAGTAGGGGAGTTAGAGTTCCAGAGTCCAGGTATAAAAATTCTCCTAATTTTTTTACACTGATTTTCCTTTCCTGCCACAATACCATCATTGTTATGTATTGAGTATAAGTCAGTTCAATTTTATCCAGCAAAGGCTTGTATTTTCGCACAACTTCTTTTGCTGCTGCATATAGAGGAAAGCAGAGTTGGTTTTCAAGCTTTAATGATTCATAATTATCTGACATTATTCGTTCCTACAACAATTCGAGGATTTTTTCTTTTAAACTTTCCATTGAATCTGTTGGTTCAAATCTGCCGGCAATATTACCTTCCTTATCAAAGAGAATTTTTGTAAAATTCCACTTTATGTTACCGTTATTTTTGTAATCCTTGTCTGTTTTCTTTACAACAGCAGAAAGCATAAGTCCTGAGGCTCCCTTGAAACCAGCAAATTTTGTATTTTCTCTTATCCATTTGTAAAGAGGAATTGAATTTTCACCATTTACATCAATTTTTGCAAACTGAGGAAAAGTTATTCCAAAGCGTCCTGTGCAAAAAGTGTGTATTTCTTCACTTGATTCAGGGGCCTGGTTAGCAAATTGATTACATGGAAAGTCGAGAATTTCAAGCCCCTTGTCATGAAGTTCTGTGTAGATTTCCTGCAGTTCCTTGTACTGAGGTGTAAAACCACAGGCAGTTGCAGTATTTACAACAAGAGCGACTTTTCCTTTAAAATCTGATAAAGCTTTGTCACTTCCATCCCGATTTTTTACTGTAAAATCATATAAATTCATATTTCCTCCAGCTTTGAAAATATTAAAGTGTTAAGTACAATTAAATAGTACGCAATTAAACTATAATTAGATTGTATACAATCTAATTACGCTGGTCAAGTTTTTTTTTAGAAAAGTTGAATTTTCCAGAGACGATGACATTTACTTCCTTCGAAATCTTTTGGAATTGATTCCTGAGTCATGTCTTTCCAGTCCGTATTCTTTGGAAGAGCTTTTGAATCGAAAGAAAGTCTTGTGCTGTTTGTGCTGAAGTATAGTACACCATTAGGTTTTAGAATACTTACTGCATTTTTTACAAGTTCCGGCCAGTCTCTGTTTATATCAAGTACATTTTCAGTAGATTTTGAGTTACTGAAAGTAGGAGGGTCAAGAATAATTATGTCAAACTTTTTTTCTTCGGGTAGAGAAGAAGCTTTTTTTTCGAGCCAAGCAATTACGTCTGCTCTTGTAAATACATATTTTTCTTTTGAACGGAATCCGTTTTTTTTCATATTTTCTTCTGCCCAAGAAAGGTATGTATTTGATAAATCTACCGATTCAACATACGAAGCATTTCCTCTTGCTGCATACAGGGAAAAACTTCCTGTGTAGCAGAATAGATTCAAAACTCTTTTGTTTTCGGAATTTTCTTCTACCATTGAGCGCAGAGGCCTATGGTCAAAAAACAATCCTGTGTCAAGGTAACTTGTAAGGTCAATCTTAAGTATATTTCCTTTTTCCTGTATTGAGCCTTCTATTATTTTTCTTCCTGAAGTTTTTTCGTACTGAGAAAGTCCTTTTTGCTGTTTTCTTTCTTTTTTTATAATGTGGTCGCTTTGTATATTAAGTACTTTAGCGGCACTTTCAGCCATTAATGAAAACCACAATTCTTCTTCTTCTGCAGCTTTCTCGTAAGGTCTTTCATAAAGATACAAAACTGCATAGCGGCGTTCTTCAATTTCTTTTTCTATTTCCGGATCGTTTTGACTTATTCTTTTGTTTTGATTTTCAATAAAATCCCTGCATTCTTCAGGTGTGTTTATATATGAGGGAAGAAATTCATAAATATCCAGGGAGAGAGGAATTTCTGGTATATCACGGTCGTAAAGTCTGTATGAACTGACCGAATTTTTTCGGGCCCATTTTCGTAATTCTTTGTATTTCTTTTTTAGGCGGTTAGAAAATAATTCTGCCTGGTATGAGTTTTTGTTTTCCATGTGCATACTCTATCATTTTTTTTATTGTAGGGGAATTATAATACCTCTGGAAAAGCTTTTATGTCTGTTGTGTAATCCGGACTTTTGAATTCTCTTTTTAATTCCCAGTTTTCTTTTTCCTCTCTTACTTTTAATCCTTGGGCTATACTTAAGGATTCTTTCCCGAATTTTGAGTTTACCCGGTCAAATGAATCCATGATGGCATCATATAGTTCTTTTTTCTTTTCTTCTTCGAATTCAAATAGCTTTAGATTCTGACTTTCCTTTTGAAGTCCAAGAAGGTTTACAGAGGCCTTTCTGTAGCCATAGCCACACCTGTATATATTTGTTAAAAGCTTACAGGCCTCTTCTGTTATTTCTGGTAGATAGGAAGTTGCTTTTTCTAGCCTTTTGCCGCTTCCATTAAAATAGTGAAGTTCCGGATTGAAATCACATTCAAAAGGAGCTGCCGTGGATAATGTTACATAAATGCTTGAGCAGCATTGTTTTTCTTCCCGTAATTTTCTGACTGCATTTTTGCAGAAGCAGGTCACGGCTTCTAGTATTTCTTCTAAATCGTAAACGGCTTTTTGAAAACTCCTGGAAGAGACTATGTTTTGCGATTCACTTCTTTTTATATATTCTATGCATTCTTTTCCGTTTAATTCCATGACAGTTTTCATTCCACTTATGGTCATGTACTTTTTTGCCTTGTCTAAAGAAAGCTGGCTCAGTAAGAGGGCGTTTGTTATTCCTGACCTTTTTAGAAATTCAGCTTTAGCTCTTCCGATATTCCATACCTTATCTACAGAAAAATTTTTTAAGGTATCGGTTTGATTGCATTCATACCAGTTAAAAACTCCTCCATTATTTTTTGCAAGTTTGTTGCACATTTTTGCCAGTGTTTTTGTTGGGGCTATTCCTACAGAAACTGGTATTCCAAGTTGCTTCCAAATAAGATTTTTTAAAAAAAGAGCAAATTGGCTGTAGTTAAAGTTTACAAAGTCGGGAATAAACAGAAAACTTTCATCGATTGAGTAGATTTCAGTCTTTTCGGCGAAAACAGAGTATATAGAGTTTAAACGGTAAGAAATATCTGCGTAGAGAGTATAATTTGAACTGAATACGCAAACTCCATTTTCTTCGCAGAATTTCTTCTTCTTAAAAAAAGCATCTCCTCTTTTTAATCCGATGGCCTTAGCTTCATCTGTAAGAGCGATTATTATTCCGTCGTTGTTTGAAAGAACTATAACGGGTTTATTTCGCAGATCGGGCCTGAAAAGTCTTTCACAGGAACAGTAAAAACTGTTGCCGTCAACATGCAGAATCATAAGTCATTTCCCGATAGCGTATGAATATTATAGGTTGCAACTCCAAAGATATCGTAAACTCTTTCCCATCGGTTCTGGTGCTTAAAGACAAAACATTTCCATTTTTTTGAAAATAGAATCTGCCTGCACAAAAAACTACCTTCATGAATTAATACAACTATGCTGCCGTCTTTTGGTTTTTTTGACCTGTCTATTATTAGTAAATCGCCGTTTTGTATATGATGTTCTTCCATGTCATTTCCTTTAAAACGAAATTCAAATTCAGCAGCAGGGAAGGGGCGTAGTACTCTGTTAAAATCCAGTCTTTCCTGTTCGTATTCTGTGGCTGGGCTTGCAAATCCTGTCGTTTTCATGATTCTTTCCTATTCTTTGCTTGTAAAATGTGATATACTCTACTAGTAAAGTTTATTATCTAATTATTTTAAAGTCAATAAAATAATCAAACAGTTATTTTATTGTGTAAGGAAATTTAATGATTGAAGCAGATGAATTTTGGAAAAAAGTAAAATTAAGACTTTCTGAACTGGGAAAAAATCAGGAATGGCTGTGTCTTCAGTCAGAAATTCTTTTGGGATCTTTGCGAAATAAAATACATTTACACAGATTACCTTCCCTTGATGAATCTATGAAAATTATTAAGGCTCTGGGCTTATCCTGGGAAGAATTCGAAGGATATCCTGATGAAATAAAAGAAAAGGCTCTAACTATTCCTGTTTATGACCAGGTTTTTTCTGCAGGTTATGGGCAGTTTATGCCTGAAAACGCCGAAGTAATTGATTATGTTGCTGTTCCAAAAGAACTTCGTCATTCTGCAGATAAACTCGGAGCGGTTTATGTAAAAGGGGACTCTATGGAGCCAACTCTTTCTAACGGGGACATAATCATTTGTGATGGAATGGGCTACGATGGAAATGATGGAATTTACGCTATTATTTACAAGGGGTCAGGATTTGTTAAGAGACTGCAAAAAGACGGTGATTATATCAGCATTATTTCTGATAATAAGTTTTATGAAAGTAAACATGAGCCCGGACAAAGTGAAGATCTAAAAATAATTGGAAAGGTTCGTTATGTTCTTCACAAAGTTTAATTTTTAAACAAAAAAAGTCTCCGTTAATGGAGACTTTTTTCTTTATAAGTTAAATCATTGTTCTTACAATTTTTGGTTTGTAGCCTTCTTCTTCAAGTTTGTTAAGAATCTGCTTTTTGTGGTCAGGACCAAAGGCTTCCATTGTAATTCTAAGTTCAACAGCAGACTGTCGGTTGATTGCAACAAACTGGTTGTGTTCAAGCTTGATTACATTACCATTTTCCTTTGCAACAACATCTGCAACTTTTGAAAGTGTTCCTGGTCTGTCTGGAAGCTGTACAGCAACAGTAAAGATTCTGTCTCTCATGATAAGACCTTTCTGTACTATTGAAGACATTGTAATAACATCCATATTTCCGCCCGAAAGGATAGAAACTACTTTTTTACCCTTTACTTTAAGGTGCTTAAGGGCTGCTACAGAAAGAAGGCCTGAATTTTCAACAACCATTTTGTGGTTTTCAACCATATCAAGGAAGGCTAATACAAGTTCTTCATCCGCTATTGTGATAATGTCATCAAGGTTTTTACTTACATAAGGGAAGATATTCGAGCCAGGTGTTTTTACGGCTGTTCCGTCTGCGATTGTATTTACACCAGGAAGAGTTAAAACCTTTCCTTCCTTTATAGAGGCCTTCATACAGGCAGCACCTTCCGGTTCTACGCCCACAACTTTGATGTTTGGATTAAGAAGTTTTGCCAAAGTTGAAACACCTGTTGCAAGTCCTCCTCCTCCGATTGGAACTAAGATGTAGTCAACAAGTGGAAGTTCCTTGAATATTTCCATTGCAATAGAACCCTGACCTGTGGCAACAGCAAGGTCGTCGAATGGATGGATAAAGGTGTAGCCGTGTTCTTTTGCAAGTTCCTGGGCTTTTGCACATGCGTCGTCGTATACATCACCGTACAAAACAACTTCGGCTCCATAAGATTTAGTTCTGTTTACTTTAATTAAAGGAGTTGTTGTAGGCATAACAATTACAGCTTTACATCCGTAAGCTTTTGCTGCATATGCAACTCCCTGTGCATGGTTACCGGCAGAAGCTGTAATAAGCCCCTTTTCTCGTTCAGCTTTTGTTAATGTGCTGATTTTGTAGTATGCACCGCGAAGTTTGTAAGCGCCAGTAAGCTGCATATTTTCTGGTTTAAAGTAAACTTTATTTTCTGTCAGCTTTGAATAGAAATCTGAAAAAATAAGCTTTGTTTCCAAAGTTACTTTTTTTACCTCTTCGGAAGCTTCTTCAAAAGCTTCAAGTGTTAACATTTCTTTACTCATTTTTCAAATCCTTTTCAAAGAGTTTATCAAAAATCTCAATAAAAATACGCTTTTATTTAAAAAATATTACAAAAAACTTTTATCAATTAGAAAAAAATCTCGAAAGTAATTAAAAAATAAAAATTACTGGAAGAAATTAAAAAATTAATTATAATTAGAGCAAGGATTTAACATGAAAAAGAAGTACATATCAATTACAACCAGATTTTCTATTGCAATGGGAATGACTATAATTCTTGTTATTGCTATTTCGTCTATTACAACCAGTGTTCTGTTTAAGAAAAACTGTCTGGAAAACTATTACACAAGTGCCAGAACATCTCTTACAGAATTTTCTGATTCAATTACCATGTTTTTTAATTCAAAGGAAGTTGAGTTAAATGTATTTGCTGATTCTTCAGAAGTAAAAGCAGCAGATGAAAGTATTCATTCTTTTGTAGATGAAGTTGGAACTATTCAAATCTTAGGCTATGAAAAAGGTCCTGTTGAAAGTGATATTAGAAAAATTTGTAAATCTTTTGCAAAATATGATTCAGATATAGCAGAAATTTACATAGGAACCAAATGGGGTGGATATGCTACCAATTTTGACAGTTCTATGTCCGGTGGTTATGACCCTAGAAAGAGAGCCTGGTACCAGACTGCAAACTCAGGTAACGGAAAAGCAATGATTACAGATGCCTTTCAGTCTACTGTTGGGGCAACTGTAGTTGGTATTACCCGTTCAGCATACGATCACAGCGGAAGTTTTGTCGGAAATGCTTCTATCGAAGTTTCTCTTGAAAGACTTACACAGATTTTAAAAACGCTTTATCTTGGAGAAAACAGTTTTTTCATGATGATTGAAAGTGATGGAACTATTCTTGCGGATACAAGTAATTCTTCAAATAATTTTAAAGGCGTTGATGAAATCGATGTTCCGGAACTTGCAAATATGATTTCGATTGGTTCAAATCGAGGAGAACTGGATATTGCAGGAAGTCATTGTTACTACGAAATGGTACAGAATTCAAAAACCGGTTACTATATCCTAGCATTCTGTCCTGATTCTACTGTTTTGTTTGCATTTAGGAAAACCTTTTATATAACCATCCTGGTTTGTGGTATCTTGGGGCTGCTGATTGCCTGCTTTACTGTATTTTCAACAAGACGGACAATGTTGCCTCTTAAGCATATCCGTAACGCCATTATGGAAAATGCCAATCAGATTGCCCAGGGAAATGCAGATCTTTCAAAGCGAATTTTTGTTACGGCAAATAACGAAATCGGTGATGTTGCAGATAGTTTTAATATTTATTCTGAAAAGTTACAGGAAATTATTTCCAGTATGAAGAATTCTAAAACAGATCTTACTAATGCCGGACTTTCATTAAAGGAAGGAACTCAGGAAACTTCTGCTGTAATTACTCAGATTACAGGTAGCATAAAAATAATGGAGACAAATCTTTCTTCACAGACAAATAGTGTGCAGCAGTCGTCTTCAAGGGTAACTAATATTATTGGAAATATAACTGAACTCGAAAATCTTGTAAAAGTTCAATCAGATATGGTTCAGGATGCTTCTTCCGCGGTAGAAGAAATGATTGGAAATATTTCCGAAGTAAACGGGTCCGTAGATAGAATGGCTACTTCATTTTCTGTTCTTGCAAATGATGCCGAAAAGGGAGCTGCAACTCAGATGGAGTTACAGTCGCAGATTGCAGAAATTGAAAATCAGTCAAAACTTTTGAATGATGCAAATATTGTAATTGCAAATATTGCAGAACAGACAAACCTTCTGGCTATGAATGCGGCAATCGAAGCAGCTCATGCCGGTGAATCAGGAAAAGGTTTTGCTGTAGTAGCAGATGAAATTCGTAAACTTTCAGAAACTTCAACTTCCCAGTCAAAGACAATTGGTGAACAGTTAAAGAGAATTCAGGAAACTATTAACGAAGTAGTTCTTTCAACTCAGAATGGAGTTCAGGGCTATGCTCACCTTGCAAAAGAAGTTCATGATATCGATTCTGTTGTGCGCCAGATTAAAGAGGCTATGGCAGAACAGCAGGAAGGTTCTGTGCAGATTACCACTGCTCTAAAGAATATGAATGATAGTTCTTTCCACGTTCAGCAGGCTTCTAAAGAAATGTCTGACGGTAGTCAGGCTATCATGAACGAAATGGAATTGTTGAAAAATCAGACTAGTTCAATTCGACAGGGAATGAGCGAAATGTCTTTGGGTGCTGACAGAATTGCAAAGACTGGTAACATTCTTTCTGATATTTCTGCTGTAATGGAAAAATCAATTGAAGAAATCGGTGAACAGGTAGATCAGTTTAAAGTTTCAGAGTAAATGAAAATATTTATGGGGGTATCAGTTTTTTTATGCTGGTACCCTTTTTATTTTTAATGCTAAAAAAAGATATTTTTTTCTACGGTGGCAGTAAAAATAAAATTATGCTATATTGAGCCTGAGGAAAGTATGAAAGGAAACGTTATTGTAGGTCAGTCGGGTGGTCCGACTTGTGTAATCAATTCAAGTCTGGCAGGTGTTTTTAAGACAGCAAAAGATTTAGGCGTTGGAAAAGTTTATGGTATGCTTCATGGCATTAAAGGCTTTTTAAATGACGAATACATAGATTTGGATGAAAAACTTCCTTACAACATTGATATTGATTTGCTTAAACGCACTCCAGCTTCATATCTGGGGTCATGTCGCTTTAAGCTTCCTGAAATTTCTGTTGACAGGGCTATTTACGAAAAAATCTTTGAAAAACTTCAGAAACTGGAAATAAGTTACTTCTTTTACATCGGTGGAAACGATTCCATGGATACAATCAAAAAACTTTCTGATTATGGAAAGGAAGTAAACAGTCCTATCCGTTTTGTCGGAGTTCCTAAGACTATTGATAATGACCTTGCTATGACAGATCATACTCCTGGATTTGGTTCTGCAGCGAAATATATTGCAACTACTTTAAAAGAACTTGTTTGTGATTGCCGTATTTACGACTGTCCTGCAGTAACTATTGTAGAAATTATGGGTAGAAATGCCGGTTGGCTTACAGCGAGTGCAGCTCTTGTTTGTGGCGAAGATTCGGAAGGCGTCGATTTAATTTTCCTTCCTGAAAAAACTTTTGATGTAGACTATTTTATGAAAAGAGTTGAAGAAGTTGTCAGTCAAAAAAAATATTGTGTTGTAGCTCTTAGTGAAGGAGTGCGTCTTGCTGACGGTCGCTTTGTATGTGAACTTTCTGCAGAAGGTGCTGCTGTTGATGCTTTTGGTCACAAAATGATGAGTGGTTCTGCTAAATATCTTGAAACTCTTATCAAAGAAAAAATGAATATCAAGGCTCGAGCTATAGAAATTTCTACTTTACAGAGATGTGCAAGCCATTTTGCTAGTCTAACAGATATCGAAGAAGCATTTGATTGCGGGGCTACAGCCGTTAATGCAGCCATGTTTGATCTGGAAAGCGGAAAAGTTGTCTGCATAAAAAGACTTAGCAATCTTCCTTACAAAGTTTCTTATGAAATTGCAGATGTTCACAATATTGCAAATGTTGAAAAAACAGTCCCTCTTGACTGGATTACAGAAGATTATGTAACAGAAGAGGTGATTCATTACATAAGGCCTTTGATTCATGGAGAATTGAACCCGATTATCAACGACGGACTTCCAAGACAGATAAAATTATAGATTTTTTTCTTTTCAGTCTTTTTTTTAGAAAATCGTGGGTTTGCATATAAGATACAAAAACACTATACTTTAAGAATGAATTTTTCTGAATTTAACTTAAATGAAAGTCTCGTAAAGGGGCTTGAAAAGGCAGGTTATGTTACCTGTACTCCTGTTCAGGAACAGGTTTTAAAGATGTCGCAGGATGGTTCTGATTTGTACGTTCAGTCTCAGACAGGAACCGGAAAAACTGCAGCTTACCTTGTTGCTATAATACAAGAAATGCTTTCAAACGAAAATAATAAGGGAAAGAAGGCATTAATTATGGTTCCTACTCGTGAACTTGCTGTTCAGGTAGAGGAAGAAGCTAAAACTCTTTGTTCTGCATCTGAATTAAAGGCTTATAGTGTTTACGGTGGTGTAGGTTACGAAAAACAGATTGCTGCAATTAAAAAGGGTTTGGATATCATTGTAGGAACTCCAGGACGCCTTATTGATTTACAGGAAGGAGGAAATCTTTCCCTTTCTGATGTTGCTTTTGTTGTAGTAGATGAAGCAGACCGCATGTTCGATATGGGATTCTATCCTGATTTGCGAAAAATTATGAAGCAGATTCCTGCCAATGATGCTCGCCAGACAATGCTGTTTTCTGCAACATTGAATACTTATGTAAAAAATCTTGCTTGGGAATACACTCGTGATGCTAAAGAAATCGAAATCGAAGCTGAAAATATTACAGTAAGCGAAATCGATCAGGAACTTCTTCACGTTTCAAGTGATGAAAAAATGAAGCTCCTTCTTGGAATTCTTAAAAGTGAAAATCCAGAAAGTGTTATTATCTTCTGTAATACAAAAAGAAGTTGCGAAGTTACAGCGAAAAGACTTTCTATGAACGACATTAAGGCTGAATTCCTTATCGGAGACTTGCCTCAGTCAAAGCGTTTGCAGATTCTTAAGGCTTTTAAAGCAGGTGATGTAAAGGTTCTTGTTGCAACTGATGTTGCTGCCCGTGGAATCGATGTAGACGATCTTGCAATGGTAATAAACTTCGATTTACCTAACGAAGCTGAAAATTATGTTCATCGCATTGGTCGAACTGCTCGTGCCGGAAAATCAGGAAAGGCTTACACCTTCTGTTCTGAACAGGATGTTTACAGCCTTCCAGCTATTGAACGCTACATTGAAATGTCAATTCCAGCAAAGGTTGCTTATCCAGAGCAGATGGTCGAAGATAAATCTGCCGGTATATATATTAAAACAGAAAACTGGCATGATGATGATGAGTTAGATAAGAAGGGTGGTCGCCGTTCATCAACAGACAGAAGATATTCTTCTTCTTCAAAAGCTCGAAATGAAAGGAATAATAAAGCCTCTGCTTATAAATCTGATAAAAAAGATGGATACAGGGGTAAAAAAGATTCTTACAAAAAAGACGGTCATAAAAAGGACTTCAAGAAAGATTACAATAAAAACCGTAAGTACGATAAAAAAGACACTGCCGGTATGGAAAATCTTTCTTTTGAAGAACGCATGAAGCTTTATAAAGAAAAGTATGGAAGTGGAAATACTTCTTCTAAAAAATCATACGGAAATAAAAAGCATTACAATAAGGGTGGCTATACAAATATCAAGAATAATAAATACGCCAAGAACAGAAAAACAGCTGCCGAAAAGACTGTTAAGAAGGGGCTTTTTGCTCGCATAAAGGCTTTTTTTGGAAGATAGGAATAGGATATTTAGATGATTACAGTTAGTGACGTAAGTGTTAGATTTAGTGAAAAACCGCTTTTCAAAGATGTAAATTTGAAATTTACAAATGGAAACTGCTACGGTATTACAGGTGCTAATGGTGCAGGAAAATCAACTTTTTTAAAAGTTCTTTCTGGTGACCTTGAACATGATTCTGGTACAATTACAATTTCTACAGGTGAGCGAATGGCTGTTTTGAAACAGGACCACTTTGCTTACGATTCTTATTCTGTAAAAGATACAGTTATGATGGGCTTTCCTAAGCTTTATGAACTTAGCAAGTCAATTGACGAAATTTATCAGAAAGAAGATTTTTCTGATGAAGATGGAATGAAGGCTGCAGAAATGCAGGGAGAATTCGGTGAACTTGGTGGCTATGAAGCTGAAAATCAGATTGAGCAGATGCTTTCTGGACTTGGTCTGGAAGAAGAGTTTCATGACAAAATGATGTCTGAGCTTGATGAAAGTCAGAAAGTTCGCGTGCTTCTTGCTCAGGCTATTTTTGGTAATCCAGACATCCTTCTTCTCGATGAACCTACAAACGGTCTTGATATCGAATCAATTACCTGGCTTGAAAACTTTCTTCTTGAATTTGAAAATACTGTAATTGTTGTAAGCCATGACCGCCACTTCCTTAACACAGTATGTACTTACATTTGTGATATTGACTACGGTAAGATTACCCAGTTTGCTGGAAACTATGACTTCTGGTATCAGATGACACAGGTTATGCAGCGACAGGCTAAGGAACAGCAGAAAAAGGCAGAAGATAAGATGAAGGACTTAAAGGAATTCATCCTCCGCTTTAGTTCTAACGCCGCAAAATCAAAACAGGCAACCAGCCGCAAAAAGATTTACGATAAACTTGCTCAAAGTGTTGAAGATTTACCGGTTTCAACAAGAAAATTTCCTTATGTAAACTTCAAGCCTGATCGCGAGATTGGTAACAACGTTCTTGAAATGAGAAAACTCAATATTAAAGATGAAGAAGGTTGTCAGCTTCTTAAAGATTTCAGCCTTACTGTACACAGAACTGATAAAATTGCTTTTGTTGGTATTGAGCACAATTCTATTTCTGCTATGTTTGATATTATCAATGAAGTAAAAAAGCCTGATGACGGTGAATTCTTCTGGGGACAGACAACAAGTCATACTTATTTGCCTCGTGATAATTCTTCTTATTTTGCTAATGATTACAATATCACAGACTGGCTTAAGCAGTATTCTAAGGAACAGGATGACGCTTATGTCCGCGGATTTTTGGGTAGAATGCTCTTTAGCGGTGACGAATCTTTAAAGAAAGTTAAGGTTCTTTCCGGAGGTGAAAAAGTTCGCTGTATGCTTTCAAAGCTTATGTTGAGTGGTGCAAATGTCCTTATCATGGACGATCCTACAAACCATCTTGACCTTGAAGCTATTCAGAGCTTGAACGAAGCCCTTATCAATTTCCCAGGCGTTGTTCTTTTTACAAGTCATGACCACGAATTTATTCAGTCCGTTGCAAACAGAATTGTAGAAATTACACCTAATGGAGTAATTGACCGCATGATGAACTTTGATGATTACATTTCTGACGATGTTATTACTGAACAGAGAAAAGAATTGTATGCCGGAAGCGGAAAAAAATTGAAGTTCAGAGTATAAAATACAAGGCGCTGCATTTATTTTTGCAGCGCATTTTTTTATTGAATTTTAAATTGTTTGAGCATATTTTCCAAAATATCATGAGTTTTTTCCATGCTCAACTCTTTTGCCGGTTCATGATATTCGACCAGGTTTGCAGGTATCTCGTCTAAGAAGCGGCTTGGGGTACATTCAATTACCTGCATCTGTTTTCGCCTTTTCATGCAGCTTGAAATTAAAAGCTTGTCTCGGGCACGAGTTATTGCTACATAAAACAGTCGTCTTTCTTCTTCTACATCACCATTGTTTTCATCAACACTTCTTTGGTGAGGAATAAGTCCTTCTTCTGCTCCTGCAATAAAAACAACTGGAAATTCTAGTCCTTTTGAAGCGTGTATGGTCATAAGGTTTACTTTTCCCTTATCGTTTTCATCATCGCCATTGTCTCGGCTCATAAGGGTTATGCGGTTAAGGTAATTGAATAAACTTGGATTTGTATTGTCTGGATCTATTTCCCAGCGTTCCATCATATCTAAAAAGAGTTCGATATTTTTCAGCTTAAACCGTACAGCTTTTTCGCTCTTAGAATATTCACTTACCAGATAAGCTTTGTAGTCAATTTCTTCTAGCATTTCTCGTACTTTTTTTGCCAGCCCTCGACCGCTTAAAAGTTTCTGCCTGTGATTTTCGATGACATTTTCAAACTCTTCTAAATCTTCTTTAAGTTTATCGCTAGCAGGACTTGCTTCTGCATGAACAAGGGAATGTATTGCAGTCCATAAGGTTGAGCCAAGATTTTCAGCTTCATCGTTAATAACTTGAATTGCCGCCCGTCCGATTCCTCTTCTAGGAACATTTATAATTCTAAGCAGATTTATATCATCATCGTGGTTTGAAATAACTCTAAGGTAACTTATAACGTCTTTTATTTCCTTGCGTTCAAAAAAACTAGTTCCACCGCTCATTGTGTAGGGGATATTGTTTTCAAGAAAAGCTTCTTCTATGTAACGGCTCTGAGTATTTGCCCTGATTAAAACTCCAAACTGATCGTATTTTCTGCCTTCTTCCATAGCAATACCCTGAATGCTTTCTGCAATAAAAGAAGCTTCCTCATTTTCGTTTTGAGGCATGAAGATTTCAATTGGTTTACCGGCTCCGTTACCGCTCCACAATTTTTTGTCTTTCCGGTTCGTGTTGTGACTAATAACGCCGTTTGCTGCTTCAAGAATAGTACCGGTGGAACGATAATTTTGTTCCAGTCTTATTTCTGTAACTTTAAAATCGTGTTCGAAATTGATAATGTTCTGGTAATCGGCACCTCGCCAGCTGTAAATAGACTGGTCGTCATCACCAACGACAGCAACATTTTCGTCAGCAAGAAGGTGCATGAGTTCGTATTGTTGGTGACTGGTGTCCTGAAATTCGTCAACCATTATGTACTTGTATCTTTCTCTGTAACGGGCAAGAACTTCTGGGTTTTCTTTAAATAGTTTAATTGGAAGAACAATCAGGTCATCGAAATCAACTGCATTGTAAAGTTTTAATCCTTCCTGATAACATTCGTATAGCTGGCGGTACATATCATTTTCTGTTTGCCAGTTTTTTCGACCGGTTTTAATATTTGAAAATAGCTGGCTGATTTTGTAAATATCCATGGCATCTGGCGAAAAGTCTAGCTCTCTTCCACATTCTTTGATTAAAGCCGTTCTGTCAGTTTCATCGTAGATTGAAAAATTTTCTCTATAACCTAGTTTTTCTATTTCCTGCCTTAAAACCCTTACGCCAAAAGCATGGAAGGTTGAAACTGTAAGATTTTGCAGTTTTCTCTGGGTTAAATCTTTTACTCTTTCTTCCATTTCTTTTGCCGCTTTATTTGTAAAAGTTAGGGCTAGAATCTGGCTCTGTGGAATTCCTGAGTCTAACATATGGGCTATTCTGAAAGTGATTACTCTAGTTTTTCCACTTCCTGCTCCGGCAATAATCAAAATTGCACCCTTTATACTGGTTACAGCTCTGTATTGTTCCGGGTTAAGTTCTTTTTTTAGTGTTTCTAGGTCGAGTGCCATTAGTATTCCTTTAAAGTTTTTTTGAATTTTAAAAGATCATCTGCATATTTTGAGCAGATTTCATTGTCATTTATCGAAATAGAATAAAAATTTTCGATTTCTTTTTTACTTGTATTTCTGAAAATCAATTCTGCATTAAACATAAATCTAAGTCCTGCACTTGAACTGATAATGTCTATGTCAGAATGGTCAAAAGTGTAGTGAACAAATGAGATTGCAATATTTCGGCAGTGTTCAAACATTTTCTGTATATCGCCCAGGTTCCTGAATCCTAACCATTCAATTTCTTTTAATAAAATGTCTGTATCGAATTTCGTGTAGGTTATTTCTATTCCACACTCGTCGGTAATCTGCTTAAAGAAGCTCATCATGTGGTCATTATTTTTTACATATTCCCTGATTGAAATTTTGTTTATTTCTATATCAAAAGCCCGGTTTTCTGCAATTTTATTGTGAACTTCCTGAATGTAATTGTTTATATCATCCCTCAGGTTGCAGGCCATTTCATCTGCGATTTCCATAAGGCTTGCCAGTTTAGAAAAACTTCGCATGCATGAGTGGGGCAGTTTAAAGATACTTTTGTAGCCGATATCGTGATTCATTTCTGACCAGATATGCTGAAGGCATGAACGAAGCTGTATTTCAAAACGATACCGACAGAGTTCTTCCGGGTAACCTGAATTTTTTGGTAATGAACAAATGTAATGCACAGAAAGGTATCCAAATTCTGAATCGTTAAGTGTTTTTCCTTTGTCTATTGAATTTTCCCGGTCAATCTCAAAGAGGTCTTCGATAATTTCTGAAACTTCTTCTATCGTATCTGAATAAAGAGTAATAATTCTTGCGCCAAAAATATCGGTAATGTCTTTAAGACTTTTGTACTTTTTACCTTTTTTTTCAATTTTGTCTATTAAGCTTTCTTCACTTTTAATTCTGCAGTCAATATTGATGTTTTCAATATTATTTTCTTTAATTTTGTGTTCCAGGATTTCAAGAACAGTATTTTTTAGAATTTCGAAGTTATTTAATTCTGCTTTATATTCGTCTAAAATTTTCATTTTCTTGCCCCCCTTCGCTTTTTTACTCAATTACCCTACCATTATGTTGATTTTTATACAATAAATGTTAAAATTAAAAACAAATCGTCTAATCGGATTTAAGTGAATCCTGGAGGAGTTTTACCTTTTTAGACAAATTTTATAGCAAAACAGGAGCTAAATGTATGAATCAGGCAGTCAGTGCATTCCTTTCAAAACACAATTTTGTACGTCATCTTGACGTAGAGGTCGTTGCAGAATCAATTCTAGACGACATGAACCGGGGTCTTACCGGTAAAAAATCTGACGAGGATATGATTCCTACATGGTGTCTTCCACCAGAAAAATCTATTAAGGACAAAAAAGTAATCGTTATTGATGCAGGAGGAACAAATTTCCGTTCTTGTCTTTTATCTTTTGACTCTAATGGAGAAGCTTCTATTTCTGATCTTGAAAAAACTAAAATGCCAGGCATTGAACGCGAATTGAACAAAAAAGAATTCTTTGATCAGTTTGCCAAAAATCTTGAACATCTTAAAAATAAGGCTGATTCTATCGGTTTCTGTTTTTCTTATCCAATGCAGATTCAGAAAGATGGCGATGGTGTTCTAATTGGATTTTCTAAAGAAGTAAAGGCTCCGGAAGTAGTAGGCTGTGCAATCGGAAAATGCTTAAAAGAAGCTCTTGTTGCTCATGGTTGGAATGAACCTAAACGAGTGACATTGCTTAATGATACAGTTGCAGCTCTTCTTGCAGGTAAGGCTGCTGCAAAGACAAACAGGTATTCTTCTTATGTAGGATTTATTCTTGGAACAGGAATGAATGCTGCTTATATCCAGCCGGCTATTCCTTCAAGAAAAGACTTTGATAAACAGATTGTTGTATGTGAATCTGGAAAAACTCGTAGCGTTGTTATGTCTGATTTTGATAAGGCTTTTGATGCTAAATCTCAGAAACCTGGTACATCCTTCATGGAAAAACAGTGTTCAGGAGCTTATTTAGGTCCTGTAGCTTTTGAAATGATTCAGCTTGCCAGCAAAGAAGGGCTTTTTACAGAGCCTTTTGCTAAAAAGTTAGCTTCACTTCAGTCTCTTTCTTTAATCGAATTTGACGGTTTCCTTCACGCACCATATGACGCAACAACTACTTTAGGAAAACTTGCTGCTGAGTCAGCTTCAGAAGAAGATTACGACCGCCTTTATCAGCTTCTAGACGCTTTAGTAGAACGTTCTGCTCGTTGTGCATCTGCAATTCTTGCAGCTTGTGTAATTCAGAGTGGTGAAGGTAAAAATGCATCAAAGCCAGTTTGCCTTCTTTGTAATGGTTCAACTTTCTGGAAGACAAATATGATTCTAGAAAGAGTAAACGGTTATCTTGACGAACTTCTTTCTAATAGAAATGGTCTTTACTGGAAAATCGTTTCTGTGGATAATGATATTACTCTCGGTACAGCAATTGCCGGCTTAATTGAATAGATAAAAGGTTAATAATATGAAGTCTTTGGGAAAAACTATAGTTCTTTTAATGCTCATTATCATTATGGCTTTAGGTGGTCTGCTTTGGTTTGACTATCTGGGAGTAATGCATGTTCGCACTGTTTTTGCACCTTTATATAAAGTTCTAGGTAAAAACCCTCAGACTTCTGTAACAGCAACATCTTCTGCCCCAATCGTAGCAGATCTTGATCAGGATAGAATCGATAAGCAGCTAGAAGCTATCGAAATTCACCGCCAGGAATTAGAAAGACGGGAAGAAGATATTGCTTCAAAAGAAAAACTTAATGAACAGATAGCCAACGAACTTGCCAGCCGTGAAAAATCTCAGGAAGATCGCGAAAAAACATTTAACCAAACCGTAAAACAGTACGATGATAAAAATGTAAACATAGAACAGATTGCTACAAACTTGAACGGTATGACACCTCAGGCTTCTGTAAATATTCTGCTGGCTATGGATGATCAGACTGTTATCGATGTCTTGCGAAAGGTTGAAGAACTTGCAGCAAGAAACGGTACTTCTTCCATGGGTTCTTACTGGCTTTCTTTAATGCCGGCCGAACGAGCAGCAGAAATTCAACGAAAAATGTTGAGTAAACCAGAGTCCTTAGACTAATCCCTTCTAAACGGGCCTTCTTTCTTTGTTTTCATTGGAGGAATGCCCATGCAGGCTGCAACAGTAAATCCACAGATAGATTTTGCAAGTCTAAAAACATTTTCCCCTCAATCAAATTCTCTTTCCGAAAAGGAATCTTTTTCTACTACATCTGTTTCTTTTGAAGATATGATTCAGGCTTCTAAAAGTCAAAAACTTGAAGAAAAGTCAGAGCCGGCTTCAAAAACAGAGGTAAAAAGACAGGACGATTCAAGTCAAAAACTGGAAGAAAACTCAGTAAAAGACGAAAAAGTAAGTCAGAAAAATGCCGATTCTGCAGAAGAAAAGCTGGCTGAAAAAATAGAAGAAAGTCCTAAGCTTAAAAAAGAACAAGTTTCTGAAAAGATAGAGTTTAGAGGCGAAAATAAAGCAGAAATTAATCTAAGCAAAAAAGAAGAGTCTGGTAATCAGAAAAAAGAAGTTCTTGAAAACCGTGTTACAAAACTTTCTGATGAAAAATTAAAGGAAGTTTTAGCTAATACAAAAAAGTTGGCTTCTTCTGAAGATGAAAAAGAATCAATTTCTATTGAAGATATTAAAAATCTTACAGAAAATGATGATGCTGCTCTTTTTGCGTCAATTACTGCAAGTGAAAATATGCTCAAAAATCAGGAAACTTCAGATTCTACAGATTTAAGTCAGATTAGTGAAAATATTTTTGATCTAAATAACCTGGAAGAAAGTGAGGGGCTTGAAGGTCCTGTAAAAACTTTTGCTTTTGATAAAGACGGAAAAATCATAGTAAAAGATTTTAGACGCGAAAGTGTAGAAACTTCTAAGCAGGAAAGTGAAAATTTAAGTTTAAAAGATAAGAATGGACTTAAAGTTACTGATGTAAAATTTGATGGCAACAAGGCTGAGCTTACCATGGAAGTTCCTGAAAATGTTTTGCAGAACATCACTTCTTCAAGCACACAGACTGCAGCCTCTACAGGTTCTAATTTTCAGTCAATGCTTACAAATCAAATCCAGCAGAACGCAGGGGAATTTGTAAAGGCTGGAAGCATTGTTTTGCGAGACAATGATGTAGGTTCTATCAAACTTATTTTAAAGCCTGAAAATTTAGGAAATGTTAAAGTTGATTTACAGATTTCCGATAAAAATATTACAGGTCGAATTGTGGTTGCTTCTCAGGAAGCATTCAACGCCTTTAAAGAAAGCGCAGACAGCTTAAGACAGGCTTTTATTGAAAGTGGCTTTGAAAATGCCAGCTTTGATCTTGCCTTTGCCGGTCAGGATGCTTTTGCAAATCAACAGGGCAGCAGAGATGAAAATCCTGCTACCAAATACAATATGGCTAAAGCCTATGGTGATTTTACGGATTCTGGAGAAGATAAGTTACAGTTTGAAGAAGCTGCGACTTTTGCTCCAAGAAGTTCCGTAAATATCGTAGCTTAATTTTGGAGAATGATTATGGATATGAAAACGGTTAATTCAACCTTGACTTCCAGCGAAAAGTTTGCAATTGAAAATGAAGTTAATACATTCAATAAAACTTTAAATGTATCGGGAAGAAAGCCTTCTCAGCAGTTGGGTAAAGATGACTTCTTAAAGCTTTTGATTACTCAGCTTACAAATCAGGATCCAACAAGTCCAATGGAAGACACTCAGTTCATTAGTCAGATGGCTCAGTTCAGTTCTTTAGAGCAGATGACTAATATGAATGAATCTTTCAACAAAATGGCTGCAATGATAAACGCAGGCCAGGCATCAAATACCCTGGGAAAAACTGTTGAACTCGATTTGGGCGATACAAGCACACAGGGGCTTGTGGAAGCAACTTCATTTGGAGAAAATCCACAGGTAATGGTAAACGGAATGTATTACGATTTGAATAAAATCAAGGCAGTATACAACTAAGGTCGAAAAAAGAGCAGGGGTACAGAAATATGATGAGATCACTTTATTCTGGTGTTTCAGGTTTGCAGAATCACCAGACACGCATGGACGTAATCGGAAACAACATTTCCAACGTAAACACAACAGGTTTTAAACGAGGACGTGTAAATTTCCAGGACATGATTAGCCAGCAGGTAGCGGGAGCTGCTAAACCAACTGAAGAACTTGGTGGTGTAAACCCTAAGGATGTTGGTCTTGGTATGACTATTTCTACAATAGAACAGGTTTTTACACAGGGTAACCTTCAGTCTACAGGTGTTGGAACTGATGTTGCTATCCAGGGTAACGGTTTCTTTATTGTAAAAAATGGCGATGAATCTTTTTACACTCGTAATGGTGTATTCGGACTTGACCGCGACGGTACATTGGTAAACCCTGCAAACGGTATGCGTGTTCAGGGATGGATGGCTCGCGATTTAAACGGTGAGCAGATTGTTCAGACAGCTGCTACTCCAACTGACCTTGTAATTCCTGTTGGTTCAAAAGATCCAGCAAAAGAAACTGCAAACGTTCTTTATGCCTGCAATTTGAATAAAAATACTCCGGAAATTATAGAAGGAGCAAGTGACAGTGATGTCGCTAAAGGAACTTGGGGAACAGAACAGAAGATTTACGACAGTTTCGGAAATGAACACCTTCTTTCTGTATCTTTTAGAAAAGTTCCAGGAGTTCCAAACTCTTGGCAGGCAACTGTTCAGGTAGATGCTGATAATGCTGATTTTACACAGACACGTATCGGTCTTGGAACTACTGATGGAGTTGAAAACTCATTTATCGTAAATTTTGACAATTACGGACAGCTTGCTTCTGTAACAGATACAGCCGGAAATATTTCTAATGAATCCGGAGAAATCGTACTTCAGACAAGTTTTACTGTTCCAAATGCAAATGCAGATGAAAATGGAAATCCTTACCGCCAGACTTTCAACTTGAATCTTGGAACTATCGGCAGTATGAAAAATACAATTACACAGTCTGCTTCTAAGTCTACAACTAAAGCTTATAGCCAGGATGGTTACACACTTGGTTATCTTGATAACTACAAGATTGACTCAAGCGGAACAATCACAGGTGTATATTCTAACGGAACAAACCGTGTAATCGGTCAGATTGCCCTTGCAACTTTCAGTAACGATCGCGGTCTTGAAAAAGCTGGAGACAATACTTATGTTGAAACAAACAACTCTGGACAGGCAAATATTGGTGAGTCTGGAGTAGCCGGAAAGGGTAGCCTTTTGGCTGGTGCTCTTGAAATGTCAAACGTTGACCTTTCTGAACAGATGACAGATATGATTGTTACCCAGCGTGGTTTCCAGGCTAACAGTAAGACAATCCAGACAGCGGATACTCTTCTGGAAACAGTTTTAAGCCTTAAACGCTAATAGATAACTTGTAAAGTGTAGCAGCTGATTCTTGAAAAAGGATCAGCTGTTTTTTTTATTATAGTTTAAAATAGCTACCTAAGCTTGCACTAAGTTTGTTGTTAGAAAAGTTGTAAGCAGCGTTTAATGTAGTTTGCATAAAGCCCAGTTGGAATCCACAACCGCAGTAGAACTGGTAATAGATTTTATCGAAATCGTTGCTGGTTGAAACGCCGTTATCTTCATAAAGATTATAGTAAAGACCGCTTGTTGTAATTTTCCAGTTAACATCTGAATTGTAAACTGTTCCGTAGGCCTTTAAGCCTGCAAAAGGGGTGAATAAAAGGAACTTTTTAGAAGCCTGAGCCTGAACATAAATTGTATGACCTGTTAATGAAAGGTCAAAATCTCCGTTCAATCGACCGATTCCGTATTCTGTATTAAATAATGTTTTTTCTAGAGAAAGACCGAAACTATATTTTGAAAAAATGTATCCACCGCCGACAGAAATTTTTGGAAGAATGTTTCCTCCTTCAAGAATAGCGTAGCGGATATCAGCTCCAAGACAAGTGTATGAAGCATCCATGCTGTAATCTTCAAATGAAACGTCTTTTATAAGATTTTCTGTTGTTGTAATTCCGTAAAGACCAATATCAAAAGGAAGGAATATTCCTCCTATTCTTACAGAAGCCGCTGCAGTAGGAAGAAATATTTTTTTAGGAATAGAAAAATTTAAGATAGTTTTAAAATCTTCTGGCAGAGCATTAACAATATCTTTTGAAACAGTTTCCAAACTGTCGCTGATATTTTCTACATCAATCAAAGTTCCGGAAAATGTAATCCCGGCAGCTAATCTAGGTGGAATGCTTGGGAAAAACTTTCCTATAAAGGCATCTGGCTGAATCGAAAGCATAGTTGTATTTTCAGGTAAAAAATCTTCAAGATAATCTGTTATGTCTGTCATTGCACTTTCTAAATTAGGAAATTCTTGTTCCGCTGAAATAGAAGTTAAAGTTATAGTAAAAAAAAGTATCGAAAATAATTTTTTCATTGCATTGCTCCATTTTTATTTTACAATAATACAGAATTAACCGTTTAAAAGCAAATTAAAGTTTAGACTGTAGTTTGCCGATAAGATACTTGGAAAATTATTTTCTTTTTTAAAGGAATAAATTATTGGTAATTAATAGAAAGAATTGTGCAAAAATATTCATAATTTCCTCTCTTCTGTGCATATTCGGTGCTCATTATTTAAGCGCCAAAGAATATCCTATGCCAATAATTGTAACTCCAGCTCCTGTATTTAACCTACAGTGGGGTAATGCTGATAAATCTTTTTCTTACATGGAAGACAAAAAAATAATTATCCGAGATACAGAACAGTACAGCATTATTAAAACTCTTAATTCCCCTACAGAAAAGTTTGTTTCTGGAACTTTTATTCTTCCTCCTAGTGGAAAAGATAAAGTCATTGGTTATACAGATGACGGTAGTATTTATTTTTGGCAGAATCCTTACAACGAAATGAGCGTTGTTAGTGGCTATAACTATACTGGTAAAATGTATGGAGTCGCCTTTAGCCGAAACGGTAATAATATTGCTTTTGGCGACCGCTTTGGTGATATCCACCTTTTAAGGCAGCATCAGGTTTTAAAAAATGAATTTAGTGAAAGTGTAATTAAAGGCGTAAATAGCCCTGTTTATACATTGAGTTTTAGCGAGGACGGAAAATTCCTTGTTACCGGTAATCAGTCTGGAATGGCTTATGTTTGGAATGTAAATACTCAGAAGATGGTTACAGGATTTAACTTTTACAGCCGCAAAAATCAAAAAATAGTATTCGACGGCGATAAAGTAATTTATCCATTGGACAAAGATACAATCGGTATTCGCGATATTTTAAATGAAAGCGGAGGAGCCGTAAACGCAAAAAATCTTACTGTTATCAAAGTTAGTGCCAATATTGTAGATTATGATCTTGATATTAAAGGTAATTTTCTTGCAGTTGTAAATGAAAATAACGGAATGGACTATATAGATGTAAAGAATAAAATCTACTTAGGTTCTCTTCCTCCTTTGGAAAGCGGAAATATTACTTCAATCAAGTTAAACCGCACAGGAAAAGTTGCCCTTATTGGTGACCACAAGGGTGAAATCTTTATTATAAAAATGGACGATTTTATCGAAGTTGATTCAAAAGCTGCTCCTACAATTCAATCCGGTACAATGAATCCTGCTAGTAGTAAGTCAAAAGATGATGCAAAAGCTGATAGTGGAAAAGATGATAAAAAGTCTCAAAAAGAAGATGAAACTGCTGATAAAAATGCTATAGACGCAGACAAGTATTATAAATACCGCAAAGGTCATTCCCTTGACTTTAGGGCTAACTTCCTTATGCAGGAACAACCATATTTCGCTGGTTACAGCCTGGAAGTAGGCTATCTCTTTGCAGAAATTCCAAAAGTTCCTTCTATGTATGCAGGTGCCCGTTCTGGATTCCAGTTTGCATGGCCTAGTGGAGAATATCCTTATACTTATACAAGTGGAACTGCAACTTTGCAGAATCCTTACCTCATAGGAATCACAACCTGCTTCCCAGTGGGCATTTACATTCTGCCATTTAAAAACACTGATTTTTATTTTAGGGAAGAAGTTGATATTGGTTTCTCTTACGAAACTCTGTGGAACGGAAGTTCTGGAAGTAATACTATTATTACACCGGGTGGAGTTTCCTTTGAATTTGGAGACACATTCACATTTGGTTACAAAGATTATCTTGCAAACCTCTCTGTAAAATACAATACAGGTCTTGGTCTTGCTGTAAGTATTGGTCTGGGATACAACTGGAAGCTTACAAAAAGGGTAATGCCAGGTAAAGTTCCGTCTTTAAAAGAAAATAAAGTCTCTTCTGAAAAAAATAGTGCTCAAGATTCTTCTTCAAAAGATTCAAAAGAGAATATTATTCAAGTTCCTGCAAGTACAACTTCTACAAAGAAATAATTTTTATCTCATTATAATTCTAGATTTTAAAAAGTTCGATTTTTCTAAAGTTTTAACCTTTTTTTACCGAAAATGTGCGTGGAGGAGTAGAAAAAAATCGACAAATTGAATTTTTGGTCTTACAATCCGTGTAATAGTTTAGTCGAGTAAATGTTTTATGGTGAAGTTTTCATTTTTTAAACAATTAACTATTTCTCACAAATATCACTTGAAAGAACAGGAGTGGAGCAAAGAAAGTAGAGACGAATTTATTATTTTAAAAGGATTTTTATTGAATCTAATCTACAGAAGATTGGATTACAATAAAAGGGTAATTCAATTTTCTGACGGATATAAGACATGAAAAAAAATTTGCTAATTAATATTTTCTGCCTTATTATTCTTAGTAGTTTATTCTCTTCCTGTATAAACAGCATCGACGACTTGTATGACCAATACAACGAAAACTTTGCACAGAATACAATTCTGGAGCAGTTATTGTCGCAACAGCAAGCTGTAGAAGCGGATGAAAATGAACAAAAAACTCCTGAGGATCCGGATTTTGATGAAACGGAAATGCTCTTCGATGAATACTTTGTATACAACGATGGCACGTTAAATCTAGCCGCCCCTCCTAATTGCTATAACTACAAGTGGACTCTTAGAGATCCATCTGCCGGTTATAAAGAAGTGGAGATTCTTAAATATTGGGAAGGTAGCGGACCAGATCAACGAGGATTTGTAATTTATATTCCAGATACGGGCCTTGAGTCAAGGACTTATCAATTATCTTTAACAGTTTATGACAAAGAAGGTAACAGATATGACGATGTATGCGGAATTATAATTTACGACCACTACAATTATGTAAGCGAAGATGATTCGTCTTGATGATTGTAGGAGACAAAAATGTAAAAAGTTTTTTTATATACTGATTTTTATGATATGGAGGAAATAACATGAAAAATCTTGCAAAAAATATTGCACTAGCAATAGCTTTGTTAGCAGTTTTCGTTACCGGCTGTAGTAATGACGTCGGTGGTTCAATGGGAAACAAAACATTGCTTGCTCTGCTTTCTCAGCAGAATTCAAATAGCAATATAACTCAATTGACCATGAATGCTTTGTCAGATGATCAACTTGTTGACTTTTCTGATGGTCGTACTGTACTTCCTGCAGCTTTGAAAGCTTCTGAAATGACTTTCTACTACTGGGGTACAGATACTATTAATGCCAGCAATAATACTTCGCTCAATACACCAAAAGTAGTAACATTTAACGATTCTGGAGATGGAGTTACAGGTACAATTGCTGTAAATTTAAGTGTTTCTGCCTATAAACTTAAACTCGTAGGCTGTTTGAACACAAATCTTCCTGCCTCTACTACAGTTACAGCTGTTATGGAAAAAGCTGTAGTTTACGGGGTTGCTGATGTTGACCTTCGCTATACACAGTCTATCAATTTCTACCTGAGCCCAAACAACGTTTCTGGAACAGGTTCTGTTGATATCTTCTTTAAAACAGAAGGTGCATGGACTAACGAAGCATACTCTGTAACAGTTCGCATAGAAGACAAGTCTTCTGGTACAGAACTTTACGCACATGATAGCACAGCAGTAGGAGCTTCTACAGCACAGGCTTGGTATGCTATTGGCGCTGACTGGACAACTGCAGCTTCTAATACTACAGGGACTGTAAATACTGGTATTGCAACTGATGCGGGTGTTGAATATAAAATCGAAAATATCAAAGATGGTGAATACAACCTTGTTGTAGATTACTACAATGGTGTAAAACACACTTTCTGGTCAGACACTCTTATCGTTCTTGCAGGTCAATGCTCTAATAAAACAAGCGTAAACGCAGGTTCTTATGATTCTGTAAACGATAGATATTATATTATTCTGCCAAATAATATTGAAAACCCACCAACACCACCTGCAAATTTAAGAGTAGGTTACAATGACCCTGACAACAGAGACGGTGGTAAATTCCTTGCTACATTTGAATGGGATGATAAATCTTCTAACGAAGAATACTTCCTTTTTGAACTTCTTGATGTAACTGACTGTAATACTGGAACAATTACTACTGCTACTAATGTAACAGGTTATGACGACGATACAAAAGCAGCTTTGGCTTCTGTAATGGCAAACTATCCAAATGTCACAGCTACAAACGCTTTAGTTGATAATGATAATGCCACTACTGCTGTAGGTTCATGGCCAACTCTTGCTTCTCATAGTAAAGTAGTTAGATACCAGTATACAAATGCTATTTACCAGGATTTCAATACACTTTACGGTGCAGGAAGTTTGAACAAAAACAGTACAAGTCTTTCTTTGTGGCTTGACCTTGGTCACTCTTATGTAGCACGTATTACCGCTTATAACGATGCATCTGGTTCACAGTCTGCAACCTTGGATTCTGACAAAACTGCAGGAAAAACAAGTGCAAGCAAATGGATTTATACTAATACTGCTGCTCTTACAACAACCGCACCTCGTACAGTAGTAATGGATACAACAACTGGAGGTCTAACAGGCGATACATATACTCCTGTAAAATGGACAACAGCTCCTTTGTGTGTAAACCGCTTTAGAATTGAATACAGCTTAAACGGCGGTTCTTTCTATGAAGTTGACAAGTGGGGTACTCCAAAAGCTTGGCCTCCTGCAACAAAGATTTCAGACATTGAAGTTCTTACAGGTTATCTTACTTACTACGACAGCATTACTAGTACTGGTAGGGCAATTATTGACCCAACTATCTGGGCTAATAATAGTACAACTCGTGCAGTAGATCTTGATACAACATATTCTGCTTCTGCAACCAGCTTTGTTACTCTCTACAGCGGAGAAAATTCTTTCAAGGCATGGTACAAAAATGTTATCCTTGAAGGAAACCTCTATTCTAAGATTAACTGGACTACTGGTTCAGCTGGAACAACATTTACAGGTGCTTCAACAGATACTTATGTTAATACAAAGTACGGTAATATAAACGGCGAACACGGGGATGTTGGTGCTGCAACACCTGATTCAGATTCAACTGCAGCGTCTGCAACTGATTCTTTGAATGGTAAACTTTACACCAATAAACTTATGTCTACACCAACTTATTTCCAGGGTGGAAACCTTTACCTTGTTGCTTGTTACGGTTCTGATGCAGGTGATGTAGAAATCGACGACCCTTACAACTATAACATTTACAGCCAGAATATCCGTCTTTACAAGATGTGGGGTACAGCTAATGCAACTTATCCATTTACAACTTCTAATAACGGGGCTACTGGTGGATATACAAGTTCTGGTTCTGACGAATCTACAGTAGTTTGTGATTATCCTGGTAAAGCTTACGATGATGGTGAAGTTTCTTCCGGATTATTCAGAATTTCAAGCTACTATAAAAATTTAAGTATTCTTCTTGTAGAAAACCAGCTTGCTGCTTCTAACGATAATACTTATAAGAAAGTTGAAGTTGAAGTTCTTGATGCAGAAAATCATTCTAAGGCAAGTGTAACTGCAACTGAAACAACTTATGTATGTACAACAACTACTAAGGGTACAGCTCTTGAAAAGATTAGTGGAACTTCTACTACTGCTGCTGCAGGTGCGGCTGGTTCAGATCCATTACTCGTATACACAACTTCAACAGATTATACTCATGATGCTTACTACTATGTTCTTCCTTTGTCTATTTTGACACCTGGACAGAAGTATTCAATCAAGGTTAAAGGCTTTACTGATGAAAATGCTAAAGTCCCTTATGAATATACTTTGAATTTTGAATACACAGACCCTGAGTATGATATGACAGCTGATGCAAACTTTACTGAAGTAACTTCTTATACTTCTACAACAGAAGGAACTTATTACCTTAAGAACGGCGGTAAGTATAAAGTTTCTCCATATAACTGTCCTAATGCCTCTGGTTTGGACGGAACTGGTGACAAGTTGTATACACTTACGGGAACACCTGAATATTAATTTTAGGAAGTGGATATTTTAGGATTTTACTTCCTGAAATTGGTTTTTGAGTATTTTTACATGATTATTCATGTGGAGGAAAAATATGAAAAAGATTGCGAATAGACTGACAATTGCTTTGACTTCTTTAGCAATACTTTTTGCAGGCTGTTCAAACTCTATTGACGGGTCAATGGATTCGTTAAAATATTCAGTTTTGAAGTCTGCACTTAATAGCAGTTCTAGTGCTAATACGCTTACTCTTAATGTAACTGCTACAACAGATGATGAATATATTAATTTTGATGCTGGCCGTACTATTACACCAGACCAGATTGATTCTTCTGCTTTGCACTTCTACCTTTATGGAGTAGATGAAGGTAAACAGACAAATGTTGCTGTAAAGGAAGTTCAGTTTAATTCAGGTGCAAGTTCCTTTGAAGGAACTGTTCCTGTAGAACTTGATGTGTCTGATTATAAGCTTTACCTTGTTGCAACAGAAAGCGAAGTAACTATTACGGGTACAACAGCTTCTTATTCAACAGATAAGGCTGCTGTTCTTGCAAAGGCAATTTTGTATGCAAATGCAAATGTAGACCTTAGATACAGCCAGTCTGTAAAGTTCTATCTGTCACCATTTAATCTTTCTGGTACAAGTGGAGATATTACTCTTACACTTAAAACTTACGACTGGAATGAAGCTGGGGATGCAAAAGATTACTGGCATAACTATAATTACTATGTTGCAATCAGCATGCAGAATTTGACTGACGGCTCTGTAGTAAACATTACACCTACATGTACTAGTGCGGGAGCTTATGTTGTTCCTCAGGATACAACTGCTCAGAAAAAGAATGTAGTATGTGTTGCTGTTCCTGCTATTACAAGTTCATCTACAACACTTACAGTTCCAGGCTCAATTACTGGTTGGGGAGACCTGGAAACTTCAACAGGTCTTGTATACAAACTCTCTTCTGTTCCAAGTGGTACATATAACCTTGTTGTACGCTTTGTAGGTTCTGATAAGAGTGCTTACTACACAGAAAAGATTATTGTTCTTCCAAATAGAGCAATTACACAGACTCTCGAAATTCCTAATGTAATAGGTAAAAAACCAAAGCCTGTTAGTGGTCTTAGAGTAGGTTATAACGATCCTGACAATGCAGACAGTGATTACTATCTTGCAACATTCCTTTGGGATGATAACTCTAACAACGAAGAGGGCTTTATTCTTCAGCTTGTAGATCTTTCTAACGATACTGATTCATGGCAGGAAGATGGTACAGTTCTTGGTCTTGCTGCAAATGCAAAGGCAGCTCTTACAGCCGTTGCTGCAGCTCCTTCAGCTATTGTTTCTTCAACTTACTCAACAGATTTTGCAACTGTAAAAACTGCTTGGGATGCTGAAGTTACAAGTGCAAAACTTACTGCAGAAAAGATTACAGGTATGTCTTTGGATTACACTGTATATCAGAAGACAGAAAGCCTCTATGCAGCCGGAAGTTTGAACAAGAACTCAACAAGTATTTCTTTGTGGCTTCCACTTGGTTCTGTATACATGGCTCGTATCTGTGCATACAACGATGAATGTGGTTCTTTGGGTGCAACAGATGCTGCAGTACTTGTTTCTGACCAGGAATGGTACTATGCAAACACAGCTTCTCTTGAAAGTGCTGCTGAAGGAACAATAGATAAACTTCCTGCTGTATATCTTGCAACAGATGTTTCAACCGGTTATGTAGCAGACGGTTATACTCCTAGCCAGTGGCCAAAGAGTAGTGCTTCACCAACAAAAGAAGAAGATTCTGACCCAATTGCAATCAACCGTTACCGATTAACTTATAATTTGAACGGTGGTTCATTCTGGAAACTTCACGACAAGTATGGTCGTCTTGAATCAGTTTATCAGACAGATAATGGTAGTGCTCAGACTGCATTTACTGATGATACAAATGTAACTTCTGCTATTGAAGGTATTACAGGTATTGGTGGAGAGCTAACAAAAGCTGTTGAATACCATACAGTAACAGCAATCGGTACAGATCTTATTTCGCCAATTGCTTACCAGTATGATACAACAAATAGCTACTATGCAACTTTGTTCAAGAATAACAAGGATGTATGGACTGCATGGAAGAAAGATTCTGTTGATGGAACTGTAATGGAAGATACAACTCATTTGTTCCGCGATATAAAGTGGAAAACTGTTCTTGAAACAGGTGCAGACCTTGCGGCTGACACTGTTGGAGAAACAACTCGTACTTATGATTTTGCTACAACAACTTATGCTGCTGCAAATGTAGCTGCAGATCCTTCTTATTATATTGCTTCTAAGTATGGATATGTTTCTACTAAGGGTTACACTACTGATACAACACCTACTTTGACAGCTTCTTCAACAATAACTGAAACAAAGGCTAAGTCTACAGATGGTACTATCATGATTCGAAGTAGTCTTCCAAATTACATGACTTACAAGAATCTTAACCTTTTTGCAGAATTTACTTCTACTTTTGCCTCTGTTGAAATTTATAGTCCAGACAACTATGACCTTTCTTCTGCAAACATTCGCGTAATGAAGTCAAGTGATGCTTCTGCTTATGTAACTGCAAACGTTTACGGTACTTCAGATAGTCCTACAACAGGTACTTATACGGACTTCGAGCTTAATGGAACTTCTTTCTTGATTTCTACATTCTATAAGGATCTTCGCTTTAAACTTTTGGACTACAAGAATATTTACAAGAAGGCTAAGCTTGAAATTCTATACAACGGAAGTGTTTCAAAGGGCTCTATAGAAAATACTCTTGATTCTGCTAAGTTTACAGTAGATGGTAGCCTTGTTGGTTCTGGAACTGGTAATAAAGATCCTTTAAATGTACTTGGTTTAACTGAATCTGCACAGTTTGTATTTGATGTTTCTACTACTTCTCTTGCTCCTGGTAAATACACTGCTCTCCTTACAGCGTACACAACCGTAAATGAAACAACTGGATTTACATATCCAATTTCATTTGAAGTAGCTGATCCAACTTACACAGCTTACACGGCATGTACTGCAGGTGATACTCACACTGAACTCTTTGAAACAACAGATGCTGCTGATGTTTCTAAGTATTATCGCTCATCGTACACATCTTATGATGCAGCTGCTGCTAACAGTGTAACAGTATACTACGGTTCTACTGCTAGTTACTAAATTGGTTTTACACAAGTTTCTTTATTTGGAAACTTGTGTAATATATCAAAAGGGGAGGCCTAAAAAAAGGCAGCCCCTTTTTTTAATTTGTGCCGATAATATTAATATGAAGAAGATTTTTGTTTGCTTATTCTTTTCTTTTATTTTTATATTATTCTCTTGTTCTCAGGGACTTTCGTCTTCTAATACCAGTCAATATCTTTCCTTATTGAATAATACTTCTTCAATTTCTTCAGGGCAGAAATTTACTGTTCTTACAACCAGTGAAAATTCTCAGATTCAATTTTCAAATGGAAGGACAATTCTTCCAGAGGCTCTTTCTATAAATGACCTTGATTTATATCTATATGGTCAAAATAAAATTACTGGTCAGGAAATCACTTTTACTTCTGGTTCAGAGAGTACTAACTGCTTAAAAGTTTCTATTACAAAGTATTCTGATGACGGTACTAGCGGCATATTCAGCATAAATCTTGCAAGCGGAATGTATTCTCTGACCCTTGCTGCAGTAAAAAGCGGCATGTCCTTTGATAAAAGCGATTTAGCAACTAATACTCTATTAATAGGAAACGCAACTGCAGACCCAAGTGTTGACACAATTGTTTTCTGCCTTTCTGGTAAACGCTTTATGAATGCAAGCGGTATGTATTCTACAGCAAGGCTGGGTCTTTACACTTTAGGCTGGACTTATTCCGATTATGATTCATCGTCTTCTTCTTTTGCCTGTGACGTTGGGATTTATAAAAAAGATTTAAATAACACTGTTTTATACGAAAAAACAAACTTTAGTCTGCCTCATTATGATGATTCTTCTTCTGTTCCAAGTAATGTTGACGACTTTGCAAGCAATTTTATCTATCGAACTACACCAGGCGAATACAATTTTACAGTTCGCTTTTATGATACAAATAATATAAGTCGCTCTTATTATTATAGCGATACAATAATGCTTTTAGGAAATCAGACTACAGAAAAAATACTCGAAATCCCAAATATAATTGGAGCAAAACCAGAAGCTCCTACTTCTTTTATTTGCGGTTACATAGATCCAAGTGACCAAGATGCCCAAAAATACAGTTTGAACCTTGAATGGCTTGATAATGCAAAAAATGAAGAATATTTTCAGCTTGAACTCATGGATCTTTCGGATACTGACGACCAGGCTATTTCAAACACTTATAGTGAATATGTAAAATGCATTTTGGGAAAATCAACGGAATATTCTTCTTCTGCCCGGGATACTGCCTGGAGCTTTTTAGCAACAAATTTTCAGGTTACTACAATTCAAAACGATTATTTTGAACAGATGGGGATGGTTTCGTCAAATCAAGTTAAGGGAAGTCTTTCAAGAAACAGCAATACGGTGATTTTTCCATTACTTTTTGGCGAAAGATATCTAGTTCGACTTTGCGCTGTAAATTCTGAAGGTTCTTCATCTTATGTTTACCCAGATATTTATAGCGGCGGTTATAGAAATACAAATGCAAATTCTTGGGTCTGGGATGACAGCGACGAAAATATCTGTAATTTAGGTATTAACCGCTACAAAATAACTTATATTTTAAACGGTGGTGATTTTTATAATATAACAACATCAGAAGGCTCTACTTCTTATGAAAATGTTACGCCCTATATTTCAATGAACAAGGTTATTTATTCAAGTCAAACTAAAAATGGAATTTCATTAACAAATCCATTATCTATTTCTTATACAGACCCGTCTGATTCAAGCCAGAAAACAGCTTCCTTAGGGATTTATAAGAATTCATCTTATTATCAATGGCTAAGCTGGAAAAAATCTTCTGTAGATGGCACATCAATTGCTGATTCTTCCAGTATAGCTTCATACCTTTATACAGGTTATAAAGGTATGACCTTGTATGCAAATTATGATGCACAGGCAGAAAATACAGGTGTTCTTTCTGTATATAACACAGAAAATTCAAAATATGGCGTTCCTTATTCAAATATCTGTCTCATGCCTTCTGCTGATGCCGAATTACATTTTTCTCCTGTTGAAGTCTCTTCTTCAAATGAAATAAGTCTTTCAAAAAGCAGTTACCAGACTTGCTTTGTTACCGTAAAAGATGATTTTTACTGGGTTAAAGTTGATTTTACAAAACAGGGGTCTCAGACGGAAAATGTTGGAAATGTCTATAAAAGTGATGAAAATAGGCCAACTAAAACAAAAAATGACTGGACTTTAACGGAGTACGACGATGCTGGTAATTCAACTACTTCGCAAGTAGAAGTAACACATCTTTACTGGCCAATAGATCTTAGTGATTATGATGCCGGAACTTATTGGCTTAGCATAAGCGCAAAAGAATATCTTGTTAGCGATATCTCAACTTATACGATAAAGGTCTACATAACTGAATAATTATAAATAGTGAATAAATTCTGTGATATCTTTAAATTGTTCTGGGAATAGGCTTTCCAGGAGATTTTTCCAATTGTTTTTTGATTCATTTCCGCTTTCTTTATAGTCTTTAAAAGAAAAGTTCGTTGCGTTGTATGGTTGAAAATAGTCTCCTTCGCAGCCACTTAACTCTCGGGCAGGTCCTGTTATCGTAAGACCAAATGCGCTGTCTGAATCTATAGAATTATATAATCCTGATTTGTTTCCTGTGCCGTTTCTCCAGCAGGATACTACGGCTTTTTTCATTGCTTCTTGTATTTCATCACAATAATAATAAATTGATTCAGCTCCTGTTTTGTAGGCGGCAGTTTTGTTTATTTGCCTTGTAAGATAACCTAAGTCAAATTGATAAAAATATCCCTGTAGGAATATGGTTGTGCCTTCATATTTAGGAATTAAATTTGCGGTTTCGTGGTTGTAAACAGCTTTGTAGAACATTGAATAGTCTGTTAGGAGATTTTCGGCCGAATCATTGTATAATAGAAAGCCGTAATCACTATTTGTCATACAGTCGTAAATTGAATATTTGTTGTTGTTCAGGTTTTTTGTATCTTTTAAATTTAATATGCTGTCAGCAAGAAGATTCACATTATTTCCAATACTTTCTACATGAGACAAATCTATATAAGATAGGGAAGAAATCCCTTTGTTTGTAATGGAATTTTTATAATAGTTTTTGTTGGCATATATGTTTACAAGTTCGCTTCCTATACTGTAAGGACTTGCATCTTTTCTAAAGCATTGTAAAAGGTAATTAAAATCGATTGAAGCAAATGGAATTTCTGAAGGAGATGCCACTAGTGATAATACCGTATTCCTGTATTCAAAAGCGTCTTCAAGGGATGCACTGAAGGAAGAATCAATTATGAGAAGTGGAAGTTTATTTGAAGAAGAAAAGCCGTTTGCAGTTAATGCGGTAACTATGTCTGTGGCAGAAAGGTAAAAGGATTCACTTGACTGGTCAGAACAGGTTGAACGGGCAGATGGTGGAATGTAGGTGCCAGTTTCATCTCCAAAAGAACCTCCACCTGTACCTGCAATAATTAGAGCGACTTCTTTTGAATTATCACTGTTGTATTCTGCTAGAGCCCAGGAAAGAAATGCTGAAAGACTTTCAGTTTTTGCCATGTTCATTTCATGGAGCTCTCCTATCCAGTTGTTTTCACTGGACATAATTTCTGGGCTCTTGTCGATTGTAAAATTATTTACATCCTGCACAATTTCACTTGTATAGGTTTGTGAAGGATATTTAAATTCAAAAGCGTAAGTGTAGGGCAGGTAGTAGGTTAATTCCTTTTCTACATTGTAGCCGTCCCAAAGCCCCACAGCTGTAACATTTGCATAATTTGATTTTGGAGAAGTTCCATCGTATTTTCGAATTTTCTTTAATCCTCGGCCAATCTGTGCCATCTGGCGAAACATTTCGTCATTTGGATTAGGATCTGTATTATGAATTTTGTCAGCATCTGCACAAAGGTAAAAAAGAAGAAGCCAGTCTTTATCTGTTTTTTGACTTAAGTGGGGATAGATTTCGATGTCCTTTGCTGTTACAACTGATTCGATATTAATAGCATCAGGGTCCTGGCTGTAGACCATAAACTCGTATTTTGAGTCTGAGCAGCCTGTGAAAATTAATAGGAAAAGTGAGAATGCAAAGGCAACATATTTCATCTGGCTTATTATACAACACTTTTGTAAAATTTCCATTTAAAAAGGAAATTAAAATTCATTGCTGTAAATTGTAGAAAGAAAATTCTTCCAGTTTGTATCAGAATTAAAAGCAAAGGTAGAAATGTATGGGTTGTAGTTCCCTGATTTATGTCCACAGATTGCTATACCATAATAGTTTGCAGAATCATTAAAATCTGGATAAGTTTTTGTTGTCACATTTGAAGCTCTGTATTTACCTCTCCATGAAATGGCGATGACTTTTTTTAGCCTGTTTGTAATTTCATTGCAGATGTTTACCAGTTCAGTTAGAGAGTTATTTTCAGCATAGCTTAATACTTTATCACTTACAAATCCTAAATCGAATGTGTAAAATTTGCTATAAGTACTACTTGTGCGATAGTAGCTGCTTTCATAACTTAAATTGTAATCAGATATTGCACCTGAATACTTCATAATCATTTTGTCGGAATCTGTAAAAATTGAAGCGTGCTCTGTATTGTTTATAAAATAATTTGCAAAACTGTTAATTTCGTCTTGAACTCCATCCAGTAAGGTCAAATCTGCGAATGTTAAGGTTACCGGCCTGGAATTTTGTATTTGTTTTTCATAAGTAGATGCGTATTGATTTACAATGTTTTTTCCGATTTCATAAATACTTGAATTCGGTTTTATATTTGCGACAGGCTTTTCGTAAGGAATTCCTGCTCCAGGTACAAGGTTTGGCGAAAAAATTAGACTTTTTGCGTAGTCTTTTACCTGATATGCTTCTTCGATTGTGCCTGCACTACAGACATCATAAATCAAAAGATCAATTTTATTACTTGAAGAAAAACCACCAAGAGCAAAAGCCTGACTTATTTGGTCTGTATAAATTAAAGACCAGCCACTTGTTTTGTCCGGACAGCATGAATAATTGATTTGTTTAATTTCATCTATATTGGAAGTTGTAGTGTTGTAGTATTTTGCATTGATAGTGCTTCCCTGTGCTGCATAACCGTGGCTTCCAATAATAAGAATAGTGGTACGCTTTTTGTCGCTATTGTAGTTTTCCTGAGCCCATGAAATAAAATTACCTAAGATATTGTAGTCGCCACTGTTTACTTCACCAGAAGAAATCCATTGGGGAAGATTATCAGTGATTTTATAATGATTATTAATAATTTCTTCGTTGCAATTTTTATTTGCCTGTATTTCTAGAAGGCATGACCCCTTGCCAAGACTAGTCGCACTGTCTGTGTAGCCGTCAAAAAAAGCCACTGTTTTAATATCTGCCGAAGAATGAGCCATTCCTTTTGAAATGGCTATCATATTGTTCACTAGTGGGACTTCAAGTCCTGAACTGTCTGAGGCTAAATACATCATTATTAAGTAAGATTTAGAAGAATCATCATCTATAACAGTGTGAAGGTCTCGGTTATAACAAGTAACTGTTTCTGGAATTGAATAGTTGTAATTGAGTTGTTCTAGAAATTCAAAAGTTACCTTTGCTTTCAGGTATTCTTCAAGAAAAGAAGAATCATCTGTTTGATATTTGCATGAAAATATTAGGGTACAAAGGGTTATTATAGAAAGAAACAGTATTTTTTTCATAATATAATAATATTCTATATTGAAGTAAAAGAAAAGGTAAAAAAAATGATTTTTTTTTAATTTTTTACCCTTATGCTGTTGACACAAATTCGTAATTTCTATAATATTTTAAACATCAACGCCGCAGTAGCTCAGTTGGTAGAGCGCCGGACTGAAAATCCGTATGTCGTTGGTTCGATTCCAACCTGTGGCAGAAAAGCTTCTAACATCAGTTAGAAGCTTTTTTTTTGCTTAAATCCTTATGTTATAAGGATTTGCGACATATTCTAAATTAGTAAAACTGATTTTTATTCCACCTTGTTTAGCGGAACTAGGACGAATAAAACCCGGTTTTTAGACTCTGTGATACTTATTGTGCAAAAATTGTGCATTTATTATGCACTGATTTGTGCAAAAAAGTAATTCTGAGTCTATTACAGGAGTTTTTTATGCGTCCTTATTATCTTAGACAGAATTCATGTGGTTATTATGTAGTTTCTTTTACCAACAAAGAAACTGGAACTCGTACTAATTACAAAAGCACCGGTACAAAGAATTATGACGAAGCTCTACAGACTGCCATGAAATGGTATATGCAGGGCGCACCTGAAAAACGTAAACAACGACCTGAGTACAAGTCTGTATTTGACTTTGAAAACCTTGTTTCGCGTTTAACTTCTGACGAAGCTAAAACTCTTTATGATATGCTATGTTCTAAGTTTGGCTTTATTTCTCCTGTAGATAATGTCATAGCAGCGGCAGATCCAACGCCGCAGGCGGTGGCTCCTGCCACTTCCTTTGTTGCTCCTACTCCGGTTGTGGAAGCTCCAAAGAAAAAGGTTGTTATTGTTCACAAGAAAAAGGCCCTTGCAGATTCTGGTATGATTCCGGAAGAAATTGCGAACAAGTGTTATGAGCCTTTGAATCCAGATTGTAATATGAACCTCTGTGAGTTTTTGAAGAACTTCTGGGACCCGGAAAAATCGGAATATGTTCAGAATAAACGAGCTCACAAAAAGGCTTGCGGGGATTACCACTGTAAAGAAATGCGTGGTATGGTTGACCGTTACTGGCTGCCTTTCTTTGGCGAAGAATTTACTGTTGGCCAGCTTACTGAACAATACCTTGAAGACTTTCTGCAGGAGCTTGCAAACTTCCGACACCTTAAAGGAGCGACTATTAACCATGCCCGAACTTGTGGAGCAAACAGAGTTTCACATCATGAACGAATTATTCATTGGAAAAACTTAAGCGACCAGCATGACGAATTAATTGAAAGCATTAAATGGCTTGATCAGGCTTCTTATGAACTTGCCTGCAGCTGCGATAGATTCCCAAAAGTCTATGCAAAAGAATTTAAAACATATAAGAAATATGTAAAAAGGCATTGGAATAAATATAAATAATTACGGTACAAAAAAATAAACTTCTGTCAGAAAGAGCCAGATACCTCAAGGAAGATGAAAAGGGGGTAAGCATATGTGTAGAATTATGGAAGACATGGAAAAAGAAGCCAAAATTGAAGAAAGAATCGAAATGGATGCAAAGATTCTTGAAAGCGGAAAAATGACAGAAGAAGAGCTTACAGCAATGTTCAAACTCACAGCAAAGCAGATGCAGGCAATTAAAGAAAAAGTTGCTGTTCTGGCATAATTAATTTGACTATTATTATTCGGGCTAGTTTAAAGGCTTGGTCCATCTACGGCGAGGAAGTTCCTCGCCTTTTTTTCTTTGACTGTATAAACTCCAAGTTTTGTGCTATATTATCTGTATAGGGGAAATATAAAAATGATAACTGGCGAAATCAAAAATAAAATCGATAACATTTGGCAAAAACTCTGGGCGGCTGGAATGGCTAATCCGCTGACTTGTATTGAGCAGCTTTCTTATTTGATGTTTATCCGCTCGCTTGATGATATAGAAATTGAAACTGAACAAAAAGAAAATATGATGGGAATTACAGGAAATCATATTTTTGATGAAAGTCAGCAGAAGCTCCGCTGGAGTAAGTTTAAGAATCTTAGTCCTGATGAAATCTTCACCCTAATGAAAGATGAAAAGAATGGCATTTTTGCATTCATTAAAAATATGCATGGAAACAATGAAAGCGCTTTTGCAAAGTTTATGAAGGATGCAACTTTTCAGATTCCGGCTCCACAAGTCTTAGTAAATGTAATTACAGGACTTGATGAACTTTATGAAAACGACATTCAAGACCAGGACATGCTCGGAGATATTTACGAATACATGCTTGATAAACTGAGTGCCTCTGGACAGAACGGACAGTTTAGAACACCAGCACAAATCAGAAACCTTATGGTAAATCTTATTCAGCCAACTCCAGATGATTGTATTTGTGACCCAGCCTGTGGAACTGCCGAATTCCTTATTTCTGCAGCAAATTATGTTCGTGAACATAACGCAAACAAGATGAATGATAAGCAGTGGGATCATTATATTAAAGGCCTTGTTACCGGTTACGATACGGACATGACAATGCTTCGTATTAGTACAATGAACCTTATGCTACACTCAATTACAAATCCTACTGTTGAATATCAGGATGGTGTAAGCAAGGCAAATCAAATTGAAGGACAGTATGATGTTATTCTTGCTAATCCTCCGTTCACTGGTACTGTAAACGAATCGACAATCAATCCTAATCTTTTAGATGTTTGTAAGACTAAGAAGACAGAACTTTTGTTTGTAGCTTTGTTTATCCGTATGCTTAAAAAAGGCGGCCGCTGTGCTTGTATTGTTCCAGACGGAGTTTTGTTCGGTTCAAGTAACGCACACAAATCTCTTAGGAAAGAACTTGTAGAAAATCACCAATTGCAAGCAGTAATCAGTATGCCAAGCGGAGTATTTAAACCTTATGCTGGAGTTAGTACAGGTATTCTTGTTTTTACAAAAACAGGAGCCGGTGGAACAGAAAATGTCTGGTTCTACGATATGAAAGCAGATGGCTTTAGTCTTGATGATAAGCGACAACCAATAGATGACAACGATATTCCAGATATTATCAAGAGATTCCATACTCTTGATAATGAAAAAGACAGAAAGAGAACAGAACAGAGCTTCTTTGTTACTAAATCTGAAATTGTTGCAAACAACTATGACCTTTCAATTAACAAGTACAAAG
>JAILLQ010000041.1 GCA_024693045.1 Treponema sp.
GACATAAGTCAGTAACTAAACTATCTTACTTTTAGAAACAATTATTGACTTATGTCAGTAATTTCAGGAGTTTTTATGTCACGACCAATCCGCTGCCGTGAGATATGCACCCTGCCGGAATTCTACAGTTTTATACCTGAAGACGGATGGAACGGGGAAAGCGTAACCATGACAATTGATGAGCTGGAGTCAATCCGCCTTATGGATTGTGCCTGCCTTACTCAGGAAGAAGCAGCCCGGCAGATGAATGTTGCCCGAACTACGGTTACCGCCGTTTACGAAACGGCCCGCAGAAAAATTGCAGACTGCCTGTTAAACGGAAAACGTCTGGAAATTTCAGGGGGAGCCTGGCATATTCGTGACGGGGAAAACATTTTTCAAAATCTAAGTCAAAAAGGAGAAAAGACTATGAGAATTGCAGTAACACACCAGAACGGTCAGGTATTCCAGCACTTCGGACACACTGAAGAATTCAAGATTTACGACATCGAAGACAAGAAAATTGCTAAATCAGAAGTAGTAAGCACAAACGGCCAGGGACACGGTGCCCTTGCAGGATTCCTTAAATCTGCCGGAGTTGACGTATTAATCTGCGGCGGTATTGGCGGCGGTGCCCAGAATGCCCTTAAAGAAGCAGGAATCAAACTCTACGGCGGAGTAAACGGCAGCACTGATGATGCAGTAAACGCCCTGCTGGAAGAAAAACTTGTATACAATCCGGACGTAAAATGTGACCACCACGGCGAAGGCCACGGCCATCACGGAGAAGGACATGGTCACCATGGGGAAGGACACGGCCACCACGGCCAGGGACATTCCTGTGGTCACTGTGGCGGCGGAAACTAGCAGTTGATAAAAGAGGTACTAAATGACATTACAGGAAAGGGCAGAAACAGCTGCCAACTACAAAAAAACAGGCGTATGTAACTGCTGTCAGGCCGTTACAAAAGTATTTGCCGACACACTGGATATCAGTGAAAACCAGCTCATGCAGATTTCTGCAGGTTTTGCCGCAGGCATGGGCTGTATGGAAGGAACATGCGGTGCCCTGGTAGGAGCATGCATGGTAGCCGGCCTTAAATCCCAGGGAATGGGAAGCCCGAAACTTTCCCGGGAAATCCTTGAAAAATTCAGGGAAAAAAGCGGCGCCACAATCTGCAAGGAATTAAAAGGTGCAGGCACCGGAAAAGTCCTTTGTCAGTGTGACGACTGCGTACGAAATGCAGTAAATTCACTAGGAGAAGTAATGGGCCTCTAGCCCGGACTTCCTGCCGCAAGAAGCACAGAGCTGGTTTAGTCTTCTTGCGGCAGTTTTTTTTAAATATCCCCCAATCCATACAGCAGAGCCAAAGACAGGTCGCCAAATCCATGCCTCCCCATCCGCTTCATTCAAAAACAGCTTACACTGACATTTTTTGCAGGGGGAACGGGTTACTGTGGATAGGGGGAATATATGTTATGTGGACGGGCCACTGGGCCCGCTGGTTTGTATGGTAATGGTCTAAAAAGCTAAAAATGCTATAGTAATATGTAGAGATTCTTTTTTGGGTGGGAAAATGCAAGTTACTAAGATAAATAACCGTCGTTATCTAGGTAATAAATACCGTCTTTTGCCTTTTATCAATGATGTTATTGCAAAAGAATGTGGAAATTTTGATACCTTTGCAGATATATTTGCTGGTACAGGAGCAGTTTCCTCTGCTTACACAGATAAAATCCTTTATACGAACGATATTTTATATAGCAATTATCTTTGTCACCTTACTTGGTTTTCAGATGAGGCTTTTGACATCTCAAAAATAGAAAAATATATAGAATATTTTAATTCTGAGTTGCCTTATGAAGACAATTATATGACGGAGAACTTCTCAGATACTTATTTTTCAAGGAAAAACTGTTCAAAAATCGCTTTTATACGCGAAAACATTGAAAATGAGTTTAAATCTGGCAAAATCAATACTCGTGAAAGAGCCATACTTATAACATCTTTGCTTTACGGTATTGATAAAATAGCAAACACTTGCGGTCATTATGATGCCTACAGAAAAGGCGTAGACTTTCCAGAATCTTTTACAATGTGTGTTCCAGAGCCTAATACAAACTTAAAACATAATCATTTATAACGAAGACACTAACGAACTCGTAAAAAACATTTCCGCAGATGTGGTTTACATTGACCCGCCCTATAATTCAAGACAATATTGTGATGCTTACCACTTAATCGAGAATATTGCTCGTTGGGAGAAGCCAGAGGTTTTCGGAGTCGCTAAAAAAATGGACAGAACGGCTCTTAAAAGTAAATATTGTACACGGTCTGCCCCCTCAGCATTCAAAGACTTGATAGATAATCTTAATGTCAAATATATCGTTGTTTCTTATAACAACATGGCGAACAAAGGCAACGACCGTTCAAACGCAAGAATTTCAGATACGCAAATTCTAGAAACCCTTAAGTCCAAAGATTCCGTAAAAACTTACTCTGAACTGTTTAAAGCCTTTACAACAGGTAAACCAGAACATCTTGATAATGAAGAAAGGCTTTGTGCTTAGCAGGAGCAAAAAATGACAAAAAAGCATACACAGGTTGATGACATAATTGAAACAATGCAGAAAAACGGCGGATATGCGACACTTTCATATCTCAATCAAAATGTTGATACATCGACTTGGAAGACAAAGACTCCTTTTGAAAGCATTCGTTGCTTTTTACAGAGGCGAGATGAATTTTTTAAAATTCAACCAGGACTTTGGGCATTAACTGATTACCGTGAGACTGTTTTGAAGAAGTTTCAAATCAAAGAAAATGAAAAAGAACAGGTAGAGGCTTTTACACACGCATATTATCAAGGATTGATTGTTGATATTGGAAACATGAAGAAGCTGAAAACTTATGTTCCTACACAAGATAAAAACAAAATGTTTCTTGACAGAAAACTTGGTGAAGTTTCGACTATGACAGATATTCCAGAGTTTACATATCCTAGGATTACAAATCGTGCAAGAACAATTGATACAATTTGGTTCAACGAGCGGGAAATGCCAAGTGCGTTTTATGAAGTTGAGCATTCGACAAATATAATAAATTCATTGAACAAGTTTTTTGAATTACAAGACTTTAGAGCAAGATTCTGTATTGTTGCTGACAAAAAAAGGGAAAATGAGTTTAATGATAAAATTAGCCAATCGATTTATAGTCCTATAAAGCTTCTTGTTGATTTTATAGATTATGAAAAATTAGCAATTCAGCATTCAAAAATGTCTGAACTATTCAATAATCCAATGGTGTTATAAAAATGGCTGATTTAGAATCAATTCTGATAAAATTTAAAGGAAAGTCTTTTCCTGTATTTACAAAGGACGGTCATTTTACAAAAGAAGGACAGTCTGCTTATTCAGACTTTTGTTCAATATTATATGATTTAGAATCAATTGTTCCAAAATTCAGCGCAGAAGAAATCGAAAAAGAATTAGATTTCATAGCAGAATCAGGTAGTTGATTCAATTCGTTTTATTACAGAATGAGTACAACAAGTTTCCGTATGCAGAACTTCAATCAGAAAATTGAACAGCAGCTGGACTTGCTCAATCAGTTTTGGGAAAAGCCCGAATACTCAAATGAAAAATGGGAAAGCAACGAGCCAGTTCAAGAAGCTTACTACAATTTTATAAAAGAAAGTGGCTTTCTCAAAGAAGGTGACGCTCCACGAAAAGCAAAAGATGCCCGACAGAAAACTTCGGGTATGCGTGATATTGGCTTAATCGACGATAATCGAAGGCTTACAGCAGTTGGAAAGAAATTGCTTGAAATCGCTAAAAGTGGCAATTTTTCAAGTGATAACTTTTTACAAATACCTAAAGACAGTTTCGTTTACTTTCAGCAGTTGCTTAAAACATACATTGAAATAAACAATGACTCTGGAGTTCGACCATTTATATTGCTTGCACGGTTACTTAAAAAGTTCAATTATCTCAGCAAAGAAGAGTTTATGTATCTCTTTCCCCTCTGTATAAACAAAGCAACTACAGAATTTATTGAAAACAAACTTTCAGAGTTCCGCGGTAAGGATGTAAATGTCGGAGAAATCGTTACAGAAATATTCATGCAACAGCAGAACTATATAGATGCTCTTGATTATTTTATCGAAGAAAAATCAGTTTCAGAAGAAACATTTTGTACAGTTGGCTTGAACCGCAAAAGCAAGGATTATGACCGGGCATATTTTCCTTTGTACAATGCAATAAAGAAAGTTTACTTTGATGATGATAAATCGCCCAAAGCTATTATGTCACTTTACGAGGCTTCAGACATCGGCAATGTAAAAACTCATTGGAGAAAATTTCTCTTCAAAACTTCTTCAAGTGCTTCAATAAAAAAATCTCCGTTAGACCAACTGCAATCAGCAAATATGTTCTCGAATCTTGAAGATGAAAAAGCATTTAAAACAGTTTTCTTCAAAACAATGCACATGGTAAAAGTTGAGAGGACTCTTGAAGACTACTTCGACTTGAACCGCCGTTATCTGAAAATCTCAGATACACTACTTTTTGCAGATGAGCAGGTAAAGTTTGATGTTATACCGAAGTATTATTTTTCACTCTTGCCTGACGAATTCTATAATCTTGCCTTTGTAAAATCAGACAAACTTGCAGAATTGCAATCGCTTGAAGAAATTTCTCCATTTCTCAAACTGGACGATGAAAAACTTCTTAAGGTTATCAACAAAGACAATAAGACAGCGTTCTCTCAAATCGGAGACATCAAACAGTTTGTTGCAGATGAAAGGACAAAACGCTTTAACAAACTTATTGACGAAAAGTTTTCTGATAATCAGCTCATTTATATCTTGCAACTCATTTCAAAACGAGCCGACAAAGAAATCCAAGAACTTGTTACGGATGATGCTGACATTCCGACAATCTTTGAATACATTTTGGGTATTGCATGGTACAAAATCAGCGAGCGCAAAGGTGACATTCTTTCATTTATGAATCTGTCTCTTGAAGCTGATTTGCTTCCAAAAACACACGCTAGCGGTGGTGAGGCGGATTTAGTTTTCCAGTACGAAGCAGAAAATGGCTATCCGAAGCACAGTTTGCTCATTGAAGCTACTCTTGCAGATTCTACGAATCAACGTCGCATGGAAATGGAACCGGTTTCAAGGCATTTGGGGGAGTACAGGCTTACTCATAAAGATTTAGAATCTTACTGCGTATTCATCACAAATTTCCTACACATGAATGTAATTTCAGATTTCCGCAATCGTCGCAAAATGGAATATTACGGCGGTAAAAATGGCGATGAAGTTATAAACGGAATGATGATTACTCCGCTTGAAAACGAATTGCTTGTAACAATACTGAAAAACAAGGTGAGATATTCTCAACTGTATAAACTTTTCCATGAGATACAAGAAAGTTCACTTGCTCCAAAAGAGTGGTATGGAGAACTTAAAGAAAAAATCACAGCCATAAAATAAGGTATATACTCAAATCGGGGCAAGCCTGTTTTTGAATATTATTGAAGCGGAGATATATTTTTATGAATGAGATAACAAGAGAAATAAGATTTGAATACTCGAAAGAGAAAACTCCTGTAGATATATTTAAAGAATATACACTTATGCTAGCAGCTTTCGAAAAAGCACAAAGTGAAGTTGCAAAATCCATTTATAGTTCAATGAAATATAAATCTTCTCTTGAAGCTGTAGAAACAGGCTCTGTTATAACAAAAATAAAATCATGGATAGAAGATAAAGAACCAGAGCTGGGAACTGAAACTTTTAAATGGGAAGCCATTTTAAGTTCTATTCG
>JAILLQ010000005.1 GCA_024693045.1 Treponema sp.
GAAACAGGAAAAATCGGTAAACAGGCTAATGGATGTGTTTACGCTCAGTGGGGCGGAGCCGCTATTATTGCAACTATTTGTGCTTCGTCTAGCGTAACAGAAGGTCAGGATTTTGTTCCTGTAACTGTTGAGTACAACGAAAAATTCTATGCTGCCGGAAAAATCCCTGGCGGTTTTGTAAAACGCGAAGGTCGTCCTAAGGATAAGGAAATTTTGGTTAGCCGTCTTATTGACCGCCCAATGCGCCCGCTTTTTGAACCAAGCTTTGGACACGAACTTCAGATTGTTCCAACTTGTGTTTCTTGCGATGGCGTTCACACTCAGGATATTCTTGCTGTTATTGCCGCTTCTGCTGCAACTTGTATTTCTGATATTCCATTCCACGGTCCAGTTGCTGCCTGCCGCGTTGGATATTTGAACGGTGAATACATTATCAACCCTACATTTGAACAGATTGAAAAGGGTGAACTTGAAATCGTTGTTGCCGGAACTAAAGACGGCTTTACAATGGTAGAAGGTGGTGCTAACGAAGTTTCTGAGGAATTGATGCTCGGTGCTTTGGAACGCGCACAGAAGTTCATTACCGATATGTGTCTTCTTCAGGAAGAACTTGTAAAGAAGGCTGGAAAGGAAAAGCTTCCTTTGAACCCTCTTGATGTAACTCTTGAAAATGCTGAGGCTATTGAAGCTGAAGCAACACCACTTCTTAAAGAAGCTTGCTTCAAAGACAGCAAGATTAGCCGCGGTAAGGCAATTTCTCAGGTTCAGAAGGATTTGGCTGCTAAATATGCTGAGCAGCTTGCTGACCCAATTCAGGCAAAACTTTTCTGTAATCTTATGGATGATATTCAGTACAAACTTCTTCGTAAGTCAATTCTTGACCAAGGACTTCGTATTGACGGTCGTAAGACTGACGAAATTCGTCCAATTACTTGTGAAGTAAATGTATTGCCAACTCCACACGGATCTGCTCTCTTTACTCGTGGTGAAACTCAGTCTCTGGCAGTTTGTACTTTGGGTACTGCAATGGACGAACAGTCTTATGATGATATTGATGGAGACCGCTCTGAGCACTTTATTCTCCATTATAACTTCCCACCATACTCTGTTGGTGAAACTGGTAAGCTTACAACAGGTCGTCGTGAAATTGGTCACGGAAACCTTGCCCGCCGTTCACTTGCAGCTATGGTTCCAAGCCGCGAAGAATTCCCTTACACAATCCGTGTAGTTTCTGAAATCATGGAATCTAACGGTTCTTCATCACAGGCTTCTACTTGTGGTGGTACTCTTTGTATGCTTGCTGCCGGTGTTCCTATGAAGAAGATGGTTGCCGGTATTGCTATGGGTCTTATCACTGAACCAGAAGGAGATAATCCATACGGACGTTATTCAATCCTTTCTGATATTCTTGGTGAAGAAGACCACCTTGGTGATATGGACTTTAAGGTAGCCGGAACTAAAGACGGTATTACTGGTTTCCAGATGGATATTAAGATTGCCGGTGTTACAACTGAAATTATGAAGAAGGCTATGGAACAGGCTCGTCAGGGTCGTCTCCACATTCTTTCTATTATGGAAAAATGTATCGACAAACCAGCTCCTTTGGCAAAGAACGCTCCACAGATTCTTACTATGAAGATTCCAGTAGACAAGATTGGCGCTCTCATCGGACCTGGCGGAAAGAATGTTAAGGCTCTCTGCTCACAGTATGATGTAACAATCAACACTGATGACGACGGAACTGTAACAATCTACTCTAAGAACGGTGAAAAGGCAGAAGCTGCTAAGAAGGCTGTAAAGGGTATTACAGAAGATCCAGAAGTAGGAACAATCTACCAGGGAACTGTAAAACGCATTATGGACTTTGGTGCATTCGTAGAAATCCTTCCTGGAAAAGAAGGTCTTTGTCATATTTCTAAACTTTCTAAACAGCGTGTAGAAAAGGTTAGCGATGTTCTTAAGGAAGGTCAGGTAATTCCTGTAAAACTTCTTGAAGTTGACAAAATGGGCCGCTTGAATCTTTCTTATATCGATGCATTGGAATCTAAGTAATTTTTACTGATTTCTATACAGGGGCAGTCTTTAAGGGGCTGCCCTTATTTTTTTTAGACATCTAATTAATTGACTACGGACAAATATTAGTCTATTATAGAAAAACTGATATTTATTGAATTAATCCGGTGGTAATAGCCGGTCTTGGAGATTAAAAAAAATGAGTGCTATTGGTGTAATCCTTCTCGTTGCTTTTGTAATTGTATGTGTTTTGCTTGTTCTTCTCGTTCTTGTTCAGGATGACGGACAGAATGGTATGGGTGGACTTTTGGGTGGTCGTGGAACTGCTGCATTTGGTTCACACTCAGCAAGTGTTCTTACAAAGACAACAACAGTTTTAGTTGTTCTTTTCTTTGGTATTACAGTTGTACTCGCACTTTTGAATAAAAAGCCAAGTGTTGAAGAAGATCTTGCTCCTACAACATCTGTAGAAGCTCCAGCAGAATCTGCTGCTGAAGGCGAATCTTCTGAAGCAAATAATAGTGATGCAACTTGGTGGAACGAAGCTGAAAAAGCTGAGTAGTTTTTTGTGGTGCAAGAATGTTAAGTGATTTCCTAAAACCAGAAACTGTAATTATAAATCTAGAAAGTACTGATAAAGACAGTCTCTTTGCGGAAATGACAGAGCATCTTGTCCGTCAGAATACTTCATTGGTAAGAGACGATATTTTATCTGCTGTTCAGAAAAGAGAAGAGCAGATGAATACCAGTATAATGAAGGGGGTTGCAGTTCCTCATGGGGTATGCAGTTCCGTTCATTCTCCGGTTGTTGCTATTGGGATTAGCAAGGCCGGTATTGATTATGATATTAGTGGTGTTGGTTCTGCAGAGTACGTTGATTCTTTAGTTCATTTAGTTGTTTTTATGCTATTTGAACAGGAAAACGCAGAAAGGCATTTGCATATTTTGGCAGACTGTGCTCGTGTTCTACAGATTCCAAATATCTATCAATCTTTGCTAATGGCAAAGACTTCACAGGAAGTTTGTAATATTGTTCGAGATTTAGAAACTTCCTGTTAGAAGTATAAAGAGAGGGCTTTATGGCTTTAACAGAAGTTAATGTAATTTCACATCTTTTAAAAGTAGAAACAGAAGCATCTGTGTTAGTTTCGGAAGCAAAAGAAGAAGCTTCTAAAAGAGTTGCCCTTGCCCAGTCTAAGGCTGACGAAGAGATAAAAAGTAAAGTCTCGGAAATACGACAGCAGCTTGAATCTGATTTCAATTTAAAAATCCAGCAATTGTCAGAAAATCACGAAAAAATAATTGAAGAATACAAGAAAGAAATTGAATCTGTTCAGAAAGATACAGAAACTTTTAATTCATTTCTTGAAAAGGTTTTGAATTCTTAAGGGGGTGCCGATGGATTACTCTGGAGCATCAGCCTATACTTACGCAAAAATGTGTGGAATGTTGGGTCAACTCTTTGTTGGTCAGGGTGCAATACCTCTATTTGAATCAAAATCTTTAGCAGAATTGTGGAATAAAATCTTTTCCACTCCGGTTCCTCAGCTTCCGGAAAGTCTCCTTGCAAATAAGATTGAAACAGAAGCTGTTTGCCGATTTATAAGTCAATATGAAAAAATATTGGATAATTATTCAAATCCAGATCCTTTCTTAAAATCTCTGATTAAGCGGTATGATGTAGAAAATTTGAAAGTTATTTCGGCTGCACTTACTATGGGGCAAAGTGAAATGCCTTATATAGTCGATTTAAAAGAATATTCAGACTTAAACTATTCTGCCTGGCCCGATATAAAAAAAATTACTGAAAATTCCAGATTTAAATGGTATGATAAAGTACCAAAGTTAGATGAACATCTTGAAATGGACATTAGACTTGACCTTGAAGAAATACAGTATGTCTGGAAAGCTGTTAATAAACTTTCAGATTCTTCCCGTAAGTTATGTGTTGATTATTTTAAGAAGTTGTTTTCTGTAAAAAATATGCTTTGGGCAATGCGCCTTAAGATTTATTATAAAATGCCAAAAGATGAAATCGTAAAAAAACTTTTTTATGTTTCGGCATCTCCATCAGAATCAGATCCAATCTGTAAATACGCTTTTGAAGTTCTTGATAAAGAAGCTGATAATTATCAGGATTGGAAGGACTGGAGATTTGCTTCTCTTTTGAATTTTTATGAAGAAGGCTCAGTTTGGAAAATCGATCCTGTTTGGGTAGAACAAAAGTTCCGTTTTGGGGAAACAAAAAGGGTTAAAAAGATTTTTCATGAAAATCCAATGACCTATGCTTCTCTTGTGATGTTTTTTGTATTAAAACAGCAGGAATTAGATTGTATTAGGGCTGCAACGGAAGCTATTCGTTTGAATGCTTCTCCTTCCGAAGCTATGTATGCTTCCGGAGTTCAGCCTGAAGAAAATTAGGAGATTTTATGGCAAGAACAACAGAAATGCGGCTTGTGGAACTTGTTTCCTTAAGACAGGATGTTTCAAAGGTTATTGAATACCTTGGAAAAAAAGGAAACTTTCAGTTACAGGCAAAAAAATCTAAATCTTCTAAAAAAATCGCTTCAAAAGATAACAATGCTACTGAAGAAAAAATCTCTTCTTATTTTTTGGATGACAGGCTTATTTTTGAAAAATTAAAGTCTTTAATTGCCTACTTCAATATAGCAGACAGAGATGAAGATATTTCTTTGTGTGAAAAGGCTTCTGATTCTGATCGTGATGAAGCAAAAAAAATAATAGAACTTTCAGAAAATCTAAAAGATCGCTTGGATTCTTTGGCTGCGGAAGAAAAGAGAATTTCTGATTCTTATAATGAGGCATTATCTTTTTCAAACCTCCAGGTTCCTTATTCAGAACTCGAACATCTTTCATTTCTTTCAATAAAAGTAGGGAAAATCGTAAAAGATAATTACGAATCCTTAAAAAATTCTCTTTCTGCAAATGCACTGATTATTCCTTTAGGAACAGATAATTCAAAAATTATGGCAGTGTCTTCAAAAAAAGGAAGATTTGCTCTTGAAACCGAGTTAAAGAATGCAGGTTTTGTTCCTATGAATATTCCTGAAGATTTTAAGGGAATCCCGGAAGATTTACTTGTTTCCCTTCAGACTGAAATGAATTCAGTTAGAAGTAATCTTGAAAAACTTAATGAAGAAAAAAATAATTTTATAGAAACACACATAGAAAAAATTCACGCTCTTTTAGCTTCTTTTTCTATTTCGATTCAAATAGCTGATGTAGAAGAATCCTTAGAGCAGACTTCTATGGTTTATAGAATTACAGGTTGGATTCCTGCAGAAGAATGTCGTCTCTTTATGAAAGAACTGGACAATCTTACAGAAGGAAGACTGGCTATTCGAGAATATTTGCCTCATGAAGTTCCTTCTGTGCTTTCTGGTGAAGAACAGGTTCCAGTAAAATTAAAATACCGTAAATTTGTTTCAGCATTTGAAAGAATGATTTTTAGTTACGGTTCTCCTCTTTATGGAACTATAGATCCAACTCCTTTTGTTGCCGTATTCTTTACAATTTTGTTTGGTGTAATGTTTGGCGATTGTGGCCAGGGGCTTGTTTTTCTTATTATGGGAATTTTAATGGCCTTGAAAGTAATAAAAATTGGAAACTGGAATAAATTTGCTCCAATTTTTATTGCCATTGGTGTTAGTAGTTCCATAATGGGATTGATAACTGGCGAATTCTTTGGGACAGAAAAAGTTCTTGAACCATTTGCCATGTTTGTTACAGGTTTGTTCGGCAGTCCTCGGGCTCCAATTTTAAAGGTAATGCCTTCTTCAAATCCAAATTCGATTTTTGTAATATTTGGCATTTTTGGAGCGACAATTGCTCTTGGTTTTATTATTATTAGTGTTGGTCTTGTAGTGAACTTTTTAAATATGTGTATTCAGAAGAAGTGGGGAAGTGCTTTCTTTGGTAAAAGAGGACTCTCCGGAATTCTTTTCTACTGGTACGCAATTGCTTTTGCTTTGAGACTAGCTTTTCTGCATCATTCTCCAGTCTTGTGCGACTGGATTGTTATTGGCATAACTTTATTTTTTGCTGCTTTCGGAGAACCTTTTGAACGTCTCTTTGATGGAGAAAGACCTGTTCTTGAAGGTGGATTTGGTGGTTTACTCATCGGCGGCATGGTTGAACTTATTGAAGTCGTTTCCAACTATATGTCCGGAACAATAAGCTTTGTCCGTGTTGGTGCTTTTGCTCTTGCCCATGCTGTACTTGGATTTATCATCGAAATGATGAGCAGTAAATGTGGACCAATCGGAGGAATTTTTGTTCTGATAATTGGTAATGCTATTGTAGTCGTTCTTGAAGGTATGATTGTTGCAATTCAGGTTATACGACTTCAGTATTATGAATTCTTTAGTAAATTTTTTAATGAAACTGGAAAGGAATTTATACCTTTCAAGTTTTGTTATAAATAATATAAGAGGTAAATATGAATAAAAAATTTTTTGCTTTACTTGCACTTATTTTCTGTACAAGCCTTTTTGCTATTTCAGCTCAGTCTGCTGAAACTTCTGAGCTTGCAGAAACTGTTGTAGAACAGGCTGAACCAGCTTCTAATGCAGCTATGTGGAAATATATTTCTGCAGCCCTTGCAGTTGGTTTTTCATGTATTGCAGGTGGTATGGCTGTAGGCAAGATTGGTGCTGCTGCTATGGGTGCGATGAGTGAAAATGCAGAACTTTCAGGAAAGGCTCTTCCTTTCGTAGGTCTTGCCGAAGGTATTTGTCTTTGGGGATTCCTTGTAGGTCTTCTTATTATAGTTTTGTAATACAGGCTCTAAATTGAAGTTTTATATAATCGGCGACAGGGAAATTGTTCTCGCATTCAGACTTACCGGAGTTTCTGGCACAGTAGCAGAAACAAGGGAAAAGGTTCTGGAGGCTTTTAACCGTGTAACCGGCAGGGGGGGAGCTTTTGCCTCTCCTGTTGAAGATGTGCCTAAAGTTCTTATTCTTACAGAGGAAGCTGCGGCTTTAATCGAGGAAGAAGAATTTGAGTGGCAGAAAAAAGGCAAATTTCCTCTAATAGTGGAAATTCCCTCGCTAAATGGTTCGGTATCTGGCAAGAAAACATTGACAGATGCCATTCGTGAAGCCATTGGTGTACAGATATAGTTAATAAGGGAATGTTTTATGGAAGAATTAAGATCCACCGAAATTCTGGATAAAGAAATACAGGCTGATGCTAGAAAAAAAGCAGAAAAAATTCTGGCAAAGGCAGATGTTGATTGTGACTTACTTATTTCTGGTGTTGATAGTCAGGTTGAAAAAGTAAAGTCTGAAATTTTAGCAAAAAACGAAGCTAAAATTGCTGCTTTTGAAAAAGATCAGGAGGCTTCACTTCCTTTGGAAAAAGAAAGGTTTAAGGTTTCTTTTATTCAGAGTTCAATTAACGCTGCTTTTAATGATTTTTTTGCTAATCTATCTGATGATAAAATTTTATCCCTTCTTCTGAAATATGCAGAAAAATACCGGATTGTTCTTGAAGAAAAAAAATTAAATATTTTTTACTACGGTTTTTCAGAAAAGACAGTGAAAACTGCTCTTGATAAAGTTTTTTCTGTGCTTTCGTACACAGAAAGTGAATTTAATAAAATTGTAATTGAAGATAAAGAAGATTTAACTGTTCCTAAAGGTCTTATTCTCGAAGCTGATGACAAATCTGTTCGAGTTAGATTGACCTTGTCGGAGTTAATCTTACAGATACAGAATAAATACAGGGCTGAACTTTATGATGCTCTATTTAGCGGGAGGCTTGGTGCATAATGATTGAAGGAAAAATTACCCGCATTTCAGGTCCAATTGTCTTTGCAGAAGGTTTGGATGCTTGTGGTCTTTATGATGTCGTTGATGTAGGCGATAAAAAACTTATTGGTGAAATAATTCGTCAGAATAAAGGAAATGCTACTATTCAGGTTTATGAGGAAAATACAGGAATGCATATAGGCGAAAAAATCGTCTGTCATCAGCGACCTCTTTCCCTTAGGCTTGGACCAGGGCTTGTTGGAACTATTTATGACGGTATTCAAAGACCTTTAAAGTCAATGGCAGAACATTCAGGAGCCTTCCTTTTACCAGGAGAAAGAACAGAACCCCTTGATGTGGATAAAATCTGGCACTTTGAAGCTCTAGATGAAATTAAGGCTGGCTCGGAAATTAAGCCTGGTCAGGTTTTAGGAAGTGTAAAAGAAACAGAATCTATAACACAGAAAATAATGGTTCCTCCTTTAGTAAGAGGGCGTACTTTAAAAACTTTTAAAGGTTCTGGGGATTACACTATTGATGATGTAATCGGAACAACTGAATTCGATGAAGAAATAAAACTTAGTCAGTACTGGCCTGTACGAGAACCCCGTCCATATTCTGATAAACTTGAAGTTTCTGAACCATTAATTACTGGGCAGAGAGTTATTGATGTTTTCTTCCCTTTGTCTAAGGGGGGAACTGCTGCAATCCCTGGAGGTTTTGGAACAGGGAAGACCATGACTCAACACGCTGTAGCAAAATGGTGTGATGCTGATTTGATTGTATACATTGGTTGTGGAGAACGCGGGAACGAAATGACTGAAGTTCTTACAGAATTCCCTGAATTAATCGACCCTCGAACAGGTCGTTCCATCATGGAAAGAACAATTCTTATTGCAAATACATCAAATATGCCAGTTGCAGCTCGAGAAGTTTCTTTGTATTCTGGTATTACTCTCGCCGAATATTATCGGGATATGGGGCTTCATGTTGCAATTATGGCTGATTCAACTAGCCGTTGGGCAGAAGCCCTTCGTGAACTTTCCGGCCGTATGGAAGAAATGCCTGCAGAAGAAGGATTTCCGGCATATCTTCCAACTCGTCTTGCTTCTTTTTATGAAAGAGCTGGTCGTGTTATTTCTCTTGAAGGACAGGAAGGTTCTATTTCCGTAATTGGTGCCGTTTCACCTCCAGGAGGAGATTTCTCTGAACCTGTAACTCAGCATACAAAACGTTTTATACGCTGTTTCTGGGCTTTGGATAGAGCTCTTGCAAATGCTCGTCACTATCCAGCTATTGGATGGATGGAGTCTTATTCTGAATATGCTTCTGAAGTTCGTGAGTGGTGGGAAAAGAATAACCCCCTCTGGTGGCAGGTAAGAATGGAAGCCCTTGAACTTCTTAAAAAAGAAGACAAGCTCTATCAGATTGTTCGTCTTATTGGACCTGATGCACTTCCTGATAGCGATCGTCTGGTTTTAAATGTTGCAGAAATGATTAAGAGTGGTTTTTTACAGCAGAATGCCTTTGACGATGTGGACATGTATTGTTGTTCGGAAAAGCAGATTAAAATACTTGAACTTATGATAGATTTTTACAAGAGAGCTCTTTCTCTAATAAAAGCAGGTTGTCCTTTGGTAAAGGTTGTTTCTCTTCCTGTTTTTGAAGAAATCATTCGTATAAAATATTCTGTTCCGAACAATCAATTGGACAAGATTTCTGAAATATTAAATCACTTTAACGGACAGTTTTCAGAACTTGAATCTGTTTACGGTTCTTCGGAGGCAGCTGTATGAAAGGTATAGAATATCGTGGCGTAACAAGTGTAGACGGACCTATTGTTGCCGTTAAACGCACCGAAAATATTTTTTATAACGAAACAGTATACGTTAGAGACCGCCTTGGTGAAAAAAGACTTGGTCGAGTAATCGATCTTAATGAAAAAGCTGCCGTTGTTCAGATTTTTGGTAACACCACAGGAATCGACTTAAACGAATCTACATTTGAGTTTCTTGATACTCCTTTGGAATTGACAGTTAGTGAAGATTTACTGGGTAGAGTCTTTAATGGTCTTGGGGAGCCAATAGACGGATTTCCTCAGATTATTTCTTCTAAAAAGGTTAATGTAAACGGTTATCCAATTAACCCTTACAGCCGTTCATATCCAAGAGATTTTATTCAAACTGGTATTAGTGCAATCGACGGCATGAATAGCCTTGTAAGAGGACAGAAACTTCCGATTTTCTCTGGAAGTGGTCTTCCTCATAATAAACTGGCGGCTCAGATTATCCGACAGGCAAAACTTAGGGCTTCTGACGAGCAGTTCGTAATGGTTTTTGCAGGAATGGGTATCAAGTATGATGTTGCCCGCTTCTTCATTCATACTTTTGAAGAATCCGGAGTTCTTTCAAAGGTAGTTATGTTTCAATCGCTGGCAGATGCTCCTTCAATCGAACGAATTATGACTCCTAGGTGTGCTCTTACAGCAGCTGAGTATCTTGCATTTGAAAAAGGTATGCACGTTCTTGTTGTAATGACTGATATGACTAACTACTGTGAAGCTCTCCGCGAAATTTCTACTACTCGAGGTGAAGTTCCTGGACGAAAAGGTTATCCTGGTTATTTGTATTCGGATCTTGCAGAACTTTATGAAAGAGCAGGTAAAATTAAAGGTAGTGAAGGATCTATTACTCAAATTCCGATTCTTACAATGCCAAACGATGATATTTCTCATCCTATTCCGGATTTAACAGGTTATATCACAGAAGGACAAATTGTTCTTGATAGAGAAATGGATTCAAAGGGAATTTATCCTCCTGTAGCAGGACTACCAAGTCTTTCACGATTGATGAAAGACGGTATTGGTAAGGACATGACTCGTGAAGATCATGCAAATGTTTCTTCCCAGCTTTTTGCAGCTTACTCTAAGGTAAAGTCAATTCGAAACCTTGCTGCTATTATCGGTGAAGAAGAATTATCTCCGCTTGATAAGAAGTATCTTGAATTCGGTAATAAATTTGAAGGTGAATTCCTTTCACAAAGTGAATATGAAGACCGAACTATTGAAAAAACACTGGAAATCGCATGGAATTGTCTTGCGATTCTTCCAAAAGAAGATCTTTCTCGTATTAAATCTGAATTTATCGAAAAATATCTTCCAAAAGATGTGGAATAAAAGAGTATGGCAAAATTAAATGTTGCTCCTACAAAATCGAATCTTCTCGCTATGAAAGAACAGCTGGCTATCAGTCAGAATGGATATGACCTTCTTGAGCAAAAAAGAGAGATTTTGGTTCAGGAACTAATGAGGATGGTTGATAAAGTAAAGCTCCTTGAAAGGCAGATTGACGAAGCTGTAAAAACAGCCTATCCAGCATTTAAGCGCATGCTCATGGCCGATGGTTCTGATCAGGTAAAAAGAATTTCTCAGAACATTCATTACGATTTTGAAATGCAGGAAAAGCAGGTTACTATTGGAGGAATGAACTTTTCAACTTTGGATGTAATTTTGCCAGAACAGAAGTTGTTTTATTCTATGATTGGAAGTTATGCAAATACAGATGAAGTTGTAAGCAAATTCTTCAATCTTCTGACTTTACTTACTCAGATGGCTTCTATCCGTACAATTGTATGGAGATTAGCTGAAGAAGTTCGTAAAACTCAGAGAAGGGTAAACGCTTTGGATAAAATGGTAATTCCTCAGACTTTAGAAACAAAGGTATACATTGAAAACGCACTGGAAGAAAAAGAGCGTGAAAATGTGTTTGTTTTAAAAGCTCTAAAGAAAAAAAATGAGAGAAAACAAGAGGTTTTGTAAAATGAGCAAATCCTTATTGAAAAAAATTATCGTATCAGTAAATGGTTCTCAGTCTTCCATTCATGCTGCAATGTATGGAATAATTCTTGCAAAGCAGTATGGTTTTTCTTTAAAAGTTGTTTTTGTTGTTGATACAGCAACAATTAAGTTTCTTTTTAATTCAAAATTTTTCGTTCCAGAAGAAAGGGATTCTTATACAGAGGCTCTAAGAAAAGACGGAAATACCTACCTGGCTTATGTAGAAAAATTAGCTGTTTCAAAAGGGGTAAAAATTGAATCCGAATTAAGAGAGGGTTCTGTTTGTTTAGAAATAATCAAGGCCGCCGATGAATATAATGCTGATTTGATACTAATCGGGGGAAAAGAGTCGAAAGGTAAAACTTTACCTTTTGCAGAATCAAATAGAAATATCGTAGCTACAGCAAGGGAGGAAATTGTCAATTTTGCTCACTGCCCGGTACTTGTAATTCACAAACCGGAGATTGAAGCTTTATTTAAAATTTCCTAGAAAGAGTTATATTGTGATAAATTGTTATGAAGTTCTCGGCGTTCGTAAGGATGCTACTGCTGCTGAAATAAAAAAAGCTTATAGACAGAAAGCAAAACTGTTTCATCCTGATGTTAATCGTTCAGATTCTTCAGCTAAGTTTCAGGAAATTTTAAAAGCTTATGAAATTTTATCAGATCAAAGGCAGCGTTCAATTTTTAATGATTCCTTTGAAACTCGCGGCACCTATACAAAAAATAATGTCAGTTCCTTTGATTATTATAAGTGGCTTTCGGAAAGAACCGATCAGGAAAGCCGAGCAAAACTTATTTTCTTTGACCTTATGCATGAAAGAGAAGATGAAGCTGTTCAGGAATTCAAACGAATGAATATGGAACACGCCGACTTTAACTTAAAACATTGGTTTAGTCGGGAAGATTTTATGGACTATGGCTATATTCTTGCTGAAGAGCTTACTCTACGAAAGGAATATTACGATGCAATTCTTCTGTTAGAACAGATTATCTTAATGGAATATAGTTATAATTATTTTAGAATTTTTTTCCCTGAAGTAATTGAATTTACACTTAGCATTTTGCACAGGAATATTTACAACTGTATAAATGATGAATTGGCTCTTGATGTTTTTGAAAGAGCTTTGGAATTAGGTTTTTCTGCAAAGGAAGATGCTTTTTTTCTTCGGGTTATGTCGGAAATTTATCAAAAAATGGGAGATACTCTAACTTCACGAATATGCCTGGAAGAGGCCGCAAAAATTACACAGTCAAAAAAGAAAAATATAAATAGAGGTTATATATATGATACGTTTGAAGAATAGTGAAGAAATTGAAGGAATTCGCAAGTCTTGTCATTTATTGGCGGACTGTTTTAATGAAATAATTCCGCTTGTAAAGGCTGGAATGACTACAAAAGAAGTTGATGCTCTCTTTGTAGATTTCATAACTAAGCATGGTGGAAAACCTGCCTGGTACAAAGAAAACTTTAAGGGAGCGGCCTGCATAAGTATTAATAATGAAGTTATTCATGGTATCCCTTCTAAAAAAAGAGTGATAAAAGATGGGGATATCGTTTCTCTTGATGTTGGAATCGACCTCAATGGTTTTATCAGTGATTCATGTCATTCAGTTTTAGTTGGAAATGTAAAGCCTGAAGTAAGAAAATTAGATGAAGTAACTTTGGAATGTCTTGCAGCTGGAATTGAAGCTTGTCGGGTAGGAAACCGCATAAGTGATATATCCAGAGCCGTTTATGATATCGCTGTAAAACACGGTTATGGAGTTGTTTACGATTATTGTGGACACGGAGTAGGACTCGACGTTCATGAAGATCCTAGTATTCCAAACTGTCCTAGTCGTGGTCCAAACCCAAGAATTCAGGCAGGAATGGTTCTTGCCATTGAGCCTATGATAAATCTTGGCGTGCCAGAAGTTTATACTGCTGATGATGGCTGGACTGTTCTAACTGAAGATGGAAAATACTCTGCTCATGAAGAACACACCGTTGCTGTTTTTGAAGATCATACAGAAATTCTTACTGATTTGAATTATAAAAAGTAGATTTTTGTAACCAAATCTATTTTTTATGTTTATTTTTAAAGTAGTTGAGAAAACTATTTTGGAGGCTCTTTAATGAAACTTTGGACAAAACGTATATTTGGAATTTCAGGTGCTGCATTATTAACATTTGGTGTACTTTCCTTTTCTTGTAGCCGGACAAAAGTTCAGGGCTCTGCTGCAACAGCATATGCAGAATCAAAATCTCAGATGATACCTGCAGATTCTCTTAAAATCGTTGAAGCTTTGCAGGATTCTTTCCGTGCAATTAGTGATGGTCTACTTCCTTCTGTTGTTGAAGTTGATGTAACCGAAACAAAAACTGTTCAGACTATGGATCCTTTTGAAGATTTTAGAAAATTCTTTTTTGGAATGCCTGGTTTTGAAGAAGAAGATGAAAAGTCTGATGATAAAGACAAGAAAAAGGGTAATACCCGCGAATATGAAACTAAAGGATTAGGTTCTGGCGTTATCGTTCGTCGTACAGGAAAGACTCTTTATGTACTTACAAACAATCATGTTGCTGGTGCGGCTACAAAAATTTCAATCAAATTGAATGATGAAAGAGAATTTGAAGGAAAACTCATTGGAGCAGATGCACGCATGGATATCGCTCTTGTTTCTTTTGAGTCGGATGATAAAACAATTCCTGTTGCTGCTCTTGGTGATTCAGATAAAGTTCGTCAGGGCGATATTTGTTTTGCTATGGGTGCTCCACTTGGTTACAGTCAGTCTGTAACTCAGGGTATTGTAAGTGCAAAAGGGCGAAGTGGAAGTGGAATTGGAAATATTAATGATTTTATTCAGACCGATGCTGCAATCAACCAAGGAAACTCTGGTGGCCCTCTTGTTAATATTTATGGCGAAGTAATAGGTATTAATACTTGGATTGCCAGTCAGTCAGGTGGTTCTCAGGGCTTAGGTTTTTCTATCCCAATAAACAATATAAAGAATGCAATTGATTCTTTCATTACAAACGGAAAAATCGTTTACGGTTGGCTTGGTGTATCCCTTATGCCTGTTACAAAAGATTATAAGGATGCCCTTGGAGTAGGTGAAAAAGAAGGTGCCCTTGTTTCTCAGGTATTCATCAATTCTCCTGCTCAAAAAGGAGGAATGAGACCTGGAGATTATATTACTTCTGTTGATGGACACAAGGTAAAGGATTTGGAACAGGTCCAGAGGGAAGTGGGTAAACTTGAAGCCGGTAAAGTTGTACTTTTCAAAGTTATTAGAAATGAAGTTGAAACTGAACTTTCTGTAAAAATCGAAGAAAGATCTGAAAAGGTTTCTTCGGATAACGGAAAATTGTGGCCAGGATTTATGGTAGCTCCTATTACTGATGAAGCTAAGAAACAGTTTGAATTAGAAGATTCAGTTAAAGGTGTTATCGTTGCAAATGTACTTGCAAAATCACCAGCAGCTTCATTACGACTTCAGGTAGGCGATGTTATCACTGCTGTAAATGGAAAATCTGTAAAGAATCTGAAAGATTTCTACGCAGAAATTTCAAAAGTAGAAAGATCTGTAAACTTTGATATCTACAGTAACGGTGGAACAATTACTACAGGAACATATAAATTTTAAGTCTTAAATAATGACTTATTGACTGGAAACTTGATTTTCGGTATTATTTTGAAACACGTATGGTAAAAAGGTTGTAGTATAACCCGTTAAATACTGCGGCTTTTCATATAAGATTATTTTTTAGAGGTATAAACATGTACGCACTTGTTGAATATAAGGGCAAACAGTACAAGGCAGAAAAGGACGCAGTCCTGACAGTTGATTCTATCGACGCAGAAAAAGGAGCAAAAATCGAAATCGATTCTGTATTGCTCGTAAGCGACGGCGATAAAGTATCTGTTGGAACACCATATGTAAAAGGTGCAAAAGTTACTGTTGTAGTTGAAGAATCTTTCCGTGATAAGAAGGTTCTTGTTTTGAAATATAAATCAAAGAAAGACTATCACAAACTTTACGGTCACAGACAGCATTACACAAACGTTCGTGTTGAATCTATTAATGCTTAAATGACTACTGTGCTTTTAAGGCGCAGTCAAGAAGGCGTGCTTTTAGCTTGTAGGGCTAAAGGACATGCCGGTTATGCTGGAGCCGGATTTGATATAGTGTGTAGTTCGATTACGATTTTGCTTCGTACTACAATGCAAGTTATTTCCGAAATACCAGGCATAAAACTGAATTCAGATTGTTCTGAAAGGGGAAATCTGAGTTTTGAAGTGGATACGAATCAGCTGGATGATAATAACTTGGACAGGCTGGTTTTTGCTGGTGATTTTTTAGAAACGGGATTAGGGTCTGTTGCTAAAGAGTATCCGGAGTATCTGGAAGTAAAAACAGTAAGAAATTGAAATCTAATGTGGATTTTATAGGAGATTACTATGGGAAGAACTAGAGGCGGTAGCGGCGCAAAAAACGGTCGTGATTCTAACCCAAAAAACCTGGGAGTAAAAAAATACGGTGGAGAATATGTAACAGCTGGTTCAATTATCGTTAAACAGCGTGGAACAAAATTCTTCCCTGGCGATAATGTTCAGAGAGCTGGTGATGACAGCTTGTTTGCTACAGCAGACGGTACAGTTGTTTATCATGAAAGAATGAACAGAAAGTTTATTTCTGTAACACCAGTTCAGGCTTAATTTAAGTTCTGAATATAAACTACCCGGTTCGGATTTGTTCTGTACCGGGTATTTTTTTGTTAAAAAATTATTTTCTATTGATTTTTGATAGTTTAGAGGAGGCACAAATGTTTCAGTTTGCAGACGAAGCAATAATCGAAGTGCATTCAGGAAAAGGCGGAAATGGTTGTATTGCTTTTCGTCGTGAAAAATATATTCCTCATGGTGGACCAAATGGTGGTGACGGAGGAAAAGGTGGCGATGTAATATTTTGTGTTAAGCGCAATATGCGAACTCTTTCTAAATTACGTCATCATAGAATTTTTAAGGCTAAAAATGGCGGGGATGGAATGGGTTGGAATAAATTCGGCAAAGATGGCGAAGATATTACTATTCCAGTTCCTCCTGGAACAACAATCAGGGATGCTGAAACTGGCGAATTGATTCACGATTTTACTGTTGAATCCGAAAAAGAGCAGTTTATTTTCCTTGAAGGAGGAAAAGGCGGTTGGGGAAATGTTCATTTTAAATCTTCAACTAATCAGGCTCCTCGTTATGCTCATGCAGGTAAACCCGGTGAAGTTCGTACTTTAAAACTTGAACTCAGCATTATGGCTGATGTTGGTTTGGTAGGCTTTCCTAATGCTGGTAAATCTTCTCTCTTGACTGCGTTTACTAATGCTAGACCAAAAATTGCACCCTATCCATTTACAACAAAAATACCTAATCTCGGAGTTTTGCGAGTAGATGATGATCAGGATATCATAATTGCAGATATTCCTGGTATTATCGAAGGTGCCAGCGAGGGTGTAGGTCTAGGTTTTGATTTTTTGAAGCATATTTCACGAACTGCTTGTCTTCTTTTTATGATTGACTGTTCAGATGAAAATTACCTGACTGCTTATAAAACTCTCTGTAATGAATTGGCTTCCTATTCTGAAGATTTGATGAAAAAGCCAAGAATTGTTCTTGCTAATAAAATTGATATTGAGGGAGCAGAACAGAGGGCATCAGAGATAATTGAATTGATTAAAAAGGATGAGCCAGAAACGGCTGTTATTCCTGTATCTGTTCAGAATAATATGGGAATGATTAATGCAAAACGTGCTATAATTGAACTTGTAAACAGGCTGGAAGAAAATGAAAAACCTGCAGCTTCTCTAGTTGCATCTGCAGTTTCTTCTCCTGATTTTATGAATAATGATTATTTTGATGATACTGAAGAAATTCAATATCCTGGAAGTGAAAAATGAAAATAGCTTTATTGGGCGGGACTTTTAATCCACTTCATATAGGTCATTGTATGCTGGCTGATACTGTTGTAAAAGAACTGGGGTATGATAAGGTACTTTTTGTACCGACTTATATTCCTCCCCATAAAGTATTAAACACTAAAGTTTCTCCAGAAGAGAGACTTTCTATGGTAAAAAGTTTCTGTGATTCTGCAGAAACTGATGGAAAGCGGATTTTTGAAGCCGAAGCCTGTGAAATCGAAAGGCAGGGTGTTTCCTATACAATAGACACTTTGCGTTATGTCATCGATTCTTATAAACTGGATTCAAGACCAGCTTTTATAATGGGGCAGGAAGTAGCTTCTCAGTTTGACAAGTGGAATAATTCTAAAGGTGTTGCTGAAATTGCTGATTTGATTATTGCTCGCCGGCACCCTGATAACAACGGCGTGGATGTAAAAGGCTTTTCAAACACTCCTTCGGGGGCTTATCTTGAAGATTATAAGGATCAGTCCCTGCTTGATAATTTTCCATATAAATATACTCTTCTGGAAAATCCTATCTTTCCGGTTTCTTCCACGGAAATTAGAAGTAGAATAGCGAATGGTAAAAGTTTCCGTTACCTTGTTCCAGATGCTGTTTTTCAGTATATTTGTGAAAATAATTTGTACGGAATCAAAAAATGATTGAAAATATAGATAACCTTATAGAAGAAATCAGAAAAGTTACCAAAGAATCTGTGTCTGAATCTCGTTATGAACACTCTGTTCGTGTTGCTGAATGCTCCCGAGATTTGTGCCTGCGTTTTGGTCTCGATGAAAAAACTGGTTATCTAGCAGGAATAAGTCATGACATGTGCAAGGCTTTACCGGAAGATTTATTAATTTCCATTGCTTCCAGAGATGGTGAAGCTATAAGTGAACTTGAAAAGAAAAAGCCTTCTCTTCTTCACGGGAGAGCTGCAGCTGTAAAACTTCAAGAAGATTTTGATGTCTTTGATATTGATGTTATAGAGGCGGTTAAAAATCATACTTTTGGTAAAGTAGGTATGGGTAACCTTGCAAAAATTGTTTTTGTTGCAGATAAGATAGAACCTGGTCGCCCTCATGTTGATGAAGCTTACTTAAAAAGATTAGAGGCTTTATCTTTAAATGAATTGATTTATACTGTCTTAAACGAAAATATAGAATACCTTCAGAAAAAAGGTAAAACTGTAGCTCCTCAGAGTCTTTTGCTTTTGGACTGGCTTAAGGGCGAAATCGGAGGTTTTGGTGAAAAATCACAGCTTTAGAGATGAACAAAAAGGGGCAGTCTTCCTTCTTGTAATCTTATTGATTATTGTAGGGGTTTCTCTTTTTATGGCTAAGTCCCTGCAGGTTGATACAATCGGTCAAAAACTTGCTGATGACCAGGTTTTGCGTCTTCTTTCAGTTATGAAGGATGATGAAAATAACGTTATTTTTACTAATGTGCTGATTTATTATCCTGTTTCTAAAAAGGCAACTTCTGTTAATATCCCTGGGAATACCGGAGCAATTTATAATTCTCTTGGGCGTGTAGATAGAATTGATGCCGTTTATAAAGAAAAAGGAATAAACGCTTATAAAGCAGAGATAGAAAAGTTGCTAGGCTGTAGTATTCCTTTTTACATGGTAATTTCGCTGGATGATTTTATTCATCTTGCAGATATCTTAAATGGACTGAGAGTATTCATTCCTTCTCCTATAGATACTGAATCTGAAAATGGAGATAGATGGCTTTTGCCATCAGGTGCTGTAAATCTTGATGGTGACAAAATTAAGAGTTATTTACAATATCATATAGAAGATGAATCATTTTCTGAAGTTCAGGATAGATTCCAGAATGTAATTACTGCTTTTTATACAGCTTTGCACGAAAGAAGATCTATTGTTATTAACAATAAAAAGGTTTTTAAGCTTCTTATGAAACTTGTAGATATAAATCTAGATAAGGATGATGCTTATAAACTTCTGTCTATGATTTCTGAAATGGATGCTGAAACTGTAGGTAGACAGACTGTTACAGGGGGATTCAGATTAGTCGATTCTAAAAAGCTTTTGTTCCCTCTGAATAACGGAGAGTTTATTAAAGAGGCTGTCAAGCAGAGTACAAATATGCTTGTATCAAATAACGGTGCATTTGCAAGTCGTGTTTATGTATTGGAAATTCAAAACGGAACTCCTGTTCAGGGATTGGCTCATAATACTTCAATATTATTTCAGAATGCCAGTTATGATGTTTTGAGTGCAGTTAATGCAGATTCAAACGACTATGAAAATACGGTTATCATTGATCACATTGGCAATAGGGAGATTGCAAGTATGGTTGGTGATTTTATTCATTGTACGAATATTCAGGAAGAAGAAGTTAATTTAGAGGATTTTGAAAACAACAATGCGGCTGACGTTGACTTTACAATTATCCTTGGAAAAGATTTTGACGGCCGATATGTGCGTGCAAGTAGAAAATAAAAAAGGAATACTGGAGGCAAATATGAAGACTATAGAAGAAAAAGCGAAAGAAATCGCACAGATTCTTGAAGATGGAAAAGGGCGTGATGTAAAAATTATAGATGTTTCAGAGTTAAATAGCTGGACAGATTATTTTGTAATTACGACTATTACAAGTTCTGCTCATTGGCAGGGGCTTTACAAACAGGTAAAAGATTACGTAAAAGAAAACGATTTGGAAATTCATCTTACTAACAGAAAATCTCCTGATGGAGATGATTGGAATTTGATTGACATTGGCCCAATTGTTGTACATCTTATGTCTGAAACTGCAAGAGCCTTTTATGACTTGGAAAAACTTTGGCACGCAGGTAAAACTATCGAATATAAGGCTGAATAGACAAAAAAAAGCGGTTCACTTCAAAATAGTGAAACCGCTTTTTTTTTACTCATCATCGTCAAAGAAAGTATCTTCGCCGTCTTCTAAATCCCCATCATCGTATTTGTAAGGGTTAGTGTAGCCATCTTCTGGTTCTACATCATCGAAAGGTTCGTAAACATCATCATAATCATCTTCAAATGCTTCTTCATAACTTTCAGAATCATCATCATAGTCATCAAGAACATCATCAGAATCATCATCTTTGAAATCATCTTCGAATTCATCTTCGTAAGAAAATGGACCTTCGTAAAGGCTATAATCTGGATTGGACGGCATAAATCGACTCCTGGCCGGTAAAAAATCACTCTCGATAAAAATATAATTTAGTCTGCTAGTTAGGTCAATTGGTTTTGAGAATCTGTTTAATAAAAAATTAAAAAAATTGACAAGTAAAAAAAAAACAGTATAATTGTAAAGTGTCATATGGTGAATGAAGTTCGTGAATTTGCAAGTGCAAAGATCAATTTAAATTTGAAAGTTTTGCCTGTTCGCAATGATGGATTTCATGATATTGAAAGTATTTTTCAAATATTGAGTTTAAAAGATGAACTTTTAGTATCTGTTCTTGATGGAAATGGCAAGTGTCGAGTGCGATGTGCAAGTATGAGTCTTCCTGAAAAGAATACCATTAATATGGCATACGAAGCTTTCAGAAAGGTTTCCGGCTTACCGACTTCTTCTATCGATGTGGAGTTGATTAAAAAAATTCCGTCGGGTGGAGGTCTAGGTGGTGGTTCTTCTGATGCGGCAGCTCTTGTGCGTGCTCTTGAAAAAATTCACGGCATTACATTATCTGATTCGCAGTTAGACGGAATCGCTTCTGAAGTTGGAAGCGATGTTTTTTTCTTTGTGCATTGCGACAGCGATTCTGACGGCTGTGCCCTTGTTTCTGGTAGGGGTGAAAACGTAAAGAAGATTACACGAAGAAGTGATCTGCATTTTGTGCTGGTTTTTCCGAATGTGAGTAGTTCAACAAAAGAAGCTTATTCTTTGATTGACTCAGTTGTTTACGTTTCTGATAAAAGAGGATATTCTGTTGAAGGTCCTCTTTTAGGCGACTTAGAGAGTATATATAGAAGTCCAGTGGGAAAATGGAATTTTGTAAATACTTTTTCTGGCGTTTTAATGAATAAGTATCCTGATATTGCCAGGGCTGTCCGTGAATTAAAAGATCAAAATGCTTTATTCTGTGATATGTCAGGCTCGGGATCTACTGTTTTTGGTGTATTTGCTTCTAAAGAAGATGCAGAGTTAGCCATAAAAAATCTAAGGGATAGGAATCTGAACTGTGTGTATGCAGTCTAGTGTCTCTGGAACAAAGAACGGAGGAGTCTCATGCAGATTACTGAGTTAAGAATTCGTAAAGTCGAAGAAGAGGGTAAGTTAAAGGCTTATGTTACTGTAACTTTTGATAATTGTTTTGTTGTTCACAACGTAAAAATTATTGAAGGTCAGAACGGTCTTTTTATTGCTATGCCTAGTCGAAAGACTTCTAATGGAGAGTACAAAGATGTTGCTCATCCAATTAGTCCAGACTTCCGAGCTGAACTTCAGAACAAAATTCTGGAAGAGTTTAACGCAGGTCATGTAGAAACCAATAGTTCAGAAGACTAAGGTTTCTTTTGATAAAAATTGGGCCGTCGTCAAGCGGTAAGACAATGGCTTTTGGTGCCATCATTCCACAGGTTCGAATCCTGTCGGCCCAGCTAAAGGTATCTCAAAGGAGATACCTTTTTTTTTATTTAAAAACGCAAAAAAAAAGCAAAAAAGTCAGGATTCGAAGCGAAGCGAACGCCGACCGAATAGGGAGGAAGAGGCGACAAGGATGTCGCCGGCAGAGAGCGGAGACGGCTCGGAGAGAAAAAACAGGAAGTTTTTTCACGAAGAGCCGAATCCTGTCGGCCCAGCTAAGGTATCTCAAAGGAGATACCTTTTTTTTTATTTAAAAACGCAAAAAAAAGCACAAAAGTCAGGATTCGAAGCGAAGCGAACGCCGACCGAATAGGGAGGAAGAGGCGACAGTGATGTCGCCGGCAGAGAGCCGAATCTTGTCGGCCCAGCTAAGGTATCTCAAAGGAGATACCTTTTTTTTTGCGTTTTTGCCGGCGCCGTGCGTGTAAGGGGCGCTTTGCGCGTAGCTCTTTTTAAAGAGCTACCGACCGTGAGGGGAGCCCTGGAAGGCCGGTTAGCAAAGAGGTTACGCCTATGATAAAAAAGAGACACTATTTACATTATCATGTAAAAATGCTATTGTAAGTTCTCTTAAACAAAAGGATATAAGGAGCTTTAAGAAAATGACTGTTAACGCAAAAATTCGTACAACAACAGGTAAATCAGCCGCTAAAAATCTTCGCAAAGTAGGTAGTATCCCAGCTGTTATGTACAACAGCAAAGGCGAAGCTACAATGCTTGAAGTAAATGCTGTTGAATTTAACAAAGCCTGGAGAACTGTAACTGCTACAACTCCAGTTGATCTTACTGTAGACGGTAAGGCTTGCAAAGCTTTGATTAAGGATGTTGAATACAATATCCGTAAGGATGAAGTTCTTCACGCTGACTTCTTTGTACCAGCTGCTGATGAAAAATTGGTTTACAAGTACAAGGTACAGCTTACAGGAAATGCTGCAGGTGTTTTGAAGGGTGGTTTCATGGTAAAACGTGTTCCAGAAATCAGAGTTCAGGCATCTATTGCTAATCTTCCAGAAAGAGTAGTTGTTGATGTTTCTGCTTTGAACGTTGGTGACTGCATTAAAGTAAAAGATTTGAACTTGGGTAAGGATGTTACAATTCTTACAGATGGAGAATCTTCTTTGGTAAGTATCGCACCAGCTCGCTAAGTTTTACATATTTTTCAGAAAGGGTTGCTTTTGCAGCCCTTTTTTTTTTTTGCTCTTATTGTATAATTTCAAGTAATGACAAAATCTGGTGACCTTATTTCATCTTTTGAAAAGAAGTTCGAGATTTCTCTGAATAATTTATCTTTCGACTTTGGATCAAAAAAAACTCTCGGCCTGGCGGTTAGCGGAGGAGCCGATTCTATTTCTCTTTTATTAGCTTCAGCAGCTCTTTCAAAAAAATATGATTTTGCTTTAAAGGTAATTACTGTAGATCATAATATTCGGTCTGCAGAAGAATCTGGTGGAGATGCTCATTTTGTTGAAGATTTGTGTTCTTCTTTAAAAAAATCAGGATATAGAATCGATTTTTTCAAAAAAACTCTCTTTGCCGGGCAGGTTGAAGAATTTGCAAAAACAAATCGTTGTGGAATCGAAGCCGCCGCAAGAGATTTGCGTTATCAGGCCTTTGACAAAGTAATTAAGCAGGAAGGACTTTCTTTTTTTGCCTTGGCTCATAATCAAAATGATCAGATAGAAACTTTGCTTATGCGTTTTCTTCAGGGCTCTTCTTCTTATGGTATGTCTGGTATACAGAAAAAGAGAGATTGTTTTATTCGTCCTTTGCTTGATTTTTCTAGAGGCGAAATAGAAGAATATCTAAAAGCCAAAAATCAAAGTTGGCGGACAGATTCTACTAATTTTGACAACAAATATTTTCGTAACCGAATTAGGAATGAACTTGTTCCTTTTTTAAAGGACAGGTTTCCTGGTTTTGAAACAGCACTGATTTCTGCTGCAGAAAAAAATTCTATGGACAGGGGTTACATTGAAGAAAATGTGAATGCTATAAATTGGCATAAAAAAAAAGAATGTGTTTTCCTTGAAAGAAATATTTTTGCTTTGCTAGCTGATTCTCTTAAGGTTCGTTTTTTATATAAAGCTGCTAATCTTTTAGGGGAAGGGGGGCGTTTACCCTTTACAGTGATAAAAGAAATTTTGAGGCTGGATTCTGAGCCTTCTGGTAAATGGGAAAGTTCTTATAAAGATTTGATTTTTTCTTCTGATGGCAAATATATTTATATTAAAAAGAAGGAAATTGTAGCGACTGACAGTGAGTTTTTTGCTATAATAGAAGAGGATGGAATTTATGAGCTTCCTTTTGGGCGTCTTATTTGTAAGGTGCAGGAAGGTAATAAGGCCCTGTTTGAGTATGGTGAAGAGATATTTGAACTTAATAATATTTTTCTACCTTTTTGCCTTAGAAGTTGTCAGATTGGAGACTGTGTAAGAACTTCTGAAAATAAATTTAGGGCTGTAAATGAAGTTTTTTCAAGCTGGCATGTAGCAGAGTCTGAACGAAGAAAAATTCCTCTCCTGCAGGATTTATCAGGCTCAGAGCAAGAAATTAAGGCTCTTTTAGGCTGCATATACGGTTATGAAAACTGGATTGTAAAATGAGGTAATTGAAAAAGTGAACGTTAAAAAGTTTGTTTTTTTTAGTGTATTGATAAGTATTTTATTTGAAGCAGCTCTTTTTTCTTCTTCTGTTGAAAGTGTAAACCGCCGTACAGCTGTTCGTTGTTTAAAACTTGCAGAATCATATCTTTCTGCTAACGACTACGGAAATGCTCTTTCACAGGCAGAACTTGGTCTTGCTTATGACGAAACAGTTGCAGATTTGTGGTATTTAAAGGCTGCTGCAAAAAGTGGTCTTCAGGAAGTAAAGGCTGATATTCTGCCTCTAGTTATGAGAGCTATGACCGAAGGGGAATGGGTAGATTACAACCGGGACGGAGCCAGAGTTTTGTATGCAGATTTGCTATGTGACACAGGAAATTATGATCAGGCAATTGCAATCCTGGATTCAAAGCCTTTTATTTATTCTTCAGATGCTGAATACATTCGTATAAAGGCTTATTACTGTATCAGAAGTCTGGAATCTATCACAAAGGCTCGTGATAAAATTAATTCCGCAAGAAAGATTTATCCTATGGATATGCGTTTTCCCCATGTTTTTTTTAAGTATGAGTATGATTTGCATAGAGATATTGCCTATGAAGGCTTTGGATTTAATGAAAATAATGAACTTTTAATGCAAAAAATTGCTGATTCCTTTATTGCAAAAATGCCGGAATACGATAATCCTGATGCTGATTTGGAAATATATTCTGCAATGTTTGCTACAGGGGAAAAACAGACTCGCATGGTTCAGGCTTTTTCTGCCCACGGTTTGCGTCATCCTTTGTACGCAATTTTAGCTTTGAAATGTGGAATCATGGAAGAACAGGAAGCTTGGGATTATTTTTGTTCTTTTGCCGATAAAGAAGTTTCTCTAACAATGTTAGAAGATTTTTTAAAACTCATCACAAATCCTATTACGGTTGAATCTGTAAAAGAACACTTAACAGCATTTTCCGGAAATATTTCTATCGACACTGATATGGATTGTAATCCTAATCTCTTTGTTTCCTATTTCCGAGGTCGCCCGAAATCTTTTTATTGGGACAGCAATAATGACGGTATAAAGGAGTGGTCATGTGAATGTGACTTTGGCGTTCCAGAATCTGTATTGCTTACTCAGGGAAATATTCAGATTTATTATGGAACTTATCCAGCTATAGTAAAAGCCAGTTACAAATCAGAATCTATAGCCGAAGATCAGGCTGTTTTCAATATTATGGATGAAACTCTTTATTGGACACCTGTAATAATTGAACCTTTAGAAAGTGTAAAAAGTCTTTTTGCTGTTGATTTTTTTATTCCAAGAATTAATTACGATGAAGATGAATTGAATGAAAATAGAATTCTCTATAGTTGCTCAAGCTATGAAATTTCTTCGGATGAAAGACCTGATGCAAAAATTGTGTTTTCTGTTTTAAATGGTTATCCGCAAGAAGCTACTTATTATTCATTGGGTAAAATTTATGCAAAGGCTCTTTTTGAAGATGGATTTCCTAGTGTCAGATCAGTTGATAATGATGATGATGGAATCTTTGAAACTGTGGAAACTTTTGGTTATGATCCAGAAAACACTTTGGCTAGAAATGTAGCTGAACAGGAACAGGTTATGACAAATCTTTTTGGGCTTCCTGTTAGGGGAAGTGGAATCTATCTTAAAATGATTCAGATTGATTCAAACGGTGACACTATTCCTGATTTTACTGAAGAATTTATTGCTGCTAACGGTAAGATTTCCAGCTGGGATTACAATGCCGATTGGAATTGGGATGTTCGTTACAAGCGTTATCCAAGAGAGAATTCCGCAGACCCATTGATTGAAGACAGTCAATTCTACACTGAACCTGATCATATTCCTGTAACTGTTTCTACCTGGAACGGTAATCCTGTAAAAGTTCAGATGGGAAATGATTTTTATTCTGTAATTCAGGGTGAAAATAAAAACCTTTTCTGGTTGGGGACCGCTGGCACTATTGATGATGAAAAAAGCATTATTGAGCAGTTTGATTTTTCATCAGAGCAGGGGCTTTGTGACTTGATACAATCAGCTGATAAAAGAATACAGACTGTAAGAATCGGAGAAAGACTTTACGCTTATATTATTCCTGCGTTAGAAAGTGAAGGTAATAACGAGACTTCGAATGAAATTGAATAAAATACTGATACTTTTATTTTCATTTTTTCTCTTTTCTTGTAATTCGATAAAAGAACCTGCAGAAGTTTTTGTAGCCCCTGATTTTACGGAAGAAGATGTAAGGCAATCGGAAATTGAAAGAATTTCTGAAATGAGTAAGAAAGAGCCTGTTATGGCTTACTGGCGTTCAATTATTTTAGGGGATGCAGAAACTGTTAAGAGAGAAGAAAAAAATCTTTTTTCTCTTTATGAAAAGGCCATGCAGGAAAAAAATTATTTTGATGCAGAACGATATTATGTTTCTTTAAAGAACTCTGGTTCAGAGCTGATTGATTATTCTAGAAAGTATGAACTAGAACTTTTTACTAAGAGTATTCAGGATGTTCCTGGTCTTGCAGAAAAAAGCCCAAAAGCACCTCAAACTTTGTCTGATTGTGTAAATGCAACTGTAACTATATGGGTTGATAAGGGAATAAAAATTGAACACGGATATGGTTATGCAGACAGGGTTTTAGGTTCTGGCTTTTTTATAGACAAAAGGGGTTATATCGTAACTAATCATCATGTTATAAGCGATTTAGTTGATCCTAAATACGAAGGCTATTCCCGTCTTTTTATTAAACTTGCTTCCGATCAGGAAACAAGAATTCCGGCTAAAGTTATCGGCTATGATTCAGTCCTGGATTTAGCTTTGTTAAAATGCGATATCGAAGCTCCTTTTATTTTTGATTTGGGGTACAGTTCTGGTTTGAACATAGGAGACAGGGTTAATTGTATTGGTACTCCATTGGGATTACATGGAACTGTAACATCTGGTATTGTTTCTGCTGTAAATCGTAAACTCTTTACAAATGGAGATGTTTTTCAGATAGACGCTGCAGTTAATTCAGGAAATTCAGGAGGACCTTGTATTGACAGTAAAAACCGGGTTCAAGCTATTGTTTTTGCTGGAATTATGCAGTATCAGGGCTTAAATTTTGCTATACCTGTAGAATACTTAAGACAGGATCTTCCTTTTTTGTATAAGGGTGGAAAAAGAAACCTTGCCTGGCTGGGTGGCTATGGTCATACAAAAAAAGAAAATGGCAAGGATTTAGGACTTGAAGTTCAATATGTAATGCCAGGCGGAATTTTATCAAGAGCAGAAGTTGAAGTCGGCGATGTATTGATGTTTCTGAACGGAGCAAGGGTTAGCAGTCTTGAAGAAGTTCAGGATGTTATCCGCAATTTTGCTTCAAATACAATACTTAGTGCGGTAATTAATCGTAACGGAGAAAATATTCAAAAACTTTTTTGTCTTGCAGAAAGACCTGAAGAACCTGGCTATGAGATTTATAAGTCAGATTTAATTTCTTCGGCTTTTATTCCTATTTTTGGAATGGAACTTACGCATAGTTCAACAATTATGAAAAAACAGTATACTGTTTCTAGAGTAATTAAAGGCTCATCTGCTGATGAATCTGGTTTTAGTGAATTTGATCCAGTTTACATTTCTGATGTAGATTTTAATAAAGATAATTCTGCAATAAGCGTGCAGTTAAATACTAGAAAGAAAAAGAAAGGCTATCTGGATATAACCATGAGAATTGGTTCTGCCTTGGACAGCCCATATTATTTTTAAAAGGACTTTTTATGGAAATGCAGTACAAGCGCAACTTTTGCATAGTTGCACACATTGACCACGGAAAATCAACTCTATCTGACCGATTAATTCAGAAGTCAAAGATTATTGATGAAAGAAAGATGAAAAATCAGATTCTTGACAGTATGGATATAGAAAGGGAAAGGGGAATTACTATAAAAAGTCAGGCCGTTACCATTCCTTACCATGCAAAAGACGGTCACGATTACGAACTTAACTTTGTAGACACTCCCGGCCATGTAGACTTTTCTTATGAGGTAAGCCGGGCAATTGCTTCTTGTGAAGGAGCCTTGCTCTTGATTGATGCAAGTCAGGGGGTAGAAAGTCAGACTGTTTCAAATATGTACATGGCTATTGAACAGGATTTGGAAATTGTTCCAGTTATCAATAAAATAGATCTTCCTAGTGCCGATATTGCTTCCTGCCGGGCTCAGATTGATAAAGAGCTTGGTCTTGATGATTCAATGACTCAGTTGGTTTCTGCTAAAACAGGGGAGGGAATTGATGAACTTTTTGAAGCTATTGTAAATTATTTCCCGGCTCCTAAAGGAGATTCTTCAGCCCCTCTTCAGGCTTTGATTTTTGACTGCCACTACGACGTTTATCGTGGTGTTGTTGTTCATGTACGTGTTAAGGAAGGTTCTGTAAAAACTGGCGACATAATCCGCATGATGAGTAGTGGAGCTGAATACCGAGTAGAGCAGTGCGGTATTTTTAAAATCGATTACGAAGAAACTGGCCGCCTCGAAGCTGGGGATGTAGGCTATATTATTGCTGGAGTAAAAACAGTAAGTGATGTTAGCGTTGGTGATACAATTACAAGTGTCGCAAACCCTGCTGAAGCTCCTCTTGCAGGCTTTAAGGAAGTAAAGCCTGTTGTTTATTCTTCAATTTATCCTATGGATTCTAATGATTATGAAGAATTAAAGAGTTCAATTGAAAAACTAAAATTAAATGATGCAAGTTTAATTTATGAGAAAGACAATTCTCTTGCTTTGGGAAATGGTTTCCGCTGCGGTTTTTTGGGGCTTCTTCATCTTGAAATAATTCAGGAGCGTCTTGAACGTGACTATGACCAGGCAATTATTTTTACAGCTCCTAGCGTAAGATACAGGGTTGAACTTACAGACGGAAAAGAAATGTTTGTAGATAATCCTAGTGAATATCCTCAGGGAAGAATAAAGAGTGCCGAAGAACCTTATATTAAGGCAAGTATTATTACACCTGCAACTTATTTGGGTTCTCTTATGGAATTGTGCAAACAGAAACGTGGTGAACAGACTGATATGCAGTATCTTGATGAAAAACGCGTTGAACTAACCTATGAAATGCCTTTGGCTGAAGTATTGTTTGATTTCTACGATAAATTAAAGAGTTACAGCAGGGGATATGCATCATTCGATTACGAAATTATTGGCTATCGACCAACTGAACTTGTAAAAGTTGATATGCTTTTGAATTCTAAACCTGTCGATGCACTTTCTTTCCTTTGTTTTAAGAATAACGCTGCTGACCGGGCTAGAAAGGTTTGTGAAAGATTGAAAAATGAAATCAGTCACCAGCAGTTTAAGGTCGCTATTCAGGGTGCTATCGGTGGACAGATTATTGCACGAGAAACTGTAAGTGCATACCGCAAAGACGTTCTTGCAAAATGTTACGGTGGAGATATTACTCGAAAACGAAAGCTTTTGGAAAAGCAGAAGGAAGGAAAAAAGCGTATGAAGATGTTTGGTGATGTTGAACTTCCTCAGAGCGCTTTCCTTGCAGTTCTAAAAGACAATGAAGGCGATGAATAGCCTCTTACTTTATAATCTTGAGGAAATAATCGATTTCAATCCTGATTCGGTTTAAGAAGTCTTGTGTTAAGTCAAGCTTGTAACCGTCAGGAAAGTGAAGGTAGAGATATTCTCTTTCAGAAAGAAGTTCTTTTATTTTTAACAGCATTTCCTTTTCAGATAATTTTGTTTTTCCTGTAAAGATTGCTTTTAATTTTAAAAGAGCTTCTTTTTCTTCTTTTAAATATTCAATAATTCTTTCTTTCTTATTTATTTTCCTTTCTTTAGTAATTGCATTTTCATATGGAAAATTGCTTTCCGAATCATTTAGAAAGTATTTAAAATCTACTTTCTTTATCCCAAGAGGAATTCCACTTTTTCCTACATCGAATAAGTTTTCAGTCTTAGAAAATTTATATCTAAATAATTCAGCATAGGAAGTTAAAGCACTGGTTGTATAAAAGGTGTTTTTGTTTTTATCAATAAAGGCTTTTGAGTCCGGGTTAAAGCATGATGAAAAAGCATCTAGACCAGTAATACGGTTGTTGCAGCTCCTTCTTTTTTTGTCATGAAAGGAATCTTTTACATGGCTTTTTCCCCTTGAATATGAAAAATCTAAGCCGGTTACAAAAACTGGAATTTCTTCGGATTTTCTAATTTTTAATGCTATTTCTATAGCTGATAGTCCTACTGAGCCTAGAGGAGGAATAAAGTCTGGAATAATTTCTTTTGTTTTGAGTTTTTCCAGAAAAAGAGTTTTTGCATAGCGGGTTGAATAGAAAATGTTTTTTTCAGGGCACAATTTAGTTACATTAGGGTTCGAACTTGTGCTCACAAAAAAATATTCACATTGATTTTTACTTCCGGTAAAGGCGCCTGCAATTATATCCTGGGCTTCTTCACAAATTACAGCGTCTGTTCTTATGTTAAGACTTTTTAGTGTTTGTAAAACTGCATCTACAGAAAGGATAAAGAATTTTTCCCTGTGGCCAGAAAGTGCTTTCAGGCTTTCTTCTGCACTTTCTCCCGCACCTACCACCAGAATTGGTTTTGAAACTTTTATAGGGCAATGACTTTCTGGAAGCAGGCGAAGATTTGTAAAAATATTTTTTGCATAGCGACGGCCAAATTTTACAAGAGTAATTCGGTTTTTCCAGAATTGTCCAATAGCTTCCTGGCAGGCTTTTGTTAAGGAGTCATAATATTCTGAATTAAAAGCCGAAGCACTTGAAAAATCAATTCTTAGGCATCTTCTGTATTTTCCGCCATTTTCTTCTGAAAGTAATGATGGTAGTTTTTCTAATTCATCTTTGCAAAGAAGTTTAAAATTTTTATAGCCTTCAAGTTGTGAAAGGGGGTCAGATTTAGAAAGCTTGTAGAGTTCTTCATCTATTTCAACGCCAAGAATTATCGAGTTTTCAGGTAATTTTTTGAAAAGCTCTGGAATTCCGTAATTCAAGGCAGGTGAAATGCAGAGTATTACGCTGCCCGGCAGAATAGTAAGATTTTGAATTATGGTGTTAATACTTTTTGAAGGATTATACTTTGAGTAGAGAAGGCGATTTTTGTATTTAACAGTAAAGCCCTGCGGAGTTTGAATCATGCAGGGCTTTAACAAATCTCTTTCCATTTCCATAGAAAAAAATTATAAAATTACTTGTTATTCATAATGTATTTAAAGAATACGTCAGAAAGGTTGTTTACAAGTTTTGGACTGGCAAGTAAAACAGCCTGTGCAGAAGATGCGTCATAGTTTGTAAGTTCATCTTTCAATGCTTCTGCTGGAATTGGTTCTTCTGGTTTTACATTATCTTTATTCAACTGAAGTACAAGTATGTTTTTACCATTTACCAAAGGTTCTGAAAGTTCACCTTTTTTAAGGTTTACAGCTGCTTTAAGGAAGGCTTCGTTTGTAGAAGCTCCGGCAAGTCCATCAAGGCTTGTATTCAATTTGTTCATTACAGAAAGATCTCCGTAATTAACAGGGAATGCTGGAATTTCAACCTTCTTTGCATTGAACTGAGTTACAGCTGAATTGAATGATTTTGCTTTTGCTACTTCTGCAAAAGATTTTGCTCTTTCTGTGTAGTAGTTTTCAATAACTGTAAATTCATTTGCGTTCAGGTAACTGAATACTGTATTGATGATTGCAGATTCTTTGAAATCTGGCTGAACTGCTTCTGAATCAGCTCTGAAAAGAGTGTAACCTACTGTTGTTTTTAATGGAGCACTTACAGCATCTACTGCAAGGTTTTTAAGAACTTCCATATCGTCTTTGTTTTCAAGGAATTTTTCAATCTGATAGTGGAACTTGTTATTGATTTTTCCAGAATCTGTTGAAGAGTATGATTTGTTTGAGTACTGAGTTACAGCGTCTGCAAAAGTTATTTCATTGTTAGCGATTCTTTTTGCAATTGTTTCAGCTTTAGACTTGTCGTCAACTGTAATTACAGAAAAGTCATATTTTATGAACTTGTCTGCATTTGCTTTTCCGTAGGCAACTTTTTCGCTTTCAGGGAATTCATTCATGTTGAATACTGCCATGTTGAAACTTCTCTGATTCTGACCCAATTTTTCGATGAAAGCTGTTTCTGTTGAAGCTGTTTTAAGTCCATAGAGAGAAGCTTTTCCGAATGGTGTCTGTCCGCCAAAAGAATCTTCAGCATAGCGCTGTGTTGTAAGAGTTTCTGTAAGTTCAGATCTCATATCTTCAACCTGAGAAGGTCTGTCTTTTAATGCAACTTTGTAAAGTTTTGATGAATAATTTCCGCTTTCATCTGTGAAGTAAGGCATTAATGCTCTGTTTACAGCTGTTTTTGGAACGATATAGCCACTTTTCTTTACGGCTTTTTTTGTAGCAAGCTGTGTTACTGTTGCGTTAAAAGCGTAATTGAATATGTAGTAATAGTTTGAATTATTGATTTCGATGCCCTGGTTTTTGTAATAGTCAGCATAGCGGGCTACATAATTTGCAAAATCTGTATTCTGCTCATAACGAATCTCTGTGCCGTCATAGCTACCGAAAGCTGGCATCCGTTTTTGAGCTTTTCCTCCTGCAAAAATTGGTACAAGTACAAAGATAAAAGCTGCAATCAGCAATATTACCAGTGAACCGATGGTGTAGACACTTCTTTTCATTTTTTTATTTCCTCATTATTTTGTATATAGAAAATTAATCTATACTATCACGAGAACGCGAATAAGTAAAGAAACCCCGTCCCTTAAAAACCCTGATGCAAAGTATAATTCCACGGAAAGTCAGTTCCAGGGCCATTGCTATCCAGATTCCTGTAAGCTGATAATTTGTTACAAGAAGCATGGAAAGTCCCAGTCTTACTACCCATAGGCTGAAAAGATTTAAAATACTTGGAACAAGAGTGTCACCTTTTCCTCTTAGAATACCGTTGCAAATAATAGAAGCTCCAAAGAATGGCTCGGCGAAGAGTTCTATGCGGAGTATTTTTATTGAAAGTTCCTGAATCTGGACATCTGGGGTTAAAATTAAAAATACCCAGGGACATATAAAATACATTACAAGAGCTGTTAATGACATTACGCAGATACCAGACAGAATTGCCATAAGCGAAAAAGATTTTACCAAATCTTTTCTTTCTGCTCCTGTGCTTTGTCCTATTAGCGTAGTTGCGGCTCCCTGAATTCCATAGGCCGGCATGTAGCAGAGGGCTTCTGCAGTAACGGCAAAACTGTTTGCCGAAAGGGCGACTGCTCCCAGAGGTGCTATTATTTTTGTAACAGCAACAAGAGCTCCTGTAAAGGCAACCTGTTCAAGAGCTACAGGAAGGGCTAATTTTATAGCTTTTCCGCCTATGTAGCCACTTCCTGCAATGGGATGAAAGTGCACAAGAGACAGGTTTTCTGATTTTATTGCAGCGAGGTAAATAAAGACAGCTGCTATGATTATTGCGCTGACGGCACTTCCAAGAGCTGCTCCAGTAACTCCAAGTCCTAGAAATTTTATGAATATAACATTAAAAAAGGCGTCGCTAAGACATAAAAGGGTGTTTAATATGCTGGGGATTTTCATGTTACCGTTGCATTGAAGCATTCCACCCATAAGAGTAATCATAGTGTAAAAAGGAGAGGAAAGCCCAAAAACAAGGAAGTAAATGCCTGCATCTTTTTGGATAGCTTTTTCTGCTCCAAGCCAGGAAGGTAGGGGGGTAAAAATAAAACTGGATATAAGTGCAAGCAATAGTGAAAATAACAGACAGGTTTTTATTGCTTTTACAAAAATTGTTCTTGTAAGTGGATTATTTCCACTTCCTGTTGCATGTGCAGCCTGTACTGTAAATCCAATGCAAATTGCGTTAGAAAGACTTCCTAAAACCCAGGTAGCGGGAGCGGCCAGTCCTATTGCCGCAGAGGCATTTGCCCCAAGTTGTCCGACCATTGCGGCATCGATGTATTGCATTATAATTGAAGAAATTTGTGAAAGAATTCCAGGCACGCTCAGAGAAATTACAAAGCCCAGTTTTTGAGAAAATGAGAATGATGGATTTTTTTGAATAAGTTTTGACAGGTCAAAATTTTCTTCCATACCTGAAGAGTATCACAAATCTCTTTAAAAATCCTTTTTGAGATTTTATTTATTTTCACTAAAAAGAGAAACTTCTTTCTATATTGTAAAAGGTTCATGATTTCATTAAAATATCTTCATATTTTTAAATAGATAGAGGTTTTTTATGCTTACACTTAAATTTGGTGGTACTTCGATGGCTAATGCAGACCGAATGTTGGGTTCTGCAGATATTATTATTAACAGAGCTAAAGAAGACAGACTTAGCGTTATTGTTTCAGCAGTTGCAGGAGTTTCAAACTCTCTTCAGGCTGCAATTGATGCTTGTATGACCGGAACCTCTACCGAAACCTTTGTTCAGGAATTAAAAAAGATACATAGAGATATATGTCTTGAACTTCAGTCAAAAGTAAAAGGTTTTGACGCCGATAAGGTTTTTGCTTCAATTGAAGCTAATTTTGTAGAGTTAGATAAACTCCTTTCCGGCATTTCTTCTTTTGGAGAATGTCCAGATACAGCTTATTGCCGTGTAATGGGAATGGGAGAACTTCTTTCTGCTCCAATTATGGAAGCAATTCTTCGTGCAAAAAAACAGAGTGTTCTTTTCCTTGATTCAAGAAAATTTGTATTTACAACAGGTAACCAGAAAGAAGGTGAAGCTGATTACGGAAGAACTTCAGAAGCTCTTCTGCCATATCGAGATGGTGAAGGCCAGAGCCAGACTCATATTTTGCTCTTCCCTGGCTTTGTTTGTTCTTGGGTTGGCGGAACTGGTAAAAATCCTGTAATGGGCCTTCTTGGACGAAACGGTTCTGATTTTTCAGCTTCAATTATTGGTTCTTCTCTTGGAGTAAAGAGAGTTGAATTCTGGACTGATGTAGACGGTGTTTTCACTGCAGATCCAAGAATTGTTAAGGATGCTATCCTTGTAGATGATATGTCTTATGAAGAAGCAATGGAACTTTCTTTCTTTGGTTCTAAGGTTCTTCATCCAAAAACCTTGGCTCCTCTTCAGGCAAAAGGAATTGAAGCCTGGAGTTTGAACAGTCATAACCCAAGTGCTCGTGGTACTCGTATTGGTAAAGGTCCATTTGAAAGCCGTGACAAAACTTCAATCTGCGGTGTTTCTGCTTTGAAAAAGGTTTCTATGATTTCTGTTGGTGGAACAGGTATGCGCGGTCGTAAAGGTATGGCTAGCCGTATTTTTAATGCCGTTTCTGCTGCAGGTTCTTCAGTTCTCTTGATTACTCAGTCATCTTCTGAATATACAATTTCTTTGTGTGTACGCGATGCAGAAGCAAATGCTGTTCGTGATGCACTTGCAAAGGAATTTGAACTTGAAATTCGCGAAAAGATTATCGATGAAATTGGCGTAAAATCTGAATGTTCAATTATTTCTGTGGTTGGAGACGGAATGGTTCGTAACCGCGGTGTTGCTTCAAGTTTTACTAATGCCCTTGCTTCTCAGGATGTAAACATCAAGGCATTGGCTCAGGGATCTTCTGAACGATGTATTTCTGCTGTTATCAATGGAAAATTCGCAGATAAGGCTGTAAAGGCAATTCATCAGTTCTTCTTTAATTCCTGCCAGACAATCGAAGTATTTGCATTCGGTGCCGGTACAATTGGTGGTACAATGATTGACCAGATTTACCAGCAGCATGAAACTCTTCTTAAGCAGAAAATCGACATTAAGGTTATGGCAATCACTACTATTGATGGTATGAACCTTTCTGAAAATGGTCTTGATCTTTCTAATTGGCGTGAAGATATGAAAAAGCCTATGTTCCCATTCGGACCATCAAATGTAGATGATATCATCAAGTTTGTTAAAGAAAAGAAACCTTTAAACCCAGTATTTGTTGACTGTACAGCTTCTTATGATTTACCAGACCGCTACCTTGATATCTTAAATGCCGGAATGAGCATTGCTACTCCAAATAAGCGTGCAAATTCAAAGAGCATGGATTTCTACAAGGCTTTACGAAAGACTGCAAACAAAATGCATCGTCGTTTCCTTTACGAAACAAATGTTGGTGCAGGTCTTCCTATCATCGATACTTTGCAGAATCTTTATAAGTCTGGTGATAAGCTTGAAAGCTTTAACGGAATTATGTCAGGTTCTCTTTCTTATATCTTTGGTAAATTGGACGAAGGTGTTCCTTTCAGTAAGGCTGTTCTTGAAGCAAAAGAACTTCGTTATACAGAACCTGATCCTCGTGATGACTTGAACGGAATGGATGTTGCCAGAAAGGGTCTTATTATTGCCCGTGAATCAGGTTACGAAATTGAACTTGAAGACATCACTATGTACAAGGTATTCCCTGAATCATTTGATTCTTCTGGAACTGTTGAAGAATTCCTTAAAAAACTTCCAGAAGTTGATGAATATTTTGCAAAGAAAATTGCAGACCTTAAGAAAGAAAATAAGGTTTTGCGTATGGGTGCAACTATCAAAGACGGAAAAGTTTCTGTTGGTATGATGGAAGTTGGTCCAGAAGATCCTTTGTACAGCGTAAAAGGTGGAGAAAACGCATTTGTATTCTACACAGAACGATATAAACCAATTCCATTGACTGTTCGCGGTTATGGTGCTGGTGCAGGAGTTACTGCTGCCGGTGTATTTGGTGATGTTTTGCGTACAGTATCTTTCAACCCTTCAAACGACTAACAAATTTGAAGTTAAGCTAACGAGGTAGTAATGGTAATTGTTCTTAAAAAAGATATTTCTGAGACCGACAAAAAACGTATAAAGGATTTTTTAGGTGAAAAAAACTTTAAGACTAATGAAGTGCCGGGCGAAGAAGCTACCATTATTGCCGCTGTTGGTCATCTAAAAATAGATCCCTCTGATGTAAATATTCTTCCCGGTGTAGAAAAAGTTATTCCGATTTCAAAAGGATATAAACTGGCTAGCCGGGAATTTAATCCGCTTAATTCAATTGTAGAACTTTCTTCTTCATTTGGTCAGAAAATTCGTATCGGTGGTCAAAGAATTGTAAGTATTGCCGGTCCGTGTGCAGTAGAAGAAAGAGAAAGAATGTTCGAAATCGCCCGAGAAGTTTCACGAAGTGGTGCCTGTATGCTTAGGGGGGGGGCCTATAAACCTAGAACAAGCCCCTATTCATTTCAGGGGTTAGGTGAAGAAGGCGTAAAGATGCTGAAGGAAGCTGGTGATAAGTATGGGCTTCCTGTTGTAACTGAAATTGTTGCTTCTGAACACCTTTCAATTATGAAAAAGTATGGCGTTGATGTACTTCAAATTGGTGCCAGAAATATGCAGAATTTTGACCTTTTGAAAGAGGTTGGAAAATCAAAAATTCCCGTAATTTTAAAAAGAGGTTTGTGCGCTACTCTTGAAGAATGGCTCATGAGTGCAGAGTATTTGCTTTCATCTGGAAGTGAAAACGTTATTTTGTGTGAGCGAGGAATCCGCACTTACGAAAAGGCAACTAGAAATACACTGGACCTTTCTGCTGTTCCTGTTTTAAGGGGTATGACTCATCTTCCTATCATTGTAGATCCAAGTCATGCAGTTGGAATTCGTGATAAAATTGCGCCGATGGCTCTTGCTGCAATAGCCGCCGGTGCTGATGGTGTAATTGTTGAAGTTCATAATTGTCCCGAAAAGGCTATGAGTGACGGACCTCAGGCACTTTTACCGGAAATGTTCGACAAGCTTATGCATGACATAGAGGCTTTGGCTCCTGTGCTTGGCAAAAATGTTGTTCATGTCAGAAGTAATAGCATTGAAAATCTTCAGGAAAAGATTAGGGATAAGCAAGAAAAGAAAGTTTGTGCATATAGTGGAAAAAGAGGAGCTTATGCTGAGCAGGCGGTTGATCGCTATTTTGACGGAGATGTTTCTGCTAAGCCTGTAGATTCTTTTAGAGAAATCTTTAAGGCTGTGCTATCTGGTCAGGCAGATTACGGCATGCTTCCTATTGAAAATTCATTGGCCGGTTCTGTTTATCAGAATTATGATAACCTTTCTAGATTTGATGATGTTTCTATCGTTGGAGCCTTACATTTACGGATTCAGCATGCGCTCTTAGCTCCAAGAGGAACAAGTATAAATTCTATTAAAAAAGTTTATTCTCACCCTCAGGCCTTTGCTCAGTGTTCAAAGTTTTTAACTGAACACAAGTGGGAAAAAATAGATGCAGTTTCAACAGCAACCGGAGCTAAAATAGTTTCAGATTATGGAACAAAAGACAATGCCGCCATTGCAAGTACAATTACTGCTAAATACTATAATCTTGACATTCTTCAGGAAGACATTCAGGATGATCCAAGAGATTATACAAGATTTGTAATTATAAGTGCCAATGATGGCAAAAATAGTGTACAATCAGAGACTAAAGAACCGAATATGGCAACCTTCATGTTTTCAATAGAGAATAGAGCTGGTGCCTTGTATGAATGTCTTGGTATCTTTCAAAAGTATGGACTTAGTCTTTCTCGTCTGGAAAGCCGTCCACGACAGGGAGAACCCTGGCATTACTGGTTCTATGTAGATGCTGAATTGTCTGGAAAAGAACAGAAAAGCGAAGAATATGTACACAAGGTACTAGATGAATTAAAAAAATCCGTTGAAGAAATTCGTCTCTTAGGCGTCTATGCGGAAGCGGGTTACAGTATATAAGTGAGGAAAATATGGAAAAATTTGTATTGAGCGTTCTTGTAGAAAATCATGCTGGTGTATTGAGCCGTGTTTCAGGGCTTTTTAGCCGCCGTGGATATAATATTGATTCTTTGACTGTATGTGAAACAGGAAATCCTGGACAGTCTCGTATGACAATTGTTGTAAACGGTGACTCTTATATTCTTGAACAGATTGAAAAACAGCTTTCAAAACTTGTTGAAGTAATTTCAATTAAGCATCTTGCAAAAGAAAGTACAACTCAGCGAGAAATGGCTTTGATTAAGGTAAAAGCAGAAGGAACTCAGCGTTCAGTAATTATAGAAACCTGTGAAATCTACCGTGCTCATATTGTAGATGTTGGAATTAAATCTGTTATCGTTGAAGCAACTGGTAGTGAAGAAAAAATCGAAAGTTTAATTCGCCTTCTTGAACCATACGGCATCCTTGAATACGTAAAAACCGGCCTAACAGCTATGGATCGCGGCGAAGGAGTAATGTAAATTAATCGAGGTATCTAAAAAGAAGATACCTCATTTTTATTTATATGGGCTGCATTTTTTTCTTTAAAATTTCATATTTGATGTGTATTCTTTTATTATGGAAAAAAGCGAATTAAGAAAACTTATTAATGTTGCTGAAGGAAGAATCCCTGCCGATTTGTGCATTAAAAATGCTAAGGTTATTAATGTTTTTGACAGAAGCATTTTTAACTCTGATATTTATATTTCTGGCGGATATATTGCCGGCTTTGGAAGTCCTGACTTTCCTGAAGCTAAAGAAGTTTTTGATGCTAAAGGAAGTTATATTGCACCCGGTCTCATAGATTCTCATGTTCATATCGAATCAAGCCACTTGTGCCCGGAAGAATTTTCAAGCCTTGTCCTGCCTCATGGAACAACAACTGTAATTGCTGATCCTCATGAAATCTGTAATGTCTGCGGTCTTGACGGCCTGGACTATATGCTTAAGGCTTCTGAAAACACTATTCTTAAGGTTTTCCTTCAGTTTCCATCTTGTGTTCCCGCAACAGCCTTTGAAAATTCCGGGGCTGAACTTGGAGCAAAAGAAATTGCCGCCCGTATAGAAAATCCCCGCATTCTTTCCCTTGGGGAATTTATGAATTATGTCGGCGTCTGCAATGCTGATGAACAGGTACTTGAAAAAATCATTGCGGCAAGAAAGGCCGGAAAGCTTTTTGATGGTCATTCTCCTTCTCTTTGTGGCAGCGGACTAGATGCTTATATTGCGGCTGGAGCTTTAAATGACCATGAGTGTACGGTTTATGAAGAGGCTTTAGAAAGACTTAAAAGGGGCATGTATGTAATGATGAGGGAGGGAACTGCCTGTCATGACCTGGTAAATCTGCTTCCTGCTGTAAACGAAAATAATTATCATAGGTTTTTGTTCTGCACTGATGACCGTCAGCCTGCAAGCATCTTAAATGAAGGTCATATAGACAATAACATAAGGCTTGCTGTAAAAAATGGACTTGAGCCCCTTGAGGCAATTTCCATTGCTACCATTAACGCGACTAACTGCTATGGACTTAGGGACAGAGGAGCAGTGGCTCCTGGTCGCCTTGCAGATTTAATTCTTTTTGATGATTTAAATGATTTTAATGTTAGAAAAGTCTGGGCAAGCGGAAAGCTAGTTGCTGACGATGGCAAATTCCTTGCCTCAGAAACTCACCTGAAGGCTGATAAAGTCAAAGGTAAAATGAATGTAAAGAACTTCAGCCGGGAAAGACTTGCTTTGCATCTGGATTCTGACAGGGCACTGGCAATAAAGGTTTTGCCGCATTTAATTGTGACTGAAAAGTCTGAGGTAGAAGTTTCCAGGGATAGAGATGGCTTTTGGATTCGAAATTCTTCTGATGTTGTTAAGATTGCCGTGGTGGAGCGTCATAAGGGAAGTGGAAATGTGGGGCTTGGACTGATTCAGGACTACGGGCTTAAAGGAGGCGCAATTGCCATGTCCATTGCCCACGATTCGCACAATATTATTGCTGTTGGTGATTCTGATGATGATATGGAAGCAGCCATAAATTGCCTGATTGAAATGGGGGGTGGTCTTGCCCTTGCAAAAGGTGGAAGAGTGATTTCTTCCTTTCAGCATGAAATTGCAGGTCTTATGAGCGGTAAAAGTGCCTCTGAAGTTGCGTCAAAGCTTACTGAAATGGAAGAACTTGCCAGAAAGGAACTTTCTGTTTCTGAAAAACTTGACCCTTTTATGACCCTTTGCTTTATGGCTCTGCCTGTAATTCCTTCTTTGAAAATCACTGATATGGGACTTTTTGATGTTTCTAACTTTAAGCATGTGAGTGTGGAATCAGATTTTTGACACGGATAAAGGTAGATTTGTATGGATGCGCATAGGTATAAAGTATGGCATTTTTTGATATAAAACTTAAAAGTATGAAGTAACATAAATATGTCTGAACTTTCTTTTAAGACATATTGCATTGAAAATTTCGTAGATTGTCACAAAGTGCTTTTTGCTAGATTTTTATCGTTTGACCATCATCCTGTTACTTCAATGTTTTTTCTGTTTCTTCTGAAAGTTCTGTATTTTTGCGATATGGATACGAAAGGTGGTGATGAACTGAACCCTTTTTTTATTTACATTTTATCCATATTGGATTCCACCATTGAGTTTCAAAGCCGTTTTTTATCATCTGGCAGAGCATGAAACTTTTTGGTTCTGCGAAAAAATCTTTTTTTACTTGGATTTTTTTATTACCCCGATAAGTGCCAAGAATAATATATTCTGTATTTACTTTTTTATTCGAAAAAAATATTTCTAGAGGACAAACAATCTTGAACTCGTTTTCGATTTTAATGATTTCAATATCTTTCAAGCTGATTTTTTCGATACTTTTTTTTAAGCTGGCCTTGTTTTCTGTATTTAAATTTTCAGAATTTATTTTTGCATACAGAGGATAATAGGGAAAAGCCTGTAGATGGCTGTCCTTTGAATTCATAGTTAATAAAAAGTCTTTTTGAGCTTCTATCAGAATTCTTTCTGTTTCCGGGTGTAATTTTAAGACAAAGTCCATGCCAAAAGTATAGTATTTTTCTTTCAAAGGTTGTAGTATTTCTTTATGAATTTGCAGGAAAAGATGAGGGACCTGATTTCAGGCTTTATGAAATTAGAAAAAAAACAGAAAATTGCTATCGCTGCAATCGGAATATTCTTAGTACTCGATATTAGTGTATTTATTTTTATTAAATCGAAAGGCTCGTATTCTTCTGTTACTGTTTCTTTTGAAGGCCAGTCATATGAGGCAGAAAAAGTCCTTGCCTTAAACTCTTTTGCCCGTGGAAAAAAACTGTCTAAAGGGGCTGCATATTACAAATTTACAGAAGATCAGCAGCAGAAATTGAAGAACTACTACGAAAATCTTTCTTCTGTTTCAATAAATGTAAGAGTTGGTCTTAAAAATCAGTATGGTAGAAATTATCAGAAGGCTCAGGAATTTCAAAAGATTTTTACTTTTGGTTTTTTGTATCAGGAAGATTTTGACAAGAAGGGAAAGCTCATTTCTGATTCGAAAAAAATACTTTCGGGCTGTGACTTAAGAAGTTTTATTAAAAATGCCAAGGGGGTTTCATTTTTCTCTAATGCACTTTCTATAGAAAAAAATCGTAAGGAATCTCTTCCTGTGGGAATTGTAATTTCATCTGATTATCCTGTGAAAATTTATGATTTTTTTGTTATGCCTGCAAAAATCGGTTATGACCTTTCCGGGGAAATACCTTTCTATGGAATTCCTGCAAACGGTGGAAACTTTCCGCCTGCTGCAAAATCATTTGACTTTTCCGGTGCAAGTATGGTTTTCCCTGTGGAAAATTCACAGTATTCAGTTATGCCGGTTTATGAGTTGGCTTTTATACCTGTAACAGAAGAAGAGGCAGCCGGCGAAACTTTAAAAATTAAGATGAATGTCGGTGGCGATACTTTGCGAATTCGTCATACAAAAGGTGTTGAAAACTGTCAGATACAGACTTCAACTTTGCTTGCTCCTTTTAGTAGTGTGGATTTTTCTGAAAACGGTAATTTTGTTACTAAGTTAATAATGAAAGCCAATTCAAGTGACTTGATTCCCACTTCAATTGGAAAAGTCTTACTTCCTCTAAAAACTGATCCCGGACTAATTCTTTCTTCAAGAACCTCATCCTGGAGATGCATGGATTACGAAGTCTATGAATGGGACCGTTTTCCTGGCGTATTATTTTTTGACACATTAAATTATGACATTCAGGGGGAATTTTTTACCAGACTTGCATATTTTGCAGAAAAAGTCGGTTTCCGAGGAAAAATTCTATCTGATGAGCAACTCGAAGGTCGTCACGGTTACAATGCACATGATTACAGTGCAGAAACTTTAGCCCGTTTTTATAACAAGGCCTTTGAGGTAAATGCTTCTTTGACTCAGAAAGAGTATATTTTACTGGATATACTTGTTAAAAATGGTCTTATTGTAAAAAATGGGAACAAATACGAGCCGGGAAGAGGTGCTGTAATCTCTATTTCCAGAGAATCAAGTCCTGGTTTAAGACAGGCCTTTATAGCTCATGAAGCCTGGCACGGAATTTTCTTTATTAACGAAGATTTCAGAAATGCTGTTGCTGCCGTTTATTATACGGTAGATGCCAATACCATGGATTTTATGAAAGGCTATTGGGCAAGTCAGCCAACTTTAGGTTATGATCCTTCCGATGAATATCTGATGCATAACGAATTTATGGCATATATTATGCAGCAGCCTCTTAGCGCTGTTGCCGGCTATTTTGTGCATTGTGCAAACAGAGGCTCTGTTATGAATTACATGCCTGAATTATCTGCATGGGTTCGAGAAACTAAAGGAATTACTTTTGAAGATGCCGGTAGAATCCTAGATTCTTATGCTTTTGATTCCTGGGGTCTTTCATGCGGAAGGGTTTCTTTAATTTCCCGCTAGTTCATATCCATATTGAAATTTCTTTCTGCCGCAACAGAAGTTGGAGGTCCGTGCCCCGGAAAGAGAACTGTATTTTCTTCCTGAGAAAGAATTTTTTCATCGATATTTCTGCGTAAAATGTGTTTTGAATAACTGGAGTTTGTACTTCCGATTTTACCTGCAGAAATGGTGTCTCCTGTAAAAATGGCATTTCCAATCTGATAAATCATGGAATCAGAAGTGTGACCTGGTAAAGTTGTGTATTTTACATTTAGACCGGCGATTCTTAAAAATCCTTCTCCTGTAATTACATTTGTTTTTTTACCTGCAATTTCATAGTCAGCTCCGTAAATTTCCGGAGAATAAATTTTCATCAGAGTTTTTATGCCCGAAGAGTGGGTTCCGTGGTTGTGAGTTATGAGTAGAGCAGTCAGCTTGAGGTTGTTTTCTTCCAGTTGATTTATAAGTTCTTCAGAAATTTTACCTGGGTCTATTATTACTGCTTCTTTTGTAACTTCGTTTGCTACAAGATATGTGTTTGAAAAGCCGCTTGTATTGATGTGAAAGTAAATTTTCATAAAATTTCACCTCTTACAGAAGTGTCGTTTATGTGCCCTGTGTCCATTTCAATTTCACTTCCCACTTCACTGAATACTGCTTCTCTGGTGTTTGACATCTTAAACGAAGTATTTTCCTGCTTAATTTCACAGAAAAAGGCTTTTTTTAGATTACAGTTACGGAATGAAGTGTTTACAAGTTTTGCCCGTATAAAGCGTGAATTGTATAAATCGGCATCGTCAAAGGATGTCTGGATAGAATTTATGCCGTTAAAGTTATTTTGCACCATGTCGCTGGAAGTAAACAGTGTTCTTGAAAAAGTGCATCCTGCGAACGATGAAAACATTATATTTGATTCAATTAGGTTACAGTCAGTAAAAACTGCGAAATCGAACATACTCATGCGGCTTCGAAGGCCTTTTGAATGACAGTTTGTAAAAGTACAGTGCATAAAATTGCAGCCGTAGAATTTTTTCCCGGAAAGATCGATTCCCATAAAAGTCATGCCAGAAGCATTAAGACCAACGATTTTATCGTTATTCATTATGTAAAGATATATGTCCTGTTGCAATTTACCTGGATTAGGTGAATGGTCAAGACAGTAGCATTTATCTTCCGTTATCATTCCATTGTCATCAATTGAAGTAAGAGAAAGGTTATGGCATGCGCGTACTAAGCATTTATTCAAACTGAACATATTAAAAATGCTAAATGATTGCAAGAAATTAGTCAAACATTTATTATTCTAAAGTATGGCAGTTGATTTTGCATTTTTAGATTCTGGAGTTGGCGGTTTACCTTATCTTTTGTATTTATTAAAAAAAAGTCCGTCATCATCTTGTGTTTATGTAGCTGATACAAAGAATTTTCCCTATGGAGAAAAAACTTCTGAAGAAATTATAGAAGCAGCCGGTGAAGCAAGTAACAAGATTATCAACAGATGGAATCCTTCTGAAATTGTTGTAGCATGTAATACTATTTCTGTAACTGCCCTTGATTCCTTAAGAAAGTCTTTTCCTTCTACTAATTTTATTGGTACAGTTCCTGCCATAAAACCTGCCGCTTTGGTAAGCAGAACTAGAAAAATTGGACTTCTAGCAACAAATGCAACTGTTAAGCATCCATATACACAGGCATTAAAGGAAGAATTTGCAAGCGATTGTACTTTAGTTTCCAGGGGAGATCCTGAATTAATCGCTTTTATCGAACATAAATTTTTTACAGCTTCAGAGGAAGAAAGACTTGCTGCTGTAAGACCTGCTGTTGAATATTTTCGCCAAGAGGGTTGCGATGTAATTATTCTTGCCTGCACACATTTTTTGAACATGGCCGATTATATTCAGAAAGAAGCAGGAAGTGACATAAAAGTTTTGGACAGCAGGGAAGGTGTCGTAAGGCACGCACTTGAATTGCAGAAAAGTGGGATTTCTTCTTCAGGGGAAAAAGAAGTAAAGCTTTATGTTACCGGTTTCACTTCTTCAAATGATTCCCTCTCTTATGAAAAATTTTGTCTCAACAATAAAATAAAATTTGGCGGAATGATGGAGTAAGTTCTTATTATTTTATTCGCTTGTTTTTCGTTTCTGTTAATTGTAAACTTGCAGCATGGACTGTGCTTTATATTTAATTCCCGTAACTTTGGGCGATACAGATTATAAAAAGGTTATTCCAGATTACAATTTTCAGATAATCAAAGAAATAAAGGTCTTTATTGTTGAAAATATAAAATCTGCCAAAAGGTTCCTTGCAAAAATAGAAGGAAGCCATGTTGATGATGCAGAATACTTTGAACTTAGTGAACACACAGAAATTAAAGATATTCAGAATTATTTGGATCCTATTTTTAAAGGACAGTCAATCGGCGTAATCAGTGAAGCTGGCTGTCCAGCTGTAGCAGATCCTGGTGCTGATATCGTTTCAATTGCTCAGAAAAAAAAAATAAGGGTTGTACCTCTCGTAGGACCTTCTTCAATTTTAATGGCTGTGATGGCAAGTGGTTTTAGTGGACAAAGTTTTGCTTTTAATGGTTATTTACCAGTAAAACCTGCTGAAAGGGGGCAAAAGATAAAAAATCTGGAAAGCCGTGCTTACAAAGAGGGTCAGACTCAGCTTTTTATAGAAACGCCTTATCGCAATGCTCAGATGTTTGATTCTATTATCAAAAATTGTCGCTCAGAAACAAAACTTTGCGTAGCAGCAGGAATTACTACGGAAAAGGAATATATTAAAACGAAAAGTATTGCTGAATGGAAAAAATGCGGACTTCCTGAAATGAAGAAGATTCCTGCAATTTTTGCAATTTACAAGTAAAACTTCAGGCAGGAGTAAATTATGGATAAGTCTTATCTTTTTTTTGATATTGAATGTGCAAACTGTTTCGATGGAATTGGAAAAATGTGTTCCTTCGGATATGTAGTTGTAAATGAAAATTTTGAAATTCTGGACCAGGATGATGTTGTAATGAATCCTGAAACGGAATTTGACTGGTATCTTTTTGATCCCAAAAATAAATGCAATCTTGCCTATTCAAAGGATTATTTTAGGGCTCAGCATAATTTTGAAGCTTTTCATTCAGGTATCAAAAAACTTATGGAAGCTCCTGACCGTAAAATTCTTGGTTTTAGTTCTACGAATGATATTGGATTTTTGCAGAGTGCCTGTGAACGCTATTCTTTACCATCTATAAACTACGCCTGCTATGACCTTGCTGTAATCGTGAACCAGGCAAATCAGGTTGAAAAAGGTAAGGGGCTGGAAGAATGGTGTTCCATTTATGGAGTTTCAAGGGATGGACTTGTGAGTCATAAAAGCCAGGATGATGCAAAAATGACCATGCTCCTTGCAAAGGCTTTTTGTGAAAAAAATAAGCTGGGTCTTGAAGAGCTTTTGGAAAAGAATCGCGGTATAAAAGTGAGTGTAGAAAAATACCTTGAACAAAGGGAAATTTCTAGACACATAAAAGAGGTTACTGCAAAAATCGCTGAACTGTATGGAAAGAAATCTAGGGCACTTCTAAGCCATAAACTTTCTGGTAATTACGGATTTGGCTTTAAAATAAAGACTAATATCGATGAAGCTTATAAGATTGCAAATCTTGTTTATCGTCATGGTGGAATTCTTATAAAATCTTTAAAGAAAGACGGAACAGTAATTGTTATGGATGACATAAGTGAAGAAGCTGTAAAAGCTCTGTCTGAAAAAAAATTAAAGGTGATTAGAATTTCTGATTTTTACGAACTAGTAAGAATGGAATAAAATTTATTTAAAAAATCGCAAATGAGATTTTATCGAGTTAGTCACCGCTAATCCGGGATTGTTTGCTTTGTAATTTTTAACTATTATTATAAGGGTATTTCCTACTAATTTGCTAAACAAACTTTATGGCGACTTTTACCCGCCTGAGAGGAGTGTATTGATGTCATTACTAGATGTACAGAACATTTCGGTGAGTGTTGACGATAAAAAGGTTTTGGACAACTTAAGCCTTAAAATTGGAGCAGGGGAAACTCATGTTCTAATGGGTCCAAATGGAGCCGGGAAATCTACCTTGGGTAATATCCTTATGGGAAACCCAGTGTATACATTAAATAGCGGTAAAATATATTTCGACGGAAAAGATATTTCCGAAGATTCAACTGATAAACGGGCTAAAGCCGGTTTATTCCTGTCTTTTCAAAATCCTCTTGAAGTTCCAGGAATTTCATTGGAATCATTTATACGTTCTTCTATTCAGCAGAGAACAGGTGAAAGAGTAAAACTTTTTCAATTTCAGAAAGAGTTAAAAGCAAACATGGAACTTTTGAACATGGATGCTTCTTATGCCAGAAGAGATTTAAATGTAGGTTTTTCTGGTGGTGAAAGAAAAAAGAGTGAAATTCTACAACTCTTGATGCTTAAACCTAGTCTAGCCGTTTTAGACGAAACTGATTCTGGTCTTGATGTTGATGCAGTTCGAACAGTTTCAAAAGGTGTTCAGGAATACCAGAAAAATCAGAATGGAGGACTTTTAATTATTACTCATTCAACAAGAATTTTAGAAAGCCTTCATGTTGATTACACTCATATTTTAGTAAAGGGAAAAATTGTAAAAACCGGCGATGCTTCTCTTGTAGACGAAATCAATCGTGATGGTTTTGATCGTTATTTGGAAGAGGCCTGAAAGGGGTTTTAGGGCCGCGCCCTAGGAGAGGGGGTAGCGGACAAACAAGAGAGCGGAGAGAGGCGGCTCTGCTTGCAGGGACGCCTCGTGAAGCGAATTGCTTGGCAGCGAGGGGGAGACTTCCCCCACCTTTGGAATAGAGTATGGAAGAAAAACAGAACGTAGCAGATATAAATAGAGAATTTTATGATTTCCGATATGAAGAATCAGAAAAAGATTTTTATCGTATTGAAGCTGGTTTGAATCCAGAAATCGTAAAAAAATTGAGTGAAGAAAAGGGAGACCCGGAATGGATGAAAGAATTTCGTCTTAAATCCCTTGAAATATACAATAAAACTCCTGTTTCTACCGATTGGATGCCTAATATAGACGGTTTGAACATGGACAATATAGCAACTTATGTGCGTCCAAAAACAAAAATGAGTGGAAAATGGGAAGACGTTCCTGATGATATAAAAGAAACTTTTGAAAAATTGGGAATTCCAGAAGCAGAAAGAAAGAGTTTAGCTGGAGTTGGTGCTCAATATGACAGCGAACTGGTTTATCACAATATTCAGACTGAAGTCGCAAAACAGGGAGTAATTTACCTTGATTTTGAAAGTGCTGTAAAGAGTCCTGAATGGGGGCCTATGGTACAAGAATATTTCATGACTTTGATTACTCCAAAAGACCATAAATTTGCTGCATTGCACGGTGCTGTCTGGTCGGGCGGTTCTTTTGTTTATGTTCCAAAGGGAGTAAAACTTTCTTTTCCATTGCAGTCTTATTTCCGATTAAATGCAAAGGGTGCAGGGCAGTTTGAACACACTTTGATTATAGTTGATGAAGGGGCTGATTTGCACTTTATAGAAGGATGTTCAGCTCCTAAATACAATGTAGCAAATCTTCACGCGGGTGCCGTAGAACTTTTTGTAAAAAAAGGTGCAAAGCTTCGCTATTCTACCATCGAAAACTGGTCCAAAAATATGTATAACCTGAACACAAAACGTGCACGTGTTGAAGAAGGTGGCATTGTTGAATGGGTTAGTGGTTCTTTTGGAAGTCATGTAGGTTGTCTTTACCCTGAAAGTGATTTAGTTGGTCGTGGTGCCCGAGCCGAATTTACCGGTATTACCTTTGCCGGTGCAGGACAGGATTTGGATACAGGTGCAAAGATGGTACATCTTGCCCCAGACACTACTAGTTTGATTAATTCAAAATCGATTTCGAAGGGTGGCGGTAAATCTACTTACCGAAGTGCCGTTTATATTGCAAAAAATGCCGAAAATTCAAAGGCAAGTATTTCTTGTGAATCTTTAATGCTGGATTCTGGTTCTAGAAGCGATACTATTCCTGCAAATGTAGTTCTTACAGATAAAGCAGATGTTGGTCACGAAGCAAAAATCGGTAGAATTTCAAACGATGCAATTTTTTACCTCATGAGTAGGGGCATTAGTGAAGAGGAAGCTAGAAGCATGATTGTTTCTGGCTTTGCTAATCCGGTTTCAAAGGAACTTCCTTTGGAATATGCAGTTGAAATGAATAATCTTATTCGACTTGAAATGCACGGAGCTATGTAAATGACAGAATTGAAGATTAATAAAATGCCCACTCCTACCTGGAGCTGGCTAAAAATGGATTATGCAAAATTGTCTATTGAAGATAACCTTTTTACTTCAATGGAAAATATGCTTCCAGCTGTAAGAGGCCTTACAGATGCCATTGAATACAGGGAAGATGGTTTGGAAGAAGAGGAAAAACTTCCGGAACTTACTTCTGGGTTAAACAACAAGGGTGGACAGATTTTTGAAGAATCATTGCCTCTTTCCATTCGGGTAAAAAAAGGTCAGAAAATTGAAAAGCCCCTCGTTTTGGAATACGACCTTACTTCACAGAATGCTGTTTCTACGACTCAGGTTATTCGTGCAGAAGAAAATTCTGAACTTACTGTGATTATTCTTACATCTTCTGAAAAAGGCTCTGCAGGCTTCAACACTCTTAGAACTCAGATTTATGCAGAGGCCTACTCTAAAGTTCATGTTATTAAAGTTCAGCTTTTGGGTGAAAAATTCCTTCAAATTGATGAAAGTGAAAGCAGGTGTGCTGAAGGTGCTCATATTGAAGTAAGTCATGTAATTTTAGGTGCCGGAAAGACTTATTTGGGTGTTGGAAACGATTTGGCCGAATACAAGTCGACTTTTAAATCAAGACTTTCTTACTTTTGTAAAAATGATCAGGAATTGGATTTGAATTATATAGTTCTTCACCATGGAAAAAAATCTGAATGCCAGATGAATGTATCAGGTACATTGAAAGATTCTGCAAAGAAAACTTATCGTGGTACAATTGATTTTAAGAATGGTTGTGCAGGAAGTGTTGGGGAAGAACAGGAAGAAGCTCTTTTACTTTCTGAAAAAGTTGTAAATAATTCTATTCCTATAATTCTTTGCGACGAAGAAGATGTTTCTGGGGAACACGGAGCTACAATCGGTCGTTTAGGAGAAGACGTACTTTTCTACATGCAGAACCGTGGTATTGATTCCAAAGCCGCTGAAAATTTGATTGCTCGTGCCAAAGTGCAGAGTACAGTGGACTTTATTGATGATGAAGAAGTTCTTTCTAAAACAGAACTTTTTATGGACTCTATTTTTGGTGAATTATAAAGAAGAGGAAGTATGTCTTTGAATTTTAAATCTGATTTTCCACTTTTTGAGCATGAAGACAATAAAGGTCTTATCTATTTTGATAATGCCGCAACTACACAGCGTCCTCGGCAGGTAATTGAGGCCTTAAAAAACTTTTATGAACACGACAACGCCAATCCTCTTCGTGGTCTCTATGATTTAAGTGGAAGAGCTACCGAGCAATATGAGTCGGCCCGTCATACAGTTGCTTCATTTATCGGAGCAAAGGATTGTGAAATTATTTTTACAAGAAATGCTTCTGAGTCCTTGAATCTGGTAGCCTATACCTGGGGGCTTGATAATATTCATGAAGGTGACGAAATTGTTGTTTCTGTAACAGAACACCACTCGAATATACTTCCATGGCAGATGCTTTGTAAAGAAAAAGGGGCAAAACTTGTCTGGCTTGAACCAGATAAAGATACCTGTCTTTTTCCTGAAAGTGAATTCAAAAAAATCAACAGTAGAACGAAAGTTGTTGCAATTGCTCAGGTATCTAACGTACTTGGTATTACTCATCCGGTAAAAAAAATTGCAGAGTTGGCTCATAAAGTTGGTGCTATCTGCGTTGTAGACGGTGCTCAGTCAACTCCTCATATGAAAGTCTGTGTAAAAGACTTAGATGCGGATTTTTTTGCTTTTAGCGGTCATAAACTTATGGGGCCTATGGGAATCGGTGTTCTTTATGGCAAAAAGGAACTGCTCGAAAAAATGAGACCCTTCCTTCGCGGCGGAGAAATGATTGAATACGTTACCCGCGAAAGTGCAACCTGGGCAGAGCTTCCTCATAAATTCGAGGCAGGAACTGTAAATGCTTCCGGGGCTGTGGGTCTTGCTGCAGCTATTGATTACCTTAAGAATATTGGTATCGAAAATATACAATCACATGATAATAAACTTGCAGAACTCTTAATTCAAAAAATGAAAGAGATTCCTCATGTTCATATTATAGGAAATGAAGATCCTTCAAAGCATTGTGGAATTGTTACTTTTACAATTGACGGCGTTCATCCACATGATATTGCAAGTCTTCTTGATACCGAAAAAATTGCAATAAGAGCAGGTCATCATTGTGCTCAACCTTTAGGAGCCTATCTGAATCTTCCAGCTAGTGCCAGGGCAAGTCTTTATTTGTATAATGATGAAGAAGAAGTTTGCAAATTTGCCCAGGTTCTTGCTAAAATTAGAAGTATGAGTGGTTACAAGGACTAAACTGCTTTTTATTTTCAACTTTATATAAAAGGAGCCTTTTATGGATACACAGGAACTTTACAGAGAAATTTTAAACGAACACAACATCAATCCTTCTCATAAAGCGGATTTGCAGGATGCGACAATTTCTTTAAACGGTGTAAATCCAAGTTGTGGTGATAACATTACTTTAAAGCTTAAAGTTGAAAATGGAAAAATTATTGACGGCTCTTTTACAGGAAGTGGTTGTGCTGTAAGTCAGGCCAGCTGCGATATGATGCTTGATCTTGTTATCGGAAAATCTGTCGAAGAAGCCGTTAAATTGAATGATACTTTTATGGGCATGATTCGAGGTGAACTTTCTGATGAATCTCTCGAAGAATTAGATGAAGCCGCTTCTTTGAAAGATATTGCTAAAATGCCAGCTCGTGTAAAATGTGCTGTTTTAGGCTGGAGAACGATGAAAGAAATGTTCGAAAATAAATCTGATTGCAAGAGTTGTGAAAATCCCCACTGTGGAAAATAAGTCTTTATCTTTTATTTGTAAGCAGCTCTCTGACTGACAAATTCCTATATTTTTGTTATAATCTTCTCATGAATACTTGTAAAATAAAATGTGTCGCTTTGGAAGGCGTAAAAATTCCTGAATATAAAACTTCTGGTTCTGCTGGTGCCGATGTGCAAGCCTACCTTGATTCTCCTGTAGTTATTAAACCTGGTAAAAGGGCAATGATAAAAACAGGACTTTTCTTTGCTATTCCAGAAGGCTATGAAATTCAGGTTCGGCCTCGTTCAGGACTTGCGTTTAAAAATGGAGTTACTGTTTTGAATACACCTGGTACTATCGATAGTGATTACCGGGGAGAACTCTGTGTAATACTGATTAATCTTGGCGATGAAGATTTTACTGTTTCTAATGGTGATCGTATCGCACAGATTATCATAGCACCTGTAACGCAGGGGATTTTCGAACTTACCGACAAGCTCGATGAAACTGAAAGAGGTGCCGGCGGTTTTGGTTCTACTGGGGTAAAGGCTTGAAATTTTCAGATAATTTTCTAGATATGCTTCTGGATTTTTATGCAGAAGCAAAGAAAATTTTACTATCTAAAATAAATTCTCTTATTGATTTACTTTTTTCCCTGTATGAAAAATATGCGGCAAAGTATGTAAACCGCATATTAGAAAAAATCGAATATTTTCAAGTTAAGTATCTTGGAAAGGGGCAGCTGGGGGATTATGTTCTTATCCGCTATCTGTGTAAGGAGCTTCTGCTTTATTTTGGGGTTTCTTTTCTCTTCTTTTTTATGATTTTCTTTGTAAACCAGATTCTTCTTCTTATTGGAGAGCTCTTAAAGCAGAGGGTTCCATTTAAGGATACTGTAAGTCTTATGATTTATACTCTTCCATTTGTAATTTCGCAGTCTGCTCCTTTTTCTACACTTGTTGGCTTTTTGATGTGTCTTGGTAGAATTATGAGTGATAATGAAGTTCTTATAATCCGGGCTTCTGGGCAAAGTTATGTAATGATTATGATTCCAGTTTTCGTTCTAGGTTTTTTTATTTCAATTGCATCATTTTTTGTAAATGACTATCTTTTGCCTATCGGAACCATAAAATATAATCAGCTTTATCGAAAAATTCTTACTTCAAATCCTTCTGTTCAACTGGAACCTAATTCCATAAAGTTTTTTAATAAATCCATTCTTATTACAGGTGATGTAAAAGATACAGAAGTAAGCGATTTAATATTATTTGATGAAAAGGATAATACACAGCGTATTATTGTTGCCGGAAAATCAAATCTTCTTACAGCTAGGGATGAAGGCGTTCTTATGCAGTTGAATATGACCGATTCTGTTGTAACTTCATTGAAGACAGATAATATTTCCGATTACGAAGTTCTTGATGCCAAGACTATGACTATGAATATTTTTGATTCAGCAATGCTTAATACAAATACAAGAACTTCTCCACGAGAAATGACATCTTTCGACTTGGGGCGGCAGATTAAGAGACTTAAAAAGATGGATAATATAAATCCAAAAGCTCTTAATCAATATCGGATGGAATATTTTAAGAAATTTTCAAATCCCTTTGGCTCAATTTTCTTTGCAATTCTAGCTCTTCCTTTAGCCTTTATTTTTGGAAAACATAATGGCCAGACTATAGGTTTGATTTTTGGACTTGTTATCTGTGTTCTTTACTGGGCAATGATGATTATCGGTCAAATGTTCTCTCTTAGAATCGGAATTGATGCTTTTGTTGCCATGTGGCTTCCGAATACTATAGTTGGGGTAACGGGCGGTCTTTTGTATTTCGTCCTAAAACGCAAATGAGACTTGTCCTTTATTTATTCAAACGTTTTATTCCGATTTTTTTAGGTTCTCTCGGCTTTTTTTCACTTGTACTGATTTTAGTCGACCTTTTGATGAATCTAACAAACTATCTTCAGAACGAAGCTACTGCAGTTCAGGTCGCCGAGGTTATGCTTTTATACTTCCCAAAAACCTGCTGGTATGCAATGCCTTTGGGAGTCCTTTTTGCCGTTGCATATACTTTAAGTGATTTATATGCAAATAACGAACTAACGGCTATCTTTTCTTGTGGAATTTCATTGCTCCATTTTACTTTTCCACTTCTTGTCTTTTCAGTCTTGATGAGTTTTGGGCTTTATTTTTTTGAAAATTATCTTGTTGTTCCAACTTATTCAAAAAAAGTTCAGCTTCAGGGGCAACTTTTAAAAGAAGAAAAGTCCCTGAATAAAAATAATATCGTGGTTATTTCTGAAAATGGCTACATAGTATACAAGGCCAAATTTTATGATAACTCTGTTAAGCGTTTAATAGATTTGTATTTGGTTTATAGAAACAAGGAAAATAAACTTGATGCAATTGTTCATGCGGATTCTGCTAACTGGAATGAAGAAGAAAATCACTGGAATCTTATAAAACCTGTTTTGTATAAGTACGATAATAATACGATTTATACAGGTGAGCCATCTGAGGAAATGATTAAGCGCTTGAATGAACCCTACGAAACTTTTCAGAATAATGTTGTTACAATTGCAGAAGTTGATTCTCATACGGCTAAAGTTTACATCAATCACCTTAAGAGAACAGGCTTACCCTTTAACCAGGAACTTTCTGAATACTACAAAAAGTTTGCCTTTCCAGCTATCGTCTTTATTGTCGTTTTCCTTTCTATTGGACTTTCTGGAAAATCTCGAAAAAATGTTCTCTTGATAAGCCTTTCTCTTTCTGTTAGTGCTGCTGTTCTTTTCTATGTACTTCAGATGATAACAATGCTGCTTGCAAAGTTTGGTTATATCACTCCTTTTATGGGAGCCTGGTTTCCAGTATTTTTATTTATAATTATAAGTATCGTTCTTTTGCATTACGCAAGAACTTAAGTATTTTACAAGGATAAATTATGAAAATTTTTAACATTTTACACAAAAGTTCGGATGGAAAAGCTCGTACAGGATTACTGGAATTGCCACATGGACCCGTTCATACTCCTGTTTTTATGCCAGTTGGAACTTGTGCAACTGTAAAAGCTATTTCAAAAGATGATCTTGAAGAAATCGGCTTTGAAATTATTCTTGCCAATACTTATCATCTTTTTTTGCGTCCAGGACCGGAACTTATAAATGAGGCTGGAGGACTTCACGGCTTTTCTCAGTTCAAAAAGAATTTCCTTACAGATTCCGGTGGCTTCCAGGTATTTTCACTTTCTCAGCTCAGAAAAATTAATCCTGAAGGTGTAAAATTTCAGAGTCACATAGACGGAAGTTATCATCTTTTTACTCCTGAAAATGTAGTTCAAACACAGGCTCTCTTTAATTCGGATATTCAGATGCAGCTGGATGTATGCTCTGGTTATGGAGTAGAAAGAAAAGAAGCAGAACACGCCTTGAAGGTTACTTCTGAATGGGCAAAGAGAGCAAAAAAACAGTGGCTGGAAGAAGGTCAAAAGGGTTATAAGGGAATTCTTTTTCCAATCGTACAAGGAAACTTTTTTGAAGATTTAAGAAAGCAAAGTGCAGAGTTTGTTGCTGAACTTGATTTACCGGGAATTGCAATCGGCGGCTTGAGTGTAGGGGAACCAAAAGACAAGTTTATTGAATTTCTTTCGTATACAATGAATCTTTTGCCAGAAGATAAACCGGCATATGTTATGGGAATTGGAACTCCTGAATATATTCTTGAAGCTGTTGCCAATGGTGTTGATATGTTTGACTGTGTTCTTCCAACAAGAAATGCAAGAAATGGTGCCTATTTTACTCATGACGGACAGCTTTCAATTAAACAGGAAAGATTTAAACACGATTTTAAGCCAATTGATCCTCAATGTAACTGTAAAGTATGCCGAACTTATTCCAGGGCTTATTTAAGACATCTTTTTAAAGAGCAGGAAATTTTAAGTTCAATGCTGGCTTCTTATCACAATTTAGCTTTCCTTCACCAGATGATGAACGAAATAAGGACTGCCATTTCTGAAGACCGTTTTGAAGAATACAAAAAGAATTTCTTAAACCGATACAGAGAGGGAAATATACAGTGATGAAGAAAATTTTTGCATATGTTTTATTCTTTTGTCTCTTGTTTAATGCTTCACTTTTTGCGGATGAAAGTGATGACGAATTTATGAATATGATAGAAAGCACTTTGGCTCAAGGTGAAAAAAAAGAAGATGCTGAAGTTCAGCCTTCTTATGTAGAAGGACTTGATGATAATACTGTAGAACCAAGTCGAAAAGCACAGACAGATGATACAATAAATGACCCATATGCAGAAAAAGCTCTTAATGTAAGTGAAGAGACTAGCGGCACTGATGCAGAAGAAATGCCTGAAAGTTTTCCTTTGGAAAGTGAGCCTGAGCAGAAAGCAGATGAAGTTCTTTCTTCAGATGAAAGTTCAGAAATCGTTCAGTCTTTGTATGGTGTGCCAGAGGCAAAGGCTTCATCTGATGAATACGATGAAGACTTTACAAATATAGTTGTTACAATTCCAGAAAAGAAAAGCCCTAAAAAAGCTGATTCTGAAAAGCTTTCCAAGGCAGAAAAAAAAGATGAAGATAAGAGTGATTTTAAGGAAAAGACAGAAACTTTAAATTATGGAACTCCTTCTGAGATTTCTGCTGTTGTAGATAAAGTTGTAGAAGAAGATGATCCTAGGTTTATAGATACTTTGTATGACTTGTTTTATGCTACGAGCAGTAATGATGTTCGTTCAAAGATTATGGATTACTTTGCAAAATCTGAAGATCCATGTTTATGCGATTATGTTGTTGAAATTTTAGATGATCCTTATGATGAAAGCAAATCCTTTGTAACAAAATGTATCGAATACGCTTCGAAAGTTCATTGTTCTGAAGCTGCACCTGCTTTTGTAAAAATCCTGGAAGGCGAAAACGAAGAGTATTTCAATGCAGCCCTGTCTGCACTAGGAAAAACCGGCGGAAAAAAGGAAGCTAAGTATCTTGCAAAATATTTAGAGCGTGACGATTTGGAAATACCAATGAGACAAGCTTTAATGCGCACTTTAGGTCAGATGAATGCAGTTGAAACTTGGGAGCAGGTTGTAGAAATTGCTCAGAATGAAGATGAAAACGGCTTTGTTCGCCAGTATGCTGCAGAAGCCTTAGGTAATATGAAAAAAGAAGAATCTATTCCGATTCTAATAAACCTTTATGAAAATGGCGACCCGAATATGAGGGAGTACTGTATTAAGGGGCTTTTGAATTTTCCAGATTCAGAAAAAGCTAGAAATCTTATTCTTCAGGGTATCCGAGATGACCATGTAAAAGTAAGGCTTCAGTCAATAAAAGCCTGTCGGGAAATGAAGTTAAAGGAAGCTGTTACATTTCTCATCTATAGGGCAAAAAATGACAATGAAACTTCCGTTAAAAAAGAGTCTTATCCTGCAATTGCAGAGCTAAATACAAATGAAGGAAACGAATATTTGATTTCACTTTTGAAAGAAAAGAAAGGTTCGGATTCAGCAAAAAATATGGCAGCAGAGGCTCTTCTTAAGTTCGGAGAAAATGCTTGTGGAGTCCAGGAAATTAAAGAGCTGGCTCTCTCTGTTGTAGAAGATGACAGACGAAAGCCACTTCGAAAGGCTATTGGTGTAACAATTGCTAAAAATCCACAGGATTCATTTGCGGAAGTTTGCGAAAAGTATCTTGAATCAAAGGATTCTTCAACTGTTGGTCTTGGAATAGATATGTTTAAGAGCGGCCGTTATGATTCTGCAAAAGGAGCACTTGTAAAAATAGCAGAAGCTAAAAGCGGTAATGTTGCAAACAGAAAGAGGGCAAGAAAACTTCTAGGTATGGAAGAAAATCCCGAAGAAGAAAGTAAAGCCGAAGAAAAAAAAGTTGACGCTAAAAATGAAAAGGCTGAAACAAAAGATGTTCCAGCCGATTCAAAAGACTAATTTTATTTTGAAAGTTCAGAAAGAATTCTGTATTTTTCGTTGATTATGCTTATTTCTTCTTCCGTAAAGAAGTTCTCTTTCTGATCTGCAAGACTTTCAAGGGTTGCTAAACTTTCATTTAAAGCTGTTGAAAAGCCTCTAGAAATTTTGTTCCAGAATGTACCATTTCCGTCTGTGAAAAGGCATATAAAACCGTATTCTCGGCTTTTTTGTTTAGCTACAGCCACGCGAAGAATATTCTGAACGGCAGACACTATAATTCTTGCAGCCCCATCGTCGTTTATGTTGATATTTAGTTTTCTCTGCCATTCACTTTCTTTTATAGGTTTTAGAGAAATCGCTTTTGCAATTTTTACCGATGTTGAAAGTTTTTCACCGTCAAGAAGAGAGTATCCGTCCGGGCATATAATCTTTGATTTGAGATTTCCAAAGCCTTTGAGCTTATCAAAATCTTTTTCAAATTTAGCAGCAGTAATAAAATCTTCGAGAGCCATTTGTACAATTTTTTTCCCGTGACTCTTTTTTATTTCAAAAATGCTTCCACCGATTGTAACAGAATCGCCATTTTTCTTCGATTCAAAAACTTTTTTGCCAGATTCTTTTTCTTTTCTCTTCTTTTCTACATTCTTTTCGTAGATATCTGCTTGTTTTTCAAGGCTTTTTCCAGGTTTACAGTGCTCAAGCCTATCAAGCAAATCTGGGGAAAGTTGATTTAATATGCTTTTAGTTAGAGGAGAAACGCTCATGGCATACATTCTACTTGTTCTTACTATTTCTCCGGCAACGATGTAAAGAGGATCCTGCTTAAACATAACGCTTCCTGGATGTATGCTGATGTGGTCTGCCGTTAAACTTCTGTAAGTGTCTCTTTTTACTCGTACGCAGACAAACTGCATCATTCCGCTAGAAATACAGCAAAGATAATCAGAAAGATTTCCACCTCCGCAAACAGGTATTTGCATATGGTAGACTATATCTTTAAGCTGATTGTCAATATTTTCAATTTCTTTCATGATGCGTTCATCAAGATAAGAGCGCTTGCAGAATTTTTCTTTGTCTTCAGCTTTTTCAAAGGCTTTAAATAGGTGGAGATATGAAACAAAATCTCCCTGAATATCTCTGAATGCATGGTGGGCACGGCGGGCTTCCATTTCTTCTCCAGGAGGAAGCATAAATGGTGAATTCGCTGAAAGAAAGGAAGCTGCAATTAGAATTTCTTCTAGAACATCTGGGTATCGCATTATAGATTCAACAATTATACGGCTTATTCTTGGTTCTAGTGGGAATTGAACCATCATTTTTCCAACGGAAGAAAGGCTGTTGTCTTTGTCCAGGGCACCTAAAATATTAAGAGTATCTACAGCTCCGTATATATTTTCTTTTTCTGGGGCAGAAATAAAATCGAATTCGGCGAAATCGGTGATACCTAAATCAGCCATTTGAAGAATAACTTCACTCAGGTCGGTTCTATAAATTTCTTCGGTTGTATACATTTGGCGTGTGTCAAAATCTTTTCTGGGATAGAGTCTGTAACAGGTTCCGGCTTGGGTTCTACCCGCACGGCCTCGTCTTTGGTTACAACTAGCCTTGCTCACAGGTGTTTCTATTAGACTTGAAGTAAAGGTTCTGGGATTATAAAAGTTTAATTTTGCCAGTCCCGAGTCTATAACGGTTGTGATATCTGAAATTGTTACAGAGGTTTCTGCTATGTTTGTTGATATGATTATTTTCTTTTTGCCTTTAGGAGCAGGTAAAAAGACTCTTTCCTGATCTTCTTTTGAAAGTCTTCCGTATAGAGGCAGGGTGTGTATTTTTCTTGCAAAATGGGAGGTGTCCAGCATTTTCATGCAGTCTTTAATGATTTTTTCACCTGGCAGGAATATCAAAATTCCTCCATCTTCTTCGTTGTCCAGAATGCGTTCTACTGTACCGCAGATTTTATTCAAAAGTGCTGTGCATGCTGCTTCGTTTGTTGTACTGGCAGATATTGCAGGAGGATCGTAAACCATTGTAACCGGGTAAGTTATTGTGTCTATTGTAACAATAGGGCAGGAAGCAAAATATTTGCTGAAGGCCTCTGCGTTCATTGTTGCGGAACTTACTATTACTTTAAATTCCTTCCTTACTTCTAATACTCTTTTTAAAAGCCCTAGAACAAAGTCAATGTTAAGGCTTCTTTCGTGAGCTTCATCTACCATAATGACAGAGTATTTTGAAAGCCAGGGATCAAGTTTCATTTCCTGAAGTAAAATGCCATCTGTCATAATTTTGATTTTTGTTGTTTCGTCGGTTTTGTCTTCGAATCGCATTTTGTAGCCGACTAAGCCGGGATAGCTTGTGCCTAATTGTTTTGAAATAAATTCACTTACCGAAAGAGCAGCTATTCGTCTTGGTTGTGTTACGGCTATCATTCCGTTCTGGTCATAACCTGCTTCGTGCAAAATAATAGGAAGCTGAGTGGTCTTACCTGAACCAGTCGGACTCTGAACAACAATTACCTGGTTATCTTTTAAAGCTTCAAGAATTCTTTCTTTTTGTTCGTAAACTGGTAATTTTGTGTATTCTATTGCCATGTTATAGTTTCCTTTGTTTTTTCCGTAATTTGTTTTCTGTTAAATAAATATTTAGACCAGATTCTATTTCCAGTCTCATTTAATTCATTGATAAACTCATCGTCAAGTTTCTTTATTACAAATTCCCATTTCCTGGTAATATAGGTTGTAATAAATATAGTGTTTTTTTCTTTTATAAACGGTTTTTCGCCTGGTGTTTTTTCGTAGACAATTTCTAGAAGGTAACTGTCGCCGGTGTCATCTCTAGGATTTGAGGGGTTGTTAAAATCCGGTTCCCAGCGCTGTCCGCTAATAACATTTCCGTTTCCATAAATTATAACTTTTTCTAGCTTTTGTGTCGCCCCATTTCCTATAAATTCTTTTTCCCGGGGAATATGCGGATGATTTGTCCACAGAACATCAACTCCTGCATTTAATAGTTCCATATAATAATCCCTGCGACTCTTTTCTACAGGAGCAACGTATTCGGCTTCGTCTGTGTGAAGGGATAAAACAAAAAGGTCAACTGAATTCTCCTGTCTTATTCTACGAATCTCTTCAATAAAATTATTTCTTCCTTTTTTACCGGGATATACAAAATTCATGTATTCTTTAAAAGTTGGTCTATTAAGAATTTCAGTTGCAGCACAGTAAAGAATAGTCCAGTTATCTTTAGTTAATATTTTGTAGTCCAAATTAGAAGACTTTTCTTTTTTTATCCCGGAAAAAAATATTTGCCTGTCACTAAAAAGGCTTTGCTTTTCTACTTTGTCTGCCCATTCAAGAGTTGCCATCATACCTTCCAAGGCCTGGTCGTTAGTATGATTATTAACCAGGGAAAAAACATTAAAACCTGCTTTTATGGCTTCTTCAGGATACTCCTGGTGCATATTAAAGTTTGGAAAGGAAGAGTAGGGTAAGTCTTCTGAAACAGGGGCTTCTATATTTGCAAAACTAAAATCATGGCTTTCTACTATTGGTTTTATATCTTTCCATATTTCAGGATAATTTTTCATGTTAAAATTGGGTTTATGGGCCATGATGTCACCAGCAAATAAAAAACTTATTTTTTCAACTTTTTCAAAATTTTTGTTTGAAGTTGTCTGGCATCCGGCTAGTAAAATAAGAGAAAGAGAAATAATTATTATATTACTTCGATTCATGTTTAATTATTATAACACAGAGAATTAAAGCCATAAAGTAGATTTTTTTTATGGGATATCTACTTGATTTTAAAGCTCTAATAGCATTAAAATTATTGTTTGTATGGAAAATATATTTACTGATAGAGAAATAAAATACCGCCATTTAATTGAACTGGAACAAAAACTTGATGAAATTCAGGATGTTGATGTTCTTTTGGAAAAAATCTTGACGGAAACTCGTTCAATTGTAAATGCAGATGCTGGTTCAATTTACATAATCGAAGGTAATAACCTTAAAATTAAACATGCTCAAAATGATACTCAACTTCGTTCTCTTCCATTAGGTGAAAAACTACCTTATTTATTTTTCTCTTTCCCTATAAGTAAAAATTCCATCGCAGGCTATGTAGCGGAAACAAAAGAGACTCTGATAATTAACGATGCATACAATGTTCCAGAATCTTGTCCTTACAAGTTTAATAAACAGACTGATCTAACAACCAACTATAAGACAAAGTCAATTTATACGATTCCTTTGGTTATGCATAACGGTATTGTTTTAGGGGTTCTTCAGATTATTAATAAACTTGATCAGAATGGAAATGTAATTTCATTTAATCAGGACGACGATTCTTTTATTGCTCATTTTGCTCTTGCTGCGGTTCGGGCTCTTAAACGAGCTTATGACACCCGTGAAACTCATAGAAAGATGCTTAAACTTTCTGAATTCCGTGATCCAAAAGAAACTTATACACATGTTGAAAGGGTTTCTAGTATTTCTCTCGAAATTTATGACCGCTGGGCTTTTGAACAAAATATTCCAGAAGAAGAAAGACAGGTTTATCGAGATAATTTAAAGATTGCGGCTAAATTCCATGACATCGGAAAGGTTGGTATATCAGATGTTATCCTTAAGAAGCCAGCTCGTTTTTCAGAAGAAGAAAGGGCTATAATGAAGAGTCATACCTGTATTGGGGCTATGCTATTCTATCCTCCTGAAACAGAACTTGATCAAATGTCACTTGATGTGGCTCTTCGTCATCATGAACGCTGGGATGGCTCTGAAGCCGGCTATCCTGGAGAAAAATACACTGAAGCCAATAATTTTGTAGGATTCCAACTAGGGGATCCAATTATTAATACAAAACCTCTAAAAGGAAAGGATATTCCTCTTGCAGCTAGAATTGTTAGTGTGGCAGATGTTTTTGATGCCCTTTCTCATAAAAGATGCTACAAAGATGCCTGGAGTCTTGATGACGCTTTTTCTGAAATACAAAATGGTTCCGGAACTCAGTTTGATCCAGAAATAGTTTTGGCATTTATAAAAGTTCGTGAGCGTGTAGAAAAGATTCTTCTTGATTATTCGGATATCGAAGAAATCTAATATTTAGTTATTTAATTTTTCAACTGTTTCAAAGAAACTTTTTCTGAATTTTTTAAAATTTTCTTCGCTGTATGAGGCTTTTTTTTCTCCAAAGCCTAGTGCAGCTAGTTGAATATTCATTTCTCTTTCTTCAAGGTGTGTCTGTATATAACTTCTGGTGAAAATTATTCCCTTGTCGTTGATAACTTTTATTTCTTTGCTTAAAAGTCTAGAGGCAAGACTTAAATCTTTTGTAATAACAAGATCTCCGCTTTTTGAATTTTCAAAAATGTAATTGTCAGCTGAATCTTTTTCTTTTTCGCAGATTATCATTTTGTAGTTATTTTTTTTTGCACTTATATTTCTGTTTGCCACAAAGAAAACTTCAGTATCATTTTTTTCTGCAAAATTTACAATGAAATTTCTAATTAAAATTGGGGCTGAATCGGCGTCTAGCCAAATACGTGTCATTTTAGAACCTGATCGATTTTATCGATTAAAGATTTTGTAATTTTATCTGCTTCTTCATCTGTGGAATTTTTTTCAAGTGCTGTCTGGAATTTTACCTTTCTTCCTTTTTCTTTATACAATTCGTCGCAAAGCATAATTCCGGTAAGAATGGAAATCTGCAAAGGGGAGTGAAGTGAGCCTGATTCTTCCAACTGATTTACAATTCTTTTGTAATATCCTAAAAGTTTATTTAAATATTCTGAATCTTCATTAGCTTTTATTGCGAAAGAAGTTCCTAAAATATCAATTTGTAAATTTCCCATGTTTAAAAAATATCGAACTGTGTATCGTCGTTATTAGCTGAGTTAGAATCTTCTTCAACTTCGTTCATATCAAAAAAACTTGGTTGATCCTGGTTTTGATTTTCTTCGACCTGATCGAAAGGATTATCTTCCTGTACTTCATTTTTTGTTTCGCTTACAGGTTTAGCAAAACTCTGATTTAAGAAAGTTTTTTCTTCTGGAAGATTTTCTTTTTCTTGAATGTGCTGCTGAACTTGAAAATTTTCTACTTTATTTTCTGATCTGATAGGAGCTGCTGCCTGAACAGGAGCAGTTGTATTCTGAGTTATTGCATCCATCACCGAATTTTCGATGTTTGCAAATCTGTTGATAATTTGTGCGATTCTACTCTCAATCAAACCTTGATCCTGTTCGAATGAAGAAAGTTGCTCCGACTTGCTTGAAAGCGCATTTGTGAGCTCGGCGCATTTACTGCGAAGAGCATCGTTTTCAGCCTGCAGCTGTGATATTTTTTTTACAGCACTTTCTACTTTCTGTTCAAGAATTAAGATTTGATCGAGAGAAATCATCTATAGCTTCCTTAAGCGTTAAGAGCTTTTTTTGCAGCTTCTACAACTGCCTTGAATGCTACAGGATCTTCAATTGCCATATTAGAAAGAGCCTTGCGGTTAATTGTAATACCGGCTTTTGTAAGACCATCAATGAAACGTGAGTATGAAAGACCTTCGTCACGAACTGCTGCATTGATACGAGAAATCCACAAAGCACGGAAATTTCCTTTGCGGTCACGGCGATCAACGTATGCGTGGCTGAGAGCTTTTACTACAGCGTCTTTTGCTGGTTTGTAATTTGATTTTCTGTCTCCGCGGAAACCTTTAGCAAGCTTTAAGATTTTTACGCGGCGGTTCTTTCTTTTTGTTCCGTCTATTGCTCTTGACATATTCTATTCTCCATTAACCGTAAGGCAACATCTGCTTACGAATTCTTTTTGCATCAGCTTCAGCAACATAACCAGTTTCGCGGAGCTGTCTCTTTCTTTTTGGTGAACGCTTTGTCAAAATATGACGAAGGTTCTGTTTCTTGTGCTTTACTTTTCCGCTACCTGTAAGAGAGTAACGTTTAGCAGCAGACTTCTTAGTCTTCATCTTAGGCATTTTCTTGTACCTCTAAAAAATTATTTGGCTTTTGCAGATATTGTCATGGACATTGTTTTTCCATCCATTGCTGGCTGTTTTTCCACAACATACGCTGAAGTAAGCCTTTTTAAAACTTCATTCAGGACGTCATATCCGAGTTCGGTATGGGCAAGTTCGCGACCGCGGAAACGGATTGTTACTTTTACCTTATCGCCCTCATCAAGGAATTCCTGTACATGCTTGGCTTTAGTATCAAGGTCGCCTGAGCCAATTTTTGGCTGCATGCGAATTTCCTTTAACTTAAGTACTTTCTGGTTTTTCTTGGCGTCTCGGAGCTTTTTTTCCTGTTCAAACCTGTACTTACCATAGTCGAGTATTTTGCAAACCGGTGGGTTGGCATTAGGGCTGACTTCAACAAGGTCAAGATCCTTCTCCTTTGCAAGTTTCAGGGCTTCCATTGTAGGAACAATTCCTTTCTGGTTTCCCTCGTCATCGATAAGACGAATCTCGCGGATACGAATCATTTCATTGATTCTCAGACCGTTAGTTTTGTTGTTGTTGTTTGCGTATGCCAACTATCCTCCTAGTGTTTTTTTAACACCCTTTTCATGTAAACGTATCACAAATTATATATTAAAATGAGACAGCGTGTCTATAAAGCAAAGTATTTTTTTTATTTTTACTTTTTATCTGTTGACACTTTTTTAGAAATCTTATAATGTTATTTTCACACACGCGGGTGTAGCGAAGCTGGTTATCGCGCTGGCCTGTCACGCCGGAGATCACGGGTTCGAGCCCCGTCACTCGCGCTAAAGTCCAAGTCAATTGACTTGGACTTTTTTTTTCTTTTACCAATTGCCATTTCTTTATATCATGATAAAATATATACTGATAAATTTTAATTTGCTTAATTAATTGGAGGAAAAAATGAAGAAATCTAAAATTTTATCTCGTGTATTTGGAATTACATTAATGTTGTCAGCTGCTTTTGCTTTTGCAGATGATGCTACAGAAATTGTAAAAAAATCTTTAGGACTTCCTGTTCCAGATTATTCGGTAAGTACACTTCTTATGGATTTAATTGATAAAAACGGTAATGTAACTGAACATCGCGTTATCCAGCAGTTTGGTAACCGTAAAAACGGAATTACTTCTACTGTATTCGATTTTAAATCACCAGCTTCTATTAAGAGCACTCGTGTTCTGCAGGCAGAAAAATCTAATAAGGATGACGATAAATGGATTTATTTACCATCTTTGAAGACTACAAGACGAATTGCTACAGCAGAACGTTCAAAAGCTTTCGTAGGTTCTGATTATACTTACAATGATATGACTCTTCGTAAACTCACAGATGATGAACACACAATGCTTGATGAAAACTGTTCTGTTACAGTTGGTGGAAAATCTTATTCTTCATGGAAAATTAAGTCATTCCCTGTAGCAAATAAGGCCATCGAATATGCATACCGCATTCAGTACATTGACAAATCATCTTATCTTCCTCTGAAACAGGAATTTTATGATAAAAAGGATAAAATGATTAAGACTGCTGAACTTTTAGATCACGGTGTTGTCACAGGCGCTAAAGGTACAGAATATCAGCTCAGAAAATGCCAGCTTGTAAAAAATCTTGTTACAGGGCACTCAACAAAAGTAACTGTTGATAAGATTGAATTTGACAATCCTATTTCAGATACATACTTCACACAGAACTGGCTTAATACTGGTAAAAAATAACTTAATAGGGAACTTTATTTATGATTTTTGCTAAAAAACTTTTATTCGCTTTTTCAGCACTTGCTATTTCTGTTGCTGCTTTTGCCCAGGATTTTGACGATTTTGAATCTTATGATGAAATTGAAGAACCAAAAGTCACAATCGGTGGTTCAGTAGAAGTAAGTGGACGAGCATATGTTGAAGCCAGTGATTATGATTACATTACAGAACAGGATGAAATCACTGGAGAAAGAACAACAGAATTGGGATTTGCAGACCGTCCAAGTTTTGGAGAACTTAAGACAGATGCTTTCCCTTCTGCAAGATTGAACTTTGATTATTCAGGTCTTAGTTCAGATCTTTCCTTGAAGTTAAAGTTTGATAAAACTTCTTTATACGATGGTTATTACTGGGATATTATCGATGAATTTACTGCTCGTGCATATGTGGGTAATGCACAGTTTGAAGCAGGTAAAATGAAGGTTGTTTGGGGAAAAGGAGACAAACTTCACGTTCTTGATAATTTCAATGCAAATGATTACACAGATTATATCATTCCTGATTACATTAACCGCCGTATCGCAGAACCTATGTTCCGTGCCGTTTATAGTACAAACAGCAATATTAAATTTGAAGCAATTTATACACCTATGATGACTCCTGACCGTCTTGCAACTTCTGGTGTATGGCAGCCAAAGGCAACTAAGACCTTGACTCATACTGTTGAAGGTCTTGTAAAGGCAAATGCAACTAGTCTTGCCGGTTTACTTGCTGCCTCTTCATTTAGTTCTGACAGCCTTTATCCTGATACAGCAAAACTTAAGTATAGTCAGTATGGTGGACGCCTTACTTTTACAGTAGGTTCATGTGACCTTGGTTTTAGTTACTACTACGGGCATAATAAACAGCCTTCTGCTAATCTTGAAGCAATTGTAAATCAGCAGGCTGCAAGTCAGATGATAGCTAAGGCAAACCAGTTTGGTTCAATGCTTGGAGTTTATAAGGATGCTGTTGTTAATAGACTTAGCAAGTGGAATTATTCATTCTTGGATTATGTAAATTCAGATGGATATGATTCTATGTTGGATTACGACAGAGTTCAGGTATTCGGATTTGAAACTGCTGCAATTCTTCTTGGTCGCTTGAACAGCCGTCTTGAAGTTGCTTATAACCTTACAGATGATATTGCCGGTGATGATCCTTGGGTTCACAACAATAGTATTTCTTGGGTTGGTGGTTTTGATATGGATCTTCCTATTCACAATGTTAACATCAACATTCAGAATCAGGGTTCATATATCTTGAATAATCACAAGATTGGAGAAGCTGCTTTTACACCTTTTGCTGATACAGCTCTTGCTCTTTCTATTGCAAATGTTCTTTTCAGATATTCTTATGAAGAATACGATGTTGATTATGATCCTACTGGTTGTTATACAAACAATAAAATTGTTCTTAATATCACAGATACCTGGTGCATGGAAAAAATTAAACTTGACCTTAAGGGAATTTGGGGTATTGAAAAAGGTGATTTAATCATCATGCCAACTCTTACTTTTGTTGTAAAGGATGACTGGAACTTGAACTTGAGTGGTATGTACATCTGGTGTAATAGTGAAGACAGTGAATTTGACGGCTGGCAGAGAAACAGCTTTGCACAGGTTGGTGTAAAGTACCAGTTCTAATAATTGACAATTGATTCTTCTCAATTGATAATAAACTGACTGTTGTGTAAGCTTCAGTCAGTTTTTTTTTATGCAAAATAGTAATTTACAATTTAATTCACTGCCCGGAACTCAATGTAAGAAGTCTTCTCGCAAATTAAAGGTTCGCCGTGTATTGGGAATTGACCCAGGACTGGCAAATACAGGCTTTGGCGTGGTTGATTCTTGTGGTGGAAAATACCGGATGGTGAGTTATGGTGTCATTGAAACTTCTTCATCTCAGTCTTTAGGCGAAAGGCTCCTTACGATTTATTCAAGATTGCAGGCAGTAATAGACGAATTTCGCCCGGATGAAGCATGTATGGAAGCTCTCTTTTTTGCAAGAAATGTTACGAGTGCAATTTCCGTTGCTGAAGCAAAGGGGGTTGTTACTTTATGCCTTGCTCAGAATGCACTTCCAATAAGCGAATATAAACCTAATCAAATAAAAAAAGCAGTTACTGGAACTGCTTCTGCTGATAAAGAACTTGTAGAAAAATATGTTCAGCTGCTTTTAAACTTGGAAGTAAAGCCGGAACCTGACCATGCGGCAGATGCTCTGGCTGGAGCTGTCTGCCACCTTCACAATTGCTTTGAAAAGCAGGGCTTTTAACTAGCGGATAAACATGCAGTCTCCGTAAGAGAAGAATCGGTATCTGTTTTCTACAGCTTTTTTATAGGCATTCAATATATTTTCACGTCCGGCAAAAGCACTTACCAGCATGATAAGTGTACTTTCAGGAGTGTGGAAATTTGTGAACATCTGGTCGATAACTTTGAATTTATATCCAGGGTACATAAAAATGTGTGTACTGCCTGTTCCGGCCTTTACAAGTCCATTTTCATCACAGGCAGATTCCAGTGTTCTTACAGAAGTTGTTCCAACGGCTAAAATTGGTCTTCCTTCTTTTTTTGCCTGATTAATTTTGTCTGCTGTGATTTGAGGAACAGTAAATACTTCTTCGTGCATTTTGTGTTCTTCAATATTTTCTTCACGGACAGGAAGAAAAGTTCCTAAGCCTACATGAAGAGTTACAAATTCCCGGTCGATGCCTTTTTCTGTAAGTCGGGAAAGCATTTCTTCTGTAAAATGAAGACCTGCAGTAGGGCAGGCTGCACTTCCTGTTTCTCTGGCATAAACATTCTGATATCGTTCTGAATCTTCATCAGTGTCTTCTCTTTTAATATAAGGAGGAAGGGGAATGTGTCCGTTTTTTTCAAACCATTCTTCAGTAATTACAAAGTCGAATTTTATTGCCCGGAATTCTGTTCCGGCGTTTCCCGGGTGTTCTATGATTGTTCCAACTGTACCATCTGGAAATTTGTAGCGCATTCCAGCTTTCTGTTTTTTTGCACCCTTGACCATGGTGTTCCATACATTACCATTGCGGTCAATTTGATTCAGGAACATAAATTCAGTTTCTCGCCCAGTGCTTTCTTTTATTCCATAACAGCGGGCTCTTCTTACCTTTGAGTTGTTAAATATCATAAGGGTACCAGGCTGGATAAGGTTTGGTAAATCATCCATCATGTGGTCTTCTGTAGCCCCTGAAAGTCGATTCAAGAGCATAAGTTTATCCTGTCCCCTGATTCCACTTGGGTGTTGAGCGATGAGTTCTTCCGGTAATTCAAAATCAAAATCTGTTAATTTCATTTGTGTGTCCCTATTTAAAAAAGTGAGTTCTGAGAATTATCTTTTCCTGAGCCTGCAGAATATTGTAAACCAAGATGTTCATAAGCCTTTGGAGTTACTATTCTTCCTCGCGGAGTTCTTTGCAAAAGACCACATTGAATCAAATATGGTTCGTAGTAATCTTCAAGCGTATCCTGGCTTTCTCCGATCGAGATTGCAAGTGTTTCAGCTCCGACTGGACCACCGGCAAAATTATTTATTATTGTAGAAAGAATCTCTCTGTCTATGTGTTCCAGTCCAAGGGCGTCGATTTCAAGTCTGTTCAAACCGGCTTTTACAACTCCAACTGTAATGGAATCTTTTTGCATAACGGCAGCATAGTCCCTCATTCTGCGAAGAACTCTGTTTGCAACACGAGGTGTTCCTCTTGAGCATTGCCCCATAAGAAGGGCTGCGTCCTCTTCTACTTTTATTCCTAAAAGTCCTGCTGAGCGTTGAATTACCTGAGCCAGTTCTTCTTTTGAATAATATTCAAAGCGCTGGATAATTCCAAAGCGGCTTCTTAGAGGACTGGCTACACTTCCGGCTTTCGTTGTTGCTCCAACAAGGGTAAAACGAGGAATAGGGATTCTTACTGTTCTTGCAGAGGCTCCCTGTCCGATTATCCAGTCAAGTTCATAATCTTCCATTGCTATGTAAAGCATTTCTTCGATAGTGTGCTTAAGGCGATGGATTTCATCTATAAAAAAAACAGTACCTTCTGTAATAGTTGAAAGAATACCAACCAAATCTTTGGGTTTTTCAAGGGCAGGGGCACTTGTAATTTTGAATTCTGCTCCCAGTTCTTTTGCAGAAATCTGGGCAAGAGTTGTTTTTCCAAGACCTGGTGGTCCAATCAAAAACAAGTGGTCTAAAGCTTCATTTCTTTCTTTTGCGGCTTTTATGAAGACTTTAAGGTTTTCCCGGACTTTTTCCTGGCCTATAAAATCGTTCAACCTTTGAGGTCTCAGGTTTATACCTTTTTCTACATCGTCGTCAAAACCTTCCATGGGGCGGTCACTTCTGACTATGTGAAGAAATTCGTCATCATTTAAGTCCATATTTATCTTAGAAGTCATTTAACCATCTCCATAAGGGCTTTGCGGAATACAACGTCTTCTTTTTCTGTCTGGCTCTTATTTATAAATTCCTGATCCATCTGCATCTGACTTGAAATATCAGAGACAACTTCTTCTGCTTTTTGTCTGTCGTACCCCATTTCACAGAGGGAATTTATAACTACAGAATATGGAGAACTTTTTACAACTCTGATACTTTCTGTTTCTGGTAGAGTAAGTTTTCCCTTTAGAGCTAGAATCATTTTTGCAGCAGTCTTTTTACCGACTCCAGGAATTTTTTCTAAAAGGGCAAGGTCTCCCTGATCTAAAATCTGAATGAGCTTACTGCTTGTGGCACTGCTCATTATTTTTATAGCTGCCTTAGGTCCCACACCATCGACTTTTAAAAGACTTAAAAAAAGATTTCTTTCTGAATCACTTGCAAAACCGTATAAATCCATTCCATTTTCATAGTGATTTAAAAACGTGTAGACTTTTCCTTTTGAGCCTACTTCAGGCATTTCATCTAGAGAGGAATCAGGCATACAGATAGACCATTCGATTCCGTTTGTTTCTAGAAGGAGCTGTCTTGGAAATTTTCCAGTTATAGTGCCAGTTAAACTGTTGAACATAAGTTTTATTATAGTGAAAAGACCTTAGGGTAATCAATTGAAGATTTTTAAGTTAACTGTTCAAATGAATAGCGAGCTAGATTTAGAAATTGTCTTAAAAGAATAGGGTTATATTCCTTGTTTTCTGCAGCTTTTAAAAATTCCTGTTCGGCTTCTTCTAGATATCCTTCGATTTCTTTGGATTTTAATGGCAAGCGTAAACCTAACATTCTGTTTTCTAGATTTACACAACGGAAGGTTATCTTTCCAGAAAAAGCTATTTTAATACTTGTAATGATACTTTTTTCTGAATCTGTTAGGAATGAAAAACTTGCCGAATTTTCTGTTATTCTGTTTTCTGGGCCCAGGCGCTTAAAAATGCAGACATCCCAGTCGTTTAATGGAACTCGTATATTTGTTAGAACATGTCCTGCTGGAATTTCGGTAAAATTTTGCAGGGAAATGTATTTTACATCGGTGGGGCTTTTAAATTCCAGTACAGATTCCAGGGCTAGAAGTGGAGCATAAAGGGTGTTTTTGTTATCAGGATCCATTATGTTTCCACCGATTGTTGCTATATTTCTTACAAAGGGTGTAGCTACGCTTTCTATGGCTTCAAGCAGAATAGACGGAAGATTTCTTTCTCCTAGAGCTTGAATTTCTGCTAGGGTTGTAGCAGGACCGAATTCAATATACCTTTCGTGTTTACCGATATGATTGAATTCCTGAATTAAGGTTGTGGAAATCATTTTTTCCGGTAATTCTTTTCTTGCTGTGCAGCTGCCTGTAATGGTTAAATTTGCAATCGTTTTCATCTGGTAGAAGAGTTCAGCAAGGTTTCTGGCATAAAATATGTTTGATTCTTTGTTCTGCATTTTTACATTCCTGTCCTTCTGTTATAAAAATCAATTGCATATATAATGCCATTTATCAGGGTATCTATATCTGTGCAGCACGGTGAAAGGTGTGATACAAGTTTTTTTATAGAAGCCCTTGTAGGCTTTTTCTTTGCAGAAAGAAGCGATGCTGCTGCAAATATTTTTCCAGAATTACAGTAGCCGCAAAGATGTATACCTGCTTTTGCAAAGCCTTTCATAATATCCTGGTAAGCTTCTGTCTGTGAAAAATGTTCGAGGGTTTCTACTTCCTGGTTCATGGTAAGGGCTATAGGAAGTTTGCAGGATGGAACTGGTTTCCCATTGAATAACACTGTGCAGGAACCGCATATTCCGTTTTCGCAACCAGGTTTTACAGACAAAATTCCATTTTTTCTAAGAACAATCATTAAGCTTTCGGAAGGAGAGGCCTGGATAATCGTTTTCTTTTCATTCAGGGTAAGGGTAAAATTCATTCTTCTTCCTCCTTTGCAAGTTCTTCTTCGCTAGATTCTATAGATTCTTCAGTTTTCTCTGCGTTTTTTTTGTCTTCTGAAGATTCTTCTGACTTTTCAAAAGGGAGTTCTTCAAGCTCTGAGGTGATTTCTACAAGGTTTTCATCATCATTTACTTCCGAAGGAGAGAATAAGGTTAGTTCGTAAAGTTCCTGTTCTGTGCAAGGTAAGGAAATTACATCTTTGCTTAGAGCCAGTGAGAGGGCTGAAGAAAAGGCTGCTGGTATTAAGTTATGAATCAACTTACCAATTTGGCAGGGCGGATTATTTGATTCGAGAAAGGAAATTTTAAGCTGGTCATAAGAAAGATTTGTGTCTTTGATGAGTTTTTCCATTTCTCTTTGAACTGCCAGGCGAACGGCATTTTCCGCAGCTTTTAGTGAAAGGATTTGTCCGCAGTCAATTGCAATCCAGATTCCATTGATTTTTTCACGGTAAGTGTCAGAGTTCAGTTCTACTTCTACAATTGCCGCCCCAAAGGAAGTTGACTGAAAAGGAAATCCTGTAAATTTTTCCTTTTTCCACTGATTTCTCATTGCAGGTGTTATAGCTTTTTTAGAACTTATTGGTAAAGGCTGACTATTTCTTTTTCTGTTAATTTCTTCTGCTGCTCTTTTTAACAGAACAGTCATTATGCTGATATCATGGTAAAAATTTTCAGGCATAAAGGTTTCTTCTGTAACGGCGTATTCTGAATTGATAGTAATTTTTGCCGTATCCAGTTCTAAAATGTCACCTGCTATTTTTTTCCATATAGCCGAATTCGTGGCAGAAGGGCTAATTGCATTTATAATGAGATTTTCATTTTCATCTAATGTTAGTTCAATTTTTTCTTCTTTAAGAGGAAACAGCGTTCCATAGAAACAGGAACCGTCGTAGGCTGTACTTAATCCGATTCCTCTTCTTGGAAGCGAAAAGAAAGTGTGTCCGTAATTTTCACGATTCTGTTCAGAATTTAAAAGAAATGAAGAATATTTTCTATTAAAATCGCTCTGCCGGATTATAGCTTCAATAGTTTCTACAGGTTTTGAAACTTTGAACTTGTAAGGCGAAAGAGAAGTTTTGCTGTTTTGACAAATATTTTTTATTCTGAGTTCATCAGGAAGTATAGAAGTTTTTTTCGAAATCTGCTGTATGTGATTTTCCAGTGCAAAAAATGCCTGGGAATCAATTATTTCGGCATAAATTGAAGTCGGAGCCTTGCTGGAAGAGTGAATATTTACAGAAATGCTTAAGTTTTCTACGCTATAAAGACCTGCTGCTGCAACGGTAATTCTGTCTGCTATTTCCTGGGCAAAAGGATTTGCGTAACCTGCATCACATTCAACATTTATCCTCATCGCTTTTATGGTGCCGTCTTCCATTATTGCACTGTCATATGAAATCTGGGTATTTAGTCCAGGTTTCATATATTTTTTCTGCTCTTCTTTTGAAAGAATGAGTTTTACAGGTTTTTCTGTAAGAAAACTTGCAAGAGCTGTTTGTGCCGCAAGAGTAGTTGTTCTCCATATGCCGTTGGTGTTTTCTGTTTGGGAACGGGTTTTTTGGATGACAATTTTATCCTCATCCATGTTGAGAACATTTGCTATGTTTTTTGAAAGATAGCTTGACCAAAGGGTTGTTGTCAGAATATTGAGCTTATTTCCTTCTTTGTAACAAAATGCACCGCTTGGTTCTATCCAGTCTGGGGAAGATTCATCAAAATTCCAGCTTCCCTGAATGTGATATTTTGCTTCGTTATATTCGTCTTTTATTATTTCTTCATCGTCAGTTAGTTTAAAAAAGCCTGTTTTTACAATTCTTTTTGCCAGTATTCTTTCCTTGTGTTCCAAAGGATTTATGCTTTCTACCGCTTTTTCAATCTGTTCTGGTTCAGTGTAGGTCGATTTTTTTCCTTCTCTTGGAAGTTCATCCAGGGCAGGAAGTATGTTCATCATATCTACAAGGTCAGCTATTTCTCCATCCTTTGACTTTTCCTGCCCCGGCAATTTAATTACCGGTCTGCTGTAGTTTTTAGAAGCTTCTTTAAGAGCTGATTCAATAGTTGTGATGTCAAAAGTGATTTGAATATCTTTTGTAAGTTTTCTAGTTTTTTCCAAATCTGGCCCACAGATTATACCAACAGCCTGGCCTTCAAAGTGAACCTTTTCATTACAGAATACGCGTGTGCAGCTATCTAATGTTGAAATTTCATTTTTACCGGGAATATCTCTGGCAGAAAAGAAATAGTAGCCTTCTGGAAGTTCCGAAAAGTTGATATTTGTAATTTTACCGCTAGGAAGGGGACTCCTTACTAATGCGGCGTAAAGCATATCCGCTTTTGAGCAGTCAATAAAATAATCATTCGAAAGATAAGAATTTCGTGAGACTCTTTTTTTGCCCTTTCTGCGGATTTTATTTTCAGACATGGTGTTCCTTTCCTATTTTTTTAACGGCATTTATAACCATCTGAACCATTTCATCAGTCATATCAGGCCAGAGAGGAATCGTTATAGTTGATTTGTACTTCGATTCTGCTTCTGGAAAATTTTCAGCCGTAAAATCTGGATAACGCTTTTTCCAGTAAGTAAAATAGAAGAGAGGTATAAAATGTACAGAAATACCAATTCCTTCTTTTTGTAGAAGTTTTGCAAATTCATTTCGGTCTATGTTAAGTTTTTCCTTTCTAATTCGCATCAGGTAAATATGCCAGCAATTTCCTTTTGAATTTGGGGGCAGTTGGATAAAATCCAAGTCCTTGAAGGCTTCATTGTATTGTTCTATAACATTTTGCCTTTTCTGCATAAATAAATCGACTTTTTTAAGCTGTTCAACTCCTAGAGCTGCTAGTATATCTGGAAGATTAAATTTATAGCCAGGTGCTACTATATCGTATTCCCAGCTAGCTCTTGGAGAAGTGTATCGGTCCCAGGTGGTTCGGTCCATGCCATGCATGCGCATCATTGTCATTCTTTTTGCAAGTTCAGGACTTCTTGTGCAGACCATTCCTCCTTCTGCGGTTGCAAGTGTTTTTGTTACATAGAAGGAATAAACTCCGACATCGCCAATAGTTCCTGCGTAGCCCAAATCTGTTTTACTTGGAAGGGCGTGTGCAGCATCTTCTATTACTTTTACGCCATATTCCTTTGCAATCTGACAGAGTTTTTCCATGTCACAAGGGTTTCCGGCAATATGAACAGGAACTATGGCTTTTACATTTTTCCCTTTTTCAGATTTTAATATATCTTCAACTTTTTCTGGGTCTATGCTGTAAGAATCTTTTTCTATATCTGCAAAGTAAACATCGGCTCCAAGGTGAACGGCTGACATTGCGGTTGAAACGAAAGTGTAGGGAGTTGTGATTACTGCCGTTCCGGGGCCTACATCGCAGGCCTGCATGGCAAGAATCATTCCGCTGGTGTTGGAATTAACTGCAAGGCTGATTACATCTCTGTCGTCAAGGCCTGCTTTTTTTCTATTTTCTGAAAGAATTTTGTCCTGATTCACATATGTTGAAAAATCTTTTTCAAATTGCAGGGCATATTTTCCAGTTGTTAGCCAACCAGATCTTAGAACAGTTAGAACGGCATTTTCTTCTTCTATAGAGATAGAAGGTCGTGAAAACGGAACTTTTAATGAATCAGCATCAGACATACAAGCCTCTTTATGAATCCTTATGCACAATAATTATAGTTAAAAACAGTGTATCACATATTTGATAAAGAAAAAATATAAAAATCCCTAAACATGAATAATGATAATTCCGAAAAGTAAGAAGGAGGCTGATAAAAATTACGTCCTTGTAATTTTTATCATTTTAGTTTGAAAGCGCTTCGCTCTTTCAAACTAAGATTCTCGCCGTCCTGGCTCGCCGCTAACGCGGGGTTTTTAAAGGAGGCTGATAAAAATTACATCCTTGTAATTTTTATCATTTAGTTTGAAATCGCTATGCTCTTTCAAACTAAGATTCTCGCCATCCTTGGCTCGCCGCTAACGCGGGGTTTTATTGGAGTTTAGAATGAAAAAAAATATGGTGGGTTTTATGGGGAAAAAATTACTACTGACAGTTATCCTAGGATTAATTACTGCATGGAGTGGATTTTGCTCGAGCCTTTCGTTTCATGTTATTCAACATAATGACAGCTTGAATAATGTCTGTGAGTCAGCTCTTGTTATTGAAGACGAGATAATGAATTACTTTTTCAATGCCGGATATATTGTAACAAATGTTCCCGCTTGTATTTCAAAGTCTGAAGAACAGGATCTTAAGTTTTACCAGAACGGTTATAATGAAGCTGCAAATGGAGCCTTTGACGAGTTTATTCAGATTAAACTTTATTTTACAGGCAGTGAAGAAGAAAATATAAAAGTTGCCTTGGGCAATATGAAAAAAATTAGTTGGAAAGTTGTTCAGACAACAACAGGTAAAGTTCTTGAAGAAGGAAATCAAGATGTTACTGTAGATGTTGCTGTTGATAGTGAAGCAAATGTCCGCGAGTTCGCAAGTGACTTTGCCAATCATTTGAATAAAGTTCTGGGAAAAAGAGCATAAGGAAGGATAATATGAAAAAAATTATTGGAATTATTTGTTCGATTTTATTTTGTGGAACTATTTTTACTTCTTTTAGTCCTTCTTTGGACGGACGAGCAGTAGTAGCTGATAAAGATGTTTTACCTCAGGGGCTTTTTGCTCGTGCATTTGGTTATCTTCCAGGAGATTCAATTAGTGTTACAAGTCTGTCTTCTAAAAATTCAGTTGATATTCTTGTAATTGGTGCAATCCCGGCAGAAGAAGGAATTGCTATTCTTCTTTCTCCTGAAGCAGCTGCAGAACTTGGAATTTCTAAGAATTCAAACAACGTTGTAAAAATCACTAAGAGAACTGGTCAGCTAGATGAAGCTGTTGCAGGAACAGCTGTTATTGGTACTAGTGGTGAAGTTTCAGATGCTTACGAAGAAAGTGACGATGAAAGTTCGGTAATAGCAGAAGCTTCAAGCCCTTCTGAATCTCTTTTTAACGGAGAAATGCCTGCTGACTCAAAAGATATTGAAAATGAAGAAATTGTTTCTGAAGTTGTAGAAGACGATATTGAATATTCAATCGAAGAAGAAAATCCAAAAGAAAGTGTTGCTGAAAAGACCTTTGACGAAAATGAAGATGTAAAAGAACTTTCTGAGGAAAAAGCTGAAGAAGTTGTCGTAATTAAACCTACAGAAGAAAGTCCTGTGGAAGAAAAAGAAACTCTTCCTCTCGATTATACAGTTGTTGATGATGAAAAAGTTATCGCTGCAGAACATGTTGATGCAGATGATTTGGATAGCCTTGAAGATAAAGCTGAAAAGGTTGCTGATCCATTCAATGAAGAACTGAACGAAAAAGGAGCTTATGACAAAACAGCGTCTTATTTGGAAGAAGATGATGTTGTAGCAGAAGAATTTAAAGAAAGTGATGATTCAGAAAGTTACGAACCAATCGTACTTGTTCCGGCTGATGCTAATCCACCTGCAAAAACAGAAGTTATGGAGTCCAGTGCGGAAAGTGAAGTGAATGAAAGTGAACTTGCTTCTTCATCAATAGAAGAAAAAACTTCAGAAATTCCTGAAGTAAAAGTTCCTGCTTTTGACTTGAATAAATATAAATATGACAGTCTTTCTTCTTTGCAGAAAGGAAAATATTACGTTCAGATTGCTATGTTGGGTGATGAAGGTAATATAGAAGCAACTATAAAGAAATACGGAAAGGAATATCCTATTGCTCTAGTTCCTCTTTCAAATGGAAAGGGCTACCAGTTCTTAATTGGTGCTTTGAACATGGATGAATACGGAACAGTCCTGAATCGTTTTAAGTCTTATGGCTACAAGGATGCATTCCTGAGAAAAATCAGATAGTAGATAATGAAATTATAAAATGAATGAAAGCCGTCTTGAGCAAATCAGGCGGCTTTTTTTATTAATCTATTCCGAAAAAATATTTACTTTATTGAACATTCATTCTGTAAGTGATAATCTAAAAAAAGTAATCGCACACAACAATTCTGCGCGACTAAGTGAGGTTTTAAAAATGGGAAAGAAGAATCTTGACTGGGGCAATCTGCCATTTGGTTACATGAAGACTAACAAGAGCTTTGTAGCTAATTTTAAAAACGGTTCATGGGATGCAGGAAAACTTACAAAGAACCATGATATTAAACTTTCTGAATGTGCGGGCGTTCTTCAGTATGCGCAGACATGTTTTGAAGGTCTTAAGGCTTATACAACAAAAGACGGAAAAATCGTGTGTTTCCGCCCAGATTTGAACGCAGACAGAATGAAGGATTCTTGTGAAAGACTTGAAATGCCTGTTTTCCCTAAAGAAAAGTTTATTCAGGCTGTAATTGATACTGTAAAAGCAAATATTGATTATGTTCCTCCTTTTGGAAGCGGTGCAACACTCTACATTCGTCCTTTTATGTTTGGTTCTAGTGCTGTAATTGGCGTAAAACCTGCAGAGGAATATCAGTTCCGCATTTTAGTTACTCCTGTAGGACCATATTTTAAGGGTGGGGTAAAACCAATTACAGTTCGAATTTCTGATCTTGACCGTGCTGCTCCTCATGGAACAGGCGATATCAAAGCTGGTTTGAACTATGCAATGAGTTTGTACAATATCGTTGATGCTCATAAAAAGGGATTTGCAGAAAATATGTATACAGATCCTGCAACTCACACTTACATTGAAGAAACTGGTGGTGCTAACATCTTGTTCGTTACAAAAGACGGAAAACTTGTTACTCCAAAATCTTCTTCTATTCTTCCTTCTATTACTCGCCGTTCTTTGGTACAGGTAGCAAAGGATTACCTTAATATTGAAGTAGAAGAACGCCAGGTTCACAAGGATGAGTTAAAGGATTTTGTTGAAGTTGGTCTTTGTGGAACAGCAGCTGTAATCAGCCCAATCGGAAAGATTGTTGATCACGATAAAGAAATCAATGTTCCTTCTGGAATGGATTCAATTGGACCAGTTCTTGGAAAACTTCGAGAAACTTTGACAGGTATTCAGATGGGCGAAGTAAAAGCTCCTGAAGGCTGGGTTTGCGAAATTTCTAAATAATTTTATTTGAAATAGAAAGAGGCGGTCTGCTTTGAAGCGGGCCGCTTTTTTTTTCGCCTTTTTTTACCGCTTTTAATTCCTTCTTCTTTATGTTATTCTTCGCTTATGTATTTGTTCATGTTTATTATTATTCCAGCTATTCTGGTTTATTCATGCATTAGGGCTGAAAATAAAATTGTTTTGCTTTTATCACTAGCCGGTGCTTTTACCGGAGTGCTTGTAAGTATTTGTACAGCACTTTTTACTTATCTTCACCGGGTTCCTGATTACAATCTTTTTTCAAACTTTTTCTATTACCTGTTAACTTTTTACGCTCTTCCTATGATTTTGCTTTATGGCGTATATTTTTTTATTACAAAAGACTCTCTTGAAATTCGAGTGAAGGCTTTTTTTCCTCTTACAGCTTCATTTTATGCAGTTTTTATGCCTTTCATGATTATTGGTTCTGATAACTGTTTAAATTCTTTCTTTATGCTATTTGCAAAACCTGTTCTTTTGATTTCTATGCTTTTTGTTGCTTCCCGTTTGCTTTATAACATTTTTGATGGTAGCAGAAATTCTAACTTATCTAAAATTTTGGTTAATTCATTACTTTTTCTTATGACGCTTTCTTTACCAGCACTGATGGAAAGTATGTGGATTTTGAATATGGCAGAAATACTTGTTTACGCCATTTCTATTGTTTTCGGACTTTTTGCTCTGGGGCTGTTCTTTGTGGAGTCGCGTCGTGAATACAAATATTTCTTTTAAAATTAAAGTCTTAAAATGGATTCCTGCCTTGTTTATTTTTTCTGCCAGCTGGTATCTTTCTAGTCAGGAAACTATAGAGCACCTTCCTTCTTTCTGGAATGCAGATAAGCTTGTTCACTGTCTGTGTTTTGCCGGACTTTCTTTCTGGGTTTCTTTTGCCTGTAATATTTCTGTAAAAAAGCAGTTTTGGATTCCTTCTGTAATTGTAAGTGTTTACGGAATTATAGATGAGATTCATCAGTCTTTTACTCCAGGAAGATCTTGTTCAGTTTTTGACTGGATTGCTGATACAGTGGGGGCTCTTTTAGGTGCCTTTATATTTTTGTTCCTGGTAAATTTAATCTGTCGCCTTCGGGCAAGGGATTGTAATGGCGCAGAGCGTTCTGCGTAAGCAGAATGTAGCGGGAGCGGAACCATGAAAAGCCCGGTTTTTGCGAATGCAAAAATGCCTCCTGTTGAAACTGATTATGCAAATCGGTAATATTTGCTTTAAGATTTTTAATAAATTTATAAATCTATCGAGGTTTTTGAAATGAAAAAATATGCAAGCGGAAAGGTCCGCGAAGTTTATGATCTTGAAGACGGTAGAATGGTAATTGTTACTACTGACCGTTTGAGTGCTTTTGATGTTATTCTTCCTACTTTGATTACTGACAAGGGAAAGGTTTTGAACGCACTTTCTAACTTCTGGTTCGATTACACAAAAGATATTGTTAAGAATCACATGATTTCTTCAGATTTGAAGGATATGCCTGCTGAATTTCAGAAACCTGAATACGAAGGCCGAACAATTCTTGTAAAAAAACTTAAAATGGTTCCTTATGAAGTAATCGTTCGTGGATACATGTTCGGTTCTATGTACGAAGCTTATAAAAAGGGTGAAGAATTCCTTGGTCACAAGTTTGATAAGGAATACCAGGAAGCTGAAAAACTTGCTGAACCAATCGTTACTCCTTCTACAAAGGCAGCTGAAGGTCATGATATAAATGTAACTCTTGATTATATGAAAAATGATCTTGGCGAAGAATTGGGAAGCAAAATTGAAAAAGCTGCTCTTGCTGTTTATAAAAAGTGCTACGAACACGCTTATAAAAATGGAATTATCATTGCAGATACAAAGTTTGAGTTTGGTCTTGATGAAAACGGTGAACTTGTTTTGGGTGATGAAGTTTTGACTCCAGATTCAAGCCGTTTCTGGGATTTGAGCAAATACAAGGTTGGCGGAAGTCCTGCTAGTTATGATAAGCAGTTCGTTCGTGACTGGCTCAAAGAACATAAACTTGCAGGAGACCCTAACATTAAGGAAATCCCTGCTGATGTAGTTGCAAAAACATCTGCAATTTACAAAGAATGTCAGGAAAAAATCTGTCATAAATAAGTAAGAAAGACGGTCTGCAAACGCAGGCCGTTTTTTATTGAGAAAAATATATTTGCTTCATTATTGATGGTTTCTTTTTATATCGTTATGTTTATAACAGTGTTATATTGTAAAGAATTCATGTGACACTATGGAGTTTGTATGAAGGTTTCTAATATTAATGAAAGTTTTAGAAAATTTGGCATTATACAGGTAAAGTACCGCTGGCTTTTTATAGGTATTTTAGCACTCGTAACGGTTTTATGCTGTTCTGGTCTAGGCAGATTAAAACTCGGCGGAAATGAGACTGAGTATTTTGAAAACTGGGATCAGGTTAAGATTGACAATGACCATTTTAAGGAAGTTTTTGGCTCTTCTGATGGAATTGCAGTTCTTTTTGAAGCAGAAGATGTTTTTGCTCCAGAAGTTCTTGATGCGATTGACCGCATGGGTAAAAGACTTGAACAGGAAGTTCCTTATGCAAAATCTGTGAATTCTTTGATGAACCTTTCTGTTACAAGTGGAAATGAAGAAGGCTTTGAGGTAATAAATCCTTTTGAAGACGGGATTCCTGAAGACAAGGCCGAAATAGAAGAGAAGAAGGCTTTTATCTTAAGTAAAGAAAGTCTTGTAAATAATTTGGTTAGTGATGACTGTAAATCAACTTGGCTTATTTTAAACCTGGAAGATTATGGGGAATCGGTTGATGAAGCAAAAGTTGTAATAGTTCCTCCAGCTAAAGCGATTTTTGAAGATCCTGAATTTCAGTCACCTGCATATACTTTTAAGCAGTGTGGGGTAACATATTCAGAATACGAGGAAGATGAAACCTGCGATAAGGAAATCAGCCTTAGAATTATGATTGGTTTTGTTGTAATGATTATATTCCTCATTATCTTCGTTCGTTCTTTGAGAGGTGTTTTGGTTCCTTTCTTTGCAACTGTCTTTGGAATTTTCTCTAGTCTGGGGGTTTGCGGTTGGATTGGCAGTACAATAGATAATCAGCTTGTTATGCTCCCGGTTCTTCTTGCAATGGCTCTGGCAGTTGGATATGCGGTTCACTATGTAAATTCTTTCCGACTTTTTCTTAGAAGGGTTGGAAACAGAAAAGAGGCTGTTGTTTTAAGTGTAGGAGAATCTGGGTGGCCGATTCTTTTTACCGTAATCACAACAATGGCAGGTATGATTTCTTTTAGTTTTAGTGGACTTATGCCTTTGCGTAGAATCGGGCTTTTGTGTGCCGGCTCTGTTTTTGCAGTTTACCTCTATATTATGATTCTTATACCGATTCTTATGTCTTTTGGAAAAAATAAAACTCCCACTTCTGTTGATTTAGACAAAGCTGGTTCTACAAAAACCGATTTAGCATTCGAAAAACTTGGTGTAAAAATCCTTTCATGTAAAAAGCTTGTAGTTATTTTGACGGCAATTTTGTTTATAGCAATGGTTCCTGGACTTTTTAAAAATCATGTCAGCATGGATATGATTAGTATGATGGGAACTAAAATTCCTTACATGCAGCGTCTGGTTGCAATTGCTAATTCAAAACTGGGAACAATGTACGATTACAATCTCCTTATCGAAGGTGATGAAGATTATTTCAAGAATCCAGAGAATATGAAAAAACTTGATCAGGTAAGAATAAAGCTAGGTGCTTTACCGCTGACAAAAATCTCTGGAAATCGACCTAGAGTTTCAAGTCTTTCGGAAACTGTAAAAGAAATGAACAGAACTTTGAATTCGGATAAAAAAGAATTTTACTGTGTTCCAGATGACGAAGATTTGCTTTCTCAGGAACTTTTCCTCTACGAAATCAGTGGAGGAGATGATTTGTATGATCAGGTTACAGAAGATTTTTCTACAACTTATCTAAAGGTTCAGATGAGCGATTACAAGTCAAATATCGTTGAATCTGTTGTTCGTGAAGCAAAAAAAATTGGTGAAGAGGCTTTTCCTGATGCTAAAGTTTCTATCGTAGGGGAAGTTGCTACTTTTGCTGAAATGAACGGTAAATTGGTATGGGGGGAACTAAAATCATTTGCAGTTTCATTCATCCTTATTTTAATTCTTATGACTTTGGCTTTCTCTTCTTTCCGAACTGGTTTGATTGGTATGATTCCAAATATCGCTCCAGTTATATTGATTGGTGGAGTCATGGGATATTTTGCAATTGCATTTGATTCTGTGACAATGATGATTATGCCTATGATTCTAGGTATTGCTGTTGACGATACTATCCACTTTAACAATCATGTGAAATTCTTCTATGAAAAAACCGGTAATTACAAAGAATCTATACTGGCTACTTTCAGGGAAATTGGAAAAACAATGGGAATGACAACAGTGATTTTGTGTTCTATGTTTGCAATTATTGCTTTTAGCATTATGCCTTGTTTTGCCCGAATCGGAGCATTAAGTGTATTAGGACTTGCTGGAGCTCTTGTTGCAGACTATACAATTACTCCTGTTCTGATTTACATTTGCAAACCGTTTGGTAAAGATAATAAATAACTTTAAGGGGAATTATATGAAAAAGAGTATTATTTTTGTTTTTGCATTGATTTTTACAAATCTTCTTTTTGCGGAGGATTTAAGTGGTTACGATATCATGAAAAAGTCTGAAGATTTGGACTGTTCTAAAACTTCTGTGGCAAAGGCTACTATGTCTATTACAAATAAAAAAGGGTCTACTAGAGTTAGAGAAGTTCAAATGAAGGAAAAAGATTATGGTGACATTTCTAAGTCGGTAATTGTTTTTTCAACTCCTAAGGATGTAGCTGGGGTTGCTTATTTGAGTTATTCCTATGAAAAGAAAGCTGACGGAAGTAAAAAGGATAATGACAACTGGCTTTACATGCCTGCTATGAAAAAGACGAGAAGAATAAGCGGTTCTGAATCTGATGGTGATTTTATGGGAACAGATTTTACCTATGATGACATGGGGGATCGGGATTTAGACGAAGATGATTACCTTCTTATGGGTACAGAAAAAGTTGATGAAGAAGATTGTTATAAAGTAAAGGCTACTTCAAAAGATACAAGCGTAAAAGAACCTGTAAGAATTTGCTATATAGGTAAATCTGATTTTATGGTTCGCAAGGTTGAATACTTTGACCGTCAGGAAAAACTTCATAGAGTTTTAACTTGTGAAGGTATAGTTCAGATTGGCGGCTATTGGACTTGTAAGAAGATGACAATGAAAAATGTTCAGACTTCTCATTTTACGGTTCTTGAACGTTCTGGCATTGCCTTTGACGAGCCAATTGATGATAAAATCTTTACTGTCTCTGCCATCGAAAGCGGAATGTTGCGTTAAATTATGAAAAAGAAAATATTGAAATTACTTATTTTTACTTTGGCATCTCTCGTATTTGCCGAAGTAGATTTTTCAGGTCGCATTACGGCTTCTTCTGCTTTGGGGCTTCCATACACAGAAAATGACTGGGATTTTATCCACGGAAAAATTTCTGCGGAAGGAGAGGTAAAGGCCTATTTTGAAAATTCGTATGGCTATGTAAATGGCGAACTTTATTCAGATTTTACAAAAATTTCTTCTGATACTAGCGATTTCCTTGGAGCAAATCTAAAAGAAGCCTATTTTACTCATAACTGGGATTTTTTTAGTGTAAAGGCTGGCCGTTTTCTGGAAACTTGGGGAGCGGCTGATATGATGGTGGTTACGAATGTATTGTGTCCGGAAGACCAAAGCAGCATAAGTGGAGAAAAGGTTTCTGATAAAAAAATGGGTGTGGACGGTCTTAGGTTTTCTTTGAACTGGACTAGCTTTTCGGCAGATGCCTACTGGATTCCATTTTTTACGGCAGCAAAACTACCATTGGATGAAGATTCTGTAATCTATAAAAGTCTATTTGGAAGTCTGAAGGAAAATGGAATAAGACTGGGGAAATTTGAAGAGCCAGACTTTGCTATTTACAATGGTGAATGGGCTCTTCGCCTGAGGGCTTTTCTGCCTTTTTGTGATATGAGCCTTTACGGTTTTTATGGATGGGATGATCAGCCTGTTCAGCAATTTTCAGTGGATAATCTTCTTTCTAATGGGAACAAAACTTATTATGTGCTAAATGGAAAATATTATCGGATGGGAATGATGGGATTGGATTCTTCGATTCCTATAGGGCAGTTCGTTCTTCGTCTTGAGGGAGCTTATTATCCGCAGAGAGCTTTTTCGGTTGATTTTATTAAGCAGCTTGAAGAAGCTAACGAAGTTGAATTTGAAAATCAGGTAGTTTTTCTTTCTGGTCTTGACTGGATTCATGGAGATTGGACTATTACCGGTCAATATTATGGAGATGGAATTCTTGGCTCTGTTGAATATCTTGAACGGCAAAGGTACAGTCATACTGCGACTTTGAAAGTAGGCTATTCTGCTCTTGGTGGAAACTTATCATTTGATTTTTCAGGTCTGATTGATTTGTATTATCTGGATTCTGCTTTTATGCCTTCTGTGTCTTATTCAATCAGTGATAATCTTACTTTAAAGCTTTTGGGTATTTTCTATAATGAAGGCTGGTCGGAGAATGCTTCCTATGGGGTATATCGAGATTTGTCCTGTCTAATGTTGAAAGGAATTTTTACTTTCTGATAAAAAAGCGAGTTTTTTTTCAAAAAAAACTCGCTTGTCTGTTGACACGATATTAGGATTTTTGATATAGTCTTATACATCAACGGACGGTTAGCTCAGCTGGTACGAGCGTCTGGTTTACACCCAGAATGTCGGGAGTTCGATCCTCTCACCGTCCATAAGGTTCTCTGTTTTAGAGAACCTTTTTTTTATTTAACTGTTTTTTTGCATGGCGAACTCCCGACCCAGGGGGTCGGCGATACAGCATAGCTGTATCGAGCCAGTTTGAGAGGAAAATCCTAAAAAATTGCAGTGCAATTTTTTTTAACGGATAAGCGATAGTAGGCAAGTTCGATCCTCTCACCATCCATAGGGTTCTCTTCTATAGAGAACCTTTTTTTTATTTAACTACTTTTTTTGCATGGCGAACTCCCGACATTCTTCCAGACCTCATTCGCTACCGCTCATTCGGAGTTGTTTGCAGGTAAACTCTAAAAAATTGCAGTGCAATTTTTTTTAACGAGTTTTCGATTTTAAACATGTCGGGACTTCGACCTCTCACCGTCCATAGGGTTCTCTTGTTTAGAGAAGTTTTTTTATTTAATTAAATCAATAATTTATTTTCAAAACTGTCTGTATGGCATTATAATGTTCATAAATTGTTTGGTGTTATTTATGAGAAAGTTTTTTCCATTATCAATTTTGTTATTTCTTCTTTTTTCATGTGGACATGAGTCTGATTCCTTTATTGATGCAGCGGGACTTTATAATATCTATAATGTAAAGGAGAATGTATACGATGCTACTATTGTTTCTGTTTACGATGGCGATACTTTAACCTTGAAATTTGATTACAATAAACCTAAGAATTGCGTTACAGAAGAAAGTGTTCGGCTTATCGGTATAGATGCTCCGGAAATGTACTATTACACTCTACTGGAGCCTGAATACTATGCAATTGAAGCTAAAAACTATCTGTCTTCTTTAGTAGGGAAATCAGTTTTAATTGAATTTGACGATGTTTCATCACTTCGCGATTCCTATAACAATCTTCTTGCATATGTATGGGTAGATTCTAAGCTTCTGAATAAAAGTCTGATAGAGCAGGGCTACGCAAAATATTATTCTGCAAACAGATTTAATTCTGACCGCATGGCTTCTTTTGCTTCTGCTGATGAAGAAGCTCAGCGTTACAGAAGAGGCATGTGGGGTGATTAGTTCTGTATATTTTATAATTTTTAAGCTTTTGTCTATTGACATTTTTTTTTAATTTCTATATATTAGTCATCACACGCGGCGATGGCGGAATTGGTAGACACGTAAGGTTGAGGTCCTTATGGCGAAAGCTGTGCAGGTTCAAGTCCTGTTCGCCGCACTTAAAGGAATGCTTAAATGCATTCCTTTTTTTTTCTACATGTATTTTTTTATTCACTTTTATATTTGCTTATTGTAAAATGGATACATGTTCAAAAAATTTCTTTCTTCCTTTTTTTTGTCTTTTCTTGCTTTCAGTTTTTTGTCTTGTACTAAAACTGAGGAAATGACTCTTGCAGAAATAGAAGCTCTTACATCTCAAGGAGATCAGGCTCTTCTTTTAAAAACCTTGAATAAGCCAAAAACTGATAAGACTCCAATACCTGGTAAAGTAGGTGGTGTCTGGATGGATACTATCCTTTCAGATCCAAAAACTTTTAATCAATATATAGCTGAAAGAGATGCAGAAAGCTCTTCTTTAATATCTACAACTTTGGATTGTTTAATCGATTATGATACTGTAAAAAAAGAATGGTATCCGCGGCTAGCTAGTTATGAAATTGAAACTGATGAGAAAAAATCTACTTTGACTGTGCACTACACTTTAAGAGACGACCTTTATTGGACTTGGTGCAATAGTGACAGAAAAGTTCCTGTTACAAGTGATGATTTTGTTTTCTGGTACAATGAAATTGCCGGCGATGAGGAATTTCAGTCCAGTGGTTATTCTGGACAGTGGTGTCTTATGCCAGATGGTTCAGAAGCTCATATTGATTGTATAAAAATTGATGATAAAAACTTTGACTTTGTTTTTCCTCGTATCGTAGCAGACCCTCTTCTTGCAACAAATATGAGTCTTTGTCCTTCCTTTATTTACAAGGAGGCGAAAGAAAAGGGAGGTATAGAAGGAGTTAAAAATCTTTTTAGTGTAAACTGCGATGTAACTTCAATTCCTAGTTGTGGTGAATGGTATATAAAGGAGTATACAGTTTCTCAGAGAATAGTATTAACTCGAAATCCATTCTTTTGGACAAAAGATAGTAAGGGACAGTCTATTCCTTATCCGGAAAAAAAGATTCTTCAGATTGTCGGCGATATGAATACAAGTTATCTGCTTTTTAAACAGGGAAAGCAGGAAGTGTACTCTCCTAGACCAGAAGAATTCAGCGATGTGATTAAAAATCAAGGTAATGAATATTCTGTTTTTTCATCGGATGGATCCCTGAATGCAAGTTTGTGGTCCTTTAATCAGAATCCAAAAAATTCTACTTCGAATTTCTACCGCTGGTTTACAATAAAACAATTCCGTCAGGCTATGTCTTGTCTTTTGAACAGAGACCGAATAATAAATCAAACTTACCGTGGACTTGCTGCTCCTAAGTATGATTTTTTTCTTGAACCAAATCCAATGTATAACCCTTCAATACAACTTCAATATCGTTATTCTCCACAAAGAGCCTTAAAACTTTTGGAAAGTGTCGGTTTTTACAGAGATTCTGATTCTCTCTTAAAGGACGCCGGTGGAATTCCTGTTGAATTTGATATTACAGTTCCTTCTTCAAATCCTTTGTGCAATGATATTGCTCTTATTATAAGCGACGAATGTTCAAAAGTCGGTATAAAGGTTAATGTTCGCCAGTTGGATTTCCAGAAAATGATTGAAATGCTTACTTCTACATACGACTGGCAATCAATAATGATTGGCCTTGGGGCACCTTTTTTCCCGACACAGGGAAGTAATGTATGGCCTTCTACTGGCAATCTTCACTTGTGGAACCCTATGCAGAAAAAGCCTGCCACTGATTGGGAAGCTCGTGTGGACTACCTTTATAACGAAGGCTCTTATACTAATGATTTTGAAGAAGCAAAAAAAATATGGGATGAATATCAGCGCATCATCTTGGAAGAATGTCCGGTAATTTATCTTTTACGCCAAAAGTCTTTCTGTGCCATTAAAAATAAGTGGGAGTTGACTAATTTTAGTTATGATAATCTGAATGGTGCTTATTTTGATTACGTATTTTTAAGAGAATAAATAGAGAAAGGTTCATATGAATAAAATAAAAATATTTTTTCTGACTGTCAAAGAAATTGTAACTCTTCCCTGGAAACTTTTTAGAAAAAAAACTCCATTGCTTTCTTTTATCGTTTCCAGAATTTTTACTATGATTGTATTACTTTTCCTTTTGGGCTTTGCCTTGTTCGGTCTTATGGCTTTAGCCCCTGGAGATATTGTAGACAACATGATGAGTCAGCAGATTATGCAGGCTGCAGAAGGTGGAATGAGAAATTCTAATACTGGGGAAAACGATAAAAATTTTTCTCAGCAGCAGGTTGAAAAACTTCGTGAAGAGTTTGGTCTGGATAAACCTTTTTACGTACAGTATTTTAAGTGGTTAAAAAGAGTTTGTGTAGATCATGATTTAGGAACAAGTCTTGTAAGCAGGGCTCCTGTTTCCTTTTTGATAAGCAGTAGAATATGGAACAGTCTTTTATTCAATTTGATTTCACTTGTTTTTATCACGGTTTTTTCTTTTTTGCTGGGGGTCTACTTTTCAAGTAAGGCAGGAACAAAAATTGATACGGCTGTTACTTTTTTTGCCCTGTTTTTCCACGCTTTTCCGGGAATATTACTTTTGATTCTCCTACAGCTTTTGGCTTCTATTACTGGCATTTTCCCGGTAACAGCCTATCCGGATTTTCCTTTTGCAGCTTCTCCTATAAAATTTACTTTTAGTTATTTTTATCACATTTTTTTACCGATGCTGGCTTCTTTTATCGGAGGGCTGGGCGGAACTATGAGGATGATTCGTGCCACTATGCTAGATCAGCTGGGGCTGCCTTATATTTTTGCCCTTAGGGCAAGAGGCATCAGTGAAAAACGGGTTTATTTAAATCATGCCTTCAGAAATACTTTGAATCCGTACATAACAGGTAGTGC
>JAILLQ010000010.1 GCA_024693045.1 Treponema sp.
AAGGAATGTTTTTATTTCTGATGGATTTCCTGATAACTCTTCTTTATGTTTCTTAATTAAACGCGGTGAAATATTACTGCCAATTATTTTTGAGACAATTTTTATTGGCAGTCTGTAACGCTGCTTTAGAAAGTTAATGTATGCTTCTTCAGTTTCTCCTTCACAGAGAACAAGAAACTGAGGACGCATCTTTCTAGGATTTGATTTTCGTTCTCTTCCCATGCTTATTCTCCCAAAAGATTTTTAATTATGCTGATAGAAGAGTTTATGTAAGGAACTGCATCAAATCTTCCCTGCAGATAGCACTTTTCTGCATCCATGTTCTCTCTAAAATCCTTGAAATCAAACAGTGAATAAACTTCGGTTGAACCATCTTCCTTTTTGTTTGTAAAAAGAATCTGATCTCTTCTCATCTTTTTTATATCCAAAAGATTTGTGTTATGACTTGTGAACAGGAATTGAGCTGATTTAGATGCATTAACCATATCAAGAATGAATTGAGCAAGTTCTGTATGAAGACTAGCGTCAAACTCATCAAGAATAAGAGTCTTTCCATTTTTACATACATCAAGAAGGATTAGCAGGAGATTGAAGATTTGAATTGTTCCGGCCGATTCTTCACCTTCCAATAGAAATGATATATCAGGCTGTCTTTTGTGAGTCGTATGGAAGTTGATTAAGTCACCAAGTTTGAGAGGGAATACATCTACAATATCGCTATCTGCCATTTTGAGAGCTTGAAGAATTAGTTCTTTGTTGTGATTAAAAAGATCTACAGTATCCTGTTCTGAAAGCTTAGGAAGTCCGATAAGAAGCTGTGTTCTAAAATAATTGTAAATCTTTTTAGCAAGTTCTCTATCCATCTGGCTTGCTCTGCTTATAAACAGTGTTTGTTTTCCAGTGCTATGGGCAACATCAAGAGGTTTTACAAACTGGCCTTCACCGAAACTATAAATATCGGATTTTGAAGGGCCAGCAGATTCATTTCTGGTAAAAACTTTTGACTTTCTTTTTCCCGGATAATAATATAGCTCTTCTGTAAGGATTTCATTTTTATTGAAACTAAATGAGTATTCGTATTCAATTCCTTCAGCCATAAAATCAATAAAGAATGAGCTTGGTTTTACTGTGTAATCATCAAACTTGAACGGCTGGTAATCAAAAGCTGAACCTTCGTTATACTGTGCTGATTCAAGAATCACTTTTCTACAAAACTGAGCAGCTTTTATAATACTCGACTTACCAGATGCATTTGGTCCAAAAAGTCCCTGCACTTTTAGAAGAATTTCATCATTAAAAGAGAAAATGTTATCTGTCAATTCTTTTGCACCAGCTGTATTAATATTGCCAGCCTTAAAATCAATGCAAACTTCGTCTTTTATTGAAAAAAAGTTACTAAATCTCATTTCTAAAAGCATAAACACCTCGTATTTGTAGGATTACTACAAATATAACACTTTCAAACGGATAAAACAAGGGTAAATTGTTATAATCCATAGCAGTGCTATCTTTTGCTGGGTGATGTTGCGGAAAATACATCAAATGATCACATTCAATCAGGAAATACTTTTTCCCATATAAAAGACTCTTCAAGTTTATTCAGATTTATTCTTTCTACAAATCCATATCTAATTACTGAAAGACCTAGCAGAAAAAATATCTTCTCTTTGTTATCTAAAAGAAAGTCTTTTTGTCTTTGATTTGCATTAGAAAGCATTTTTTCGTAATACCATTCTGCCTGTTCAAATGTTGTAAGTTTTGTAAGCTTGATTGCGTCATCCCAATCTATGATAAAAGGAAGATTATTAATTTCATCAGTAAGAGTAATATAAAACTCAGATCCCTGTCCGACGAGATAATGCATTTCAATTACATCTCCAGTTTTCAATCTGATATAAAGAATTTGCTCAGGAAATGTACCAGAATTATCAATGTGAAAATAGCAGAGATCAGAAAATAACTGTTCCAAATCTCCCATGACATTAAAATATTTTTCAAGGGCCATATTAATATCCCCATTTTTGATAGCATCATCTATCCATTCCGGAGGAAGAATTTTCTGCCAGTCACTATATTGAAAATCATCCGTATATAAAGCACATGTAAGTTTTCCTGATTTTTGTTTTTTTGCACAATACTCCATAATCCAATATGGAAGTCCATTATAATCTATTTCTTTTTCTTCTTTCATGTTTTTCTTTCCTTTCAAAAAATTGTAACATAGAAACAAGTTGTGATGCATTAAACTGTTAGTTTAGAAGAAAATTGCGTAATCATAGTTTTAAACTAACAGTTTAATGACAAATGAAAATTTATTTGTTAAAGTGAAAATACAAAACACAAATTAAAGTCGCTGGCCCTAAGAAGCCGAGCGCCGTGTCTCATTGGTTTGACAGGCCGGAGACAAAAACCCGCTGCGCCGTTGGCGTAAAAATATCTTTTATGAAAGGAGTGCGTAATGAGCACAGACACATTTGACATTACTAAATTATCTCGTGCACTGATTGGCAAAAAGAGATGCTATTCGATAATTATACGCACACCTTGGATTTATGACATGCTAACTGCTGGCATAAAAGATAATGGAGTTTTTGTTGATGGAGAAATGTACTATGGGAACCGTAACTATTCAAAGACCGGTTGTTGATCTGAAAGCAACCGGTGCACAAATAAAATCACTCAGAATCAAAAGTGGATACACTGTCCACGATATTCAGGCTGTATTCGGTTTTGAGTATCCCCAGGCTGTGTACTCTTGGGAAAGCGGCAGGAATATTCCGTCAATCGACAACTTGCTGGTGCTTGCTCAGTTGTTTGATGCAACAGTCGAACAGATTGTAATTCAGCGCATGATTGAAGTCGAAGTTTCATGCGTTTCAAACAAGATTGAAAAGCTCTGCAACAAGAATTGTAACGATTGCAAATTGTGCCTGAGTGCCTAGTCTTTTTCTGTCTGTAAGCCAAAGTTTTAAATTAATGGTTTACAGACGGACTGAGTTTCTAATCTTAAACTAATAATACCGTTACATTTATTGATTGCCAAAAGCCCCTATTCCCTAGAGATGCGTGGGGGCGTTGCGGGTAGGGAGCCGGTCGCCGAAGGCGAAAAAACTTGCGAGGCAAGTTTTTAGGCGAGTCTCGGTGAAGGCTATGCCTGAACCGTGAGTAGCTATCAGGGATTTTAAGGGGCTTGCCCCTTAGGCGAAGGGGTAGCGTAAGACCGCTTTGCGGGCTGAAGCGAGGGGAAGGCTTTCCCCTCCTATATCAATTAAGGAAAATATCATGAGGAAATTAGCAAGTGTCCAGACTATCTGGGACGTGCAGCCCATAGAAGGGGCTGACAGGATAGAAGTCGTTTCCGTTTTGGGATGGAAATGTGTAGCCAAGAAAGGCGAGTTTAAGAAATACGATTTATGCGTTTATTTTGAAGTAGATGCATTTTTGCCGGTAAAGCCTGAGTTTGAGTTTCTGCGAGACGGATGTTACAGAAGCAACGACTTGAATGGTGAAGGCTTTTTGATGAAGACAAGAAACTTCCGGGGACAGGTCTCTCAGGGACTTGTTTTGCCGCTTTCAATTCTGGACGGTATCGAACCAC
>JAILLQ010000014.1 GCA_024693045.1 Treponema sp.
AGATAAAGATAAAGAAAAGTTGATAAAACAAAAAATCTCAGATAGCAAATTAAAAAGCGCTAATCTTTAGATTTTTCAAACGGGATTAAAAATGAATTTTGAAGATATACTATTAAAAAAGAGGTATGAATGTATTTGTACAGAATGCAAAAATATTTTCTTGTCTAATAGAATCCCTGTTCCAAGGATAAAAAAATGTCTTTTTGCAAAGATAAAACCGGTTAAAAATGGCAAAAAAAATTCGTCCCATCAGGTTTTGGCTTGTAAATCGGATTATAAAAGTTCAATTTCATGTCCAAAATGTAAAAGTAAAAAGGTAGTTCTTATTAGTATTTTGGATTAATCATAAAAATAAAACCTAACATGCAGTTCAAATCGGATGTCGGGTCTGCGCCCGCCACCGTTTAAGCGCGTAGTTAGGTTGATGGCGCACTGCGCCACTTTCGGAGTAAAAATGAATAATGAAATATTTATTAAAAAATGTTATGAGCTAGCCATTCAAGCAGGAAAAAAGGGATATGATACCTTTGGTGCAATTTTAGTGTATGATGGAAAAATCTTAGAAGAGGCAGAAAATACATCAGATTATAAAAACAAAATCTTTGGGCATGCAGAATTTAATCTTGTTCATAAATGTGCAAATAAATATTCTGATGATGTCTTTGAAAATGCTATCGTATACACAAGCTGCGCTCCGTGCGAAAGATGTCTTGCAGCTATTGCTTCTCTTGGAGTACATCAGATTGTTTGTGGAGTTTCATATAAGGAATTTTGTAAATTACTTCCATTTGATTACACAGCTCTGGACCGAGAAGGATTGCTAAAACAACTCGGAATTACAATAAAACTTACAGAATCAATTCTTGAAGATGAAGGTATGCATGTATTTGAATGGTGGGGTGGAGAATACCGACCACTGAAAGAATTAATTGCTGAAATGGATGAAGTAAAGAAACGAAAATAGACAACGGCGGGTCGAGCCGCTGCGGAACAATCAATTGTTCCGAGCCATTATTTCGATGAGCCTAAAAAATGCTTTCGTATTTTTCTTAACGGCTCTTCGATTGTAGGCAGGTACAACCAGTTGTTATGTGGACGCCCCACTGGGGTGCTTGGGGGAAAAGTGAAATATTATAAAAAGATTATTATTCTGAGTATTTTCATAGCTATCCTAGGAAATTTTGTTTTTGCTAAATCTAAAAAATCAGAAAAAACAGAAGACTCAGAAAAACTAGCATTTTCAATTTATGGTTCCGATCATATGGTCAGTATTCCTTTACCAAATTATTGGACTGTTGATATGGATGTTGCACACCAAAATAATTTAAATGGTTTCTTTTATATTGCTGAAAAAGGAATTAATGAATCTCCGGCATATATATTTGTAAGTTTATATGAAAAAAATCCAAATAAAAGCTTTTCAGATTTTATTCAATACAAGACGACTTCTTTTGCAGAATATCAACCAAAATATTATATAAAAAAAATTGATAGTGAAAATTTCAAAACATCAATGAATAACTGGAATGTAGAAATATATGATGTAAGAATAAAATCTGGTCATGGACATTATCAGAAAATTGCATATATGGAATGTGAAAATAAATACTACATAGAAATATATATTGATTGTTATCAGGATGACTATAAAAATAAGGATAAATACATTCAAGATTTCATTGAATGTTTTCATGGAATCGATTACTTAAATATCCAACTTCAAGAACAATAAAACTTTGTGTTATAAAAAGAAGTTATAAGGTTAAAGGGAAATAACATAAAGCAAGTCAAGCTTGCTTTATGTTATATATTATACTTTAGGGCGAAACATTGGAGCGGTAGAACGCGACATTCGTCGCTTAGGATTGTTCATAAATAATTGGCAGTCCACTAATATAAAATTAAACAGTATCTTCTTTTAAGAAAATAAAAAAGATAGTATCGTTTAAGAAATATTTTTCGTATAACAAAGGTTCGTAGCCGACAGGCAGTCAAGCCGGTTTGCGGTTTAACTGCGTAGTTATGTGGACGCCCGCACTGGCCCGCTGGGTTTTAAGTATTTTAAATTCTTTATTAATATACAATCTCTTGTACGCCCTTTACGGGCTAAAAGAAAAAATCTCTTTTGAACAGAAAGAATCGGAAATTTTTTTTATCGAGAATAGTGTTTATTGTATATTCGCTATTAGAATATGAAAAATCGATGATATTTAAATTACAGAACATTTTTAAACAATAAAGAAGCCCTGTATTAAGGAACATATTCATTTCCATCATAAATACGAATAAAAAAAATATAATTTAAATCATCCTCTGAATATTCTAATAGGGGTACTGCCCGAGTCTCAAAGTTCTTATTTTCTTCTGTTGGCGTGTCGGAAGTGACTGTAGTATTAAGAACATTTATTACATCACCTTGATCCTGCTAACAGGAAATAAAAAAAGTTACAAAAGCAGATAGTGAAAGGATACAAGTGATATGATTTTGTGTCTGACTTAATATCCTACCTTCTATACGAATCAAAATAGTCCACATACTTCTGTGAAAACTGGGTGTCTAAATAGACATAATTGAATTCATGTTCACTCTTTATATTTTTGATGGTAAAACTTCTTAAATCCTTGTTCTTTCTTAAAATTGACTGGTAGGCAAAGGTTATTCCGTTAAGGGATTTTTGCAGGGAAAGGAGAAGATTAAAATTCCCTACCTCCGAGATGTTAGAAAATTCAGAAAGCTTATGATTTTTTTCTAGTAAAATGCTTTCAAAAATGTCGCGAGTACCAGAGCCTTTCTCCCTTACAAAAAGGTGTTCCTGGAATATATCTTCTATATTTACTGTTTTTTCTGCAAATCTGTGGGACTTTTTACATATTCCAAGAAACTTTTCTTTTTTGTAAAGTTGATATTTATATTTTGTTCTGTCAAAAATTCCTTCTATCATTGCAAAATCCAGTTCGCCCTGGTCCACTTTTGAAAGCAGATGTTCAGTATTATCAACTTCTATGCTTAGAAAATTATTTTTTTCTGATAGGTAATTTTTACAGTGTTTTTCTATAACAAATTCTCCAATGGTTTTTGTTGCTCCGATTTTAAGATTTATGCCACTTTCTGCTAAAAGTTCTTCCCGGATTTTGTTTTCCTGATAAAGAATGTTCTGGGCATATTCTTTAAAAGCTTCTGCTTTTTTTGTCATTTTCAGAGTGTGATGATCATATTCAAAAAACTTGCAGCCGTATTCTGCTTCCAGAAATTGAATATGCTGAGTAACGCCGGGCTGGGTCATATTTAATTCCTCTGCAACTTTACGGTAATTCATAAGACGGCAAAGAGAAAGAAAGGTATTAATTCGGCTGTCAATCACACTCGGCTCCTGTATTAGCTATAAGAAAAACTTATCAACTAATCAAAATAGATAATTAGACTTTATCACCGCAATTTTCTAAAATCAAGATAACTTAAAACATGAGAGGTTTTTATGAAAAAGAATATTTTTGGAATTCTAGTTTGTCTTTTAATTGCTCTTCCATCTTACTTTTTAGGAAAACTTTTTCCTGTAATAGGAGGGGCTGTAATTGCAATTTTACTGGGAATGATTATTGCTCTTTTTTGGAATGACAAGGGGAGAGCCGCAGATGGAATTAAGTTCACATCAAAGTATATTCTGCAGGCCGCAGTAGTTCTTTTAGGCTTTGGCATGAATTTAAGTGTGGTTTTTCAAACAGGGAAGCAGTCTTTACCAATCATAATCTGCACAATTTCAATATCTTTATTGATTGCATGGCTTCTGCACAAAGTCATGCATATTCCATCTAATATTTCTACACTGGTTGGAGTTGGTTCTTCAATTTGTGGAGGTTCAGCAATTGCCGCCACAGCTCCTGTTATAGACGCCGATGACAGCGAGGTTGCCCAGGCCATTTCTGTTATTTTCTTCTTCAATGTTTTAGCTGCAATACTTTTTCCAATAGTAGGAAAGTTAATTGGCTTTGATACAAATAATGGAGAAGCCTTCGGAATCTTTGCGGGAACAGCCGTAAATGACACTTCATCTGTAACTGCCGCCGCCGCAACCTGGGACAGTATGTGGAATCTAGGAAATCAGACTTTGGACAAGGCCGTAACTGTTAAGCTTACAAGAACTCTCGCAATTATTCCGATTACATTAGTCCTGGCCCTGATTCAGGCAAAAAAAGCAAAAGCTGAAGGGGAGGCAACAAAAGGATTCAGCCTAAAGAAATCTTTTCCTCTTTTTATTCTCTTCTTTATTTTTGCGACAGTAATTACAACAATTGCCTTGAAATTTGGAGTATCTGGCGAAGTTTTTACACCTTTAAAAACCTTGAGTAAATTTTTTATAGTCATGGCCATGGCTGCAATCGGATTAAACAGCAATATAGTAAAATTAATTAAAACTGGAGGAAAGCCTATTCTTTTAGGTGCCGCCTGCTGGATTGGAATAACCTTAATAAGCCTTTTGATGCAGCATCTTATGCATATCTGGTAATTATGGCAGAGGGGAGTGAAGGGGAAAGAAAAATAATCATCCCACAACCCAGCTCTTCTGCGCCGTGTTAAAAATCTTATCCCCGGGCTGCAATTCCCCAATCAAAAGGGGAGAAGCAGGATTATGAGCCTTCATATTTTCTAAAACCGCCTGGGTATTTGCGTTTGCGTAACAGTACCTGCAAAGGTGGCCGCAGGAATTGTAGGCGCCGATGTCTCCGTTCAAAAAGCAGGAACATTCCTTTCGGGCGGCATTCTTCTTTGGGATTTTGAATTTTACTCCCGCTGCTTTTTCCAAAACTTCGACAGTCTGGCAGCCTGAACAGTCGGCTCCAAACTGGGCAAGTTCATCTCCTTCAGCACAAGGGCGCAGAGGGTAACAAAGGTTCGTAGCCGACAGCGGAACAATCAATTGTTCCGAGCCATTATTTCGATGAGCCTAAAAAATGCTTTCGCATTTTTCATAACGGCTCTTCGATTGTAGGCAGGAACAATCAATTGTTATTGAGTATTATAATAATGAGCGTATCCGGCAAAAACTTGGTTGGAAAATTCCCAACGAGACAGCTGCTTAAACTGTCCTAAAATTTGGGGTCAGTTCATGCAAAATTTCCATTCTTCCCCCCTTTTTTTAATTTACCTTCCGTATCCTATTACTGTCAGACGCAAGAACTGACAAAGCTGGTAGACTTTAGACGCCGACGGGCGGGTAAAAACTCCTTGTGCATAAGCATAATCAATTTTTTTACACAGTGGTTTTGACCACAAGGAGTATTTTATGAAAAAGATTATTGGATTTACAGCGGTGGCATTTTTAGCCTGTGCCCTTTTTGCAGAAGAAACAAGTCAGATGAGCTGGCAGAAAGGAAAATCAGCAAATGAAGCCCGCAAGACTTTCTACAGCAGTGTAAGCCAGTACAAAACAGAAGCTGAGCGTGAGGCCGCCTTTAAAGCTGCAGAAATCGGTGGCGGCGGTCAGTACAGCGACCAGGAACACCTTGATGTGGAAACCTTTCTTGCCCGTGGTCTTATTACTCAGGAACAGGCTGACAAAATCAAGGCTGATGCAAAGGTAAAGCATGAAGGAATCAGCGCCGCATACCAGAAGGCAGATTTTGAAAACATGACCAAGGCTCAGATTTCAGACTTCTACAAAAACCTCAAGGCTGACAAGCAGTAAAATGCGTTTGAGATTGTAGCCCCAGGTTTTGATATCAGCTACGAATACGCTTTCTTAGCTGGGCTACAATTGAAGGAATAAGAGTCTTGTTTTTTTTTCCGAAAAAAATCTTTTACACCCTTTTTTACTTCCTTTATTTCGTATACTATTACCGACAGAGACAAAATCTGACGGAGCTGGTAGACTTCAAACGCTGATGTTAGCGTTAAAAACTCCTTGTGCAGCAGCACGAATTTTTATTATTGCGTGGAAAAACACAGGGAGAATCCCATGAAAAAACTTTTATACGGAGCTCTGGCTCTTCTTGCAGGCGCATTTTTTATTTCTTCATGCGCATCTAACAAAGTTCCTTCTGAATCAAAATCGGCTTCTGAAGCGGTAAAAGCTGTTTATTCCTACGGCTTTGTTGATCTGGAAGGGGCAAAAGTTTCAGCCATTATTTTGGAATATGATCAGCCGGTTTTTCAAAAGTCACTGACCACTGAAAGCTTTGAAATCGAAAACTTCACCTTAAACACCATAGCTCAGTCAGGTCGGGACACAGCCATTGAACTGGACTACGACGGAATTGAAGGAAATGAAGGTCAAATCACAAAAGTCTATGTGAACGACAAGCCCCAGACTTCAACAAAATCCTTAAAATCCGGAAAGTATGTAATCATCGAAGTGAACACAGACTACATGCTTTCTTCTGCAAATCTGGTTTATTCAATGTCCATGATTGCAGGGGCAAAGCAGGTTAAGGACATTGTGGGAAGCCATAACCTGATTACTGCCAGCGACAGTAAGTTCGTAAACTACGAGCAAACCACAAAGGAAACTCCAAGGGGTACAAGAACCCAGCTTACGGCAGACAAGGATAAAATTATCCTGCCTGAATTTGGGGAAGAAAGCGGATGGACTCTGAATTACATTGGAGACGGAGCTTTTAAGGCTACTCACTGCTACAGCGAATACACCGGCCTTTATTACGATTTTGAGCTTCCTTATTCAATTTATCTTCCTGACCAGAAGACTATGGAAGCCAACAAGGGAAAAATTGCCCTTACCATTCACATGGAACACGCCGGTTCTAACGACACAGACCCAATGGCCGCAATTACTTCTTCCAGAGCCGCCGTCATGCACGCAAGTCCGCTGGTACAAAAAAATAATCCTGCAATCATCGTAGTTCCACAGATTGAAGAAGAGCGTCGTTCAACAAACGACTTGGTTGCTTCCAGCGAAGCAAACACCGCAGTCTGGGAACTGATAGATTACCTGCTTGAAAAGTACAGGGACTATATCGATACAAACCGCATTTACGGAACTGGTCAGAGCATGGGCGGAATGACTATTTTGAATATGGCTTCCCAGCGTGACAACTTCTTTGCAGGTATTGCAGTTGTAGGTGCCCAATGGTCAAACAGCTACGACAAGCCTTTCCAGAACAATGGCTCTCCAGCCCGCAGCCCTGAAAATGATCCAATCAGCTTTAACGGCTTTGGTCTTGATGCAGAAAATTATCAGAACTGGTATTACATGATTTCTGATGACAACATTCTTGTTCATACCTGCGCAGATGACCCAATGGCAAAAGGCGAGTGGGGGGATACAGCAGAATATTTTGCTGCAGCGGGAGTTACGATTCCTTATGCAGAAATAAATCCATATCTTTCTTTGGAAGAACAGCTTGCAATTGACAGTAAACTCCTGGACCACCAGACAAAAGAAGCGGGCAGCGGAATTACCTGGGGAGGCTTTACTTTAGGAAACCACATGTCCACCTGGAAATACGGTTACCGCCTTACCACACCTTTTATCTGGCTTTACAAACAGACCAGAGAATCTGAAATGGAGAGGGCAAAACTTGAGCAGCTGAAAAATCCCTGGATTGGAAGAAATGCTGACGGCACAATCAAAGAAGGAAGCGGAACTTCAGGCTTGAACAGTGCTCAGTACACCCCGGGTGGAGCCAGCGAAATATTTACTGAAGGCTGGACCAGGGAAAGTGTTAAAAAATAAGCTGTTTTCAAAAACAATTTTTACACACAGCATGAATAAATATAATAGAATAGAAATGAAGGAACTTACTCCTGCCAGCAATGAACTTTCTCTTCTTCCAAAACGGCTGGAACTGGCAAAAAATGACCGCCGGGAGCTGAACTCTCTTTTAAGGGATTACATTCCTTTTATTAAGAAGTGTGTCGCAGTCACCATGTTTCGCTCCCAGATGCAGGAAGACAATCTTACTGAAGCCATGCTGGCCTTTACCCACAGCGTGCAATGCTACAAGGCAGAATACGGAAGTTTTGTAGCTTTTGCAAAAATGGTAATCCGAAACCGCCTGATTGACTGTGCCAGAAGTGAACTTGCCGTCCAAAAGCACATTCATTACCAAGACTTTCAGTATGATGAAAATGAAATTCCTGACTGGGACAGCCAGCAGGCCATTCAGGCCTTTAACCGTCAGGAAGAAGAAAAAAATCTTGCCCTTGAAATCGAAGAAATAAATGGTGAATTTGAAAAGTGGGGCTTTTCCTGGGCTCTTCTACAGAAAAAAAGTCCCAAACAGGAAAGAAGCCGCCTGGTCTGCCGTCAGATAGCCCGGGCAGTTCTGGAATCTCCTTCTTTACTGGGGGAAACCATGGAAAAAAAGGCTCTTCCCTATACAAAACTTTTGGAAACCTTCCCTAAAAAGGCCCTGGAAAAATTCAGAATCTATATAATCGCACTGATTATAATTCAGCAGGGTCAATATCCTTATGTATATTCATTTGTACCTGTTGAAAGCCTTAGCGATGGGAGCCCCGAAGTAGCCGCAGGCTATGAGCGCCTAGCGAAGGGCGGACGTAGCGACCTGCCTTTGGCAGGTAAGGCCCGGAGGAAATAATGAAAGGTGTAATTGTTCAAATCGGTCAGCCTAAGAGCATAGTTTTATTCAATAACGGAAAAATCTCTGCAATCCCCACTCCCATGGACGCACATGTGGGAATGGTGGTGACAGTAAAGCTAAACAATCGGGTAAAAATAATCGC
>JAILLQ010000030.1 GCA_024693045.1 Treponema sp.
ATCTTCTTCCGGTGTGTCGGTATTGTCACTGATTAAGCTGCCGCCAAATATATAGTGATTAAGCTTTCCTTCTTCTTCAAGTGCATAAATTGCCGGAGGCTCCATGATATTGGTAACTTCAACACCGGCATTATAAACACCAGTATACCCCATCGACAAGGCATAATCCTGCCAGCACAACATTGCACCTTTAAATTCATCAAGCGTAATTTTGTTATTGGCTCTAACATGAAATACCGGGCCCTCAGATATGTATCCTGTCGGATTGCCGTCTGCATCTACTCTGACACAGGCCGTGCCCCATTTTTTTACTGCATCCTTATTGATACCGAACTTTTCCATAGCCTTAGAATTGAGCCACATTGAATGACCGCCGGAATCTGTACACATCATGATTTTATCTGGACAAATCGCATCAAGCATATCGTGATGCGGCTGCACATCATGTTCCTCGAAACCCATTCCCTGATACAAATTTTTTTCTGGATGGGATTCCATATATTTTTTCATAACCTGAACACATTCCTCAAGGCTTGCATCTGCATCCAAGTGTACGATTAAACTCATCAATCCTCCTGCTCCACCCGGATGACAGTGTGCTTCCAAAAATCCTGGATAAACAGAATTGTCTCCATAATCACAAATATGTGTATGGTCATCACACAACTTTTTTGCAACCTCAACAGCACCGACATATATAATCTTGTCGTCCTTAACTGCAACTGCCTTTGCATAAGGCTTATGCTCATCCATTGTGATTACATTCCCAAGTATTAGTAAATCAGCTTTTTCTTTGTTGTTCATAAACAATCTCCTTATTGATTATTTTCTTCTATAAATTCAACCTTCATGCAGGCCAGTCTTCCCATACGTATTTTATAATCCATAAAATCTTTTCTTTCGATAAAAAGATAGCGCACAAGAGCATCTGCAAAGAGCCAGAATAATACGAATAGGAATTCAAGAGGAACATCGGTAATATTTTTTTTCGCCAATCCAAGTAGAACTCCAGAAGCAAAGGTTCCGGCAATCATCAAGAAAAAAGTTTTTCTCTTATTGTGCAAAAGCTCTTCTGCTTTTCCAAGCTGATAATCCATTTCTGCTTCAATAATCTCTATGATTGTATTCTTTTCTTCTGGAGTGAATTTAGGTCCCGTTATTTCCAAAACCAAAGGATACTCCGAAGGAATAAAATCCGCGAACTCATGGATATATAATTGAAAATCAGAATCTAATGATTCACATCCTTTAACACTAAACTTGCTTATCACATCATCCATGCCTGTTACTCTACAGGGAATGTAGGCAACGCCATCCTCCATTACATCATGCTGTAATCTTCTCTTCAGATATGATTTTTTATACAAGTATTTTTGTTTATTAATAAAAGACCCCTTTAACATCTTAAAAGATTTTATCACACTATAAATCAAAATCAATCAAAAACTATTTTTATTTAGACCAAGAATAATTCTTAGAAAAAGATAAAACCTTTTTTTTTGATTTAGCAAAAATCTCATGTTAAAATAGGGTATCTTTTAAGGAGGGTTTTTCATGAAAAAATGCGAAAAAACATGGAGTTCTAAGATTGTTGAACACAAAGGCTTCCGGGATTTGGGAAATTATGTTATTGAACTTCCAGATGTCACCGACCCAGGTACAGCCGAAAGAGCACGAATTTCAGGTAACAAACTTGCAGACAACGGAGGTATACCGCCGTTTGGATGCACTGCCATGGTAAAAAGGAACAGCAAGGGAGAAGTTATTATCGGTCGTAATATGGACCTTGATATATCTCAATCGCCAGCTTATGTTTTCAAAACAACTTTTGGAAAGTACAAAAATTTCTGCGTAACTTATTCACCAGGTTTTTACCTGTCTTATGCAGAAATTCAGAAGCTGGACGAGATAGATCCTGTTATGAGAGATCAGATGATTTACTCAGCCTGTGACTGTATAAACGAAAAGGGCTTGTATATAGAAGTGAATCTTCGTGAAAAGAATGATAAACTCACCTGCTATGGTCTTCATTCTGCCCGAGGAGAAGAAAAACGTGCCGATGGAACACCATGGAAAGATCTTCGTGCCTGTTTAACAGGCGTATGTCAGCATGTTTCCCAGAATTGCGCTACCGTAAAGGAAGCCTTGGAATTCTTAAGAAACAGCTATGACTGGTATACTATTGCTCCACCTCCAGGAGTAAATCTGCCAGTATCTAGCAATAATCTTTGCTATTGTATTGGTGACGCAACAGGTGCTTACGGCATTATCGAGTTTGCCCAGGATGAAATCAACTTTCTTCCTTACCAGTACGGTCAGGCAAACTATTACATAACACCAAAATGGAACGCCATCGATGCGTGGGGTGCCGGGGTAGGAAGACTTGCAATGGTTTCTAAGGTTATAGAGCCTGTAGAAACTCTTGATGATGCAATGGACGCCATGAAACCTATCATGTGGAGAAACGAAACCCTTTGGATTGGAGAATCTGAACGTAAAGCCGACAAGTTCCATCCTAATCCGTATAATCAGATTATTTTCCAGGATGACAAAGGTGTTCCACAGATGGACTGGCGAGGCGAATACATACACTTGTGGCCTGTTATGGATGACGGACGCATGCTCATTCTAGCCGAATCATACGAGGAAGCAAAAAATGCTACCTACGATCCAATGATAAAAAAATACTATGATGATGCTATTGCCTCTGGCCGTATGGTTATTGATGATGGTTCTTATAAGTTCAATGTTAACGGAAAAGAGGTTAATTTGGTGGAGCTTACGGCTAAATATAATGAGTACCCTTCATGTACAAATCCGGATAGACGAAAAGAACTGGAGCCTTATCACAAAGAATATTGGCGTCTTTTAACAAATCTGACCAATTTCTGGGTACATGATGACTACAATTTCGAAGCAATAAAGGCAACAGCTTACGCAAGCCTACACATCCGCCGCAACAAGGAAGGTAAATTTGATCCATCTTGTATGAGTCAATACGAAAAACTTCGAGCTTTCTATGGTTACGGGGTTACAAAGGATGAAACGCCTCTTCGTGATGATGGAACAATTTGGACAACAAGTTTGAATGTTGGTGCCAACTGTGCCCAAAAAGAAATGAAAATCAGATTCTGGGAGAATGACGAAATAATCTTCCATGCAAAATTTTAGCATGAATTAGATTAATTCATATCCAGACTGATTTTCAGACAAAGAAATAGGCTGCCGAAATCCGGCAGCCTATTTTTTACCCTATTTTACATATTTTTCCAATTCTCAACTCTCTTCAAATCTTCTTTTAATACATTTTCATCCATTTCAACTTTTTTATTGCTGACATGAAGAACCTGTCGATTCTCTGAACTGAATGGAGCCCATACGAAAGCATCAACTCCAGATACCTCTTCGTATTCAATCTTAGCTTTTTCACTTGCCATTTCATTGTAAATAAGATGTTCAAACACCTTTTTAATTGTTGGATTAGTAATATAGCCAAGACTCTCTGCACTATTGCTGGTGTTCAAAAAGGCACCTACAGCTGAAATTGAATTACCACCGTATTTTTTTACCGGCGGATTTACATTCCAGTAGAAACATCTGACCGTTTTGCCTTGTTTTGCCAAATCTAAACAGTTATTTAAACTGTCATATTTATAGATTATAAATGCCAGAGCCTTATTTTTCGCTTCTTTTTCGGACATTCCCTGTTTTTCATAGTAATCAACTAAGTCAGTCAGGTTTTCTTTTTGCTTTTCGCCAGGCGTAATTGCCAGTAAATCATCAAAGGTTTTATTGGACCATTTGTACATGGTTTCCTCATCAGCTACCGTAATCCATGTACTGAATTCATTAGCCGGAATTCCGTATATAAATCTGATATCTCCAGAATTACCGTCGCTAATGGCCTGCTCGACATCCTTTTTTATAAGTTTTCCGTCTATAACTGGCAGATAGAGGATTTTTTCTGAAGTTTCAGCAACAAATTGTTTAAGTTTATCTGCCGTAATGGCCTGCATCTCCTCCATTGTGTTTGCGCCGAATTTCTTCATGAGCTCAGGGAAATTAACCTTTATAGTGTTTGAATTATCTTCCATATGGACTTTATTGCAAGATATCAACAGAGCCTTTTTAAATAATCCTCTTGATTTTTCCAGAGTAGATAATATTTTGATACAGTAAGCGCCCATGGTATCCCCGGCCAGCATGACATTATCAGGATCACCTCCAAAGGAACGGATATTATCATGTACCCAGTTCAGGGCCATAATCTGATCTAATATTCCCAAATTGCAGGAATCTTCGAATCCTTCCCCTCCAGCTACATTACTTAGATTTACGAAACCAAATAGTCCAAGCCTGTAGTTAAAACTCACGACAATAGTTCCAGGAAATTCTTTAACGAAAGCTCTGCCGGAATACAATGGTTCTGCGCTTCCCCCGTACATAAGATTTCCGCCATGAATATATACCAGTACCGGTTTTAATTTTCCACTTTTATCTTTTTTGCTGGAACGCCACACATTTAAAGTCAAACAGTCCTCACTTTGTTTGTGTGTTTTTAGCGAAATTGTCTGAACATCTTCCTGTATGGCTGAAGCACCAAAATAGTAAGCCTCCCAGACTCTGTCTGAAGCTTCTGGCTTTTGAGGTGCTTTCCAGCGAAGCTTCCCTACCGGTGCTTTTGCATAAGGAATTCCAAGAAATTCCTGAACATACAAGTCCCTCTTTGATACAAAGATTCCGTTCTCTGTTTTCACCGCAAGAGATTTATTGTATTTTCCGAAAATTTCCTTGTTATCCCCGTTAAGTTTTTCTATACGCTTCAGTTCTGTTTTGGACATTTTGTGCCCTACACTTCCATCCTTGTAACGAAATCCAATCATCTGTTCCTTTACAGCTTGCTTTATCCAGGATAAAAAGAAACCAATTACTCCAGAGACCAGATAATAGTTAAAATCTTCCATCAAATTATGATTTAAAAATGAGGTAACTATATATTCAAAACATAAAAAAATTACGATTATTGCAATTATTAGTAGAACTTTTTCAATAAGACTTCTTTTTATCCATTTTTTCTTAATTACCTTTGTTCCCAAAACTTCCATTGAGCTACCAAGTACTATACAAAACAAAATACACAAAAGTTCAGGTAGCTTAAATGATTTTGGGAAACTGTAACCAAGGCCCCACCCTATCGCAGCAAAGAGAGAAACAAGAACGTTTTCAATTCTAATAATTTTTTTCATATCTTCATCTCCTTTTGTTCTTGGGTCAGCTTATAATTTGTCGATTTGTAATTATTAAATATTAACCAGCCCACTAGACTATGATAAAAATTGAGCAAAAGGGGAAAAATAATGGACTCTACAAGAACTGTTCATAATTTTACAACGACATCAATTGTCCCGCAAGAATAAAGTATTTTGACTCCATATATTGGACTTTTTTGTTGACTAAATTCATTAGCTAATATGATAATTCTCTGTATAAAGACTTAGACCGAGGGAGAAGTTATTATGCAATCTATTGAAAAGTTTTTTAGAAAAATTCATGTAAGAGATCTTGATAGCCAGCTTTTTTTTAAATCCTTCAGTGTTTTCTTCTTTTCTACACTGACTTCATCTCTTGGCATGATTGTAGACGGACTTGTAATAGGAAACACGATGAATGTTTCTTCCGTTGCCTCTTACGGCCTTATTTCTCCTATGAACTATGCCTTTGCCCTGATAGGGAGTCTATTAAACAGTGGAACGATGAATATGTGCGCCAACGCTCTAGGAAGAAATAATAAACAGGAAGCAAATTCTATTTTTTCCATGTCCTTTTTTACCAGTATCATCATCTCCATAGCCTTTGCGGCTTCTATCATAATTTTTGTAAATCCTATTATGACCATGTTAAGGATTCCCGTCGGAACAGAACTTTTTGAACAGTCAAGGGGATACCTAATTGCTTTTGTATTTGGTCTTCCGGCCATAACCTGTACAAAATTACTTGCCTCTATAATGCAACTAGATAGCGATCCTAAGAGAGCTGTCTATTCTGTTGTGGTTATAACTAGTGTTAACACGATTGGAGATCTTGTATGCGTAAAACTCTTCAATGCAAATCTTGTGGCCATTGCAATCGTAACTGCAATTAGTTACTATGCCGGTGTTTTTGTACTTATGTTACATTTCCTTAAGAAAAACATAATTTTCAGATTTGTATTCAGGAAACTAGAATGGAACCGGCTTCCCCAAATATTAAAGCGTGGGCTTCCTAAAGCTATAAGTCGAGTTACATCAACAGTAAGTAGTCTATACATAAATATGGTTTTAGTTGAAGTTGCTACGGCTGCCGTGGCTGGTTATTCAGTTTTCAACTCTCTCAGGTTTGCACTAAATGCCATAGTTTTTGGAGTCGGACAAGCCATGATGTTTCTTACATCTCTTTATTATGGAGAAGAAAATAAAAGGGCTCTTCTAAAAATTTGTAAAATATCCTTTATATCCCAGCTATTCTTTACAGGGCTTAGCTTTGCTATTATGACATTTTTATCAGAAGATATAACAGTTATTTATCTGGGGAAAAATGCTGAAGCATATTCATTTGCTAATGCGGCTATTTTTTGGGGAGCACTAGGTACTATTTTTGCAGGAATAAATATACTTCTTGCAGATTATTTACAGGCAACCAAAAGAATCTGGCCGGCTAATTTAGTCTATATTCTTGAAAATGTCGTTTATCTTATATTAGCAGTTAATCTAACATGGAATGATAATCCATCTGAGAATGTTTTTGTCGGAATTTTTCTGTCACATGTATTTATGACAGTAACAATTCCTATTTTTATCATTATACAAAACCGTAGAATGATAAAGTCTCCTGAAGACTTACTCATGATGGATAAAAATTTTGGAGTATCTCCCGAAGATGAGTTCCTCATGATGGTTCATAATCAATCCGAAGTAATAGAAGCTTCAATCCAAATCAGTAATTTCTGCAAAAAGAAAAATGTCTCTGGTAGAAAAACCTATATTTTGGCAATGGTAGTGGAAGAGCTAGGAACAAATGCTGTTAAACATGGATTTAAAGAGGAAGAAGAAAACTATTTTTCAGTCAGAATAATTTATAAACCCAATATACTTACATTGATTCTTAGAGACAACTGTGGATATTTTGATCCTGTGAAAAGATATAAATTTCTAAATGATTCAGATCCAGAAAGTAATATAGGAATTCGTATGGTCATGGAAATGGCAAAGGATGTAACTTTTTCTTCTGCATGTAAACTAAATAATGTTATTATCAAGATATAAGTTTTAGACCCGATTCCTAAAAAAGTGTTACAAAAGTGAATTTTTTACCTAGTTAAATCAGTAATGTCAGATGAGCTGAAGGACTATACGTAATTAAGGATGACAAACAAACCCGATACTACCAGAAGGAAGGGGCTCCTGAAAAAAAACTTAGTTCTGAAATAAATATTTCTATACAGATACTATCTCATATAATATAATCTTAGGGCAGGCAAATATAGAAGTAAATAGGTCTGCTATGACAAAAGAACTAAAATTCAATCTGATAACCAGAAAATACAAAGAACTCTTCCTCCCTAACATAACTATTACCATGGCAAACAATCTGGCCGCTTTCGTGGACACAATCATGATAAGCCTATTTCTCGGTGTAAGCCGCATGCCTACAATTCAGCTCTGCTTTCCAGTACTGGCTTTTATGAATTTTTTCCAAACAATGTTCGGAATCGGAGGAAGCCTGCTGGCAGCCAATGCTCAAGCGGATTATAAAAAGGACAAGGGAAACAGGATTTTTACTATCTCCATCTGTGCCGTTTTTGGAATTGGATGCCTTGGAGCATTAGCAGGGACTTTGTTTAGATTCTGGATTATTCCTTTGATTTGCAGTAATCCTGACTTGATAAATGACGTTTCAGACTATTTTTCTATACTGGTTCTCGGATTCCCGCTGATGTGTTTTCTTGTAACTATTTCTTATTTTTTAAGGGTAGACGGCTGTGCAAAACTCGCATCTTCTTCAATTCTGATTTCCAATGCTGTAAATTTAAGTATGGACTGTTTCCTTATAAAAGGCATGGGACTGGGAATAAAAGGTGCTGCACTTGCTACTATCATTGGATATATCTGCGGAGTTACCTACCTTGTTATTGGTTATATGAGGCATCCAAAACGGAAATTCCGATTTACATTGTGTTCTGAACCCAACACAATATGGAAAGAATTCAAAGAAATCTGCAGCAAGGGAGAATCTACAGCTTCTGTCTGGCTTTATTTACTGGTAAATGTTCAGGTATTAAACACCCTGATTCTCAATTATGGCGGTACCTTGGCAATGCAGGCTTACAGCATCTGCAAAAACAGTCTGTCTCTGGGTAATATATTCTTCCTAGGCACGGCACAGACCATGCAACCGATTGTCGGAGTTTATACCCACAGGGGAGATTATGAAAGAGCTCGCTACATACTTAAGTATTCCATCAGACTAATTTTTACCACAGCCCTAATTCTAATCCTTATTTTTACCGTATTTCCTCAATTCGTCATTTGTATGTATGGCAATATCGAGGCTCAGAGTACAAGATATTTCAGGAGTGTACTCCACATTTACAGTCTTGCTTTACCGGGAGTAGGTTTTTCGTTATTGATGAACTATTATTTCCAAAGTATTGACAAGAAAAAACTTTCGAAACTTTTGACCGCTTTTGAAGCTCTGCTTCCTGCGGTATTGGCTTGTCCATTAGCACTTTTACTAGGAATGAATGGCGTATGGAGTGGACTGGTTGGCGGTGAATTTATTTCTATGATTCTCATATTTATGATACTCGTAAGGGATAGACTTGTAAGCAAGGGAAAGAGAAGTTTTTTACAGCCAGTAGATCAAAGCCACTTAGTATATGAATTTACCGTAAAAATGAATATTCCCGAAACAGTAAAAATATCTGAAAAAATACACGGATATATGGAAAGCCTGGTTGGCAGTAAAACGGCTATGATTGTTTGCCTGGCTCTGGAAGAAATGCTTACCGGAATCGTAATGGAAAATATAGGGAAAAACGATGTCATAGATGTACGAATAAGAGATGAAAGGGATGAAATAGTCATTTTAATCCAGGATATGGGTGTCGGCTTTAATCCACTTTCACACAATTCGAATCATTCATTTGACAATGCAGAAGTTCTTCAGAAAATCGCATCAGATATCAAATATGATTTATCATTAGGAATGAATGTAACAACGATTTGCCTTGCCAAACATAATAATAGTATAAAATAACCGGATTTTATTGTTACAAGGAGGAAAGAGAACAAATGAAAACTGGAATTTTGAATGTACAGTGGCTTAGTAATCACGGATCGGTCTTAATAGCCTATGCAATGCAGAAATATCTGGACCAATTAAAAATAGAAAATGAAATTATCGATTTCAAACCCCGACAGCCGGATGAATTTGGAGAAATTCCAAGTGCACACTCGGATGAAAAACTGTCTTCTAAAGAAAAAACATTGGCATTTGAAAACTTTAGAAGGAAGTTTTTGAGAAGATCTAAACCTCTAATCGGTACCAAAAATGCGGACAAACTTGATTATGACATGTATATTGTCGGAGCAGATACGGTTTGGACACCGATTAGAATTCATGATGTAGAGTCAGAAATGTTTTATCTTGACTTTGCCAAGGGAAAAGATGCTCTGAAAATCTCATGGGCTGCATCCATAGGTGCTGAAGATAAAAAGACTCTAGATGAGATTAGCCCTATTCTTGCAAAAAGGTTTGAAAATTTTGATTATCTATCTGTTCGGGAACGAGAAACTGTACCCTTTGTACAAAGCCTTACTTCAAAAAAAGTCGCACATGCAATGGACCCTGTTCTTATGCTGGAAAAGGAAGACTTTCTGGACATTCTTCCAGGAGTAACCAAGCCCGGAGAAGATTATATCTACGCTTTTTTATTCAATGATCTTCCAGGTGCACTGGATACAGTCAACAAATTATCAGAAAAAACAGGTTTGCCAGTTGTTGCAAACATAAAGGGAATCGATAGGGTTAATAATCTCAAATATAATTGTGAAAATGATGGCCCGGCAGAGTATGTTGAAAGGATTCTGAATGCAAAATATGTAATTTCAGATTCTTATCACGCTGTTATATTCGCTATTCTTGGAAAAAGACCTTTTGTATGTTATACACGCCCTGAAAGCGGTATAAGAGCACGCAATCTTCTTGAAGATTTGGGGCTTGCAGACCGTTTTCTTTCAGAAAATGAAAGAGGCCTTGATCTTTTGCTAAAACCTATCGATTACGATGCGGTTTATGAAAAGAAAGGCAAGTGGAAAATTCGAACCGAAGAGTATCTTAGAAAAGCTCTGAGCGGTTTAAAGCATTAAGACTTTTAAAAGCCCTACCCTTCTTGTATTACAAAAGTAAAGGAAGCGCTTCAGATAAGGAGATGAGATGAAAACAAATAAAGCAATCATCGTGAAATTAATGATTTCTTTTATCCTTTTGACTTTGTGTATGAATCCTGATGGGCTTTATGCATCAGAGTCTTCGCAAGTCGCCATAGAAAGTGTAAAAGATATTGAAAAACCAGGAATCAGGATTGGCATGGATAATACCCTGAATATCCAGAAAGAAATCAAAGAAAAATTTCCGAATGCAGAGATACAATTTTATAATGCGGTAAACGGAATGGAAGCTCTGAAGTTAGACAAGCTCGATGTGTTTATTTATGGCGAAGTTCAGTTCAAGGCGGCTAAATTCAATGGAATGACTGGAATTAAGGCTATTGAGGATGGTTACCTGCTTTCAAGAGAAGTTGCTTTTGGAGTTTCAAAGTATTGTGATATCCCGAATTTTGAAGAGAAAGTAAATGACTTCGTGGATAAAATGAAAAGAGATGGGACGATTGAGCGTATATACGACAAGTGGATTGTAAGAGGTGAAATAACACCTAGTTCAGAAATGCCCAGAGCAAAGAATCCCACAGGCACTATTACAGTCGGTACAATCGGAGAATTGGTGCCTTTTTCCTTTTACAGTGGCTCGGATTTAACAGGAGCTGAAATAGAAATAGCTTATTTGCTGGCAGAATATCTTGGCGTTAACATTGAATTCAGCGTTGCATCCTGGGATGGACTAATCTCAGGACTTTCGGTAGGAAAATTTGACCTTGTTGCATCATGTCTTTACATAGATGAGAGTCGAAAAAAAGGTACAAATTATTCAATACCTTATTTTGAAGAAAAAATCAGCTATTTGGTAAAAGAAAAAGAGTCTTCTCATAGCGATTGGATTTCCCAGATAAAATATAGAATTCATAGAACCCTTATCGAAAATGATCGATGGAAAACACTTATCAGTGGATTTGGAACAACTCTTATCATAACTTTTGGAGGCTTTTTCCTGGCAAACATATTGGGTGCAATATTCTGCGCTATGTTGATGTCTAAAAATAAAGTTTTAAATTCAATTGCATCGCTTTATATTGGATTCATGCAAGGTATGCCAATCGTAGTTCTTTTGATGATCATCTATTACATTATATTTGGCAAAACTGATGTTTCTGGAGTTGTTGCTTCCATCGTTGGTTTTGGACTTATGACAGGAGCGGATCTTTCACTTAGTTTTAAAAGTGCCTTGCATGGCGTTGACAAGGGACAGTGGGAAGCCGCTTATTCGCTGGGCTTTAGTAAAAGTAAAACTTTTTTCGGAGTCATATTTCCACAAGCTGCTGTAGGAATGCTCCCTATTTATTTCAGTCAATTGATTGCTCTGATGAAGGGAACAGCTGTAGTAGGTTATGTTGCGGTAATGGATTTGACCAAAATGGGAGATGTCATAAGAAGTGCAACTTTCGATGCAGTTTTTTCCCTAATTATAGTTGCCATAATTTATCTTCTTATGGCTCAAATCATGATATTTGTGTCGAAAATTATTCTTAAAAAAGTAGATCCCGTGCTACGCAAACGCCTTATAAAGGGGGTAAAAATAGGATGATTACATTAGAGCATATACGAAAAGATTTTTCAGGGGTCACTCCCATAAAAGACATAAGTGTTACGATTAACAAAGGTGATGTTATATCTGTAATCGGTTCATCAGGAACGGGAAAAAGCACCCTTTTGCGTTGTATTAATATGCTAGAGCCGCCAACAAGTGGAAAAATATATTTTGAAGGAAAAGATATCACATCAAAAGAGACCAAGCTAAACGAAATCAGACAGAAAATAGGAATGGTGTTTCAGTCTTTTAATCTCTTCAATAATATGACCGTGATTGAAAACATAATGTACGCACCTACCAAACTGAAAGGTATTTCCAGACAGGAAGCATACAATCGGGCAATGAAACTCCTTGAAAGGGTGAACCTTTCAGATAAGGCCCTGTGTTTCCCGAATGAATTATCCGGCGGCCAGAAACAGCGAATAGCAATAGCGAGAACGCTTGCAATGGATCCTGATGTGATACTTTTTGACGAGCCGACTTCAGCACTTGACCCGGCAATGTCAAGAGAAGTTCTTACGGTCATTAGAAAATTGGCAGAACAGGGAATGACAATGCTTATTGTTACTCATGAAATGAAATTCGCTAGAGATGTATCTAACAGAGTCTTTTATATGGATCAGGGTACAATCTATGAAGACGGAAAGCCAGAAGAAATATTTGACCATCCTACAAGGGAATTAACCAGACGGTTTATCAAGAGGCTTTCAGTTATAGAAAAGACTATAGATCGTCGTAGTTTTGACTATTATGGCTTTTTGACTGAGATTGAGACATTTGCGCAAAAAATCATGATTAGTTCTAAAACTAAGAACAGAATTTACGCTGTGATTGAGGAAATAGGCGTCCAAACAATTCATCCAATCTTGGATATCAATATTCCTATTGATTTTCTAATGGAATATTCTGAAAGTGAAGGAATTTGTGTCATAAAAGCAGAATTTGCTAGTGAAGAACGACATCTCTTAGATGAAATGGATGACATTTCGAAAAAAATTGTTATGAATTTGGCAAAAAGTCTTACCTACGATTATGAGGACGGAAAAAATAAGCTGCAGGCCGTAATTGAAGTCGTATAAGATTAGTAAAAAAGCTAAATCGAATTATTGCTAAATTCTCATAGTCGTATGATAATTTAGTGAATAAAAGTGGTTTGAGCCCCTTGGACAATTCTCAATCAGATGATTTTAATCCCATGGAGGAGAGAAAAATGAAAAAGAAAATATTCTTAATGTTATTAACATTTGGCGTAATTTTAACTGCAACATATCCTGCTATTAAGCCAAAAGCCTCTAAGAGAAACACACAAGAAAGCATAAGCTATTCTGACAAAGGTGATATTTATGGTGCCGGAAAGAAAATAACCAGAGGTGACATTAAAATAGTAAGCCTTAAAGGTAGCTGGAAGGAAATGGGCGAACAATACGGACACCTTATGAAAAAAGAGCTGAAAGATATCGACACATTTCTGGACATCATCATAGAAGCAAATGAAGGAAATATACAAAAAACTGATTCAATAGTTAATCATCAAATTGCACAAACTCCTTATAGAATAAAAGCTTTCTTTGAGGGTGCAGCAAAAACTTCAGGCTTTACAGTCAATGAGCTACAGATAATCAATGCGGTAGAAAGAATAGGCGGTCTTCCTAAATGTAGTGTTGCCATGGCATGGGATGACTACGCTGCTTCTGATTTGGTTATTGGCAGAAATTATGATTACTCAGATTCATTTGCTCTTCTTAAAGATGATATTGCAGTAACAATTTACCAGCCGTCTGATGGATCTCTTGCTTCTGCAACAATCGGCTATGTCGGTGAAATTTACACTGTAAACGGACTAAATGAAAAAGGAATTTTCTGGGAATTGAATAACGGAAAGCCTTCAGCAAATATTAAATCTCCTGACCCTCGTATTACAGGAACTACCATGCTTTTTGAAAGTATGTTCGAAATTGATGAACTAGACGATATGGATTTATTCTTCAATACCGTTAATTGTAGTTCTTCTTACATCATAAATGTAGCCGATGAAGATGAGGGACAATCCTTTGAATGGTGTCCTGTAGGCGTAAAGCACGGTGGAAAAGACCTTCCAGACGGATTGTTGGTTTCTACTAATTATTATGTTAACAATGAATGGTCATTTCCTGTTCCGTCAGATATTCAATCCTGGGAAGGTATTACTAGACGCAATAATCTGATTAAGCTTTGCGATAGTAATAAAGGAAAAATTGATGAAAAAATCATGATGGAAATCATCGATAAAACCATAGAAGAAGGTGGTGCTAAGAATAAGCTCACTGTATATCAGTTAGTGGTTGTTCCTAAAACAAAAACTCTATGGCTACAAATAACAGGCGGTTCTAAATGGACTCAGATTGACCTGAATACTTTTTTTGCTGCCAATTCCACAAGGTAAAAAGAAAAATGAAAAAATATATCTTTACCCTGGCATTTTTACTTCTTTCATCTTTAGTTTTTTGTGAAAAAATATCCGGAGAAAGTATGAAGGTTATTTCTGTTAAGGACATTACTGATTTTAACATTGCCCACGAAAGTGATGATAAGGCTAAGACAGGCCTTACAGTTATTTATTTTCCAAAGACAGCTATGGCTGGTTGCGACATAAGTGGCGGAGGCCCTGCATCTCGGGAAACTCCCCTAACCCTTCCTATGACTGCAGAAAACAAAATCAACGCAATTGTTCTAGGTGGAGGCTCCGCTTATGGACTTGCAGCTTCTGAGGGAGTTATGCGCTGTCTGGAAGAAAACAATATCGGTTACGATACAGGTTTTTCTCTGGTTCCCCTTGTGTGCCAGTCAGATATTTTTGACTTAAACTACGGTTCTTCTAAAATCCGGCCAGACGCCCAGATGGGATACCGAGCCTGCAAAAAAGCCCTCGCCGGAACAAGCGACCAGACTGGAAACATAGGAGCCGGAACTGGTGCAACTGTTGGAAAAATCAAGGGAACCGAGCGGGGAGACAAATGTGGACTAGGAATTCACGCGGTAAAATTAGGTGAACTTTATATAGCGGCAATTGTAGTTGTAAATGCCCTGGGAGACATTTATTCAGCAGACGGTAAAAAAATTGCCGGTCTCCACAATGAAGACAGAAGTGCTTATGAAGATTCCCTTGACGCCCTCTGCCAGAACCTTAGCCCAAGAGATATGTTCACTGGAAACACAACTATCGGAGCAATTATTACAAACGGGGATTTTTCCAAAGCCCAATTGAATAAAATCGCTTCTATGACCCGCTCTGCATATTCCCGCTGTATTCGCCCAGTTGGAACAATGGCCGACGGGGACACAATCTATGCAGCTTCATGTGGAAGCGTTAAAGCTGACATAAACGCCACTGGCAGCCTGGCAGTAGAAGTTATGTGCAAAGCCATAGAAAATGCAGTAGCCTCGTCTAAAATCAGCGACAGGGAATTTTTAAAAAACTTTTAACAGTACTTAATATATAAATGCTGGACTTTTTATTTGATATCCTTATTTTAGTTTGGATTCAGGAGTCTTATTTTTCTGCTGATAGCCAAAGGCAAGACCACATAAGATAATCTGCAGCAAAGTTGACAAAGGAGTTGCAAGTCCTATTTTAAAAAGACTAGGATTTGCAGTAAGACTCATCAAATAAGAAACTGGAATACGAACACCAAAAGCGCCAACAATTCCCTGAACCATAACAAAGGTTGTTTTTCCGCAGCCGTTAAAATAACCGATAAAGCAGAATAAGAAGGATACAAAAAGAGTATCAATCGCATAGGCCTTAAGATAACTGTGGGCAGCAGCTATTACTTCCTTATCCTTAGAGAAAATTGCCGAAAGCAGGTCTCCACGGAAAAAGGCTGCGGAACCAATCAAAATACCACAGGCAAGAGAAGCCATAATTGAATACAAAAGAGCTTTTTTAGCTCTATCATATTTTTGAGCACCTACATTCTGGGCAACAAAGGCAGAAAGTGACTGAGAAAAAGCCGAAGGAACCAGCATGATAAAGCCACAAACTCTTTCTGCAACCCCGACTCCCGCCGAGGCTATTAAACCAAGTCGATTTATAATAGCGGCAATCACCAGAAAGGAAATTGTAACAAGTCCATCCTGCAGGGAAATTGGAGCCCCTGTCTTTATTACCAGCTGAATAAGAGAGCTATCCCAGCGGATATTCTTTTTTGAAAAAGCGAATGGGAGCCCCTTTTTTTTTACGACAAGCAGACAAAAGATAACACTTAAAGCCTGGGCAAGAACTGTTGCATAAGCCGCCCCCGCCGCCGCCATCTTAAAAACAGCAACAAATAGAAGATCAGCAAAAATATTGATAATACAAGCCACAAGAACAGTAAGAAGCGGAGTTTTAGAATCCCCCATTCCCCTAAAAAGTCCCCCAAGCACATTGTAACCGGCAATAAAAAGAGTACCTGCCGAACAGATGTGAACATAGGCCAAAGTTTTGTCAAAGGCCTGAGCCGGTGTTTGCATCAAAAGAGAAAATGGACGAGTCAGAAAAATCATAAGAAGTGTTACTACTAGAGCAAGAATCACAAAAAAAATTGCACTTGCCCCTACAATATTTGCAGCTTTTTCTTTTTTATTCGCACCTAAAGCCTGCCCCATTTGAATAGTAGTTCCCATAGCAAGACCGGTTATGATAAAAGTAATGGTCTGCATCATCATTGTTCCTGTTGCAACAGCGGAAACATCAGCTGCAGAACCAAACTGTCCAACCACAAGTAAATCAACCGCGCCGTAAAATGACTGCAAAAAAAGTGCTCCTAAAACAGGAAGTGCAAAGCGCACAAGACGAGGAGCAATTCTCCCTTCAGTAAATAATGTCGTTTCAGACATAATAACTCCTAAAATAATAGAAAACGCAAAGAAGCAAAAAAAACAAGACCTTTCCTATTTAATCTGCATTTCCCTTGATTTTGTTCCATTTTGCAGAAATAGAAGAAAGTTCCAGTTCCCAGACAGCAACATAGGAAAGAGCAGCCCGGTTCCAGTCAAAGTCCCTGCACTTCTGGTAGCGGTTCACGCAGATTTCCATAGCCTTAACCAGT
>JAILLQ010000045.1 GCA_024693045.1 Treponema sp.
GCTATTTCTTATGATTCTGCATATTCATCTTCATGGTGGGATACAACAATCAACAAGGAAGGAGCAACCTACTTTAGTCCTATATATGAAAATGACAATGGTGATTTAGTTCAGGCCTGTGCTGTTCTAGTATATGACGAAGACGGAGAAGAGAAAGGTATTGCTGTCGTTGAATTTGATACAGTTGTTTATTCTGTCTTACTCGGAGATGAAACAACAATGGGTGATATCAAATTTATCGTACTCGATGAAAATGCAAATGTCTGCCTTGATCCTATAGATCCTACTCCAATTCTAAAACCATGTTCTTCTTTCGAAATTCCTATTCTTCAGACCTACAGCACGGGAGACTACAGAATTACACGAGAAAAGATTTTTAACGGTGTATATTCAGAAATCCGCATTCTGCCTTCACAAAACGATTACTGTATCATTGATTATGTAATGTACGCATCTGTAAAAAACATAAATGCAAGTACTATAGAAGCTATTTCACTTGTAATAATAGTTATCCTTATTAGTATGGTTATTTCTGTACTGGTTGCATACTTTATCGCAAAAAACATCACAAAGAAATTAAAAGATTTAATTGGAATCCTTAAAAACATTTCCGAAGGTGACGGAGACCTTACAGTAAGAATTCCTGCAACAGAAAACAACGAACTTGGTCAGGTTGCCGGTTACTTCAACCTTACAATTGAAAAAATTGCAAACTCCCTTAAGTCCGTTATCAAAGAATCTGGAGCAATGCACAATTCAGCAGAAAATCTTGATAAAAATATTCAAAACTCCAACGAGAAAATTAATGATATCAGCACTACTATCATGAAGATTAAAAATGATATCAATAACCAGAGTCGGGGTGTAGAACAGACAAACACAACTTTGAACGAAATCGCAAACAATATCGGCTCTTTAAACCAGAATATTATCAACCAGGCAGAAAGCGTTTCTCAGTCATCAAGTGCAGTAGAAGAAATGGTTGCAAATATCGCATCTGTAACACAAATTCTTGATAAAAACCAGGAAAACGTTCATCTTCTTGCCCAGTCCGCAGAAAACGGCAAACAAAATATTGCAAAAACAGTTGAACTCGCAAACAGAGTTGCAAAAGATTCTGAAGGCTTGATTGAAACAAGTAAGGTAATTCAGAATATCGCCGATCAGACAAACCTTCTTGCCATGAATGCCGCAATCGAAGCCGCTCATGCAGGTGAATCAGGAAAAGGATTTGCTGTAGTTTCTGGAGAAATCAGAAAACTTGCAGAAGACTCAAACAATCAGGGTAAAAAAATCGCCGAAGTTCTTATAAACTTCCAGGAAGCAATTAAATCTATGGCAGATAATTCAAAAGATTTGCAGAAATCATTTGATGAAATCTTCCAGAATACACAGACTGTACAGACTCAGGAAACAGTTATTAAAAACGCAATGGACGAACAGAAAGCTGGTAGTGATCAGGTACTTGAAGCCATGCATAAGATTAATGCAATCACAGGGGAAGTAAGAAACAGTTCAAGCATAATTGAAAACGGTAGTAAAGAAATTCTTCAGCAGATGCAAAATCTTTCTACTGCTACCCTGCAGATTAACGACTCTATGAACAATATGGCAGAAGGTGTAAACAAATTGAATGACACCATGGAAATGCTTCAGCAGGTAGGTCGTGAAAATAACGATTCTATTGCCCGTGTAGCAGGTGAAATCGGCTCATTTAAAGTTGAATCCAGCCAAACCAGTGAAAATGAAAAGCAGGAAAATGTAGAAGCTAAGGAAGAAAGTATTGAAGTACCAGATCCAGCTCCCGAAAATGATGATTTTTTCCGTGAAATGTAAAATCACTTGAAAACAAAAAAAGCTGCTCGAAAGAGCAGCTTTTTTATTGCTTAAAAAAGAAAACTAATTAAGCTTCTGGATCGAAATCATCAGGGAATTCTGCTGTATGATAAACATTCTGTACATCGTCGTTATCTTCAAGTTTGTCGATAAGTTTCTGTACTTTTGCAGCTGTTTCAGCATCAACAGGAGTATAAGCATCAGGAACCATTCCTACATCTGCAGAAAGTGATTCAAATCCCTTAGCGTTCAAAGCATCAGCAACAGCAGCAAATGCATCTGGAGTTGTTGTTACAGTGATAATTCCGTCTTCGTTTACGATATCATCAGCACCTGCTTCCAAAGCAACTTCCATTACTTCGTCTTCATTTACTTTTTCTGCATCGTATTCGATTGTACCTTTTCTCTGGAACATACGGCTTACAGAACCAGAAGTTCCGAGGTTACCACCATTCTTGTTGAAAATGTTTTTTACATCTGCAGCAGCACGGTTCTTGTTATCAGAAAGAACTTCAACCATTACAGCTACACCACCAGCAGCATATCCTTCGTATACAAATTCTTCGTAAGCTGCTCCGCCGTCTTCACCAGTACCTTTTTTGATTGCACGTTCGATATTATCTTTTGGCATGTTAGCAGCACGTGCTTTGATAATTACAGTACGAAGACGTGGGTTTGAGTCTGGATCTCCACCGCCCATACGAGCTGCAATAGAAATTTCCTTAATAAATTTTGTGAAGATTTTACCACGTTTTGCATCAGCAATACCTTTGGCATGTTTAATAGTGGCCCATTTACTATGTCCTGACATTAGAAAGACTCCTAAATATAAAGATTACAATTTAATTAGTTCTTTAATTTTACTTTAATTTCAATATTAAAGTCAATAAGAGAGAAAAAGAGATATTGTTTATATAACCGAAAATTCTATATAATTATCATAAAAGAATAGAAAAACATTTTTTAATTACAAGATATTTTGGAGAGTTTATGAAAAAAAGTATTTTCATTAAATTAAGCATTTTTGTTTCTTTATTGGCTTTTAGCCTGTCTGCTACAAGTTGCTCAGACAAGAATAAAACAAAACAAATTGAAATAAGTAAGGAAGATGTAAGTTCCAAAGAAAATCAAAAAAATGCTATCCCAGAGGGAAAATTAACAGATCATCAAAAATACCTGAACGAAGACTTGATTTTCCAAGAACTGCCTACACAGAATACAGAAGATGGACCTGCAGCCGTAATTGCAAGCGATTATGCAATGCTTTATTCTCCTGATAATTTTATTTTCCAAAATGACGGCACTGCAATTATAAAAAATCCCAACAATATGCAGGGAGAACCAATCCCATTTGCAACACTAGTAAATATTAGTTACAACACATTAAAGAACGGTGATTCTGACTTGAATCCCTACTGCAAAAAGATGTTCAACTTTCAGGATAACTGGAACTGGTTTTATGAAGTCAAATGGAATGGGAAAAGGGGCTTTGTCTTTGGTGCTGACTTGTATGGCATTGATAATCATAAAACTTACAATAATTTGTGCTATTGTGCAGAATTGTACAGAACAGATGGAAAACTGCAGGAATTTTACCCTAAAATAGGATTTTCAACTATTTCTGAAAAAGTAAAAGATAATCTAAGTAATAACAGACTTGCATTTGTAAAAACAGAACCATTAAAAAATCCTTACCCAGACGACTTGATTTCACAATACAAGTCAGTAACAGGTAAAGAACAGGTTTCTGTATTCATTACGACTGATTTACTTTCACATTGCCAGCACTTAATTTTTGACAGGCTTCTTCAACATATAGAAGAAAAATATTTATTTGCCAATCTTTTAACTTTAACAGAGGAACTTTGTGCAAAAGTTCAGGAGGCAGAAGGAATTCCTGATGAATTAAAAAAAGCTTCAATAAATTACTTAACAGTTCCTCTAGTAATTTTATACAAAGAAGCTTCTGCGATAATAGCCCAAAATGGAGAAAACACCTTTACTAACAGAGACATATACACTTTACTTTTGGATATTCCTTCAGAAATTCAAGAAGTATTAAACTTAATCGATAATGCAGAAACTACGGCACCAATTACACTTTTTGGCAATTCTTCAATTATGGAAGATTTCAGCCAATACAAAGTTCGTGGCCACTACACCAAAAACTCTACACTAGAGGCATATTTTAAAGCAAATATGTGGCTGAGCCGAATTCATTTTATTCTAGACTCATCTTCAGAAAACTTTTCAATTGACCTAGCAAAGATAGCATTCTTTATAACTGACCTGGTAAATAAAAATCCTCAGATACTTACCATCTGGAAAAATGCACATGATCCGATTACAAAACTTATAGGTTATTCAGACGATATTACAATTGAAGAAATGCTAGATTTTTGGAAAAATGAAAATATAGAAGATTTTTCTGCATGGATAAATTCAGAAGAAGAACTTTTAGAAAGCTGTTCAAGAGCAAGTCAAAGTCTAAGAGCACCTCATATTTCATCTGTAATTGTGAGCAAAGATAGCCCGGATGAAAATGAAAACAAAGAAGGCTATTCAAATTCTTCCTTAGGATTCAGATTGTTAGGACAGAGATTTACCTGGGATTCCTATATTTTTTCAGAAATATCAGCTCCTAAATTGGAAAATCGTCCTTTAGTAAAAGCCATGGATATAATGAAGGTATTTTCATCTAAATCTGCAGAAAGATTAAACCTGGAAGAATATAAATCGTATGAAGGATTAAAGGAAAAATTAGATCAATTGCAGGCAAAATTCGAAGAACAAGAAGAAAGCTTTTGGTCAACAACTTATTATATGCAGGTTTTAAGACAAATAAAAAGTCTCTGTAATTTTGAACAGGGAGCTGGTTTCTATTTTACAGAAAGCCCATGGTGGGATATAAAAAGTCTTATTACATCGCATGCAACTTATGCAGAAATCAAACACGACACAATCCTTTATTCAAAGCAAAGCTATGCAGAAATGGGAGGAGATGGAGACTTTGAGGCTACATTCAGAACAAAAAAACTTCCTTCAGCAAAAAATTACCTTGAACCTAATAAAGACTTCTGGATAGCTTCTAGAAAATCGATTGAAATGCTAAAAGAAATTGTTTCTGAATACAACTTTTCTACGATTTATATTGATAATGTACTAACTTCACTTGAAGAAATTTACCAGAAGCTGGAAACAATTTCTGAACAGGAAGAATATGATATTGCCATACCAGAAGAGGACAACAAATGGCTGAAAGTTCTTCCTTCGATATTGGAAAAACTTATATTTTTAAACGAAGAAAACCTTTATATAGAAGATACCGATTCATTGAGAATGGCTTGTATTGCTGATGTATTTACAAATTCTTTCTACCAGAAGACCCTGGAAGTTGCAACAGGAAGTCCGATTAAAATGTATGTAGCACTCAATGACATTAACGGAAAGAGAATTTCAATCGGCTATATTTTCAGCTATTATGAATTCTATCAAAATCAAAATGAAAGATTGAATGACCAGGAATGGAATGAAAATATCTATGAAGTCGATACAATCGGAACCGAAGATAAAATGCCTGATTGGGAAAAAGATATTTTACTCCCTAAATCCGAAAACTTCCGGATTTATTAAGATGAAAAACAAAGAAAGACTTCTAAAATATTTTCTTTTTTTTATTCTTCTGAATACTTTTATTATGTTTTCGTGTTCAGAGAATAAAAAAAGAATTATTACTTGGGATAAATTAAATAAAGACTACCCTTGCCCGGGTGCAAAACTTTTAAACGAAGTACCTGAAAAAGCCTTTCCCTGGACGGGAACTGTAAGCCATCATCTTCTTGCCGGTGAATATATAGATTCATTTTTTCAAATTATCTCAGCTAGAAGAAAAGTTGAATGCTTTTTTATTATATCGCCTTCTCATCATGATCTTTCGAAATACATTTGGTCTATTGCAGACATTACTTGGGAAAGTAAAAAAGGCTTGGTTCATACAGACAAAAAGATTGTAAAGTCTATTTCTAAAAAACTAGGAGTGCCAAAAGAGGAAGAAGTTTTTACTTACGAACACGGAATAAACTGTCTTATCCCATTTATCAAAAAGTATTTTCCAGAGGCAAAAATTGTCCCTATTGCCGTTACTGGAGAACCCCCATTAAACCAATACGATAGTGAAAAATTATACCAGTGCCTTAAGGAGTATTTTACCCCAGAAAATAGAAAAAAGAATTTTCTTCTGATTTCAACAGATTTTTCACACCATGGAAATCCAGAAGAAACAGAATTCAAAGACAGAAGAAGCCTCGAATTCTTTAATAAGCCAAAAGCTTCTTCATATATTTACTGTGGTTGCGATAACAGACCAGGAATCTATATTCTTTCCCATTTATTAGACGACAAGAGTAAGGTAAAAATTATTTACCACACAGATTCATTTAAAATTTCCGGACAACAGCAGGACGATATAACCAGCTATTACTTTAGCCTATTCTACTGATTTTTTATGAAGCAGAGAAAACCATATGGGCCCACACTTTGCTTTCTGATCAGGTAAAATATGAAAACCATAAGGAGTTCTTTCCGGCTCTGGAACAATATTCATTCGGCAAAAAGGATTTTCCTGCAAATCAATTTTTGGCATTGAATCTGAGAAACAAAGTTCCACATCATCAAATTTCTTAAAAAGCCTTGAAACTACATCATCATTTTCTGCAGGGCAAAGAGCACAGGTAGAATAAAGAAGGTAACCACCCTTACGCAAAAGCCTCCATGCAGAAGAAAGCAAAGCCCATTGTTCCATAGAAAGACTTTTTATCCGGTTCGGAGACCATTCTGCCAAATACTTTTCGTCAGAAAGTACATGCCTTTCGCTTGAACATGGGGCATCAAGAAGAATGCTGTCATAGCATTCTGTCTGATTTTTACACCATTTTGCTCCGTCACTACAGGAAATCCTTATTCGTTCTCGAACGGAAGCTGGTAAAGATGAATCACAAACCTGTACCAGCCTTTGTTTTCTCTGCGCTGAGCGTTCATTGCTAACCAGACAGGCATCTTCATTCATTCTTGAAGCAAGTACAAGAGTTTTACCTCCTGGAGCTGCACACAAATCCAATATGTCCTGGGCCTGCGAAAGAGGCAGGTTTATGGCAGCAAAAACACTTGCCGGATCAAGAAAATATTTTTCTCTACCACCACAATTCAACTCAGCATAAACACTGTCATCTAAGAGTGATTTTTTTAAATTTTCCCAGCGAGAAGTAAATAGTTCAGAATAATATTTTTCAAAACCTTCTGCCCCTCTTAACTTTTCACCAGACTTTTTTTCTTTTTTTCCCATACAATCCACCTTAAAAATAAGTCTGGTAAATATCGATATTTTCTTCCCTAGCCTTATTAAAACTTTCAAGTCTGAAGTCTATACTTTCCATTGGAGGAAGAGCCTTTACTACGATATTTCCAAGTTCGTCGTTTTCATAGGAAAGAATATGAGCTTTTAATTTGTACTGCAATATTTTTCTGAAAGACTCATCGATTTTTGAAGCAAAAGCAGAATCTTTTTTTGCTTTTGCTATCAATACCTTTGCAGGCCCAGATATTCTTTTTTCGCTTATCATTATACAATTGATTCCAGCTTCAATGGCCTTTACAGCAGCTTCTTCTGGAGGATAACCATTTGAGGCTAAGGCTCCCATAAAAATATCATCACTAAAAATAATTCCTTCAAAATCGAATTCTTCGCGAAGCTTTTTGGTTACCCACACATGTGAAAAACAGGCTGGAACATCTTTTTCAATACAAGAAGTTCTTGCATGACTCATAAGTACCCCGCTTGGAAAAATATTTGAAATCACTTTAAAAGATTTTACAGCTTCTTCCATTTTTTCTATAGATAAATCGATTTCAGGAAGACCTGTATGGGGATCAGTATTCGTATTTCCTGGAAAATGTTTTATTACCGCTCCAATACCTTTATTTTCAAAAGCATTTACGCAAGCAGTTCCATATTTTCTAACATCCACAAAAGAACCGAAACTGCGTCCATCTAAAAATTTTTCATTTTCTGGAGTTTGAACTTCTACAACAGGAGCAATGTTCATGTTAAATCCCAAAGCCTTCATTTCTCTGGCCTGAGTAGAATACAGTTTATAAGCATCTTCCACTGGCATTTTTGTACTAATTCTTTTAGCAGACGGCAGAGGTCCTGAAACAACTCTCAATCGGTTTACAAAGCCTCCTTCCTGATCAATAGCAAGAAAAGGAGGAATTACATCTTTCTTTATTGAATAATTACGAATAGAGTCTGTAAACTTTATTATATCCTCTGCTGTATCAGCAAGATTATAACTAAAAAAGAGGTAGCCTCCGGGAATATAATCTTTTTCAACAGGAACGAATACTTTATTTCCTTCAAGGTTTTCAATAAAAAGCTGACAAACTTTATCGTGTAAGGATGTTTCCTTAATATATTTTTCAAGAGCTTTTTCTTTTTGATTATTCAGCTCTTCTAACCTGGAATTCAAAGATGAAGAAAATCTGTGAAGAACTTTTTCCCTTTTATCATATACAGAGTCATGAATTCTTCCGCATGACATAAGACTAATGCTGATTGTAAACAAGGCCAATAAGCTGATAAAAAAATTTCTTTTCATAGGTCTATAATAACAACTTTATTAAAAGTCGCAAATACTCAAAGAGAATCTTGCAAGAGGAAATGAGAAATTGAATATAATTTTACAAAAAAGTATAATTGAGTCATGACAACACAGACAGAAATTACCGTACGTTCATACGAATGTGACTCTTATAGCCACGTAAACAATGCAGTTTATTTAAATTATCTTGAGCACGCAAGAATGGATTTTCTTCACAAAATTAAGTTTGATTACAAAGGAATTGTAAAAGAAGGTTTTTCTCTTTATGTAACCCATATAGATATTCATTATAAGGCTTCCGCTTTCCTTGATGACAAACTTATTGTTGAAACAAAACCTACTAAATTAAAGCATATCATGGGTGAATTTACACAGACAATAAAAAAAGAAGACGGAACACTTTGTGCTGAAGCTACAGTAACATGGGCAAGTGTAAAAAATGACGGCCGCCCTGCAAAAATTCCTGAAGAATTCATGGTAGACGGCCTTATTCCTGAAAACTAATTATTTGAGCAAAGCCTGAATAGTTTCAGAAGCTTTATCAAGATATTCACACTGAATAGATTCTACATCACCGGCATCAATTGCAGCTGATGTAGATTCTTCCATTGGGATTTTTGCAAGCACAGGAAGATTAAAACTTTCTGCGATTTTTTCGATATTGCTCTTACCAAAAACAGTAATCGGCTTACCACAATCAGGACACTTTACATAACTCATATTTTCTACAAGTCCCAAAATAGGAATATTCATCATATTTGCCATTTTTACAGCTTTTTCAACAATAACTCGAACCAATTGCTGTGGAGAAGAAACGATTATAATTCCATCAACAGGAAGAGACTGGAAAACTGTAAGAGGCACGTCACCTGTTCCAGGTGGCATATCTACGAACATAAAATCAACATCTTTCCAATTAACGTCTGTCCAAAACTGTTTTACAGCACCTGCAATAACTGGTCCACGCCAAATAACCGGATCATTTTCGTTTTCAAGCAAAAAATTCATACTCATGAGCTGTATTCCAGAATCTGTAACAACAGGATTCAAAGAATTACCATCACTTTCTGCCCGGGAAAGACCAACTCCAAAACTTTCAGGAATGGAAGGGCCTGTAATATCAGCATCCAATATAGCAGTTTTAAAACCATTTTTAGAAAGTTTACATGCAAGCAAACTAGTTACAAGAGATTTACCAACACCTCCCTTGCCGCTTACTACACCAATAACTTTTTTTACTTTACTGCCTTCTCTTAATTTTACGTGCATATCTCGGCTTTCACACGATGATTTATCACAAGACGAGCAATTGTGTCCACATTCTTCAGACATTTTAACCTCCAGTAAATATCCCTCATATTAAGTATAACTAAATTTTCGCAGAACGTTTAGCACAAATGTGATTTTCTGTAAAATTAAAATAATCAGTTTCTTTTTTTCGAGGGGCAGAATACAATTTTTCCAGTAATTTTTTTATTTCGGAAGCTGTTAGGATTTTTTCTTTAATAAAATAACTCTGCATTAAATGGGCTAAATCTTTAGAATCAGTTACAGAATAACCCAGCATTTTTTGAAAAGAATACTTCAGTAGATTTCTGTTTCTGTATTCGTCTATTGCCGCTTCATAGCTCTTTTCGTAATCAATAGCAATATCGTTCCATGAGGCTCCAGCAAGAGATGCAAAAATGGCAGAAATAACGGCTGTGCGATCACAACCGTTACGGCAATGAATATAAAAAGGACCTGGATGATTTATTATAAACAAAGAAATTTTTCTTAATATATTTGAAAACTCAGCAGCCTCAGGATGATAATAAATTAAAACATAATCTAAAGATAAAGAAAGCCTGTTGTCATTTTCTTCAATTTTTTGAACAAAATCAGGCATAATCTCTCCTACGAAATTTGAAGGAAGTTCATAACCGCTAAGAGTAATTAGACTTTTTATTCCGTATAATTTAAAAGCTTTTTCTATCAACTTAAATCTTTCGTTTTCAATCTCGCTGTCAGAAAAAGACTTTTTGTAGGGATGGTAGCCTCTAATTAAATTTGATGTTTGAGGAACAAATCTTAAATTTGCAAGTTCAGCCCTGCAGCAAGGGCAATTTAAATCGAAATCTGGTAAACTTTTTTTGTAAGAAGCATTTTTTTTCACTTGCAAGAAATCTTCAAGTTCAAAATTATTTAAAAGTATTACTCTATTTCCAGAAAAGTTATTTTCAACTTCTTTTTCATTTTTTAAATAAATCACCTCTGTAGGTGCAAGAAGTATGAAATTGAACTCTGGAAAACCTGAATTACCAGGAACCTTCACTGAGGAAATATTTTTTACAAGGGAGAAATAAGTATTCTTTTTTTCGACCTTTTTTGTTAATTTCCAGGCTGGATCAGCGGAAACATGCCAGCCATTAAAACTGCCGGAAACGAAAATCTGTTCAAATCCTACAGTTTCTGGAAAACTTTCAGCCAATAAGAAGAATTCGATTTCTTCACCATTTATTTTATAGCCATAATCAGAATTATTAATACCCATAGAAACCTCGAAAACCTAATAGTAGAAAATCTATAGTTCAAAAAAGTTACTGTAGTTTCTAGTTATATTTTATATCGCTTTTTTCCATATTACCAGTTTTTTAAATTTTCTAAAAAAAATCATTAATTTTGCCTTCAGACTGTTGATTTTTTTTTTTGATTTCTATATAGTATAAACACTTCACGCGGGTGTAGCGAAGCTGGTTATCGCGCTGGCCTGTCACGCCGGAGATCACGGGTTCGAGCCCCGTCACTCGCGCTAAGCCTTCCATTAGGAAGGCTTTTTTTTTCGGGCAATAGCGCAGCTGGTAGCGCGCTAGTTGGTAAATCCTAAACAAAGCTCTTTTCGAGCTTTGTTTTTAACGGATTTCCTTTATAAGTGTTCGGGTCTTGAGTCGCTTCCAGCGACCTGAGACTTTTTGTTCTTTTGTTTTTTTTTCGGGCAATAGCGCAGCTGGTAGCGCGCAACGTTCGGGACGTTGAGGTCGCAGGTTCAAATCCTGTTTGCCCGACTATATAGAGTCTGCAATTAATTATAATATTGCAGACTTTTTTTTTATAAAAAATAATAGGGGATTCGATCCGAAGTGAACGCGCCGTAGGCGAAAAAGCAACAGGATGTTGCTGTCAGTGAACGAAGGCGGGCTGGAAGGAGCAAACAGGACGTTTGCGACTGTAAGCCGAATCCAGTTTGCCCGACTATATAGAGTCTGCAATTAATTATAACGTTGCAGACTTTTTTTTTATAAAAAAAATAATAGGGGATTCAATCCGAAGTGAACGCGCCGTAGGCGAAAAAGCAAGAAGATGTTGCTGTCAGTGAACGAAGGCGGGCTGGAAGGAGCAAACAGGACGTTTGCGACTGTAAGCCGAATCCAGTTTGCCCGATAAAAAGGTTTTTGCAAAAATGCAGAAACCTTTTTTTATTTTAAACAACTTCAAAAAGCAAAGAAATCAAACAGGATTTGAAACGGAGTGAGCGCCGAGCGGGTGCGAGGATGAAGCGTAATTTCACACTTCCAGACATTCGCCGAGTGATTCAATTGCATTGTAAACGCACTGAGGGCATTCGCAAAGAGGTCTTCCACCTGTGATTTTTTTCAGGTCTTTGCAAATTGTTGCACCGGATTTTTCGTTGAATTTTGAAACTATTGATTTTGAAATTCTTGGTGTGCCCTGCCCTTCAGTCAAAAAGCCGGCGACGATTACGGCACCAACAATAGCGCCGCAGGTACCTTCTAAACCGCCCATCCCAGCGGCAAATCCTGCGGCAGTTTTTACTAATAAATTTTCGTCTAAGCCAAGTCTGTCTTCAAATGTTTTTAGAACAGAAAGAGTACAATTACATGCTCCGGAAGCTTTTAGTTCTGCCCCTTTTTCAGCTCTTTGTTTTATAGTCATAACTTCTCCTAAAAAATAAGTGAATTCAAACTCGATTATACTCAGGAAAGTTTTTCCTTCAAGAATTATAAATAATTCAAAACTGTAGTATACTGTCAAATAATAACACAATACTGTCCATTTTTATGTTTTTTTATGAAATATAGTAGAATAATTGACGTATAATGCTATACTACTCACATGAGTTTCTTCAGACAAAAAAAAGTTTTGCTTTTCATAGCATCTTCATTATGGGGATTTTTTACACAAGCAGAAGCTTTCGGCAATAAAACAGGTCTTTCTGTCGAAGCGGGAATTTCAGTTCCCTATTTTTATCAGCCACTTAGCGTTTCTCCCGAAATATTTTCCGGTAAAATTGATTGTCCAGCCTTTGTCATGAATACACAGGCGAGATACAAGATTCCAAGTACAAATGTAATTATTTCAGGCATATTCGGTTATGGATACCTTGGTGTAACTTCAAAAAATATGTGGAACGACGAAACCTTAAACGGAATGAAAGGTTCAAACTGGTCTATTTTAACGGGAGCAGGATATTCGTTTAAGACAAAAAATGAAAAATTCCAGTTTATTCCCAGTGCTGTAATTGGAATGAGAAATGAAAAACTTTCAGGCTCTTTATACCTTACCTCGCTTGATAAAATTCTTATAAAAAATGACTACGAGTATTCTTCAACAAGTTTTGAGTTAGGAACAGATTTTTACTTAGTGCATAAATTAAATAATATGTTTGGGATAAGTCTTTCTGTAACCCCTCTTGTAACATTTTATTCAACGGGCTCGATTGATATTAAAGATTATCTGAATTTTTCAAAATGGACTTTAGACTGTTCACCTGAATCTGGCAGTTTTATTTTAGATTCGAAATTAAATTTTGTTTTTTATTTGTAACATGAAAGTTACACGGAGGAGTTAAATGAAAAAAAAAAATATCTTTTTTGCGGTAATATCTGCGGCATTTTCTTTATTTTTTATCAGTTCCTGCGTTGTAGAGGCAGACGTTTCCAAGACGCTCTTATTCTATGCAGCTTCAATACCTTCTCAGGAACCGGAAACGGTTACAAACCTTCGTGTAATCGAAGGAAAAGAAAGTGCAATGCTTGTCTGGGATTCTGCAATCTACGAATCAACAAAATATAGTATTTCATACCGCAAAACTTCTGAACTGGAAGCAGATGCAATTACTGTAACTGTTGAAAACCCTAAAAAATATTACTACAAGTCGCTTTATAACCTTGAAAACGACTGCGAATATACATTTTCTGTTACAGCAGTTCAGTCAACAGGAAGAGTTTCTGAAACAAAAAGTGTAACAACAACTCCAAAAGAAAAGCTTGCCGTAAAAGCAAAACCTTCTGATACGACGACAACTGAAATTGAGCTTGAAGCAGTGCCGGAAAAACCTAATGATTACGTATGGTGCAGGATGATGACTCCTGAATCTTATAAAACATATCTAATTGACGGTAATTTAGATGGAAAAACATATTACTCAAATCCTGGTGATAACACAAACGGAATTTTTGCAGTTGGAAGCATTTATCAGCTTAAAGGCGACGGCAATCTGATAGAAAATAACGTGGGTGCATTAGACCGCCTGATGATTCAGAATTCTGGCGTAGTAAAAAACAATCTCCGCGACGGCGAAGACGTTCACTGGTTTACAATAAGACGAGTCGGAGCGCACTGGGAAATTTACGGTTACCTTTACAACAAAAAATTTGAAGAATCAATTCTAAGCGGAACTGTTGCAGTTGAAGAAAAAACTTCAAGCGATGTTGTATGGTTTGACACCGTAGAAGAGATGGAAAAATGCGATACCATTTACCATAACTCAACAACAGATTCATACAACGGAGTTACAGTAAAAACCCGCGGCTACTATGCAGCCGGAGACGGCGGGGCCGCAACATATTCAACACAATCACGAGAAACATACATTAATAAGCGCTCCCGACCGCACTACTACAAATATCTTGACCACAGAACTTCTACAGGACAGATTATGGCCTATATCCCGGGAAACATTGAATGTGATGTAGACGGAGATGGCATGGCAGAATCTGTTCCAGGAATTAACATAAGGCAGCTTGGAGCCGGTCACTGCACACAGATTAATGACCGCTCAAAAAATGCAGACTACACAGACAATGACGACGTTGCACGCTTTGAAGACGCAATGAACGTTATCTACGACTGGTATGATGAACATCCAGAACAGCGCGTTACAATCTACTTCCCGGCAGGTGAATACCGAATGGGAAGTTCTTTCGGTCCTGTTGTTTCATATCTTAACTTTATCGGCGACACAGACATCCTTACCTCCGACCTTTCTGCAATCGATGAAAACAAAATCATCCGCACAAAGAATTCTTACGGCTGGGAAACACATGCCCGCTCAAAAGATGCTTCAAAACGTACCGTACTCTACACAGATAACGGCGGAAGCTACGGCGAAGCACAGTTTTCCATCTGGGACTGCTCGCACTTCTACATGCGCGGAATTACAATGGAATGTCGCAAGACAAAACGCGTTTCGCACACAACAGAACGAATGGTATATATTGCAGGAGACCTTCAGGGACTTACAGATGAAGCAAATGCAATTCAGAACATAACAATTGAAGGCTGTGAAATTTACGTTGATGAAAACTGCCATAAAGATGATGGAAACCTTGACCGCCAGTTTACAAGCGTTACAGTCTATTCAGGCGTTAAGAACGCAACTATTAAAAACAACCTTCTTGTAAACATGTCTGGTGTTGAACGCGGGGCATGTTACGGTGTATTTGACTTCTGGGGAAACGGTGACGCAGAAAAGGAAATCGGCGGAACGGAAGATATTCTCCTGGAAGGAAACATTATGTACCACAACTGCCACGATGAAAGCGGAGGTATTTTCACTACAGGACATCCACAAGCACAGAAACCAGAATGCTACGTTCACCGCATAACAATCCGCGGAAACGAAATGCACCCGATGAGTTCAAATGCTTCTAGCAGAACAATGTGCTTTACAATGGCATACGCCGTTTCATTCAACATCCGCGACGTTCTGTTTGAAAACAACCATGTAATTGCAGATTTCCCATCAAAGCTTATGACAACAGGAAATTTTGATGTTGATACAAATAGAAAATCCGGAGATTTTGTTGACTCAGAAGGAAATGTTTACGGTCTTGTAGTGAGAAACAATACTTTCGACATCTGCCAGCACTGGAGCAACAGCTACGTATTTGAAGCAAGCAGATACGCATGGATTCACGACAACACAATCAACATTATTAAAGGTGCTGACGGAACCCCTGCTACATGCGGTTCAATTTTCCAGGGCAAAGCTGCTTACGACAACAACATCGTAACAGATGAAGCAGACGGAAAATGTTCTGCAGGCGGACTTGCTTACATGGCAGGCAGGTTACGAAACAATACCGTTACAATGTACGGACACCTTGGCAGCATTGCAAGTGGAACTTTTGACGTTCGGAACAACACAATTACATTGAACAAACGCTTAAGCGTAATGTTCAATAATCCTGATGTAAGCAGCGACATAACAATCAGCGGAAACACAATTAACTACAACATTTCTGCTGGAACATCTGAAGATGATACAAGCATGGATTTTATAGAAAACAAAGACAGCGGCTGGCAGCACACCCACGTTCTTTCTCTGGGCCGCTACGGAAATAAGGAAAATAACTACCCGGCTTACACAGTAAATTTTACAAACAACACAATCCTTGCTCCAGATGCACAGGATAATGACAAGCATATTCTTTATTCAAAGTTCCCGGACTATGACCCGAACAATATAAACATAAAGAACAATAAGCTTGAAAAGTTCACATGGGTACGAAGCCAGATGGGAGCTCTTCCACAGGGAACTCTTACATACTCCGGCAATGTTAATGAAAATGAAAATGCAATTGACTTCAACATGAACGGAGAAAAAGACACCTGGAAAAACTTTATTATCGGAGCAGGTAAAACCGAAGAATAACAAATAATTTTGACTTCTAAAAAAAAATTTTAAAAAATGCACCTCAAAAATGAACAAATCGTTCAACTCGAGGTGCATTTTTCAAGTTTTTGCTATTACTACTGAACGCAGTTTACCACATCATCTAGAATATAGCAGAAACTTGGAGCTGAGCGGGTTTCGTTTTCTTTGAATTCCTTTTCCAGATTACAGGTATCGTTTATATTATATGGATTTTTTCCTACATAATTTCCAATAAATACAGGAAGGTGACCTTTTTTAAATGCATTTACAGTATCGTCAATCAGTTTTCGACTGCCTTCTGCTGCGATTATCTCATTTAATTCCAGCATTTGTACCCAGTCAGATTCAAAACCAGCTCCAGCATCATTCCCATGTACATGAACTTTTAAAGCTTTTTCTATAGGTCGATTAAATAGAACTGCCCTCGTCGCCTCTCTGATATAGGGATACCAGTTAATCTTTGATGAAATTAAAGATGTCGTTGGTGCTATATTCAGCATACTCTGATTATAGCCTACATGAAAAACAATTTTATTTGAATGAGCATCTTCTACAGCTACTGCAGGTCCTATAGAATCAGAATGCTGACCTATAATAATACAGCCATCATCAATAAGCTTTTTTGCACACTCTTTCTCAAGAGAAAAATTATTCCAGGTATTTGTATAACGCACATACATTTTTGCATCAGGAACGATAGTTCTTACTCCCAAAAGAAAGGCTGTGTATCCAGAGATTACCTCTGCATACGGAAAGGCCGCTACATAGCCCACTAAAGACTGAGAAGGTTCTATTTGCCCCTTTTTGATAAGTTCTTCAAGTTTTTTTCCGGCTACAAGACCTGATATGTATCGCCCCTGATATATTTCTCCCATAAAAGTATGATAATTAGGAAGTGGATTGACCAGAGAATTATCCCCTGTCGCCTGACAAAAATGAACACAGGGATTTTCCTTTGCAGCAGCCTTTGAACTTACCTGAAAGCTATAACTGTTCAAAAAAATTAAATAGCAGGAATCTTCTATAAGTTCTTTTATTGCATAATCACATGAACTTACAGATACATTATTTTTTACAAATATGTTGATTCTGTCTCCAAACTCCCTTTCCAGGGCATTTTGAGCACTAATAAAGTTATTAGTATAGGGAGTACTTTCATCTCCTTCATAAACAAAACCTACTTTTATTATGTTATCTGTTTCATTACGAACAGACTTTAAATAACCTAAATATTGAAAAATGAAAATAAATAAGAGTCCGGAAAATAAAGTAATCAAAAAGTTCAAATTTAAAAGTTTTCTTAAATTCATGTAATTTTCCTTCTTTTCGAATTTATGACTTTTTAAGCAGAATACTATTCGTTAGATTCTGCAAGAAGTTCAACAAGGTTTATTTTGCCACTGCTTATAAGGTTTAACATAATGTCAACCAGCTGAGGATCAAACTGACTTCCCCTGCCCTTCTTTAATTCAGAAAGGACATATTCAACTGTCTGTTTTTTTCTGTAAACACGATTAGCCGTCATTGCATCAAATGCATCTGCAATACCAATAATTCTTCCATAAATCGGGATTTCTTCTCCTTGAAGGCCTTTCGCATACCCCTTTCCGTCCCAACGCTCGTGGTGATAAAGAACTCCATCACTCACATGATCAATCATGGTAAAATCTTTAAGAATATCAGCCCCTCTCGTAACGTGAGATTTCATTATCTTATACTCATCTTCATCAAGGGCAGCTGCCTTTTTTAGTACACTGTCAGGAATACCGATTTTTCCAATATCATGAAGAAGAGCCGCTCGCCGCAAATTTTCCTGTTCTGCCTCAGAAAATTTAAGCTCTTTTGCTATTAAAACAGAATATTCAGAAACACGGAAAGAATGTTGAGCAGTGTTTTCATCCTTTGCATCGACGGCTTTTGCAATAGCCAAAACGGTCGCATTACCGAGTTTTACCTGCTCTTTTGTAAACTCAAGTTCTTTTTTCTGCACAAGAAGAATGTGTTGGAAATTTATATGAACAAAAAACCATGAAAACCAGGCAACAGCAATCAAAGCAACAAAAATCATGTAGATTTTAAATAGAGATGTATCATAAAGTCTTTTTTCTTTTATAATGCTCTGCTTTATCGATTCTATTTCACTACTATCCTTAGGATCCAAAACAGCAAGGTGAAAAACATATTTTCCAGAAGGGATATTCGTATAAGAAATCGAATTCAAATCTCTCTGAGGCATAACTATAGGAATTGAATCAAAACCTTCCAGCCACCATTTTACAAGGGGTTCAAAAACAGTGTAATTAATAACTTCTGGATAAATTTCAATTTTTTTTGTGTCTCTTGAAACAAGAAGAGGATGTTCAGAATCGACAGATTTTTTTTTGCCGTCAAGTAAAACCTTTCCAAATTTCATGCGATAGGAATGTTTTCCTGTCATAAATGATTCCAGATTTACCGTATAAACCCCGTTTCCGCAGGAAAGATAAAGATTGTTTTTGGAATCTACATAATTCCATGAATTTACAGTTATAGAACTGGACAAGCCACTTTTTGAATCTAATAGAAAAGAATTGTATTTTTCCTTATCTTCAATAACGCTTTTTTCGCAAGCTACATAAAGCCCCGAACTTCCTGAAACCAGAATATTTCCTTTTCCATCAAAAAATAAATCATAATTATTAAAATATGGAAAATATGACAATGAACGAACATTAAAATTCCTGTCCATATGACAAAGACTGTTACTTGTAACTAAAAAAACTCCATCAAAAGAATCTTTTACAGTTCTTAAAACTACTCCAGAAGTAAGACCGGTCTTATTTGTAACAGTTTTAAATAATTTATCGTCTTTAAGTATTGTAAGCCCATCTCCATCAGTTCCACAGAGTATAAACTCATCCTGATATTCTTCAAGAGAAAGAACTTTAGAAGCACCTAAGTCTTTTTTGTAGTAAAGAGATTTTTCTATCTTTCCATTTTTTATAAAAGATAGCCCCTGGTCACCAGAAACAAGAAGTCTTAAGTCAGAAAGCTCTATTAAAAGCCTTATACGATTACCACATAACCCTTTTGAAGAATCAAAAATATTTATGCTTTCATCAGGATTAAGACAATACAGACCTTTACCGTAAGTACAAATCCAGAGTTTGCCATCAGAAGATTCTTTTATGCAGCGGATTCTTACATTTTCGAGCTTCTGAGTAAGGGAATTGTGTATCAGTTTTTCAGAATTAAGATCAGCAATTACAAGTCCATCATCAGTTCCAAAAAAGAACAAGTCATTCCACTTGAAAACAGTATTTACTACTGCGGGAGTTATATTCAATTTTGAATAAAGATTTACAAAAGAAGAAAGCGAAAGCCTTAGTAGACCTTGTCTAGAAGAAGTAAACCAAAGGTTTCCCTGATAATCGACTGTCATATTATCTATTGAATTATTAAATTCTTTTAGATTAATAGTATTAAACTGTCCTTCTGAAAAATATCCTATTCCGTTATCAGCAGAAACAAATAATTCACCTGTATCAAGAAAATTAATTTTTTTTATATATTTTAAATTTCTGCAATTCAATGTTTTTCCTTTCTTTACAGTTAAAGAACCGTTTGGAAAACTTTCCAGATCGAAAGAATATATATTATTCAATGAAGAGCCTGCGTAAAGCCTTCCTTCCTTATCAAAATGGCATTCTGTGTATATTTCTTTGTCGTCTGAAAGCTTTTCCTGCCAGATCAATTTTTGATTCTTAAGAATCAACAGATAGCCACCAGCAGTTACAGCAGCTACCAGCCCATCCTTTCCTGCGGAAAGATTTGATACATATGAAGCATCTTTTATAGTACTTAGAATCTTAAGCCCACTGTTCAAAGTTAGAACCGATAGAGCCCCGGAGGTACCTACATAGTAAAGACCATCAGAACTTCTTACGATGGAGCGAACAGAATCAGAAGGAAGGCCGGAAGTTGTATCCACCACATTTACAACTCTTTCTTTTATTACTATCGAAAGACCTTCATCATTTGTTCCAATCCAAAGGCGGCCTTCTTCATCTACATAAAGATCATTAACACCCCTTACAGAAGTCCAGTCACTCATCAGTTTAAATGAAGTTCCATTGTAGCGGTATAAGCCTGCGTAAGTACCTATCCATAAAATTCCATCATCAGTCTGAACTATATCGTTTGCTTCTCCGCAGGGAAGGGCGTTTTCAGCAGAATAAACAGTTTGAATATAGGTATCGTAATCTATTGAATTAGATGGAAGAAGTGGAATAGTGAAAAAAATTAAAACAAGACCTGGAAAAAAAAGATTTCTATTAAAAAAAATAAATTTTCCTTCGTTAGCTCTAATTTTTTTTACAATATTTAGCAATGCAAAAAGAAAAAGCATGGTAATAATCTTATCTAGAAAATCAATATAAAATTCCCCAAGAAAAAAGCATACTATATCAGGAATTCTTTCTTCTCTAAGAAATTCAATTATCCCGTCACCCCAGAGATTTCCTGTCATTCCTTCATTGAAAATGATATTAAGTGGAAGAGAAATAAGAACTGATGCTAAAGTAACAATTACACTAACAGAAGAAACTCCAAAAAGAGTAGACAATTTTTTCTTTTCTGAAGCGATTCCCACAATTATTCCGATAGCGGCATTAGTCAAGGCATAAACCTGATGTGAAGAATGTAAAAATGAATAAGAAATATTGACAGAAATACCTGTGACAGCCCCACACAAAGGACCAAAAAAATAAGCAGAAATTACCGTTCCAATAGAATCTAACCACAAGGGAAGATTAAAAAAATTAGCAAAATCCTTTCCACCGTAATTAATAATCAGACAGAATAAAGAGATTAAAATAGTGCGAATAACATCAACTTTTTTATATAACTTCATAAGCTTGAAAACACTTTATAATTAGAGAAATTATAATGCATGAAAGGTCAATTTTCCAGTTGAAAAAATACTTTTTCAAATTTTTCTTCAATATTAAGTTGTAAAAGCCCTTTCATGGTGATAATCTAAAAAAGAAATAAATTTTACTGGAGATTATAATGGATTTTGTAACAGAATTAAAAAATAAGGCTAAGGCAGCCGGAAAAACTATTGTACTTTGCGAAGGCGAAGATAAAAGAGTTGTAGAAGCAGCTTCAAAAATCGTAAAAGAAGGAATCGCAAAGATTATCCTTATAGGAACAGAAGAAGAAGCTAAAAAAGTTGCCCCAGATGCAGATCTTTCTGGTGTAACTCTTATTAATCCAGAAACAGATTCAAATGCTGACAAATATGCAGAACTTCTCTTTAAAGCACGAGAAGGTAAAATCAACAAAAAAACAGGTGCTCCAGAATATGCCGATGTTGCAGCCGCAAAGGCATACATTCTAAAAGACAGAACAATGTACGGTGCATTGATTTTGAAAGCTGGAGATGCAGACGGCTTTGTTTCAGGAGCATGTCACTCTACCGCAAATACTCTCCGCCCAGGACTTCAGGTTATAAAGACAGCTCCTGGATATAAAACAGTTTCATCTTGTTTCATCATGGTTGCTCCAGAAAGCGGAAACAAATATATTTCAGAGGGTGTCAGCGTATTCGGAGACTGTGCAATCAATATTGAACCTTCTGCCGAAGAATTGTGCGACATCGCTATAGCTTCTGCAGATACTGCTAAAAAAATCGCAGGCATTGAACCTCGAGTTGCAATGCTTTCTTTCTCTACAAAGGGAAGCGGAAATGACTCTAAATTCCACGATACAGTTTCAAAAGTTCAGAAAGCAACTGAACTTGCAAAAGCTGCAGCTCCAGATCTAGCTTTAGACGGAGAATTCCAGTTCGATGCAGCAATCGCACCTGAAGTTGGTGAATTAAAAGCTCCTGGCAGCAAAGTTGCCGGTCACGCAAATACATTCATTTTCCCTAATATCAATGCTGGTAACATCGGTTACAAAATCTGCCAGCGTATGGGCGGTTGGATGGCGATTGGTCCAGTATGTCAGGGCTTTGCAAAACCTTTAAATGACTTAAGCCGTGGTTGTAATGTAGAAGACATTATCGCTACAGTTGCAGTTACTGCTTTACAGGCTTAATTATAAAAAGCCTTTAATCCCCGAAATGCAGAGTACATAAGTGCTTTTCTTCGGGGATTTTTTATTTTGTACACGGGTGTATAACATGAAAAGAATTGCTATTATTACGGGTGCCTCATCGGGAATGGGAAAAGACTTCGCCCTTGAAACTGCAGAAAATTACCAAAGTTTAAAGTTAGATGAATTATGGCTTATTGCCCGCCGTAAAGAAAAACTCTCTGAAACAGCAGAAGAAATAAAACAAATCCCCGGCGCCCCTCGCCCTAAAATTATTCCTTTAGACATAGCAGGCATACAGGGAGTAGAGGCATTTAAAAATCTCCTTGAAGTAGAAAAAAAAGAGGAAGAATTTGAAATAATACTCCTTATAAATAATGCTGGTTTTGGAACCTACGGTCCTTTTGACGAGACTCCTGTTGAAAAAGAAATGCAGATGATTGACTTAAACTGCACTTCCCTTACAGGAATCACCGGTTATTCTATTCCCTTTATGAAAAAAGGCTCTTTTATTATCAATACAGCAAGTATGGCTGCCTTTGCTCCCCTTGGAAACTTTGCAGTCTATGGAGCTACAAAAGCCTTTGTACTTTCTTTTAGCACAGCTTTAAGTGCAGAATTAAAAGATAAGGAAATAAGTGTCTGTGCCCTATGTCCTGGCAGTGTAAGCACCGAATTTGCAAATGTAGCAAGCAACGGTGCAAGAAAAGAAGTTTTACATGGATTTTCCAGCAAAAAAACTGTTTCGCACTGCATGAAAAAAGCTCTTTCAAAAAAGAGAATAGCAATACTTCGTTTTAAGTGGAAGATTCAGGCATGGGGAAGCAAAATAGTTTCTCCATACGCTGTTGCCCATTTTACTTACAAATACTCTAAACGCCCCTACAGGCACGAAAAAAAATAGCATACGATGACAAAAAGGTAAAATGGCAGTAATATAGTTTCGAGGTTTTTTTATGGATAATTATTTTTCAAGCAATGCTCTATTTACAGATTTTTATGAATTAACTATGGCCCAGGGGTATTGGAAAGAAGATATGAATCAAGAAGTTGTATTCGATATGTTCTTCCGTAGAAATCCATTTAACGGTGGCTTTTCTGTACTTGCAGGGAACGAAACTTTGCTTGATGCAATTACTCAATTCCACTTCAACGAAGATGATATTGAATTTCTAAGAAGTCAGAAAATCTTCGAAGAAGGATTCTTAAATTACCTCAAAGACTGGAAATTTACAGGTGATTTATACACCATGGATGAAGGAACTGTTATTTTTCCTCAGGAACCACTTGTAAGGATTCATGCAAATCTTATTGAAGCGCAAATTCTAGAAGGGCTTGTATTGAATATTGTAAATTTTCAGTCGTTAATTGCTACAAAAACAGCCCGCGTATACCTTGCTTCAAAAGGTGCTCCTATAATGGAATTCGGTCTTAGACGAGCTCAGGGACCTGACGGTGCTATGAGTGCAACTAGAGCAGCCTTTATCGGAGGGGCAACAGGAACTTCAAATACTCTTGCCTCTAAACTTTACGGAATTCCTGCTATGGGAACTATGGCACACTCATGGATTATGAGTCATTCAAGTGAACTGGAGGCCTTCAGGGAATACGCAAAAATATATCCAACAAATGCCGTTTTCCTTATAGATACTTATGATACTCTAAAAAGTGGTATTAAAAATGCAATTATCGCTGGTGGCGAATTAGTTAAAAAAGGATATAACTTTGGAGTTAGATTAGATTCTGGAGATATTTCCTACCTGACTAGAGAAGTTAGAAAAGAATTAGACAAAGCCGGATTTCCTCAGGCTAAAATAAGCGTTTCAAACGAACTCACAGAAGAAATTATTTCAGCTCTTGTTGCTAACGGGGCTCCTATTAACAGTTGGGGTGTAGGTACTCACATGGTAACAGGAGGAAATGAATCCAGTTTTACAGGTGTTTACAAACTTTCTGCCCGTCACGACAAAGAAACCGATAGAATGGTAGCTGCAATGAAATTCAGTGACAATCCTGCTAAAACTACAAATCCTGGTATTAAAAATGTATACCGACTCTACGACGAAAATGGCATGGCTCAGGCTGATATTCTTGCTTTGGCAAACGAAAAACTTGAAGAAGGCAAGGAGTACCGTTTTTATCACCCAATGGTAGACTACAGACAGTTCACCTGCAAGGCCAGTAAGATTGAAGCCCTTCTAAAACTTCGCCTCAAGGGAGGAAAAAGAACAAGTCCTCGTCTTGACGATAAAGAAGAACTTATACTTGCTCGAGAAAACATGACAAAACAACTTGCCAGTTTGGATGAAAGTTATAAGAGAATATTAAATCCTCATATTTACAAAGTCTCGATTACAGAAGAATTAAAGGATTTGAAACTGGATTTCATAAAAAAGAATATTCACTAACGAATTATGGAAGATATTCCAGGTTTACATTCTTAAGTGCGGTCATGAGCCGCATTTTTGTTTTTTCGTCTCCATCGGTAAGAATTTCCAGTTTTTTTCTGGCGTCTTTTCTTCCGCTGTTTTCCTGATAATTACAAGTGCAGGTATAGCCAAAATAACCATTCTTTTTTGCGTGTTCAATTATAACTTCAACTGGAGTATAACAGAGAGGACGGATTATCGTTACCGGAAACTTGTCGTATTTTAATCTAGGAATCATGGTACTCATAACTCCTTTATGAAGTGCGTTCATGAGGAAAGTTTCAAGTATATCATCTAAGTGATGGCCCAAACAAACTTTATTATAACCATTTTCTGCCGCATAACGATTCAGTTCCAGCCTTCTTTGCGAAGAACACCAGTAACAACTCATTTTTTGACCAGCTTTAACCCTTTCCAGCGTATTTACCTGAAGCTGGCGAAAATCAACATTCCATTCCTTAAAAGAATCTATAATGCCCTGGGGTAAAGGAGGAGCAAAATCTGTGTGAATATAAAGAGCTGTGAAAGAAAAATTGGCATTAGGGCGCCGAAGTCTATTGGAAAAATATTCAATCAGAGCTGTAGAATCTTTTCCTCCACTTGCACCAATTAAAATTCTATCACCCTTTTCTATCAGTTTGTAATCAAAAACTGCTTTATCGATTAAAGAATATAATCTGTTTTTTTCCATAAGTTACTTACACAAAAATGAACCGCTTACACAAAGTACATTTTGGCACTTTTTGTAATCTTCCGCATTTTCAGCATTAACTCCACCAGTAACAATAAAATTTACATCAGGATAAGGACCTGAAAGAGTTTTTAAATACTCTGTTCCACCTAAAAGTTTTACTGGAAAAAGTTTAAGAGTATCAAGTTTGTACATAAGTGCACATTCTATTTCTCCAGGAGTTGATACGCCTGGAAAAACAGGAAAATGCTTTTTTACACAATATTTAACGGTAGAAGGATTGAAACCTGCTGTCAAAATAAAGCGGGCGCCGGCCTTTATTGCTCTTCTTGCAAGGTAAGGATTAGTTATTGTTGCAGCACCGATAAGCATTTCAGGAACAGCATCTCTTACTGCTCTAATGCACTCATCACTTCCGTCATAGTTATTCTTGTCCCGGTAAGCAATTTCCATGGCTTTAACACCTTTTTCTAAAAGGCCTTTTGCAATGACAACTGCCTGAGAAGGTAGAGTTGTCTGAACAACAGCTAAACCGTTAGAAGAAGCAAGAAGATTTTTTACTGTATCATAATTTTTAATCATTTATCTTTGAATCCTTCCGTTACTATTTCCGTCAGCAAGATTTTCAATTTCCTTTTTTGTAGCAAGATTAAAATCACCTGGAATAGAATGCTTCAAGCAACCTGCGGCTGTTGCAAAATCCAGAGCCTTTCTTTCACCATCAGAATCTTTACTGAATGTTGTAAGACCGTAAATAAGACCAGCCGCAAAACTGTCTCCAGCCCCAACCCTTTCAACAATATTTTCTATATCGTAATTAGCACTTTCATAAAAACCTGTTTTTCCGCTCAAAACTGCTGACCATCCGTTTCTATCCGCACTATAGCTATGTCGAAGAGTTACCGCCAGGTAAGAAACATTAGGATAAGCTTTTTTAACATCCTGACACAGATTTTTATAGCTTTCCAATGGTGTATTATAATTTTTTAATGGAATGCCTAAGCAATTCTGCACATCTTCTTCATTTGCAACCAAAAGATCAGCCTTTGACGCAAGTAGAGGCATAACAATCTTTGCTTCCTTACCATATTTCCACAACTTTTTACGGAAATTCAAATCAAGAGAAACTATACAGCCTGCTTTTTTTGCTTCTTCCATGGCTTTTACAACTGAATCACAGGCTTCCTGACTAAGAGCTGGACTAACTCCAGAAACATGAAACCATGAAGCATCAGAAAAGATATGTTTCCAATCATATTCATCAGGCTTTGTAAGGGCAAAGACGCTAGAACTTCTGTCGTAAATAACCTGACTTGGACGCTGGCAGGCACCATCTTCTAGAAAATAAATACCAAGGCGTCCTTCTTTTTGCAAAGAGTTTACATTTACACCATATTGACGAAGAGAATTTTTTGCTGCAAGACCAATGGCGTTGTCTGGCAATGCTGTTACATATTCTGTATGTTTTCCCAAAATAGCAAGAGAAACGGCTACATTGGCTTCACTTCCACCAAAAACCGCTTCAAATTTTGGATTCTGAAAAAAACGCTCTTTTCCTTCCGGTTTTAAGCGCAGCATTAATTCACCAAACAGAACAATCTTACTCATTTTACAACTGTTTCCACAAATCTATAAATTCAAGCATATACTGCTGTACATCGCAGAACCATTTTTTTTGCATCTGACAGGCAGGAACGCCAATATATCTAAAATGCCAGCATTCCCAGCGATATCCTGTTATATCTTCATAATTTTTCGGGAATGATAAACTCCATCCGAACTTTGCAGCATTTTTGTAAACCCACTGCCCCATTGGAGTTGTATCAAAATCATCTGTAATTGAACCAAAGTCAATAGCGACCCCAAGCTGATGCTGGCTTGTACCAGGACGAGCACTTTCCCGTTCAGCCTCTTCAAGCCCATCAATAGCAACCCATCGGGCAAAAAGTTTTTCCTGATAAGAATATGAGCGGTAAGTTGAACTGACCAGCAGACGGATTCCATCATCCAAGGCAGCTTTAGCCATAACAGACAAAGCCTTTTCTACATCTGGTCGTAAGGAAAGATCATTTCTATTTATTGCATACAAATCGTTTTTTACAAGATGAACTAAATCTTTAGGCTCGTAATCCGAAGATACCGAGTGTTTTTTATCTATAAGGTAATACAAGTTTAAATCATCAGACCTATAGTTTTTTTCAGCTGCCAGAACTACACCCAAATCCTTTAAAAACTGGGCTTTATCTGTAATATTCAATTCTTTCTGAGCCCTCGCAGACATTTTGGAAAGAACTAAATCAACCTTCTTTAAATCTTCCCTGGACTGAGAATATACAGAGAAAAAAAACAGAAAAAATGAAACAAACGCAAAAATCTTTTTCATAATATACCTCCTAGATTAATATTCGGTACCAAGACCTCCAACTTTTACCTGGAAGTGGCTGAATTCCATACTGAATGAAGCCATTCCTTTTGTTGCAGAGCGAAGATTTGTAGTGAAACCGAACATTTTTGCCATTGGAGCCTGAGCATGAATAAGATCACCACTAGTCTTAGAGTCCTGACCCAAAATCATACCGCCCCTCTGAGTCATTTGACTCATAGCTTCACCAACGAATTCTTTAGGACAAGTAATATCAACATTCATTACTGGTTCCAAAAGTTCAGGCTTGGCCATATTGCAGACTTTATCAAAAGCCTGGGCTGCACAAGCTTCAAAAGCAAAAGTTGAAGCTGTAAGTTCATCATAATCAATTCCGGTAACAGTAACTGCTGTATCTGTACAAGGGTAGCCAACATTGATTCCAGCTTCCAAAGAAGATTTGAATCCATTTTCAACTGCAGCGTAAATTTCTTCTGGAATCTCATTATTGCGGACTGTACATGCATAACTGTTTCCGCTTCCTGTTTCCCTAGGCTCAACCTTAACTGTAATACCGGCTTTATTTTCTTTACCTGCAAGAACTTTTTCAAAGACTTCTGTGGTTTCAGCCGCTGCAGTAACAGCTTCCCTGTAAGTAACCTGAGGAGCTCCTACACGACACTTAACACCAAAATCATCCTTCATTCTTGTAACAAGAACGTCCAGATGAAGTTCACCCATTCCACTTATGATAAGCTGTCCTGTTTCTGCGTCTTCATGATAAGTAAATGTAGGATCTTCTTTTGAAAGGATTTCAAGAGTTTCATTCATTTTATCCCTTTCACTCATGCTTTCTGGTTCAAGAGAAACAGAAATTACAGGCTGAGGGAAAACAGGTTCTTCGAGCAGAACAGGGAAACCTTCACTTCCGATGGAATCACCTGTCTGAGCAAGCTTTAATCCAACAAATACGGCAATGTCACCTGCTTCGATTGCATTAACAGCTTCACTCTTGTCTGCATGCATTCTCAAAATACGGTTTACTCTTTCGCGCTTCTTTTTGTTGATATTAAGAATCTGGCTACCAGAAGCAATTTTTCCTGAATACATGCGAACATAACAAAGGGAGCCCATTTCTTTATCATACTGAATTTTAAATACAAGGCCCAAAGCCTGCTTTGAAACATCACAAGGAATTTCAACAGCTTCTTCTTTATCTTTTTTTACATGAAGACCTTTAGCAGGTGGAATATCTGTAGGACATGGAAGATAATCAATTACAGCGTCAATTAAAGGCTGAACTCCCTGGTTATGGCGGCTAGAGCCCATTACAACAGGAACAAGAGTTCTTGAAATTGTAGCTTTTCTCAAAGCAGCCTTTAACTGTTCAACAGTAAGTTCTCCACCTTCAAGGTAGATTTCTGCAAGTTCATCATCCGCAGAAGCAACCTGATCGATTAGTTTTTCTCGCCACTGATTGGCCATATCTAAATAACCTTCATCAATATCGCTTTCTACAACTTTTTCACCTTCATCACCTTCAAAACGAATTTCCTTCATCTTGAGCAGGTCGATAACACCTTCAAAATCCTGCCCTTCCCCGATAGGAATCTGAAGAGCTACACATTCAACACCAAATTTTGAAGCGATATCATCCTTTGAACCAAAGAAGTCTGCACCGATACGGTCCATTTTGTTCATGTATACAATTCGTGGAACTTTAAAAGTATCAGCCTGTTTCCATACAGTTTCTGTCTGAGGCTGAACGCCATCTACGGCACAAATTACAGCAACAGCTCCATCCAAAACTCTAAGAGAGCGCTCTACTTCAGCGGTAAAGTCAACATGTCCCGGAGTATCAATAATATTAATTTGGTGGTTTTTCCAAGTTGTTGTAGTGGCAGCAGAACAAATTGTAATTCCTCGTTCCTGCTCCTGCTGCATCCAGTCCATAGTAGCCTGACCGTTATCAATTTCACCGATTTTATGAATTTTTCCAGTGTAATAAAGAATACGTTCTGTAGTAGTTGTTTTTCCAGCGTCAATATGAGCCATAATTCCAATATTGCGCATTTTTTTAAGGTCAACAGGCATAATTTTCCTCAATCTTCTAATAGAATAAAAAGTGTAAATATTTTAACGAACTTAAGCCTTTTTCACAATGCAAAAAGCCAGATAATTCATACTTTGCTGCTTATATTTTTTTCAAAAAAAAGAGATTATAAAGATGTCAGATTTCAAAAACACAGTCTTTTCCTGCAATCGGTAAAGTCAGACGAAAACTTTCGAGTTGCAATTCTTTGATTCCCATATTTTTTCGAAGAAGTTTATTCAATTTAAAATTTCCATGACGATCGTCACCAGCAATAGGACAATTATTTTTTGAAAGATGTATACGAATCTGGTGCATTCGACCGGTTTCCAGTCTAAGAATTATTGTAGAAAGAATCAGAGTTTCTTCACCACATTCAAGACTTTTTTCCTCAAGAACCTGATAATGAGTAACAGCAGCTTTTTCATTTCCATGCTGAATAACATTTGTGCGTATAGTACCCTTTTTAGAAGGCATTTTTCCAATACACAGAGCCCTATATTCCTTTCTTACAAGTTTACCAGAAATCATTTTTGTCCATTTTGCAGCTGCCTTAGAAGACTTAGCTACAATCATAAGACCTTTTGTATCCCTATCCAGACGATGAACAAGATATATAGGGTAACCTAACTGCAAAGGCAATTCTTTATCCAAAGGATGAGCAATTCCTTCCCCCCCCTGAACAGCAATGCCAGAAGCTTTATTTATAACTAGAATTTCGTCATTTTCATATAAAATAGGTATTTCTTTCATCCGATAATAATATAAACCAAAAACATATAAATTCACAAGGATTAAAACATGAAACTAAAAAGCTTACCTTTGCTTCTTTCAATTATTTTATTTGCATTTCTTCCATTCTTTTTTAGTGCAGAAGAAGTAATCGACAATGACTTTGGTTATTCGTTAGACATCCCAGAAGGCTACAAGGTTATAGGCTATACTCCTGATGGAACTTCCTATCAATTCCAGCATTCAAAAATCCCTGTTAATTTAGTTCTAAAACTATACCTTAATGGCCAATACAATAAATCAAGAACAGCACTAAAGGAAACTTTGGATAAACTTTCAGCTCAATATGACAACATCGATTCTTTTTACTGGAACGACAAAATCTGCTCAATAACAACTTTCAAGTCAACATCAACTAATCCTGCAGGTTCCAAGGGATGGGCAATTTCAACTCCGCTAAGTCAAGAAGAAAACAAACTAGTCCTTTTGTGTTACGCAGATGAAAAAGTTGCAGCTTCTTGTGAACAGTTCATGATTTCAACATTAAATTCCCTGGAAATAGGAGACGGTTCAAAAAGGAAACCTGGAATTATCACAAGTTATGCTTATCCAGGAGCTGGAGAAAAAGAAGTTTTTTTTGATATAGCAGAAAAACACATAAGAACAACTATTGATTCTGAAGATTCTCAGGCAAACCAGTTTGTAATCGACTGTGAATTTGCAGTTCTTAAACTTTATGCAAATGACGAAAAGTGGAAGGAAGCCTGGCAGCGCTACTACAGATTAATTTTCAGAGATTCATATTCACGCCTTGATAAAGCCGCAGAAGACATAAGAAATACTCTAAACCAATTAACATTGAAAAGTAAAAAAGAAGAGGAAGTGATATTAAATGAACTTCTGCTAAACTGGGTTCAAAATATGGACTATACAAGGGAAACAAAGGCAAGTGAGGCAGATTTCACAAGCGTAATCGATATTTTATGCGGAAAAGGAAGCGATTGCGACAGCAGAAGCCTTTTACTATGCTGCCTTATGGAACATTATGGAATTAAATCAGAATTATTTATAAGTAAAATATACTCTCATGCAGTTTATGGCCTGGATTTAAATCTTTCTGGAGCAAAAATCAACGTTCACGGTATAGATTTTCTGCTGAACGAAACAACTGCGAAAAATATAAAACCAGGGCTTATTGCACAGGATCAAAGCAAAACAGAAAACTGGATTCCTGTAGATTTGCCCTAATCCTAATAAAGAAAACTAATCTTTAAGCAAAAGTTCGTAAACCTGGCGAGGATCTTCTGCCTTAGCAAGAGCTTCCCTGAGTCCAGGATTTTTCAATTTTGCAGAAAAATAAGAAATTGTCTTTAGATAGTAAGAATGCTGGTTATAAGCTGCTGCAATCATAAAAATAAGATTTACAGGGATGTCGTCAAGACCAACAAAATCTTCAAGAGGCTTTTTGCAAACACCAACGGCCATTACAAGGTCTGTTACAGAAGAAAGGCGAACATGTGGTATTGCCAATCCTCTTCCAACAGCAGTAGACATCAAATCTTCTCTCTTAAGAATTTCGGAAACAAGTTCTTCTTCATGCTTAATCTGAGGAGCTTTTGCAAGAACTCCTGAAAGTTCTACAATTGCATCTCTTTTTGTAGACTGAGAAATAAAAACAACTCTATCTGGTGAAAGAATATTTTTTACGATTACTTCGTCTTCAACCTTCTGTTTTGTACCTGAAGAAAGACGCTCATTAACCCACTTTTCAACTTCTGATTTCTTGAAACGCCATACAGTTCCAATTTTTCCGGCAGGGATTTCACCTTTCTGAGCCCAATCATATACTGTTCTATCTGAAACCCGAAGATATTTTGCAACTTCTTCGATTGTAAGGATATCGTCTTCCATGCTACAAACTCCATTTTTAAAATCTATTTCATAGAAATATTGTAACATTTAGAAAGTTTTGTCAACTTATGCAACCATTTGCAATATTTTCAACCTTTTTCAAACTTATACTTTTATTGACGCACTTTTTCAATTTTTATATCATTTTCTATAATATGAAGTCTTCAAAAAAAATTTCTTGTAACATAATTATTGCTGTTATTTTCTGCGCAGCATATATTCTGTTTGCTATAAAACCTCTACAAACTGAATATCAATTCAAACCTGAATGGAAAATTGACGTAACAAACCCATCTCTGTCATCTTTTTCAGAAGAAGACACACTGCTTCCATTCAGACTGGGCCAAACTCTAGGTTATTTCACACCGGAAGGAAAAGTAACTGCCTTCCTGACTTTTCCACAAAAAGCTTCAATTTCCAGCGATTATTACACTTTTTACAATAACAATAATACAGACTGTTCCTTTTTTACTTCCCGTGGTCAAAAAGTCGGAAAAATCGAAATACCAGGCTTTCCTATGATTGATGAATCAAGACTTTTTGTTTTTTTGCCAGGCGGCTCTTCTTTCGTTGCCTGCGATAACGAGGGAAAAAGAAAATGGGAATACGGAGGAGCAGTTCCTATAACAGCATTTGACTCTTCTGAAAATGCAATAGTTGCAGGCTTTGCTGATGGAAATTTATGTGAATTCAATCTTGAAGGCAAACTTCTTCAGCGATTTGCACCCGGAGGAAGCGATAATCCCGTTATATTGGGAGCGGCGGTTTCAAAAGATGGAACTTATATAGCTACAATTTCAGGTCAGAACAAACAGCGCTTCGTACTTGCAAAAAAAGACGATGCTCAGACAAAAATAATCAGCCATGAATTCTTAAATTCAAATGACACTTCTCAAAAACTTGTAAAATTTAACAAAGAAGATACAGCCGTTTTTTATGCAACAGAAAACGAACTGGGAATAGCTGATATTGAAAGCGGAACAAAATCTCACTTAAAAATAGATGGAAATGCACTTTCTATTCAGCAGCTTGAAAACACTATATTCCTGCTGACAAAAAAAGATAACAGATATACGGTTTATATCATTGAAAAATTTGCCACTCTAACTGGATCTTTTACTTTTAAAGCAGACTGTGCATTTATTCTAACCCATAAAGACAAACTCTTTATCGGAAAAGATTCTACAATTTCCTGTATTTCTATTTCAAAAAACTAGGACATAAAAATGAAAAAATTATATTCTATTTTACTTTTATTAAACCTTTCCTGCTTTATTTTTGCCTTTGACTGGCCTCAGGAAGAAGTTGTTCAGGCAGACCAGTTCTATTCCTACTTCGGACAGCTCAGAGGAGATACTGTTAGTAATTCCCTGATTTTTTCAGAACCATCAGAAATTAAAGCAGCTGATAATGGTAAAGTTATAATTTTTGTAAAGGACTATTCGGACCAGACAGATTTCTTCCCTTCAACTCTTGGTAATGCCGTCATTATTGAGCATGAAGACAAACTTCTTACTGTCTATGCTAACATTGATTCAGAATCAGTAACAAAGGATATTTTCACCGAAACTTCTATTCAAAGCGGACATAAACTTGGAATTTCTGGTAATTCAGCCTGGCAGCAGGGGCGAAGTTCCCTTGAATTTCAGGTTATAGATACAAAGGATAACACTTCTATCAATCCCCGTCTCTTAATGCCTAGAGTTGGAAAAGAATTACCACTTTATTATAACGACATCTACCTTCAGGACAAACTTGGAAGAAATTTCAATGTAAAAACAAACAATACTCTTCCAAAAGGAATTTACAGGATTTACAAAAAAAGACAAAGTATTGCCGTACCATACAAAACAACAGTTGCCATAAACGGAGCAATTGAAGATTCAATTTCTTATGATTTACTAAGGCAGGACGATGGCCAGATTTGTGTTTCCGGTAAAAAGAATTATCCTAAAAATATTCTTTATCCTAACAATGATTTAATTCTCTTAGGAGAAGCGAATCTTTCGAAAGGAAAGGTAGCTCTTCAACTTACCCTTTTTGATATTCTCGGAAAAGAAAGCCCAACCACCTATTTCATTTCTGTATACTAAGCTAGAACGTTTTAGAAATAATTCCACCACCCAGAATAACGCCGTCTTTATAAAGAACGGCACTCTGGCCGGGGGCAACAGCGCGCTGAGGACTTTCAAAAGTAATTTTCCAAGGTTTACCCTTAAAGCTTTCTCCTTCGGCAGGAACATACGGTTCAACTTTAGCCTGAACAGGTCTTGAGGCTAATCTGATTTTAACACAGCTATCAATACATTCCCCTGGTTCAACATCACCAGGCCATACAAATTCATCTGCAATAAGCCCATTTGAATTCAAATCGCTGTTATCAGCAAGAACAACCAGATTATTTACGGCATCAATTGAATGAACATATAGAGGTCTTGTTGAACTTACCCCAAGCCCCCGTCTCTGACCAATTGTATAATGTTCAATCCCCCTGTGCTTTCCAAGAACTTTACCGTCCAAATCAATTATATCTCCAGGTAAAGCTGGTTTATCACTGAATAACTGGTCAAAATATTCTTCTGGTATAAAATCCTGACTTTCCTCTTTATCTGCAGCAGCAAGCCCCTTTTCTCTAGCCATTCGAAAAACTTCTGATTTGGGAATATTTGCAAGAGGAAATCGAACCTTTTCCAAAACAGAAGAAGGAACCCGATATATAAAATAAGTCTGATCTTTAGACTGATCCATTGCACTTGCTATCATACAAGGTTTTGAATCTGTTCCGTAAAGACCTTCTGCAGGTCTAACAATTTTTGCATAATGACCTGTACAGAAATAATCAAAATCAATATTAAGTTTCTTTATTCCGTAATGAAGGGCACCGAATTTTATATAACGATTACATCTTATACATGGATTTGGAGTTCTTCCTGCCCTGTATTCTGCCTTGAAATATTCAAGAACTTCCTTATGATATTCATCTTTCACATCGATAACGTGATATTCAAAACCTTCTTCCTGACAGAATTTTTTACAGGAAGCAATATCATCGATTTCTTTTGGACTATAACATGAATCACGAAGAGTCTTTGCTTCATCAACTTTGATTTTACCATCCCAAAGGGACATAGTGACTCCGATAACTTTACAGCCCATATCTTTTAAAAGAAGAGCAGTTAAGGTCGAATCCACGCCTCCAGAAAGGCCAACAACAACAGTATCTCCAGCTTTAGGTAAATCTTCTTCAATGTATTTCATAGTAAAATAGTATAAAATATAACAAGGGTAAGAACAAGCATAGAAAGTGATATAAAAGTTAGCCAAAACTTACCTTAGTCATTTCAAACTTATCCAATATTTGCTAGAATAGCAATATGAAAACAAACATGATTCTTTCAGCTTCCGGCTGGCGCAAAGTCTTTGCCATCTCAGGTCAGGAACAGGATAAAACTAGTATGATTGGCGAAGAAAACATCGCTATTTCAATATTCGCTGCAAAAGTATTTGCAGATTATGTAAAAGAAAAAAGTTCAAAATCAAATCCAACAGTTATCCTTGGAATGGATGCACGCCCTACAGGTCCGGCAATTGCAGAAGCAGCAATAAAAACTTTTGCAGGCTCTGATGTAAATGTAAAATTCACAGGAATTACTGCGGCTCCAGAAATTATGGCTTATTCAAAAAAAGCAGACGGATTTATGTACATATCTGCAAGTCATAATCCTGTAGGCCACAACGGAATTAAATTCGGCCTTAACGCAGGCGGTGTTTTAAATGGAAGTGAAAATGCAAAACTTGTAGAAAAATTTTTAAAGCTCTGTGATGCAGAAGATGCAAAAACAAAAGCTTTTGAATTGATAAATACTGTTCCAGAAGAAAAAGTTTCTGAAATTTATCGAAATGAAAAGAATGTAAAAAATGAAGCCCTATCAAGTTATCACGACTTTTTAAAGGAAACCATTACAGCAAGCAGAAATCAAGAAAGACAGAAGGAAATTTTCCAGATTCTTCAGGATTCCATCTCAAAAAATAATATAGGTGTTGTATGTGATATGAACGGCTCGGCACGAAGTGTCAGCGTAGACAGCGATTTTTTTGCTGAAAATAAAATTAATTTTTATGCAATTCACAACAGAGCTGGAGAAATCGCCCATGAAATCATTCCAGAAGCTGAAAACCTTGTTTACGTAGCTGCCGAAATGGAAAAACTTCAGAAAGAAGGAAAAAAAGAAGCTGTTCTTGGTTACATGCCTGATTGTGACGGAGACAGAGGTAATATAGTTTACTGGGACGAAAACGTTAAAAAAGCTGTTATAGTAAAAGCTCAGGAAGTTTTTAGCCTTTCTGTTTTAGCCGAGCTGTGCTGGCAGGTATGGACTGGTGACAAAAATCCAGCTGTAGCCGTAAACTGCCCTACTTCCATGAGAATTGAAGAAATTGCTTCAAAACTGGGAGCAAAAGTTTTCCGTGCAGAAGTTGGAGAAGCAAATGTTGTAAATCTAGCCGCTGAAAAAAGAGCTGAAGGATTCGATGTACGCATTTTTGGAGAAGGCTCAAACGGAGGAACAATCACTTATCCATCAGCCGTAAGAGATCCTATCAATACAATTTTTGCAATAATCAAACTTCTTTCAATAAAAGAGCTTTACAAAATTTGGTGTGAAAAAAATGGCTCTGCTTTCAAGGAAAATTACACATTAACAGATATTCTTTCAAGCCTTCCTGAATACACCACAACAGGGGTTTCAGAAGAAAGAGCTGTTCTGCACATAGAAAACAAAGATCATGCCGATTTAAAGGGTAAATTCCAGAAGATTTTTGAAAAACAGTGGAATGAACAGAAAATTTTTCTGGAAAATTGGGGAATAAGTAGTTATGAAGCCGTTATTACAAACGGAACAAAAGAAAGCCCGGCAGTCACAGACTTTTCTTTAAGCAAAAAAGGAGGTCTTAAGATTCTTTTCAAAAACAAAAATCATGAAAACCTTGCTTTTATATGGATGAGAGGAAGTGGGACAGAACCTGTTTTCCGAATTATGTGCGATGTAAAAGGAAATAAGCCTGAAATGGAAAAAGCCCTGCTATCATGGGAAACAGAAATGCTTCTGGCCGCGGATAAAGAGTAAAAAAGTCAATCTTGTTGATAATTGTTTTTCTCAATTACTCTTTATTAACATTCTTAAATTTATTATACTTTTAACAAAGTATCGAAATATCCGCAGGAGATTTTAAATGGATAAAGCAGAAATCCTTAAGAGAGCCAAAGATTATATTGCAGCAGAAAAAGACGAAAGATTCCGCAAGGAAGTTGAAGAACTTGTTGCAAAAGAAGATTACACTGAACTTGAAGACAGATTCTACAGAACTCTTGAATTTGGAACAGGTGGACTCCGAGGCGTAATGGGTGGCGGTACTAACCGTATGAACACTCTTGAAATCAACCTTGCCACACAGGGTTTAGCAAATTATGTTATTAAAGCATTCCCAGAAAAAGCAAAAGCAGGAACTTTAAGTGCCGTAGTAGCTTATGATAGCCGCAACAACTCTGACGTTTTCGCAGAAGCAACAGCTTTAATTTTCGCTGCAAATGGAATCAAGGCTTACCTTTTCACAGGTCTTCGTCCAACTCCAGAGCTTTCATTTGCTATCCGCTATTTCAATGCTGATACAGGTGTCGTAGTAACAGCTTCTCACAACCCAAAAATCTACAACGGTTACAAGGCATATTGGAATGACGGTGCACAGGTAATTGAACCTCATGATGTAGGTATCGTAGACGAAGTAAACAAAGTTACTTCAGTTAAAACAATTACAAAAGAAGAAGCTCTTAAGAATGGAAAACTCGTACTTATCGATTCTGAAGTAGACGAAAAATACTGGGCTATGTGTAAGGAACAGCTTTTCCGCCCAGCACTGATCAAAGAATATGCAAAGAATGTAAATGTAGTTTACACTCCACTCCACGGAACTGGTGCTATGCATGTAGAAAAAGTTCTTGGAGACCTTGGACTTGCAGTAACAACTGTACCAGAACAGAGAAATCCAGACGGTAACTTTCCTACAGTTGAAAAACCAAACCCAGAAGAAAAACCAGCACTTAAGATGGCTGTTGAACTCGGTACTAAAACAAAAGCAGACTGTGTAATGGCAACAGACCCAGACTCAGACCGCTTTGGTACTGCTTTCCCAGACAAAGACGGCAATTTCGTACTTCTTTCTGGTAACCAGATGGGTGCTCTTCTTATGGACTATGTTTTCCTTACAAGAAAAGAACAGGGAAATCTTCCTGCAGACTCATACTGTGTTCGCTCAATCGTAACAAGTCCATTCGGCGACGATATCTGTAAAAAATACGGCGTAGAAATGATTGAATGTCTTACAGGCTTTAAGTGGATTGCTGCTGTAGAAGCAGAACGAGAAGCTAAGGGTATCGGTCACTACGTATTTGGTCTTGAAGAATCATACGGTTACAAAGTTGAAACAGAAGTTATGGATAAAGACGGTGTTTCAGCTGCTGCAATGTGTGCAGAAATGACAATGTACTGGCGTTCACAGGGCAAATCAATTCTTGAACACCTTGATGACCTTTACAAAGAATATGGTTACTTTGAAGACCGCGCAATTTCTAAAAACTTCCCAGGTTCTGCCGGCGTAGAAACAATGGCTGGAATTATGACAAAACTCCGCACAGAAGGACTTAAAACTTTAGGCGGAAAAAAAGTTCTTAAGATTCGCGACATCAAAGAATCAGTTTCATTTGACCCAGAAAACCCTTCTGTAAAAGAAAAGGTAGAACTTCCAAAGAGCAATGTACTTCAGTTCTTCCTTGAAGGTGGAACAATTGTTTCTGCCCGCCCTAGTGGAACAGAACCAAAAATTAAGTTCTACATCAACACAAAAACAGAAGTTGGTGGAGCAAAATGCGACAAATGCCTTGCTGCAACTAAGAAAGAAGCAGCTGCACTTTGTGATGCAATCACAGCTGATATCAACAAAATCTTAGATGACGCTTCAAAATAAGTTTTTGACTGACTACAGAAAAATGTTTCGTCTGATTACATCAGGCGAAACATTTGTAGCTTTCGATACAGAAACAACTGGATTAAACACAGAAAACTGCCGCATCATAGAAATTGGTGCGGTACGTTTTGACCAGAATGGTATTATTGACACATTTAACTCTTTGATTAATCCAGATCAGGAAATTCCCCTAAATATTACAGAAATTACAAATATCAACAATCAGATGGTAAAAGATTCTCCAAAAATCTATCAGGTTTTGCCTAAATTTTTAGATTTTTTAACTGATTCTATTGTCATAGGACATAATATTCAATTCGATCTAAGATTTCTAGAAGCAGAATGTTTAAGGAACAACTTTCCTGTTATTAAAAATACTGTAATTGACACACTTCAGTTTTCAAGATGGGCTTTACCCGAATTAAAAAAATATAAGCAATCAATAATTGCAGACTACTTCGGTGTAAACATTGAAGCCGCACACAGAGCATATGATGACGCCCGTGTATGCGGCAACATTTTTCTTCATTGCATAAAAGCTTCTGCCCAAAGGCAAAAAGTAAATTAAAGTACTAGCCTCTAGGTGCTTTTGCAGGATCCATTGGCATTCCGTTCTGGAAGACCATAAACTTCATTGTAGAATCTGAACCTGAGCCGATTTTACCTAATTCACTTCCTGCAAGTACATAATCACCTTTATTTGCTGTTACGGAAGACAAACCAGTATAAGAATAAATCAAACCTGTTTTTGACTGTACAAATACTACTTCGCCAAAACCACGGTAAACTCCCGTGTACATAACAGTGCCTTCCCTTACACATTTTACCTTCTCGTTTGTGTCACCAGTCAGCAATACACCACTCACCTTTCCGCTGATTTTTTTAACTAAAGGAGAAGTCAGTGGCCACACAATACCACTTGTCTTAACCCCAGGAGTATTATCCAGACTTTTAGTACTATCAACAATTTTTACACTTGTATCTGCAATAGGTTTTACAACCGGAGCTTGATTTTTAGCAGGAACCCTGATTTTCTGACCAATCTTAATTGTTGAAGAATTATCAAGGTTATTCATTGAAAGAAGTTCAGGTAACTTTAATCCATATTTTCTTGCGATTCCGTATAAAGTATCTCCTTTTGATACAGTGTATAGTGAAGTCGGATTATTATTTGTTACTTTAGGTTTTGCATCTTTATTATAATCTGATGAAAGAGCTGCAGCATTACCAATATCAGCAGATGGAATTACCAGCTTCACCCCAACCTTAAGGACGTCGTTTTCACTTAAGTTATTTGCCGTTCTTAATTCGGGAACAGTAATTTCATACTTACGACTTATTGAATAAAGGGTATCTCCTTTTTTAACAACATAAGTTGAATCAGCAAAGAGCTGAAAAGAGAGTGCAAACAATAAAAGAGCAAAAATATGCAAATATTTAATTTTAGTAGAAATTTCCATGCTCTAATTATCGGACAATTTCTTTAAAAAGTTTACCAACATCAATACCGTTTATTATCTTTCCAACGGGGTAATGATTGAGTATTCCGCTTCTTCCAGTCGCAAGATGATTAGATGTTATTCCATGTTTAATTGAGATATCCGCTTCCATAAGAGCAGACAAATGATCCGCGATACGAACGGTTTTTCCATCAACAGGAAAATATTTATCATTAGAATAAAGTTTATTCAAATCTTCCCAGGAAACCTCCCTTGAAATTCCCTGTTCATCCAAATATCTATTGGCAAATTCATCGCTGGTAAAATAAATAAGTTCCTTTTTTATAAAAGGTTCCATTAGAGGAACTAATTCCTTATTTACAATTTCATCTTCAATTTTTTTTACGACATTTGGAAGCTCATCTGTAGCCTGCTTAACAGGAGAAATAATATCTCTTGTTACTGCTTCAGGTAAATCGTGAAATAAGCCGGTAAAAAAATCGTTTACTAGTCTTTTTTCAGAAAATTCGCTATCAGAAGAGTGGCAAAGAAGAAGTGTAATTATTGCCACAAAAAAACAATGCCCTAGTACTGTAGTTTTTGGAACCCGTGGAGTTTGATTCCATCTAACCTGAAAACGAAGCTGTTCTATTTTCATAAGAAGTTCATAAGATTTTTGATGAGTAACAAGCATTTGTAAACCTGCTAAATCAAGGTATTGCTGTATATCAGCCTGCAACTCCTTATAAATTCCTTCTACCCTTTCCGGTTCATTAACCACTGAAAGAAGCTGAAGTTCTCTCAAGGTTGCAAACTTATCGGATGCACTTAATATTCTTGCAGCTAGTTTTGATCTCTCTGGAATATTGATTGAACCTGTTTTCTGACCAATATAAACGGTAAATGCAGAATAGAGTTTTTTATCATCGATTAAAATTTTATATTGATTCAAAACCCATTCGTTAAGACGAAGGTATTCCTGAAAATATTCCCTCTTTAACATGGAAATAACAGGAGCTTTTATATCGCATAAAGCAATCTTTCGAAGCAAGTCAAATAAAGAAGCATGAATCATCCAGGACCAGTCTACATAATAACCCTTATTTTCTTCGAATTTTCCTATTATGTAAGCAATTACTATTTTTTCGGCAGACTTATCCATTTCAACTAAATCGAAAGGGCGAACCAAATCGGTCCATCGCTGAATAGAAAAAGCTTCAAAAATTTTTAATGCAAAATCCTGGCTAAACATAAGTTTTACCTGCTCGAGCCGGATTTTTGGTCGGCATCCATCTTATCTTTCCATACAATTGCTTTCTTTTTAATTTCTTCTGCATTAGTTTTATCGCCAATTGCCAAAGCTAATTTGTGTCGGGCAAGAAGAAATTTAATTCCATTTCGCATATCATCGATTCGACGAGTTGAAAGTTCATACTTATCACGGTAACCTGCAGCAGACTGTTCCAAAAGCTTAGTAATCAAACGAATATAAAGAACAGTAGTTTCATAATCTTCACTAGAAGGGTTAAAGTATGTTTTTGCTGCAAGACGCATATCAATAAAGTTTTTTGCAACAACGGCATAACGACCTTTTAATTCAACAAAAGACCATTTCCATTTACTGTTATCACCAAAAGCAAGTTCTAGAAGATTAATAGCAAGACCTAATTTTTTTATCAAAACAAATCTCTGCAACACCTGGGAATCTTTTATAACTTCCTGGCGATCTGCTAAATCAACATAAGGAACATCTATGATATTTGAAACAATTTCTTCAAGATAGATTATAGCCTTGTAAATAATTTTTCGGGATTCATTTAACACTTCATTGTTTTTAACACCAAGTATTTTTAAAGAAAGACTGTTTTGAGCCATGTAAAGTGTTGATACATATATCATATCTTCACAGAGCATAATTTTCTTATAGGCAGAATCCTTTGCGCCACCATTAATCGCATTGAGAACCGTTTTTTCTTTCCCCAAAACAGCTGTAATCTTGGACTGGTAAGGCTTAACAGTTTCGGCAAATTCAAGACGAGTTTCTTCTGATATTTTAGACATTAAAAACCTCCTGAAAATTTCTGCAGCATTGAACGGGCATGTTCCAGAGATTCTGACGAATATGCATCACCAGAAAGCATTCTTGCAATTTCAGCCACCCTTTCTTCTCCTGAAACAAGATGAACATTCGAAGCTGTTCTACCGTTCACTACGTCTTTTTCAATCTTTATTTGATTATCGGCATAAACTGCAATGCTCGCTAGATGTGTTATGCAGAAAATTTGCTTTCTTGAAGCAAGATTTTTCATATGACTTCCTAAAGCAACTGCTATTTCACCACCAATACCTGTATCGATTTCATCGAAGACAAGAGTTCCAACAGTATCGTTTTCGGCAAAAATCGTTTTTAAAGCCAGCATAACTCGTGAAAGTTCACCGCCACTTGCAATTTTACTCAAAGGCAATAGAGCAGAGCCCAAGTTTGCACTAATTAAAAACTCAACATTATCCATGCCATAAGGACCACATTTTTGTTCAATGTCGCTTCCAGCTTTTTCAAGAATACTAACGGCAAACCGAGTGTTAGGCATACCAAGCTTTTTTAGAATAACTTCTATTTCAGTAGCTAACTGTTTTCCACAGGCCTTTCTCTTTTCAGAAATAGATTTTGCTGAAAGATAAACTTTTTTTTCTAATTCAGAAAGTTCCTTTAACAGGTGTTCCTTATTTTCCTGTCCGCCACCGAGTTCTTCAAGTTCTTTTATTGCATTTTGGTAAAAATCAAAAACTTCTGAAAGAGGAGCACTCTGAGAAGACGCATACTTTTTCTTTAAATTGTAAATCACTGACAGGCGATCCTGAACTTCCTGCAGATGATTTGGATCAAAAACAAGAGAATTTTCATATGAAGAAAATTCATCAGAAATATCACTTAGTTCATAAAAAGCAGATTCAAGACGAGAATCAAGAGTAGAAAGACTTTTATCAAGACTCGAAACTTGAGAACTTTCCTTTCTCGCTTTTTTTAACAGGCTTACAATTCCGCCTTCAGATGACGACAAATATTCATTTATTTCTCTAACACCGGCAAAAAGTTTTTCGTAACTTGAAAGACGAGCTTCTTCCTCTTCAAGAGAAATATCTTCACCTTCTTTTAATTTTGCATCATCAATTTCTTTAACTGCAAAATTCAGCATATCGATTTTTCTTGCTCTTTCTGCATCAGAAGAATTTAATTTATTCAGTAATTTTCTCTTTTCAACAAGCTCGGTATAAAGTTTTGTAAATTCAGAAACTTCGCTAACAATACCTGCTCTTGAATCAAGAAATTTTCTATGTTCTTGAACTTTGAGTAAAGACTGGTGTTCATGCTGACCATGAATATCAATTAAAAACGATGAAAAATCTGATAAATCTGCTCTTGTAACAGGTGTATTACCTATCCAAGAGGCAGATTTTCCACTATCCCTTAAATAGCGGCGAAGAATAATTCTTTCGTTTTCGCTTTCGATTCCATGTTCATCAAGCCATTCCAGAGCCTGCGGATTATCTTTCAGCCAGAAAGTACCGCTTACACTTGCCTCATGACTTCCGTTTCTTATCTGGGAAAGTTCAGCCTTTCCACCAAGAAGAAATGAAATCGCACCAATTAAAATCGATTTTCCTGCACCAGTTTCACCACTTAAAACAGTAAAGCCCTTATCAAATTCTATTGTTACACAATCAATTATTGCAAAATCTTTAATAGTAAGATCTTCAAGCATGAGGACCTCCAGACCAGTTCAGTTTAGATTGTAAGGCCTCATAAAACTTTTCGGCTGTACAAGCTACTAGTTTTACTTTTTCAGGTAATTGCCTTATTTTAATATAATCACCATCATGAAGTTGAATTGGTTTCTGTCCGTCAATAGTAAGAATGCTTTCATGCTCCCTTGACGGCAAAATTTTCAATTCTACTTCTCCCTTAGGACTCAAAACTAATGGTCTGGATGAAAGGGAGAAGGAATTGATTGGTGTTAATAAAAGAGAGTCAAGTTCGGGATCGATTATAGGACCGCCTGCTGAAGAAGAATACGCTGTAGAACCAGTTGGAGTACTGATTATTATACCGTCTGCTTTAAATTTTCCTAAACTTACATAATTAAAAGAAACTTCAATCATAATGGTTCTTAAAGCGTTCTTTGCAGAAACAACGATATCATTTAATCCGTAGGCAGAAAACTTTGCTTGTCCATCTTTTGCCGAAATTATATTAGCTCCAATTAAACTTCTTTGTACAATCTTCGCTCCCCCAGCCAGAAACAAATCAAGTTCTCTTTTCCACTCTTCTTTTTGAACACTGGCAATAAAACCGAATTCCCCCAAATTAACTGGAAAAACCGGAATTCCCAGTTTAGCACAACCTCTGGCAGCAAAAAGAACTGTTCCGTCCCCACCTAAAGTCACAACGAAATCATACCCTTCAAAAGGATACTCCTCAGAAAAACCGTCAAAGGAAAATTTTGAGGATACAATATCTTTAGTAGAAAGATAATCAGAAATCTTCTTTCCTAAGACTAGAGATTCTTCCTTGTGAGTATTTATAACTATAAGACAATTTTTCATTTTTTACGGTAAGGTTCCTAAAATTTTAACTATTTTACTAACCTGAGAATGTGTCAATCTAGGATACAAAGGAAAAAGTGCTGTCCTTAAATACAAAGACTTAGCTTTAATACATGATGATGACAGTTCCTCTTCATTAGCTGCTATAACAGAATCTTCATAGGCAGCACTAATTTCTATATCCTTCTTCGCCGTATACTGTTTAACATCTTTAAATGAACTAGTAAGAACTAGAGGAAAACACGAAGTAGTAGATGTATTATCAAACTTTTCTTCTGTAGTTTCTCCATCCTGAGCTTTTATCTCCTGAACAGGAAAACCTGAACCTCGAACAAACATCTTGTGCTTTCCCGACATACAAGTTCTCTGGTATAGAGTATAAATTCGTTTTCTAACCATTTCATTGTGCTTAAATTCTTTCAATTGCACCCATCCCAGAGCACAATTTATATCCGGCAATAGTTCAGTCTTTGGCATTACATCGACAAACTTCTTAAGAACAATCCAATCACGTCTCGCAGGAGCCATTAAAACAGCCCCTCCACCAGCAGTAATTACATCTCGTTCTTCAAGAGTCAAAATCGTAAAAACACCAAATGAACCAGCTTTTTTAGGTGTTATTGTATTTCCATTTTCATCAAAAGCAGGAACTTCTGCACCAGCAGATTTTGAAACATCTTCAATTACAGGAATACCTAATTGAACAATCTGTTCAATCTCCGGCATAATGCCCATAGATTCATGCAAAAGCAAAAGCCTTCCACCTGCCTTAACTGCTTCATGAACTGCATCACAAGTTACAAGCCCTGTTGTTTCATCTACATCTATAACAATAGGTTTGTAGCCGAAATCAACGACTGCCTGATAATGCCATGCCGGAGCCAAAGCAGAAATAATTATTCCTTCTCCGACTGGTAAATCAAGAGAGCGTAAAGCATATTTCAAAGCTGAAAAAGGACTTCTTAGGGCAACGGCACCGTCGCATCCAAAAAAATCTTTTACTTGCTGAATGAACCTGGCATTTAAATCTCCAGGACCAATTTTTTCATCAACCATGCAGGTTAATACTGCATCCATTTCCTTTCGCCGGATAGTAGTACTGTAAGTCTGTATCATTTTCTGTTGTCAATCAAAATTTTCTGCATTTCTTTAGGATCAAAAAGTTTAACGATGTCTAGAACAATAAGGAAACTGTTGTCTTTATTGCGGAAAACACCCTTGATATACTCACTTCCGATTCCCCCCATCATCTTAGGAGGTTCCTGAATGTCGTTTACATCAATAGAAACAACACGAGACACTCGGTCGATAATAATACCAATCTGATTTCCATCAATTTTGAGAATTATAAATCCACTTTCCAATTCATCAAGTTCTTCAACACCATTTGAAAAATCGATGTGAAAACGTCTGTGCAAATCGATAATTGGAATAATATCTCCGCGAAGATTTAAAATTCCAACCATGTAGTAGGGTGCATTAGGTATAGGTCTGATAGGCTGAATTTTTACTATTTCCTTTACAGACATAATATCAACACCATACAACTCGTCACCAAGACGGAATGTTACTAATTGAATCTGAGAATCACCTGTAGCCATAAGAACCTCTTATTATAAGGATACACTGAAAATCAGACTTTTGCAATTAAAAGTATCCTATCGAAAATATTTTTGATTACCGGTCAACAATAAAGAGCGTAACGGCTATAACTTCCTCCGAACCAGCCTCCTTTAATTTTAAAGCGCAACTTTCAATGGTCGCACCAGTAGTCATAACGTCATCGAGCAGACAGATTTTTTTAGGAATATTTTTTACCTGCCTTTTTACGCCATAACTTTTTCCGATTGAAAGTTTTCGCCCTTCCTTATCCAGACTTTTTTGTTCCACAGAGGAATACCTTTCCAAAAGTCTTAGAACAGGAAGTTTGAAAACATTTTCCAAGTAAACAGCAAGTTCTTCTATTTGATCCCACCCCTTTTCCTTAATTTTTCCAGGTCTCGGTGGAACCGGAACAATCACATAACTTCCCTTTTCATGAAAAATTTCTAAAAGTCGCTCTCGTAAAAGCCCGGCAAAAAAAGAAGAATAAATTCGTTCGTCTTTTAGTTTCCACCTGCAAAGAGCTTCCGAGGACCAAAGACGATAAGAAAAAAGAGGAAAAACAGAATTTACATGATGTAAAATTGATTCTGACCGGCATTGCATACAAAGTTTTTTTTCGGAAATTAATTTTTTACCACATCTCTGGCAATTATTATTCTTAATTGAATCAACTTTGAAATACTTTTGCCTACATTCGTAACAAACAGGTAAATCATCTGATTCAGCATTACAGACAATACACCTATACGCTGGAATAAAAGAGAAAACCAATTTGCGTAGAATTGTTTCAGAAGCATTTACTAATGCAAATAACTTTTTGTTCACACCTATTAATAGTGTAAAAAATTAGAAAAAATGCATTATTCACGACATTATTTACCAGAAAGTGTTTTTTTCCATCGGGAAAGCATTTTTAAGGCTTCCATAGGAGTTAAATTATCCGGGTCCACAGAAAGAATTTCATCAAGAATAATTTCTTCATCACAAAACAATCCTGGACTATTAAATTCTTTAGAAGAAGACTCTTCCTTTTTTTCAGGAATAATAAATTCACCTTCCGAATCAGAAGCAAGTTTTTGCAAATGCTCAAGAATAGATTTTGCACGAGTAATTACAGAATCAGGTATTCCGGCTAATTTGGCGACATGAATTCCATAAGAATTTTCACTGGCACCTTCTTTAATCTTTCTTAAAAAGGTAACGCTTTCCCCCTGCTGCAAAACATCCATGCATAAAAGTTTTAATCTTGGATTTTCAATTCTCGTCAATTCATGATAATGGGTAGCAAAAAGAGTTCTGCACTTAAGTTTATCCAAAAGGTATTCACTTACAGCCCATGCAATAGAAAGTCCGTCTTCTGTGGAAGTTCCTCGGCCTACTTCATCCATTATTACAAGTGACTTTCTGCTTGCAGAACGAAGAATATTTGCTGTTTCAGTCATTTCTACAAGGAACGTAGATTCACCACGAGCAAGATTATCACTGGCTCCGACACGACAGAAAATTCTATCTACCAGACCTATCTTTGCAGAAGAAGCCGGTACAAAGGAACCTGTTTGAGCAAGAAGAGCAATAAGGGCATTCTGTCTAAGATAGGTTGACTTACCAGCCATATTTGGGCCAGTAATCAAAGCAAAGCAGATAGACTCATCATCTTGTGAAGAAATATTTAAGCTGTTTGGAACAAATTCTCCTGCAGGAAGATGCTTTTCAACTACAGGGTGCCTTCCATTTTGTATATCGAAGATTAAAGAGTCAGAAAGTTCCGGCTTTACCCAGTTATTTACAATAGCGGCCTGTGCAAATGAAGCAGAAAAATCGATTGCCGCAATTTCTTCTGCAAGACTCATAAGATAAGAAACCTGCTCATGAAGTCTATTTCTAACCTCGATAAACAAATCCCTTTCAAGTTCAAGAATTTTACTTCCTGCCTCTGACAATTCATGTTCAAGTTCCTGTAAACGAGCAGTTGTAAAACGATCGCCATTTACAAGAGAACGGCGCATAATAAAATCTTCAGGAACTTTATCAAGTTTGCCTCGACTTACTTCAATAAAATAACCAGAAGCATTTGTATATTTAATTTTTAATGTTGGTATTCCCGTTTTAGCTCTTTCAGAACTTTCGTACTCACTTAAAATCTGATCAAAGTCATCGTGAACTTTTCTCCAGTGATCCAGCTCCTCTGACCATCCGCTCTTTATTAATCTGCCGTCTGTCAATGAAGTTGCAGGATCATCATCAATTGAAGAAGCTATCAAATCGATAATTTGAACAGCCCTTTCCTCATCTTCAAAATTAAAATTGTAATCTGTAATAAGATTTCTTATCAAAAGTGCACTAGAAAGACTATTCTGCAAAGCCTTTAAATCCTTCGCATGAGCCCTATCCATTGCAATTCTGCCGGCAAGACGTTCTATATCCAGAATTGAAGATAATTTTTCTGCTACATTTTTTAAAATATCCCTGTGACAGTAAAAATATTCGATGTGAGACTGTCTTTCTTTGATTTTTTCCAAATTAGTTAAAGGAAAAAGCAAAGATTTTCTTATCTTACGATTTCCCATTGCAGTTCTTGCATAATTAACACAATCAAATAAAGTAAACTGATTACTTCCATCCCTCAAATTTGAAACTACTTCAAGATTTCTGCGACTAGAATCATCTAGAATCAAATACTGAAAATCCTTGTAAATATTAATTGATTTAACATGAGGAACTACAGAATTTGTCGTCTTGTTTAAATAATCCAACAAAAAACCTGCTGGTATAATTTCCGGAGAATCTTCTTCCAAGTTGAAGGATTTTAAATTTATTGTCTTAAATTGACTTGTAAGAAGTCGATATGAAAGTTCGGGGTTAAAATCCCAATCCGGATAATAGGAAACTGCCATATCCGGATACATATTTATAGAAGCTTTTATTACTTCGTTATTACACAGAGATTGTGGCAAAAGAAGTTCACGAGGTGAAGAACGTCCTAATTCCTTAGGAAAATTTTCTTCCATTTCGGCGGCGTGCCATGAAGTTGCAGAAAAAGACGCAGTTGTAACATCGATAAAAGCATAAGAAGCCATACCATGAGAGATGCACATTGCAGCAAGAAAATTATTGGAATTACCTTCTAGATATTCAGCATCAAGAGCCGTTCCTGGAGTTATAGTTTCGACAACCTTTCTTTCTGTTAACCCCTTAGCTTTTGGATCTCCAACCTGTTCGCATATTACAATTTTTTTTCCAAGACGCAAAAGTCTTGCAATGTAGATTTTTGCTGCGTGAAAAGGAATCCCACACATAGGAGAAGTACCCCTGTGTGTCAGGGTAAGATTTAAAAGACGCGATACCTCTACCGCGTCATCAAAAAACATTTCATAAAAGTCGCCAAGGCGGAAAAAAACAACCTCGTTTTTATGCTGACTCTTAAGGGACATATACTGCTGCATTACAGGAGTCAGCGTAACTTCTTCTTTCATTTATTTACCAAGTTCAGAAATAACCTGTTCAGTTACATCAACAGAGTTTGAATACCATAGAATGGCATTAGACTGCTGCAGACTTAAAATCATACTGTAGCCACCAGATTCAGCAACTCTTGAAAGTGTGTCGTATAACTTATTATAAAAAGCATCTGACCCTTGAAGAGTTTTTTGCATAGACTCCAGCTCAACATTTTTTGCATTTGTATACTCAACCAAAAAATCAGTCTTTCGAGTAATTTCAGCTTGAGTTTTCATTGCAAGGGAATCATTTCCATTTTTTTCATATTCAGCTTTTTTTGACTGAAGTTTCTGAAGTTCATCAGTATATTTATTGATTTCCTGCTGGAATTCAGCCTTCTTTTTCTCATAATTGCGAACTGGTGCTGAGTTTCTAAAATAAGCATTGTAAACTTTTGCAGTGTCAACAACGCCAAATTTTGTTATCTGCTGAGCATAGATAGAAAAAGCAGAACAGACAAATAATAAAGAGCAAGAAATAAGTTTAATCAAAGTGTTTTTCATACATCTTTCCTTTTTATTTATTAGTTATATTAAATGAAAGAACAAATTGCCAGGTATCATCCCATTCAACCTGTCCATCAAGGATTTGGAATTTATTAGCAAAAAGCAGGTGTAATGGGAACTGAGGAACAAGGAATCTGAGCCCCGGACCGAAACTAAAATAAAAATCATCAAGTTCCAAATTAAACAAATCCTGAGGTTCATCTTTTACAGCAACAGCATCAAAGAATCCATCGAGACCGATTACACCTGTAAAGATAGGTATACGAAGTTCAACTCTGTTAGATAACATAGCTTTTCCTCGAACTTCATCATAGATATCAGTCCAACCACGGCCATTAAACATACCATCGATATAAACCTTGCTGGAATCCCCAAAAAGAGTTCCAGGAAGAGGATGAAGTGTGGTAATACCTGTGTAACAAGCAAGTACTGCCTTAAAGTTCCAGTACCCCTTTGCAATTGGGATATCAAATAATTTTAAATAAGATTCGAGTTTAGTATCGGTTCTTGCATAAAATTCATGTTCAACACCAGGAATTAAACCGTACCAACCAACTCTTTCGCTTACAAACCATCCTGTTGAAGGATCATAATTGATATCACGATCATCAAGAGCTAAGTTAACGAACAAAGAATTCTTTAATCCGAATCGATTTGCATTCTTATTAACACTAGGGTCAATAACCGTATAAACAGACTCGTCATAAATATTATCTGTAAGAGTATTAGAAAGACCTGCGGTAGTTGTAAGAATTGCAAAATTTGGATTCCAGCGTCGTCCTACAGTAGAACTCAATGATGTAGACCAAGATTCATACTTCATGTAATAGTAATCGTCATCCAAAACACCGCTTTCAAGCCAGTTTATAGCTAGAGCTGAACTTTTAGAATGAGATACTGAAATAGATTCACTTAAAGAAATCGGCTGATCTCCAATCCAAGACTGGGCATATCCAAGATTAATATTTTGCGTAGAACTAGAAATAGTTGCACCAGCAGAAACAGAACGGCCCGTTCCTTTAAAGTTTGAATTTTCAACCTTTGTGTAAAGTGATATAGGCAAATCATCCGGATCAGAAATACCTGTAAAGGTCATACCGAACTGAAGAGATGTGGTTGACTGTTCTTCAACATTAAATACCAAATCTATAAGGTTTTCTTCAGAACCAGAGACAGGTTCTGGAACAACACTTGAAAAATACTGAGTATTATAAAGGTTTCTTACACCATTCATAATTTTAGAACGGCTGAACACATCTCCTGGTTTAATAGGAATTTCTCTAAGAATGATTTCATTCTTAGTTTTTGTATTTCCCTTGATAATGATATTTTCTACATGAGCCCGGGAACGTTCAATTACGGAAATAGAATAGCCTATTCTTTTATGCTCAGAATCTTTGTTTACCTGAGGGATAAACTGATTTGTCATATAACCATTTTCATAATAAAGATTGGTTAAAGCGGACATTCCTTCCTGAAATTTTGTCTGATTAAAAATATCACCCGGCTTTAACTTAATACAACTCAAAAGTTTTTCTGTAGAAAAGATTTCGTTACCTGTAATAGTTGTTCCTGTATAAGTATACTGGGCACCTTCCTGAATGACGAAAGTTAAGGAAACTTCTTCTCTTTCTTTCTTTTCATTAAATGAAGATGATTCTATAACATCAAGAACACGGCTATCGATGTAGCCCTTAGTCATATAGAACATAACTACAGCCTGTTTGTCTGCTTCAAGAAGAGAGCGCTGAAAAGCTGAATTTCTTAAAAAGCCTTCTTCCTTCAAGCTCAATTTAGACTTGAGAGTTTTTGAAGAAAAAGCTGTATTTCCTGTAAAACTAATGGAAGAAACTATAGTTCCAGAACCTTCAGAAATTATAAAAACGATATCTATACCTTCTTCAGATTCAAGGGATTTCATAGTTACTTTTGCAGATGTAAAACCTTTCTTTATATAGGCTTCTCTTACAGCGCGTTCATCCAAGAGAGCAGCTGTTTCGATATAAACATCACCAACTTTAACAGAAACAGCTTCTCTAAGTTCATTATTTCTAAGCTTTTTATTTCCCTTAAAAGAAATAGAACTGATCACAGGGTGTTCTTTTACACTAAAGACAAGTAATACTCTTTCAGGATTTCTAGGATCATGTTTTGCAAATGGTTCGATCTCTTCAAAGTAAGCAAGACTGTAAAGTTTATCCAAGGCATCATTAAAGAGTTCTTCCGAGAATTCTTTTCCAACGAAAGGATGCACAACACCTAAAACATCAGATTTTTTTACACTACGCAAACCTTCAAAGGTAATGTCAGAAATTGTTTTTCCCCAGAACCAGTCGGAATCAGACTGAGCGTAAAAAGAAACAGTCGAAATTAACATGAAAAAAACAAGAATGCTTTTTTTAATTTTTCCAAAGCTAGAAGCCATAATTACTCCAGAAAGTAAATTACTTTAAATATTAGAATGAAAATTTCCAAGAAAGCGTTATCGAAGTAGAATCAACTAGATTATCAGTTCTAAATTCACTCAACTTAGGAGCCATATTCCATCTGATATTTACAAAAGGAGACTCAATTTCAAGTCCGATTTCCGGCTGAAACTGGATACCTCCTGGTGCATATCTATCTTCTACATTCGTATCATCATAAGAAAGATGCATTAATGAATCCACATACAATGAACGCCCGAAGTACTTTCCTATATAAACAGTCGAGTTATCTAAAAAGTTACCGATTCCGTACGAAGAATTTTCATTCTTTGTCTTATTTAAATTGTAGTTTAACGCATTTTGCAAAACGTTAGTTCTAACTGACAATATATCAAAATTCAAGAAGTCCCGCAACTTATTCTCTATAGAACGCCCGATTGTTGATTGAATTGCATAATCCCCTGTTGCAAGAAGAAGACCTGTTACATTTTCAGAGTCCCCAACTGCTATCTGACCAAGCATAGTCATAATCTGACTTTCAGAACGAGCTGGTATAGAAGAAAAAGTCGGGGTAAAATTGTCAAAATATTGATTTACAGCAGAAAGAATAATTCTGACTTCATTTCCATCTTCATCCCTTTCGCGGGTTTCAGCCTGTAAGCTAATCATAGGATTAAAACTTGTTTCGTTCTTATTAAACTTAATATTACCATTTTTCAAATAGAAGTTACGGCTCAAATAAGAAACATCACCGCTTCTAAGGGCTAAATCCCCTTCAAGAGACACAGATGAATCACTCATATCGTATTTAAAGCCAAATCCGGTTCCTGGTATAAGAACAGCCCTTAGCAAAGGATCTAGATTAAAAGTAACATGCTGGCCAAAAGAAAGGTCCAGATCAGCCCTTATCATAATTTTTCTAAGAGGAGGTGGATTTCCCAGCTCTTTGGTTTTAACATTTACAGCCATATTTTTTAGGTTTAACTTGCCTGTTACATCCAGATAATGGTCTTCCAAGTGAAGATTTAAATCCAAATGAGCATCCCCGATAAATTTCGCAAGTCTTATTTCAAAATTTCCGGGCACATAATTATCTTTTGGACTTCTAAGTTTCAGGTCTAAATAATCAAAATTCCAGTTCTGGAATACTGCATTTAACGAAACAAACAAAGCTCTGTCTTTTTTTATCTTTCCCTTAGTTTCTTTAAGAGAAATAGTATTATGGTCAAAAATAAAATCACAAGAAGGAAGAGTTATTCTTTGTGTTACAATTTTTGGAAGTGTAAAATCTGCCTTTGAAAGAGTGAGTTTTCCGGAGAAATCAGGGTCAGTTTTCAAGCCGGAAATACTAACAGCTCCTTTTAAGTAGCCTTCCTGAACTTTTAGTTTAGGTACATCGATAAAAGCAAGAATTTTAGCTACATCAACAAAGACATCAGAAACTTTTACATCCAGAGTTTCGCCGGCCAAAGATCCGTCCGCACTAAATTTTAAAGGCTTATCATCAGCAATAGAGAGATGAATCTCGTTACCAGTATCAATATATCCGGAAATTCCCTGCTCAATTCCCGAATAAAAGGAAGTTGCAGTTTCACTATGCATTACTGTCAAAGAAAATGGAAAATTCTTTTTAAAAAGGCTTCCGGAAAGATTTGGACATTCTACTTTTGCAATAAAATCACTAGGAAGAAGTTTTCCTTTCTGACGAATGGTTTCTGAAACAGAAAGGGTAAGAGGTATGTGGACAGATTTTTTTATCACACTCCCATCAATATCACAGGAAGCATAGCCGGAAAAGTCGGTCAAGTCAAAATTTGCCTTAAGGTTATTAACAGAATAAAGACCATATTTTAAAGCAAAACGATCTACAGAAAGTTTCTTTTCATCAACAAAGGCAGAACATGAACTTTGTAAAATAGTTCCTGCTTTCATAAGGCTAAGGGATGAAATCTCAAGTCCCAGGCTAGGATTTTCCAGGTTTCCATAGACAGAAAGCAAGGCTGAAATTGAATTGTTTTCGCTTTGTTCAAAATTAAATCGGTTTAAGCCAAAATTATCAGCGCTAATCTGACCGTTAAACATAAAATTTGACTTAATATTGTCGATCGAAAAACTTGTTTGATATGGATTTGAAAGATCAAGAGAAAGCTTAAGACCTTCACTTTTGAGAGGATTTTTTAAATCCATTGAAAGAGATGCAGATGTAAATATCTTATCAGAAAAATTACATAAAAGGCTAAAAGCCCCTTCAAGGACAGAATATTTATCCGAATAGACAAACTTATCAAAGAAAAGTCCGTATTTTGAAGCTGAACCAGACAGAGAAATTCTAGGTTCAAAAGAATATTTTAAGCCAACTTCCGAAGCTTCAAAACGACCGATTTTAAAATCAATTCCATTTTCTTTTGAATACTTAAAGGCTGCATCCGAAGAAAACATAAGTTTTGTATCCCCAAGGGTAAATGGAAATCCTCCTGTTGAAAAAGAGCCATTGAATGAAGCTTTTTCTGTTTTATGAGCTTCAAAAGTAAAACCATAATCGCCGGCAATACTCAAAACACCCGGCATATAAGTACCGGTAAAAGAATAAGGATATGTATCTGTGCGGCTTTTTACATCAAAAGAAAATTCGCCGTTATCCGAAAAAATTAAGTCTGCTGTAGATGAAATCAATTTTCCGTTGTGAGTATAATCAAAACGGGAAAGAACAATACTTTCTTCTGAACCGGAAAGTTCAAGATAAGCCATTCGGTTAGCACCGGAAGTATCAGCGACGATTATGTATGGAACATAAAAGCTGCTTGTTGCCATGGAAAGATTTGAAGAAAAGAAAACATTTCCGTTTAAAACAAGATTATCCAGAAGGGGTACAGAAAGTTCAGGTAAATCTGGAGCAAAAAAGTTTATAAGCTGAGCAATACTTCCTATATACAATTCCTGAGAAACTAAATCCAGTTCAAGTCTTTTTTCGAGAGTATCAAAGGAACCGTCCAATTTAACAAGGCCAGGATTTGGAGCAGAATTATTGAAGTAATCCTGCAATTCAAAAGTATAGTAGAGAGTGTTATCGGAAGGATACAAATCTAATTCCAAACCGGTAAGGGCTTTTTCGTTAAAAAGAAACTGTGGTGCATAAGCCTTAAAACCTTTGTCCTGAGGATCAAAGAATATTTCAGTAGAAATTACACGATCCTCTGAAAGTTTTATAAAAGGAGCTGCCAGTAATCCAGAAAGTCTAAAGCTATTAAACTCTACATTGCCGTTAAAAGAAACATCTATATTTTCTCCAGAGGCAAGTAATTTTTCAAAGTTTACTTCATTCTGATTTCCTCTAAAATCAAAATCTAAAGTACAACCATCTTTATAAATTGCAGGAGGAATAAAGAGCTGTCCAGAAGAGGAGTATTCAAAATCTTTTGAATACAAATTTAATACTGCCTGAGATTTTGAAGACAGGGAAATATTTTTAATTTTTTCAAACTTAGTATTACTCTTTGTTACTGACACTACAGAACCTGGCATAAGTCTTTTTGTTTCAACCAGGGCATGAGCCTCGTTTGTATCAAGATCAAGTGAAAGAAAAAAGTCAAAGGGATAATTATTCTGATAAGATTTTAAACCAATCAAATGATCCCCGTAATTTGCAAGAAGATTCAAATGACGGACTGACAAATTATCCAGAAGAGTTTCAGAAAGTCTAAAAATGATGGAAGAGCCATCCAATTTTTCGTGAATAAAGCCGTCTGCAGAAAAAGAAGAACGATAAGTCTTATCCTTGTAACGAAGTTTTATATTTCCAAGAGATTTTACTGTAATTCGGGAAGACTGTTTCAAAAAATCCAGGTAAACCCTTTTTAAAAATAGATCTGCATAATTCTTACCTTCTTCGAAACGCAGATGAACATTTTTTACAAAGACATTAAAAGGCAGCACTGAAAGTAATTCTTCTAATTCAGATATTGAAAGTGGCTTTTTATCTTCGCTTTTTTCTTCCTGAATAGTTTTCTCTTCTGAATTTGAAAAAATAAAACTTTGAATTTTTGAAATTATTTTTCTGTCGTCATAAGAATTTAGTAAGATAGTAAAACCGTCTACTGTCACATCCTTGATTGCATAAATATCCTTACCCCTTAGAAAATCCAGGATACTGTAGCGAATTACAGTTTTCTGAATTTTTACAACATCACTTAAATCTTCTGCATCTTTTAAAACGATATTTTTAAACCTAAGACCGGTTACGACAGAAGGGGACATTGACTCATAGGAAACCGAAAGACCAAATTTTTTTTCAAATGATGAAAAAACCTTCTTCGACTGACTTTCCAAAACTGCAGACAAGGCAGAATGCAATGGACGCAGTGCCAGAGAAGAAGAAAGAGTAACGAGGAAAAATATTATTATTGCAATAACTTCTTTAAAAGTAGGTCTTCGCATTTTCCTAAAAATGAACTAAAATCATTCCAATTTGATTTTATCCAGCGATTTTACAAAAAAAATGCATAAAATCGCATAATACATATTATCAAAATTTTCGGCATTATAATAGGTAACAAAAAGCGGGTATTTTATGATTATTAAAAATTTTATTGTATTTGAAGGAATTGACGGAGCTGGAACTTCAACTCAGATAAAAAAACTTGCAGAACATTTTTCACCAGAAGATGTTTTTGTAACTGCAGAACCTACAGGAAATGAGACTGGAAAATTTTTAAGAAAAATGCTCAAAGGTGACTTTGCTGTAAATGAAAAAACAGCATCTTATCTTTTTGCAGCCGATAGATGCGAACATATTTTTGGAAAAGGAGGAGTAATCGAAGAAACAGAAAAAGGCAAAACTGTTTTAAGCGACAGATACTTCTTTTCTAGTCTTGCCTACCAGTCTGTTTCCTGCGGAAAAGAACTTCCTGAATTACTAAACAGCCCTTTTCCACTCCCGGAAATTTTATTTTACTTTAAGATAAATCCTGAAATTTCACTTTCCAGAGTAGAAAGCAGGGGTGAAAACAAAGAAATTTACGAAAAAATCGATTTTCAAAAAAAGACAGCCCTTCTCTACGACAAGGTTATTGAAGAATACAAGGGCGAAAAAGGAAAAGGTATGAAAATCATAGAAGTAGATGCTTCTAAAACCATTGAAGAAATCAGTGATTTTATCTGGAAGAGCGTAAAGAAGAATTAGAAAACAGCCGATAGTCAGAATGTGAAAAGTTCAGTTTTTCGAAGAATAAAAATTATTCTCTCAATTATTTTTCTAATGTTTTTTATATTAGAAAATGCCAGTGCTTACATGGTTAAATACAAGGAAGACTGGTACAGGCTTTATCACGTTCATTATCAACAGTATCCTGATGACTGCATTGAAAACATATACTGGCTTGAAAAAGCAGTTGCCGCGGATTTTTGTAACCCCCTTTACACAGGCGTAAAAATAGAAACAGAAAAAGAATGGGAAAAGTACAGATTTCTTTTTCAAATGCACTTAAATCTAAAATTAATCGAGCAGCATCTTCGCTTAGGTAGAATCTACGACAAAAAAGTAGCATATTTTTATGATGCTCCATGGAAAGATGAATATTTACGCAATCTCGAAAAATGCCTTAGCTGCTATAATGCAGGACTAACCTACTGGCAGGAAGCAAAGCTTTGGGCAGAAAAGGCAAACATAAAAGAATTCGACTTTCTCTTTATCACTGAAAAACAGAACTGGGAAGATGAAAGGGAAAGAATCAAAAACGGACAGCTCGATTACGGAAAAATGCTCGAAAGAGAAATTACAAGAGTTGAAAAGGTTCGGGATGAATTGATTGCAATGAAGTCAAAATCTTACTAAAATGTAGGTATGACTGATAACAAGAATGTTTTAAATATTTCTTACCCGGAATCTTATCCAGGTTCACAAACTACAAAAATCTCTTTTCACAAAGAAAGTCCTAATCTTACAGAACTTTTTTCTCCTGGTAAAATTCAGGCAAACAGGCGCTGTTTTGTCACAGATGCAACAGTTGCAACTTTACCGGATGTACAAGATTTTATAAGCCAGTTCGAAGACGGCGTTTGCGGAAATGACCTTCTTTTAATCCTTGGCTCTGGTGAACCATATAAGACAATCGAAAGTGTACTAGAAATAGTAAAAACAGCTGTCGAAGCCAATTTTTCTAGAAAAGACATCTTTGTAGGAATTGGCGGCGGAGTTATCTGCGACATGACAGGCTTTGCGGCATCTTTGTACAAAAGAGGTATTGCCTGCCAGTTTGTTCCTACAACACTACTCGCTATGGTAGACGCTTCTATAGGCGGAAAAACAGGATGTGATTTCGAAAATTATAAGAATATGATTGGAGCCTTCTGGCCAGCTCAGGAAATCCATATTTATCCAGAATTTGTTCAGTCTCTTTCGCAGGCACAATACCGTTCAGGGCTTGGTGAAGCCATAAAAACTGGTCTTCTATACGATAAAGAACTTTACCAGATGTTTAAAACAGAAAGCGAAAAAATTCTTTCACGAGATAAAGAACTCATTTTCAATCTAATCGAAAAATGTGCAGTTGCTAAAGCAAAAGTTGTGGAACAAGATTTTACTGAAAAAAATATCAGAATGTATTTAAATCTTGGCCACACATTTGGTCATGCCCTTGAAACCTTAGCAGGACTTGGAAATATACCTCACGGAGATGCCGTTGCATGGGGAATTGCAAGACAGGTTGTATTATGTGCAAGAGAAGACATTTGTTCGGAAAGTTTCAAAGATGAAGTGCTTGAAGTTTTAAAACAATACGGCTGGTGCACAGAAGCCACTCACCCTCTTATTACAGGAGGAGGAATAGGCGAAAGGCTTTTGAACATAATGAAAAAAGATAAAAAAAATGCAAGTTCGAAAATCAAACTTGTTCTACAGAGAGCGCTTAACGACACTTTTACAGAGGAAATCGAAGATTCAAAAATTCTTTCGGTTTTAAAATAAAATGACTAAGGAAGAAACTGAACATTATTTTGACTGGGCTGCAACTAGTCCCTGTGATGCAGAAATTTTAAGAAAATCTCTTGAAGAAACCATAGAAAAATGGGGAAACCCTTCAAGTCTTCATTCTTGTGGAAAAGAGGCCAAAGTACTTCTAGAAGAAGCAAGAGAAAGATGTGCAAAAAACTTAAATGTAGCAGCTGATAAAGTTTATTTTACTTCCGGCGGGACAGAAAGCGACCACATACCTTTACTTTCAATTATCAACAGACCGCAAAAAGGGCATGTTTTATTTAGTTCTATCGAACATCCTGCTGTAAGAGAACAAGCTTTAGAATTAAAAAAATGCGGCTTTTCTGTAGACTCAATTCCATCTGATAAAAATGGTATTATCAGACCAGAAGCTGTTGTAAAAGCTCTTAAAGCTGAAACCCTCATAGTTTGCGTAATGGCTGTAAACAATGAAACTGGAGCCATTCAACCAATATATGAAATTGCAGATGCCATAACAAAAGCCTGTGCAGGAAAAAGAAAACCTAAATTCCATGTGGACTGCGTTCAAGCAGCAGGTAAAATTCCTCTAAACCTTTCACATAAAGGAATAGACAGTGCTGCAATAAGCGCCCACAAAATCTGCGGGCCTAGAGGAATCGGGCTTTTGTATTTAAAAGATCCTATAGAAGGCTTTTTGAGAGGTGGTGGTCAGGAAAAGTCTATCCGCTCTGGAACAGAAAATGTCTACGGAGCACTAGCTCTATCCTACTGTCTGGAAAAATATCTCATAAATGATAAAAATGAAGAAAGTATAAAGCGCTATGAAAAACAGCAGGAATATACAAAAGACTTCATTGACGGACTGTCTAAAAATTCAGCCTGTACAATTCTTCCTTCAAGCCGAATCGAAAGTGAAAAAGATTTTTCTCCTTGGGTTCTACAGGCTTCATTTAAGAATATACCTGGACAAGTTATGCTTCGAGCTTTAGACAACGAAGGTTTTTATATTTCAACCGGTAGTGCCTGCTCAAGCAGAAAGAATTCAAGACCTGTTCTAGAGGCAATGCAGATAAGCCCAAAAGAAAGCGAAAACGCTGTTAGGTTTAGTTTTGGTCCACTTACAAGCCAAAAAGCAATGAAGGAATTACTTGCGAAAGTTAATGAAATTTCTGCAAAGTTCAACAAATAAGAAATTCTGCCCTAATTGACATCATTTATTAAATTGGTCATAATCGGGTATTAAATCAACATTTCAAAGGAAGGCAAAAATATGGGTGCACGAGGAGAACTTTTTACTACTGAAGTTTATCTTGATAACCGTTCTTATTTTTTTAACGTAAAGGAAAATCGTACAGGAGATGTATTTCTTCAAATTGTAGAAAGCAAAAGCCGTGATGGAGCTGACGGAGAACGACACCAGATTGCTATTTTTGCCGATGACATGCAGAAATTCCTTCAGGGAATGGATCGTTCATTAAATTTTGTTGAAAAAGACAGAAAAGAAAGAGCGAAGATTAAAGCAGCAAAAAAGGTAGAAAAAGCGAAAAAGGTTTATCGTCTTAAAGATACAAAAAAACAGGACGATGGAATCAAGAGAACAGGAAAAATCCATGTGGTTTCAAAAAGACCACAAACAGAAACTCCTTCTGATTCAGAATAGTTCTTTAAAAAAAACAGCAGATTCAAAGAGAATCTGCTGTTTTTTTTAATACTTAAATGAAAGCCGCTGAATTGGACTAGGACCAATCTCATGGCAAATCTTTCGATGTGCAGCCGTCGGATACCCCTTATGTTTTGCATAACCATAGGCCGGATAAAGAGCATCCATTTCGGTCATTATCTTGTCCCTTTCTACTTTTGCAATAATACTTGCAGCCATTACACAAGGATAATTTGCATCAGCTTTTGGTTCGCACCTTAATTCAATACCTTTTATATCCGGAAGACTATTTCCATCTGTAATAGCAGAAATCCAGCAGTCATTAATATTTTGACTTGAAAGCCAGGCCGGTAATTTCTGAATCATATTTTCATAGGCGAGTTTCATTGCATACATACTGGCCTTTAAAATATTCATCTGATCTATTGTTTTGTGATCTACAATTCCAAGACCCCAACAAGCTTTTTCAATTATAACTTTTTCAGCGATAAGTCTTTTTTTTTCTGAAAGTTTTTTAGAATCGTTCAAAATCTCTACAGGAAAATCTTCTGGTAAAATTACTGCACCTGCAGTGACAGGCCCCGCCAAAGGACCTCTTCCAGCTTCATCAAATCCACAAAGCAACTTTACAGCCATGACTAAAAACCTGTTATATTGTTGTCGGAAAATGCTACAGAATAATTTTTCTTATCTTCGTAAACAGGCTTGTTATTGCCCATAGGCTTTTTTAAATCGCCGATAAAATTATTACCTGTAATAGTTGAGTGAGTGTCGAAAAGTTCTGCTATTCGCCCCATAACGCCAGTTACGATACAAGTTGAATTAGAAATCTCAACAAGTCCCCCCTGAGCTGAAATATTTACAGCGGTACCGGCAACAACCGTTAAGCGAGATTTTTTTATCTTTAATTTAGATTTTACAGACGAAATAATCGAAGAATAACTTTCTGCACTTGCCGTCAAACCTGAGTTCACTATATCAACAACAGAATTATCTGAATTAATAATTGTGCCAGACTTTCCAAAAACGCTTGAAAGTTCAACTCCTTCAAAATACAAAACGGCCCTTTCCAGATTGAAAAGAAATGAAGTTTCTCTTGTATTTCTGCTTTCTGCTAGAGTAATTATACAATTTGAAAAAGATACGCTGGAATTTTTAATTGTAAAATTAGAGGAAGGAGAAAGTATTAAACGAGCATCATTTGTTCCGTCAATCTTACAGTTTGAAGTGATTTTTGAAGTGCCCTCTGGAACTTTTACTTCTCCGTTTACCCTCACATGAACAAAACGGCTTTTATTTATTAACGGTAAAATTTGTGCAAATTCTGTAAATGGATATTTTATGGTTCCGTTGGCTTTTTTAATCATTTCGGGATCTGTAATAGTTCCATCCAGGAAAAAGTTTCTCTGGTCGATTATCACAGCATATTCACTAGTTTTACTCTTGTTTCCATGATCGTCAACGCAATATGCAGAAACTTTGTATGCGGCCGCACCTTCATTTTTGGGTTCAAGAATTACGGCAACATTTTTATCCTTCTGATATGAAACCGAATTCAAATCAAATAAAATTTCATCTGCTGTTACTGTATAGTCCTCATCAAGAATTACAGGACCCGAAATAGCGTAATAAACCGAGTTTTTTTCTGTACTTGCAATGGCAACTCTAACTGCCTGTCTTGCAAATCCCCCTTCTTCTGAAGGTAAAATCATAGGCGCTCTAGGATTTTTTCGGTGAATTGAAAAAGGGATATCTAATTTTGACTGACAAACAGAATCATAGAAAATTCCCAAAGAAACTTTTCCGTCAAAATTATCACCCTTAAATGTATCTATTTCAATTGAGTCATAAAGCTCAGAACTTTCATTATTATTCTGAATAAGGCCGATTTTATATGGATGCTGACTGTCTAAAGTAAACTTTATGGATCCATTTTCAGAAACTTCTTTATTTAACTCAGGCTTTGGCGGAAGATTATAGAATTTAACAACATTCTGTTTTGAGTAGTCAACGCTCTGCCAGGAAATCATATGATTAACTGTTCTATCCAAAGCGACTCTTTCTTTAGGTTGAGACCACCACTGATCATCAATTTTATAAATAAAACTTTTATCGTTGAAAACAAGCGTATTCCAGTCAATAATTTCAAAAGGAACATCTTTTCTACTGAAAATACCAGATTTTACTGGAGATATTTTTACGATAAAACGCCACTTTCCTTTACCGTCAGTAACTACACAAGGTAAAAACCTTGAAACTACCATTTCATCAGAAAGAGAAAGTTCACAACCGCCTGTAAAAATGTCAGCCTTTTCGCCAAAGGCATATTCAAGAGAGGAAGGAATAATAAATGTTTCTCCAGGTAAATATTCAATAATTCCCTGGGAATTAATCTTCTTTATAAATTCACTGGAAGCAGCGTCTTTGGATGGCTCCATTTCATTTACTATGTACGAAATTTTTCTAGAAATTCTGTTACCGACTTTATCAATAATAGAAACATTTACAGAAACTTCACCAGCAAGATCTATTAAAACAGGTCCGTCATAGGCAAAACCTGAAGTTTCCGGATCAGAACCATTCAAAGAGTAAAAAACATTTCCATCCTGGGGTACATCTACTATTAAAAGCTGTCTGTTAGCCCAAGTACCACTTTCAGGACTGATTACCTGAGCCCAGAATAGAGATGGCAAAAATAATAGGAAGGCGAGAAAAGCAGATTTGAATATTTTCGTTTTTCTGTTCATATAATATCCTGAAAAAATTTTATTCATTATACAGCAATTCATGAATGTTTTCATCATTTTCTTTATAAAGAAAGTGAGAGTTTTTAATCGACCGGACAGAAGCAGTCACTGGTAAATCCAATTTATATTTTTTTGCTTTTTTTGCTGTAAAATTTGGATGAGAATTTATTGTGCTAATCGAATTTCTGATATTTTCAAGTAATTTATTATAATCCTTTCTTCTTGTATCCCTGTACTGAGTCAATACTAGAAGAACGCTTTTTGGAACTATGCGGCGATTTCCATAAATTTTTACATACTCATCCTGAAAATCAAGAGAAATATGATTTTTATAAGAATTTACAAGAGAGGCGGAAACATAAGGTTCTGAAAGAACGGCACATGTAATTTTCCCTACAATCAAAGAAGAGGTTATCTCTGCATTACTAGCCATATAAGCTACTTCAACTCCGGATTCGCCAGTTTTAATTGGAACATTGCTCAATTTTAAGAGCTCTTTAAAAAAGTATTCCTCATACGAATCCTTTACAAGATATACTTCTTTTCCCAGTAAATCCGAAAAAGTATGAATATTTTCATCATTAGAAACAAGCTTCACATCTGTAGTTGAAGTTATAAGGGGAATCACTAGCCTTCCCTGAGATTTTTCTTCTATTTTTTCTGCCATAAAAGCAGGTAGATTTGTAGCGTCAATTTCACCGCCTTTCATTGCGCTCACTAAATCTCTGGCTGAATCATATGTAAAAAATTCATAATCTTCACTATCCATAAAGTGACAGAAAACCAGGGATGACATTCCTTTTAAACAACCTATACGAGTTTTTTCCTGGGTAAAGGCAAAATGAGAAAGCAATATAAGTGTAAAAAAGAAAAATTTTACTTTCATTTTACTGTTTGTCGTACTACTTCCTGCTCAGAAATTTGAGCGGTAATCTTTATATTCATTTGAGAAAAATGAACCTTTAAAGCTCCCCTTGCGTAATCCACAGAAATTTCTGTCATAGAAGGATCTGTTCTTTCCAGAATCGCAATTGACATAGGATCTTCTATTTCCCGCTGAATTAAACGGCGCATAGGTCTTGCCCCCATAGAAGCTTCATAGCCATTTTCAATAAGGTAATCCCTAGCTTTGGCAGAAAGTTTTATAGTAATTCCCTTTTCAGCAAGACGCTTAGAAAGTTCTGCAATCTGGATATCAAGTATTTTCGAAATCTGTTTTTTAGAAAGAGGCTCAAATACAATAATGTCGTCAATTCGGTTTATCAGTTCAGGACTCAGAAGTTTTTTTAGTTCATTCATAGCATTGCTTCTAATTTCTTCGTAAGGAAGGATATCCTGGTTAGATGTATTAAATCCAACTTTGCCGTCAAAATTAATCTGCCTTGCTCCTGCATTACTTGTCATAATAATAACTGTATTCCTGAAATTTACAGTATGCCCCTGATTATCGCTCAACTCCCCTTCTTCAAGTAATTGTAAGAGAAGATTGAAAACATCAGGATGAGCTTTTTCAATTTCATCTAAAAGCACAACAGAATATGGATGCCGGCGAATCTGTTCTGTTAAAACTCCACCATCTTCGTAACCAACGTATCCTGGAGGAGCACCAACAAGTCGACTGGCATTATGTTTTTCCATGTAATCAGACATATCAATTCTTACAAGAAGGTCTTCAGAACCAAAAAGGAATTTGGCAAGAGCTTTTGCAAGTTGTGTTTTTCCTACCCCTGTTGGTCCAAGGAAAATAAATGAGCCGATTGGATGTTTTGGAGAAGAAATTCCTGCCCGGCTCCGTCTTATTGCTCCACTAATCAGATGGACAGCTTCGTTTTGACCGATTACTGTTTCATGCATTTCATCTTCCATGTGAACCAGTCGGGTTGTTTCTGCCGTATCAAGCTGAGCAACAGGAATTCCTGTCATTTCGCTGATTATAGTGCATATATCATGAGTGGAAACATGTTCCTTTTTAAAATCAGAACTATCAGCCCATCTTTTTTCGATTAATTCAAACTGACGTTTTAAATTTACAACCTTGTCTCTAACCAAGGCTGCATTTTCATATAACTGCATACTTACAAGTTTTTTCTTTTCTTCAGCAAGACTTGAAATTTTTTCTTCGAGTTCGACTAATTCATGAGGCTTATTTTCTTCCAGAATCTTTTTTTCTGCACCAGCTTCATCGAGTATATCAATAGCTTTATCAGGCAAACTTCTTTCAGGAATATATCGTCTGGAAAGTTTTACAATCAGAGGAATAACTTCCTCTTCATAGATTATTCCATGGAATTTTTCGTACTGACTTTTTATTCCATTCAAAATATCTATGCAATCTTCATCAGAAGGCTCTTCAACCATAATCTTTTGAAATCGTCTTTCTAATGCAGAATCTTTTTCGATGTATCTAGAATATTCTTTTGTCGTTGATGCTCCTATTATTTGAATCTCACCACGACTTAAAGCAGGTTTCAACATATTAGAAGCATCCATCTGCCCTTCAGGTCCACCTGCTCCGATTAAAGTATGAAGCTCATCGATAAAAAGAATAATGTTTCCATCCTCCCGGACTTCTTTCATCATTTTTTTCATGCGGTCTTCAAATTCACCGCGATATTTCGTACCAGCAATAAGAGCTGCAAGGTCAAGAGATAGCAGTTTCTTTTTTAAAAGGCCGCAAGGAACATTTCCTTTTGCTATATACCAGGCAAGTCCTTCTACAACGGCAGTCTTTCCTACTCCTGGGTCGCCAACAAGAACAGGATTGTTTTTTGTACGACGGCTCAAAACCTGAATCAAGCGTTTTATTTCTTTTTCGCGCCCAACAACAGGATCAATTTTATTTTCCCGGGCAAGATTTGTAATATCCCTTGTAAACTCTGCAATAAAAGAAGGTTCTTTTTGATACGAAGCTTTTTCCCCGTCAGGAGTTTTTTCTTCAGATTCATGGGAATTTTTTAGGAAAGACGCAAATTCAGAAAGGGAATCTTTTCCAAAAAGATTAGAAATTGTGTTTGCCGCTACATCTTTAGAAACTTTTTCGTAATAAGAAGAATTTTTGTTAGACTGAATTTCTCTTACGCTTTCCCTTACCCTAGAAATTGGAAGAGATGCTGTTTCGAAATATCGGGCTATTTCACTTTCTGATTCCCTGATAGAAGCAAGCATAAGATGTTCTGTTCCTATGTAATCATTTTGTAAGGCCGCTGATTCAAGAGCAGCAAGATCCATCAAAGTTACAAAACGTCGGCTTTCAGGAATTTCAATCACGTCGGATAAAAGATGATCGGAAAGTTTTTTCAGGGCAGTTTCAAGAGCAAGCTGAAAAGTTAAAACATTTAATCTTAATTTTTTTAAGGTTTCAAAGCCCAGCCCATCTCCACTTTTTATCATAGCTAAAATAAGATGTTCCGGTAAAACCTGAGAACTTTTTGTTTTTCTTGCCTCATCTTGAGACAAAGCATAAATTAATCTTGAAGCACGTGTAGAAAGTTTTTTCATAAATTCCCCAGAGAGATTTTTTCGAATGCTTCCTGCAAAATCAAAGCTCTGAGTCTGTCAATCTTCAATCTTCGGTCTGAATTTACATCTTCTTCAAAAGTAAAATCACCACTATCCAGAAGATAGGCGATATGAGCAGGCTGAACTCTGAACAAAAGTCCGCATAACATTGGATTATCAACTCCGCTAATCAAGCCTAGATTCAAACCTACTTTTATGTCAGAAATAATATCTACAGCTTCACGCATAGAAATCAGAAGACTGAACTTGGCTGTTGAATATGCCCTTATAACAGAATTTTTAACCAACGTCCTTTTATTTTCGGCAAATTCCTTCAAAATCTTGCGTTCTGTTTCTGCAATTAATACACAAGTGGCTTCAAAATCAACTACTTGGCTCAACTCGCTACCTTTCATACAGGAGCTTGTTTCAATAGTAAAAAAATTTCCTGCTGCACTTCCCTGTGAAATCATAGGAAAAGCTGGAGAAATTTTAAATTTTCCCTTAGCTGCAATATCAGTAACAAGAGAAAGTTTTCCGCTTCTTAAAACAGCTGGCAGATGTAATCGACAGGAAAGTTTCATTCCACTTCCTACATCCTTAATATTTGCTGTAAGATAACCGAAATCCCAGGAGGCTGCAAATTGAAGGGTGTCCTGTAAGCCCCTGTCTATCTTTGAACAAGAATCAAAACAATCATGAACAGAAAGACCACTCTTAAAGGAGGCAATTCTAAGGTGATCCATGCAATTTATGACCGTCGCAGACCTTCCGTCTAAAGTCATCACTACCGCACTTTCAGGAAGAGTGTCTACTTTGACAGTCTTAGGAAGAGCTTTTAAAACTCCCCTTTCTTCAAGCAGAGCCCTTCCATTTTCATCAAGAGAAGAAGTTTCAACTGCATGAAATTTATAGCTTTCATCCGAAGTTTGAAGTTGAGAAAAAGAATCAAATATTAAAGTTTGAACCCTAAAAGAATCATCGCCGTGAAAAAATTCAGGGAAGGGAAAATTAGCCAGGTTTCTTGAAAAGCGAACTCTTGAAGAAACAATAACATCTAAATCCTTTCCGTTACAGGCATACCAGGACAAGCCTTTTTCGTCATCAATCATTTTGCTCATCCTCATAAAGTCCGTCCTGTACAGAGCCTTTTTCCAAAGCCCTTAAAAAATCTCTGTATACTGCGGCCTTTTCGTAATTTTCACTTTTTACAGCCTCGTCAAGTTTTGCCTGCAAATCAGAACGATCTGTGAGAGAATTTCTAAATCCTGAAAGACGGTTTGGCATGCTGCCTGTATAAGGGCCGGAAATTCCGCAGGAATTAAGAAAGGATGTTAAATCGCTTTTAAAAACTTCATAACATTCGGGACAACCTGCAAGGCCGCTTTTTAAAATATCAAAGAGACTTTTTCCGCAAACCGGGCATAATCTTTTTGAGTTAATATCAAAGGCGGCTTCTTTTTCTTCTATTTCTTTAAAGACAGATGCTAGATTTTTAGCATTTTGAGCAGAAACAGGAGCCTGAATTCCCCGGGACATGGCACAAGCCATACAGAGATTTATCTTTCTTTTACCATTTTTTCCTAGAGATTCTAAAAAAATAACAGCCTCGTTTTTTTTACATAAATCACAAACCATTATGCCTTCCTAAATGTTTCCAAAGGACGTTCTAAGCCTGCTTTTATAGCTGGTATAACAGAAACAAGCAGAGATAAGATTAGAACAGCAGAAGCAATCAAAAATAGTTCTGAATAAGGAACATTAATTGGTATCTCTGTAAGATAGTAATCAGGATTCAAAAGATGAATATCCTGAAAAGCCGACAATTGACTTCCAGACAAGATATAAAAAAACTTAGCTGAAAAATTTACAAGGTGTTCAAGAGCAGAAATTATCTGATTTGAATTAACTGCGCACAAAAGTCCAAGCGGCAGACCAATTAAAGAACCTGCAAAGCCGCAAGAAAGTCCAGCTATCAAAAAAGATATGGTGATACCACTTGAAGAAGCTCCTATACTTTTTAAAATTGCAATTTCTTTTCTTCTTTCCATTACAAGCATAACTAAAGCAGAAGAAATATTCACAGAAGCAACTAAAACAATGAGCAACATAATAAAAGTAAGCATTACCTTCGTTGAAGAAAAGTTTTCAAGTCGACTTCGATTTAAGGTCTGCCAGAGAGAAATTCTTGCAATTCCAAGAGATTTTTTTTCACACTCTTCCTTGATTTGAGCAAGATTAGCTTTTATTCCACCCTTAACATCAAGCATAACCGAATAAGCAGAAGAAGATTTTGGCAGAATTGAAAAAGCTTTTTCAATCGGAATAAAAATCCACATGGAATCCAGTTCCTGATAACCGGAAGAAACAACTGCTGCAACAGTAAATGTTTTCATTAAAGGAGAAATACTTCCGTTTGGTAAAGTACGTGTAAAAATCAGCCTTATTTTGTCGCCTGGATTTAAATCCAACAAATCAGCGATTTTTTCACCGATAATTGCCGATTTAGAATCATTTTTAAAAGCCGTAAGAGAACCTTTTTTTACTTTTAAGAGAGAAGCAAAATCACCGTTTCTTTCAAAAATATCACTTTCAACAGCCCGAACCAGAGTTCCAACTCTACTGGATGAGCCGCTAGCAAGAGCCATACACTCAATTTGCAAAAAAGCATCCTGAACGCCGTCAACTTCCTTCAAGAGTTTAGAATAATCATACAAAGCCTGATAAGAAGAAGCTGCTTTTGCAGAAGAACGCAATTGTGCTTTCAATTCACCAGAAGAAAGACCTATCAGGCGTTCTGTCATTCCATCGATCATGCCTTCAGAAAAGGACATTACAAGAACTAGAGGTACAAGACTGATTCCAATACATAAAATCGCACCAAAAATACTTCTTCTGGCAGAAGATTTTTTTGCACTTCGCGGAAAAATCAGACGAAAAGCGAATAAAACAGAAGATTTAAAAGTCATCAGTCACCAACCTTTTCAATCTGACCATTTTTTATTGTATAGCGTACAGAACCTTTTTCTGCCAGTTTTATATCATGGGTTACAAGAATCAGAGTTTTTTTGTATTTGTCAGCCATAGAAAAAAGCAAATTGCTAATCAGAACTGAATTAGCAGGGTCCAAATTACCAGTTGGCTCATCTGCAAGAATTAGAGAAGGGTCATTAATCAAGGCTCGGGCAACGGCAACCCTTTGTCTTTCTCCTCCAGAAAGTTCACTTGGCAGGTGATTCATTCGCTCAGAAAGACCTACATCAGAAAGCAGAGCCTTAGCTCTTTCAATAGATACTTTTTTTGATTTACCTGCCATGTAGCTTGCCATGTAAACATTTTCTAAGGCGGTAAAGTCTTTTAAAAGATAATGGAATTGAAAAACAAGTCCCAGAAAATTTGAGCGGTAATCAGCCATTTCGTTTTCAGAAAGAGAAGTTACATTCCATGGGCCGCAAATTACACTGCCTTTTGTTGCAGTGTCTATACTTCCTATAATGTTTAGAAGAGTACTTTTTCCACTACCACTCTGGCCTATTATGACGGTTTTGCTTCCTTCTTCTACAGAAAAATCTAGATTTTTAAGGATAGTTAAAGATTCACTACCTGTTGAATATGTTTTTTCTAAGCCTGTAATTTTTACTATATCACTCATCGTGCAAAACCTCCGCAACGCTCATGTTTAAAATATTATTGCTGGCTTTCCAGCTTGCCCATAAAGGAGCCGCAATTCCAAATAGGACGATTATGAACACTTCCCTATAAAGAATTCTTGCAGGAATCCGGGCATATGTTTCATAAATTGTATTTTGAAAGAGATAATTTACATTATCTGGATTTAACAGCATCACAAAAAAATACTGAATAAAATAAAGAATATTCGAAGAAGCTAAGAAAATTTTTCCGATATTTACGCTTATAAGAATACCAAGAATAGCCCCGAAAAGAGAGCCCAAAAGACCGCTTGTAAAGCCTCTCATAATAAAAATCATCTTGATTTCACTTTTTTTAGCGCCAAGAGCAGAAAGAATAGAAATTTCCTGACTTCGCTCAAAAACAAGACGCCTCATTCCATTGTAAATATTTATCCCAACTACAAGAAAAATAATACAAACCAAAAGCATAAGTATATTTTTTTCTATTCTAAGAGTTCCAAAAAATGAACGATTAAATTCTCTCCAGGAAAGAATACTAACATCTGGGAATTTTTCTTTTACGGCCACTACTACAGGTAAATCGTTTTCATAATCGACTAACTTAATTCCGTAAACAGGCCGAGCTTCTGAGCCAAAATATTTTTGTCCGTCACTTAAACTAATAAAAGCATAACCAGAATTGATATCTTCATAAGATGAACGGAAAATTCCAGTAACGGTAAACTGTCTGTCCTGAGAAATAAGGGAAACATCTTTTCCGCCACTTAAGGCCAGCAGATTCACTTTATCACCAACAATGCAGTCAAGTTGAGAAGCAAGTTTACTGCCGAGAATTATAGCATTTTCTTCTGTCAGATTAAATTTTCCATAAACGATTTTTGCTTCGTTTTTAAACAGTTCATCCTTTTCCATTAAATCTGGACTAAGGGCCCTTATAATTGCAGAAGCCTGTCTACCTCTTCTACCAACCATCAAAGATTGAGAATCATAAAAAGGAGAAATAACCTTTATTTTTGGATTTTCATTACAATAATCAATAAAATCTGTAAATTTTTCTTCCGGAATATCACTTGCCCTTAAATGCCATGAAGAAATCTCCATGATAGGTTTTATTGAAGTCTGCTGAAATCCGTTCATTACACTCAACACCGCAATTAATGTCATAACTCCAAAACAGATTCCTAATGTAGCAAGAAAACTTGTCACCGCAGAACGGCCCTTTCTGTCTATTCTTGCAAAACGGTTGGAAACTTCAAAAATCCACTTCGCAGAAGAAAGAATCGATTTTTTATTACTCATAGAACTTAGTCCTTTTTACTTTACCATTCAGATAAAAAATATCCTTGGTTCTGGTAGCATTTTTATAATATGATTCAACCACAAAACCTGCATCAAAATAGGTTGTAGTAATGTAATCTTCACTGGATGAATACTCAGTTTTGAGCCTTAACTCTCCGTTTTCATAATAATAATAATCTGGAGACTTATCATCAGTTTTGTATTCATAAACTTCTTTTTTTGAATCAGTAGAACTCAATGAATGAGCTTTATTATTTTTATAAGTATATAGCTGATAAAACTTTTCAAGCACCTTTCCTTCCTGATTATAGCGCCAGGAAGTATAACTTTCTTTGTATTTTTTTTCATCTTCAATAGAGAAAATAGTCATTTTAGAAACTCTTCCCCTTTCATCATACTCATATAGGGTGCTGTTTTTTTCATTGTGAATCACACTTTTATAGGGTATTGATGAGTCAGCTAGATACTCGTAATCCTGATAATATTTTATTGCAGAAGTATCAATATTTTTTTTGTAATCCCAGACTTCTTTCTTTTCTATCCTCATTTTCGCGTCAAAAAAGAAACGGTACAAATTCTTATCATCTCCTCTAACAAGTATGCGAGAATCTGGAAGTTCCTGAACACTAAGAAATTCATCTGAAAAAGAATAAAAAACTAGTGCGCCATCCTTATTTTTTACATGACGGTCAAAGAGGACAGATTCTTCTTCAGGTACTAGAGGAGGAATATAATTATCGCTTTCAAGAACATACGAAGAATCCTCTTCAATATTGCCGTCTTCTGTAGAATTTTCATCTTGAATTGTAGAAATTTCTTTCTGCACACGCTTCAATTCGCCTGGCTGACTTATTATAAAATCAGAGGGAGACGCTGTAAGTAAATCAGAAAGCCAAAGCAACTTATCCTCATAAGGCTCATTTGGAAAAGTAGTTGCTATAAGCCCGATATAATCTGGAAAAAGATAATCGGCAAGAATAATAGCTCCATGTTCTAAAGTCCAGAAAGTTTGTAAATGAAGAGATCTGAGTTTTTTAGATGAATAAAAACTTGTAATATTCTTTTCTGCAATATAGTCAGAAGTAAGATTTTCTGAGGCTTCATAGCGAATCATTTCATAAAAATATTCGCAAACAGGATCTTTTGCCCATAAAGGAAAGAATGAGAATGTCATAATGAGAATTGCAAAAAAGACAGAAGTTTTTTTCAATTTACAAACCTATAAAAGCAGAAATATATTCTTCCGCATTAAATGGTCGAATATTTTCGTATTTTTCACCATCACATACAAAGGCGAATGGAAGGTCTAATTCCTTACCGACAGAAATAGCCACACCGCCTTTTGCAGTAGAATCGTATTTTGTAAGTATAACGGCATCAAGTCCAACAGCTTCATTAAAGGCTTCTGCCTGACGAAGAGCATTCTGACCTGTTGTTGCGTCCAAAACCAATATTTTTTTATAACAGGAAGGGCTTGCTTTTTCCATGCAAATTTTATTTATTTTCTGAAGTTCTCGTACAAGATTTTCTTTGTTATGAAGACGACCTGCAGTATCAGCCAGAACAAGACCAGGACCTTTTGCACTACAAGCATCAGCTGCATCGTAAACAACAGCAGCAGGATCACTACCATGCTGATGGCTAACAACTCGAAGTCCGGTTCTTTCTCCGTGCATATTCAACTGTTCAATTGCTGCGGCCCTAAAAGTATCTGCACTTGCTAAAACCAGGTTATCAAGGCCTTTTCTTTTAAAATAGTAACCAAGCTTAGCTACGCTGGTTGTTTTTCCTACTCCATTTACACCGAGGATCATCCAAATATTTGTTCCGTCTTTTTCAGGCTGTAAATCAATCTGGTGAACATATTTCATAAGAATGATTTTCAGGGCATTTTCTATATCTTTCTGTTCAGACAGATGTTCTTTTTTACATTCGGCTTCAAGGAGTTCTACAATTTCAAAAGCATTTTTTGCTCCCACATCTCCTTCAATCAAATTATCTGTCAAATCTTCAAAAAAATCAGAATCAATACTGGATCTTTTAAATAGATTTTTTATTTTTTCTGCGAATGATACTTTTGCCATTACTTTTCAACCTCGTTATTTTTTTCTATATCTTTATTTTTATTATTTATGTCCTCTTCATTTTCATCAGGAGTCATTTTATTTGAATCAGATTCGTCTTCAGGGCTTTTCTGAGAATCTTTTAAAGCTGTCTTTGCTTCCTCTTTCGCCTTTTTCTTACTTTTCTTAATTTTTACCTTTTCAGTCCAAACAGCTTCTTTATCTTTTACCTTCTCTACTTCTTTTTCAGAGATTACACGAGCCTTTGCAGGAAGAACTGTATTTGCAGACTGCAGATAACGAATCAATTCGTAAACCCACCATGCCCCAATACCAATACTAATGCCTGTGCATATATTTGAAGCATTCTGCCAGTTAATAGCCTCTTCTCTTGACACTCCGTAATCGTAATTATAACCACGGGAAGCAGCATAAGAATTACCATAACAGTAAAATGTAGGCATAAGAGAAACAATCAGGGCACTGTAACTTATGTACATAAGTTTTCGTCTCTTTTCAATGTAATCACTTCGATTAAAGGTCTTTACCCTTACAAGGATATTATTGTCTTCTGTCATTAATTTTTCAGGAACATAAAAATCAGCAGTCTCACCATTTTCGTCGATGAAATGCCCTAATATGGAATGGCCGTCTATAACAATCTTACTTGAAATAATGTCATCTGTAAGGGAACCGGCAAGTTTTCCGTTTGCAAAAACATCTCCCGTATAGTGTTTTCTAAAATAAAGATTTGCGCTTCCGTTATCGGATTTTACCATATCAGCTCTTACATGAAATTTACGGTTTCCGTTAAAAGCAAAACTTGTTGCAATAGAATTATATCCAGGAGAAGAAAACATTATTCTGTGAACACCGCTCTGCATTCTGAATAAGCCTTCCACATTTTTATAAACAACATCATCGACTGTAATCTGAAGATTTTTTTTTGCTTCCGCCGGTTCAATCTCAAATTCCAATTCAACAGGCATACTGTCAGCTATCTTAGGTGTAAGAGCACGGGCAAGACTGACAGCAATGGATTTCAAATCATCTTTATCACCAACTTCCATAGCGGAAGCAATAATGTTTGCTCCTGGAAAAGAATAAATATCAACGGCCACAGAAATATAAGAACCATAGACACTTATCTTACCTGTCAAAAGTCCAGAAATCTTTGCATCCACGCAGGCTTTTTCAAAATTGTAGGAAGAATAATCTATAGAAGAAAGATTTTTTCCAGCTTCAAAAAGAGCAGTAACATCATTTTTATAAAATGTTACATCCTTCAAGTTTTTTTCTTCACTCTCTTTATCAAAGATAAAATCCCTGAAAAAGTTTTTTTGAATTTTTTCTTCTTCTACAATTTCACCTCTTTCAAATCTTATTTGTTTCTTTTCGTCTTCATCTATTTGCAAAACATACTTTTTTCTTACTTCTCGAGTTTTTTCGAGATTTTCCTCAACTTTTTTCTGCAGTTCTGCAATTTTTTTATCCTGGGCCTTTAGTTTATATTTTAACTTAGCGGCAGAATAATTATTTAAAAAAACAGAATCCCTTTCTTTTATTTCTTTAGAAAGTTGTAAAAAAAGTGAAAGTCTGGCGGTTTTTAATGCATAAAGTTCAGAATCCTGGCGTTCCAAAGCTCTTGGAAAACGGACAAGATTTTCTGCAATCTGTTCCAGAACAAGACTAGGTAAAGAAGTTGCCGTCGCCTGAATTGCAGAATCGGGATTTTTTTGCAAAAAAGTAAATTTCTCCGCCGCAAGGACCCAAGTATCTTTTTCTTCAGGAAATAAGAATGATCCTAAAAATGCTAAAAGCAGAGAAATTATAATTTTTCGGCAAAAACTAAATTTCTTCGTCGTCGTCACCAGAATCCATTGGAAGTCCCTTCCACTGTGCCAAAAGGAAGGAATCCATAAACTGATCTATATCGCCGTCCATTACAGCCTGAATATTACCGCTTTCACACTTTGTACGGTGATCTTTTACCATCGTGTAAGGCTGAAAAACATATGACCGAATCTGGTTTCCCCATGAAATGTCTTTTTTTTCAGCACCAAACTTTGCGTTTTCCTTTTCTTTCTGTTCCCTGTAATACTCATAAAGACGAGCACGAAGCATACTCATACAAGCCTGACGGTTAAAAATCTGGCTTCGTTCACTCTGGCAGGCAACAACAATACCAGTTGGTAAATGAGTAAAGCGAACAGCAGAATCAGTTTTATTAACATGCTGACCACCTTTTCCGCCTGCACGATAGGTATCAACCCGTAAGTCTTCAGGTCGAATATCAACTTCAATGGAATCATCCAAAACAGGAAAAACATAAACACTTGCAAAAGAAGTATGACGGCGGGCATTTGCATCAAAAGGAGAAATGCGCACAAGGCGATGAATACCGGCTTCACCTTTTAAGTGACCGTAAACATAATCACCGTCAATCTGGATTGTAATAGATTTTATCCCGCCTTCTGCTTCAAGAACATCGACAACTTCCATTTTATATTCATGGCGTTCAGCCCAACGGCTATACATACGACTAAGCATTCTAGCCCAGTCTTCGGCTTCTGTACCGCCAGCTCCAGAATGGATTGTAAGAAAAGCAGAAGAATCATCAACTTCGCCAGAGAGAAGATTTAAAATGTTAAGCTCTTCAAACTTTTTTCTACCAGCATCAAGCATATTCTTCACTTCTTCTTCGTCGGCAGGATCCCCGCTTTCAGAAGCAAGTTCGTACATAGCTTCCATGTCATTATACTCATTAAGGAGTTTCTTCCATGGTTCAACCCTGTTCTTTAACTTTCTAACCTGAGCCATAAGTTTTTCGGCTTTTTCATGATCATCCCAAAAACCAGGAGCTTCTGTAAGGGACATTTTTTCATCGATTTTTTTCTGTATTGAATCAGGATCCAGTCGGTTCCAGACATTTGTTATGTCTTCTTTTAACTGAGACATTGGCATCTTCAGTTCTTCAAGCATGATTTTCCTCTATTTTTATTTTAACTATAACCTGTTAAGAATAAATTAAACATAATAGATTGTCAAATGAGCCGCTTTATATAAGAAGTTAAGCAATTTTTTTTGACTTATAATAAATGTGATGTAAAATAAGCACATGAAATTGCTAACCTAGGAGGCGCTTTATGAGTGACAGTACAATAAAATTAACTTTTCCCGATGGTAAAGTTATAGAAACACCCTACAGAACAAAAATTACCGAAATCCTTGGAAATTTTCACATCAAAGAAGATGATATTTATGCTGTAAAAGTAAATAATAAGGTTTATTCCCTAGAAAAGAATCTAAAATACAGTGCAAAACTTGAACCAGTTCTTTATGATTCAAAAGAAGGAATTGCCGTATACAGAAGGTCGTTATGCCTTCTTCTTGCTGCAGCAGCATATCACATATATCCAAACCACAGACTTTTAGTAGGCCACAGCCTTGGAAGCGGATACTATTACACGCTCGACACAGAAAAACCAATCGAAGAAAAAGACATAGAAGCTATGTCACAAGAAATGAAAGCGCTTGTAAAAATGAATCTACCCATAGAGTCCTCTTTCGTCTCTTATGAAGAAGCTGTAGAACTGATTGAAAAATCGGGACTTACTGAAACCAGAAAACAGATGAATTTTTTGTGTCCCCCAAGAGTAAGAATTAACACCATAGGCGATTTCAGTGACCTTCACTTTGGTCCATTAGTTCCAAAAACAGGAGTTCTAAAACACTTTGAATTAAAACAATACGGAGAAGGCTTTTTACTCAGATTCCCAAAATCATCAGACCAAGAAAAAATACCACCATTCAAAGATCAGCCTAAACTTTTTGAAATTTACAAAAAGTACAAAACCTGGGGAAAAAGACTTGGTGTTACTAGTGTTGCAAGTTTAAACGAACTGATTGTTTCCCGAAAAATAAACGATTTCATAGACATCACCGAAACTTTACAGGAAAAGTGTATTTCAGAAATTGCAAGTCAGATTGCAGAAAAAGAAACAGTCCGCGTTGTTTTAATAGCAGGTCCTTCTAGTTCCGGAAAAACAACTACTTCAAAAAAACTCGCACTTGAATTACAAGCTTTAGGTTATATTCCAAAAGTAATCAGTTTAGACTGCTATTATGTGGACCACACAAGAACTCCAGTTGATGAAAATGGAGAACCTGATTACGAATGCCTTGAGGCCCTGGATGTAGAACTTTTGAACAAAAACCTTGTAGACCTTTTTGCAGGAAAAGAAGTTATCATTCCAACTTACAACTTTGCCCAAGGAACCCAAACTTTTAACGAAAAGAATAAAATGGTTTTAAAAGACCATGAAATTCTTATTATGGAAGGAATCCATGGACTAAACGACAAGCTTACTCCAAAAGTTCCTGCAAACTTAAAGTTTAAAATTTATCTTTCGGCTCTTACCCAGTTAAATCTTGATGACCACAACCGTATTCCAACCAGTGACAACCGCCTTATCCGAAGAATTGTAAGAGATTCACAGTTCCGTGGAAAACCGGCTGCTGGAACAATTGCAATGTGGCCAAGTGTTCGAAGAGGCGAAGAACAATACATCTTCCCATTCCAGAACAATGCAGATGCAATTTTAAACACAGCTTTAGACTATGAATTGAGCGTTCTAAAAATCTACGCAGAACCATTATTGCGTTGTGTAAAACCAAGCGAAACCGAATACAGTGAAGCCTGCCGTCTTTTACACTTCCTGGAACAATTTGCCTCAATTGCTCCAACAGCAGTACCTCCACGCTCTATCATAAGAGAGTTCATAGGTGGTTCAGCTTTTAAATACTAGGATTTGAATTTAAAACGCCCGGTTACAATGTTGTCCATTTCACTTTGTTCCCGGCGTTTTTCATTTTCTTTAAATTCTTCAAATTGATCTTCTTTCAATTTTTCAAGAGAATCTGTTTTTTGAATTGCTTTTTTTAGGACATCCCTTTTTTGTTCACTTAGGATTTTTGCCTTAGCCAGTTCAGAAAGCAGATTTTCTTTTTTATTGCGAACAAATGAATAAAAGTCGGCGGCATTTGCAATATCATTAAAATTTGTTGACCCCTTCATTTTGGACTGAATTTCTGCCTGATGTCTTGCAAGAGAGTCAAGTTCATTTTGAATTTTCTGTTCTTCAGCTAAAGCCTTTCCTAATTCTACTTCAGCCTGGCTTTGTTCAAATTTTCTAATATTCAGGATTTCTTCAAGTTCAAAAGAAAATCTTTTCATTATTCACTCTTAGTTTCCAAAGCTAGCTTTCCTGCAGCAAGAGGGTTTTCAGCATAATCACTTTCTGGAAATTCCATTCCAGTTAATTCAGAAAGCATATCTAGAGTTTCTTTCATCGTAAACCCTTCGTCCTTTTCCTGTTTCAAGAAGGATTCGATTTTATCATGAAAATCAATAGCATCATCAATACTTTTAGAATTCCCCTTCTGATAGATACCTGTATTTATCATCTGGGCATTATTCTGGTAAACAGCCATTAATTCTCGAACCATGGCAACTGCCTTTCTTGTAGTTTTTCCAATTACATCTGTTGCATTACGACTAATAGAAGCAAGAACATCAATTGCAGGATAATGATAAGAAGCTGCAAGTTTTCGACTTAACACAATATGCCCATCTAGAACACCACGAACAGTATCCGCAATAGGTTCGTTCATATCATCACCGTCAACAAGGACTGCGTAAAATGCTGTAATAGAACCTTTTTCGTTATTTCCAGTTCTTTCAAGAAGTTTAGGAATCGCGTCAAAAACACTTGGGGTATATCCATTTTGTGCAGGAGGTTCTCCATTCGCAAGTCCAATTTTTCTCTGGGCTTTGGCAAAACGGGTAACATTATCCATCATAAGCATAACATCTTTGCCCTGATCACGAAAATATTCTGCAACAGCTGTACAAACTTGAGCTGCCCTTAGCTGACATATAGAAGGTTCATCTCCGGTTGCAACAACAACAACAGACCTTTTCATTCCTTCAGGTCCAAGGTCATTATTTATAAACTCAGGAACTTCCTTTCCGCGTTCACCAACTAAACCGATTACATTGATATCTGCGTTTGTATTTCTAGCTATAGCTCCCAGCAAAGTTGATTTACCGACACCAGAACCGGCAAATATACCGATACGCTGCCCCTTTCCCATAGTCAACATAGAATCGATTGCCTTTACTCCAGTTGTAATTCTTCTGTTAATCAAAGGCTTTTTCATAGAATCAGGAGCAGGAGCAATAACTGGGTAATAGGTTTCAGGGATTAATTCTCCCAGACCGTCAATTGGTTTCCCGACAGCATTAATCGTTCGTCCCAAAAGATTCCAGCCAACTGGCACCTGAAGACTTTTACCAGACCCAATTACCTCACAACCTATCTGAATGCCAGTAGTATCCCCAAAAGCAGTGAGTTTTACACTTTTCTCACTTAATCCTACAACTTCGGCAAGGAGTTCATCCCCATCAGGAAGCTTAACTGTGCAAATTTCACCAATTTTTGCAACCGGACCCTTACTGATAATTTCAAGGCCATTTATCGCTGTTACATAACCAAGATACATTATTGGCTCTGCTTCGTTTACCAAATCTAAATATTTTTCAAAATTAAATGAATCAGGAGCCATAAAACACCTTCAAACTATTCTGATACGGTTGGAGTTTTTGAAATACTCTTAACAGGAGAAACTTCAAGAATTTTTGCTTCGAGTTCTCCAAGCTGACTTGCGATTCTAGCATCAATTGCACCAAAATCAGTTTCAACGATACAACCACCTTTTTCGACAGAAGAGTCTTCCATGACAGTTATACCCTGAATATTTTCTATACGCTTAATAAATTCTGCAACATTGGCACTTGCAATTTTAAGATCTTCAGTATTAACTCGAAGAACAACGTTTCCTCTAGTCTTTACTTTTTTCAAAGCTGCAATTACATTACTGATTACAGTAGTTTTCTGTGTTTCCGAAATAATTTTTACAACTTTTCTAGTAATCAATATGACAAGTTCTACGATTTGCTGCTCAGTTTCTCTCAAGATTTCTTCACGGCGATTCATAATGGCTTCTGTCATTTTTCTTAACCGGTCGGTCAAACGTTCAATTTCTTCCTGACCATTTTTTAAGCCTTCTTCCTTACCTTGAGTCAAACCTTCTTCTCTAGCAAGAGCCTTAATCTTTTCTTCTTCATTTTTTGCAGCCTGAAGAATTTCATCTGCTTCAGCTCTAGCTTTTTCCAATATTGACTGAGCTTCAGCTTCTGCATCAGCTTTTAGTTTATCGTTTTCTTCTGTCTGTTTCTGACTAATAGCAAGAACATCATCGTTAGCCTTTTTTACAATAGATTCGGCTTCTTTTTGAGCTTCCTCCATCATATGTTGCTTTTCGATTTCCCAACCTTTTTTAAAAGCTTCTGCTTCTTTACGAATTTCTTCTGCAGTTGGTCCTTCGTAAACTTCTTCAACAACCTCTTCCTCTTCTACTGGAGGTGCGAAATCGTGAATCAAAGGAAGCGAAAATTTTTTTTCAATTTCTTTAACTTTTATTTCATTAGGTCTGAATACTTGCTTTGCCATAACTTATCCTACTGAACCAATTCGTCTTCACCACTTCGGGCAATAACAATTTCACCACTATCTTCGAGACGACGAATTGTAGATACGATTTTCTGCTGAGCTTCTTCAACATCCTTAAGTCGTACAGGTCCCATGAATTCCATATCTTCCTTAAGCATACTTGCAGCACGCTTAGACATGTTTCGGAAAATCTTATCCTGTACTTCTGTATCGACAGACTTGAGGGCTTTTGAAAGTTCCTGAGTATCGACTTCGCGAAGAACCTTCTGAATAGCACGGTCGTCGAGCATAACGATATCTTCGAATACGAACATTCGCTTTTTGATTTCTTCTGCCAAATCCGGATCTTCTTCTTCCAGAGATTCGATAATTGCCTTTTCTGAAGAACGGTCTACAAGGTTCAAAATTTCTACGATTGATTCAACACCACCGGCAGCAGTGTAATCTTCACTAGAAAGAGTTGAAAGTTTCTTTTCAAGAACTCGTTCAACTTCGCGCAAAACGTCTGGAGAAGTTCGGTCCATAGTTGCAAGTCGCTTAGAAACTTCAGGCTGCATTTCTTCCGGAAGATTCTGCAAAATTACAGCAGCTTTTCCTGGTTCAAGATAAGCCAGAATCAAAGCGATTGTCTGAGGGTATTCCTGCTGAATAAAGTTCAACAAATGAGCAGGGTCTGTTCGGCGGATAAAGTCGAACGGTCGAACCTGAAGACTTGAAGTGAGGCGGTTGATAATATCGATTGCCTTTTGGCTTCCCAAAGACTTTTCCAAAAGTTCACGGGCATAATCAATACCACCGGTAGTGATAAAGTTCTGGGCATTCATCAACTCCTGGAACTCTTCAAGTACGGCGTCTTTATATTCAGCGTCTACAGTTTCAAGACGAGCAATTTCAAATGTTAGAGTTTCTACTTCATCTTCACGCAAATGCTTCATGATTTCAGAAGAAACATCAGATCCCAAAGATACAAGGAAGATAGCAGCCTTCTGGCGTCCAGTTAAACTTTTGTAATCTTTTCTATCCTTTTTACTGCTTCCTGCTGGTTTCAAGCTGCCAGGTTTTGGAATCGGTTTAGGATTTGATTTAGGCATATCGTCTGACATTCGTTACTCCTCCATAAGCCATGTGCGGATAAGCATTGCAACATCCTCTGGATGTTCTTTTGCCATGTTGATTGCATTTTCCTGAAGCTCTGCACGACGACTTTCTTCGACAGACATGGTAACAGTCTGAGCTTCGTCCTTTGCTTCCCAAAGAGCCTGTTCCCGGGCAAGCTGCTGCTGACGCAAAAGTTCTTCTTCCCGAGCACGACGACGGCGTTCCATTTCCTTGCTGATAATGCGGAAAAGAATAAAACCGATAAGTACTACGGCTACAGCAATAAGACTCAAGAGAATTGTTTTCTTTGTCTGCTGAGCCTTAAAGTATGCATTATCGAATTCTTCGAATTCAGCTGAACGGTCAACCTGGATATTAGTTACAACAACAAGGTCCCCTCTGTTCTGGTCAAAAGCGATTGCACCCTTTACAGATTTTTCATAACTGGCAAGTTCTTCTGCGGATACAGGAGTATAAATTCGTTTAAGACCACCAGTTTCTTCATCAATTACATAATCATGAGTTTTAGGATCTTTTACAAAGACCCACTTACCGTCAACGTTTAAAGAAACTGATCTTCTACCTGGCTGAGGCGCTACAGTTTTAACAGAGTGGTGAGTATTTAATGCGTTATTTTGAGTTACTCCGGTTTCAGTAGATTTTCCAATAACATTTGACATGTCAGAATACACAGGAGGAGTCTGACCTTCTGTACCTGCAGGACCTTCAGGGTTATAACCTGTTCCCTGCCATTCCTTTGTAACAGTTTGCTGACTTACAGGAAGGGTATCTACATATTCAGAGTCATCATAAGGAGTATTTGGGTTATCAGCTTTTCTCTGAATTGGAGAATATGTAGTAGATTCCTGCTTTTCTTCAGACATATCCATTTCGATACTTACAACAAGGTCGCCAATTCTTTTTTCTTTTGCAATTACCTGAAGATTTTTTAAAATACTAGCCTTTAACTTAGCTTCTTCCTGATGAACAAGTTTTCTCTGTCGTTCAATATTTGAAAGACGAGTAACTTCATCCATATTTTCAAAATCATTTAAAACATTTTCTTCTGTATCTGAAATGGTAAGATTTTCTTCTTTAAGACCTTCTACCATTGTAAGAATAAGTCTTTGAACATTCTTCTGTCGTTTTTTATTCGTAACCAGGTCACTGGAAGGAGAAAGTTGAAGAATTACAGAGGCTGTAACAGGATTCTGGTCAGATGAAAATAATTCTTTTTTAGGAACTGTTATTGTAACATATGCACGGTTTACAGAATCCAAAGCTTCAAGCTGTTGGGCAACTCTAGCTGTGATAGCATTTTTGAGTTTTTCGTTCTGCTCTAAATCAGTATCCGACCATGAACGATTATAAAAATCTTCAAATGGATTCCATGCAGACGGGGTAAGTCCTTCTGACATAAGAATCGAACGCATCTTTCTGGCTACTTTTTCATCGATAACGGAAACATAACCATTTTCGTCTGTAAAAGCCTGAACATTTTCTTCAGAAAGACGATCTAAAATCTGCTCCATTCTCGTTTCATCTTTAACAGGAGCATTAAAAAGTCTTACAGTAGCCGGAGCTGAAGAAACTCTTGTAGTTACAACTATGGTAATAATAACGGCAGCGACAACTGCCAAAAGAATAACTTTTTTTACGATAGATGCAGATTTCCAAAAGTCTTTTGCTTTTGCACCCATCTTGTTAAGCCATTCGTTCATCTGACCCCTCCCGTGAACGAATCTATAAATTCAATTGATTATAACACATAATCGTTTTTCTGACAATTAAAAGCTATAAAGATGAAAAAGGACTTTATAGAAAGAGCTTTAGCGAGTTGTGGTAATTTCAGACCAGCCTTGAACAAGCCTATCAATAACAGATTGTGCTAGGTTTAAAGACATTCTGGCTTTACTCATAGCAATAGTTACATCATGCAAATCAACGCTATCAGGATCAGTCATTACCTTTTCTTCAAGATTAGCTACTTCAATCTGCTGACTGTTCATTGTTTGAAAAGCATTTACAAGATAATCTTCAAAGGAACGTCTAGTCTTTTCTACTCCAATTTCAGCAGATGAATAACCGTTTATTTTTGTAATTGCAGAGTTTCCAGTATGAAGTTCGTTTGTTCTTGTCATCTGCAAAGAATTAAATTCAGGAATTTTCATTTTCACCACCCTAGATAAATTCTACAATGCATTGAATTCTCTGTCAATTAACAAATTTATCTATTTCCGATTTCAAGAGCAGCACTGAACATACTTTTTGCTCCTTCAACTACAGTTGAATTAGCTTCGTATGCACGGCTGGCAGAAATCAGATCTACCATTTCATTTACGATATTAACATTAGGGTATTCAACATAACCTTTATTAGGTCCTGACTGAATCGCATCAGGGTGACTTGGATCATAAACAAGTCGTCCCTGAGTTTCAGTATCCTTTACAATTTCTAAAACCTTTACACCCTTTCCAGGTCCGTTATCCAAATCAGAAGGGGTAAAAGGAGAACGCCACTGTGGATTTGAGGCACTAACAGGTTCAAAAACAACTCTTGAACGCTTAAAAGCTCCTCCTTCCTGAGTTCTGGTGGTAGAAGCATTTGCAATATTATTAGAAATTACATCCGAGCGAAGTCTTTCTGCACTCATGCCAGTTGCAGCTATATTAATTGAAGTAAAAAGTCCCATTATTATCTCCTTGAAAAACTAAACTTGTTATTTCTTCATTACTGTGTTCAACTGACTGAATTCAAAGCCGGTAAGTTGAGTAAGAAGACGATACTGCATCTGAATCTGAAGAATATTATTAGCTTCAGTTTCTGCATCTACATTGTTTCCGTTTGCTTTTGCAGTTGTTGTATAATCAAGTACTCTGCGAGGTTCTACATCACGGTAATCATAAGGTTCATAGAGGGAAATATGTCGGCTGTCTGTTCTTGCAAGCTGAAAAGCATTTTTTGCATTTTCTTCACTTTCAAAAGCCCTTTTTAATTCACTTTCAAAATTAACGGTAGAGCGTTTAAAATTTGGAACCTCGCTGTTTGCAAGGTTGTTAGCTGTCACCTGGTAACGCAAACTAGTTGCATCCATAACTCGGTGAAGTAAATCTACAGAACGAGTAAAGCTGTTCATTTCGACATCCTAAAGAATCCGCAAATTTGTGAGAACGAATCCCTTACCTTGATTTTCGGAAAGAACAGCTTTTAGTTTAGTATTTTATAAAAAAACTAGAGAATATAACGGCTCAAATCCTGACTCTGAACAATATCACCAAGCTGTTTATTTACATATTCAGCATCAACGGTAAGAGTTTCGCCAGAATGTTCATCAGCAGAAAAGTTGATTTCATCCAAAACCTTTTCCATGATGGTGTGCAGACGACGGGCTCCAATATTTTCAGATTTAGAATTTACTTCTTCTGCAATAACGCTCATACGATCAACAGCATCTTCTGTAATTTTCAGATCTACACCTTCTGTTTTTAACAACTCTGAATACTGCATAATCAGACTGTTCTTTGGCTCCTGTAAAATACGCTTAAAATCTTCTTTCGAAAGGCTTTCAAGTTCAACTCGAAGTGGAAAGCGCCCCTGTAACTCAGGAATAAGATCACTAGGAGATGAAACGCTAAAAGCTCCTGCAGCGATAAAGAGAATATGAGTTGTATTTACTACTCCGAATTTTGTGGAAACATTACTGCCTTCAACAATAGGAAGAATATCTCGCTGCACGCCTTCACGGCTTACATCCTGGCCATGACTTTCACCATGAACGGCAATCTTATCAATTTCATCAATAAACACTATACCGCTGTTTTCTACCCGCTTTTTAGCTTCATCACAAACTTTGTCGTTATCAACCATGCTGTCTAAAGTTTCTTCTGTAAGAATTTTGCGGGCTTCTTTTATAGAAACAGTTCTTCGTTTGTGACGACCTCCGTTCAACATACCAGCAAGACTCTGCATACTGCTCTGCAAATCATCAAGAGAGCCGCCTGCAATAATTTCCATATTAGGCATACCAGTATTTCTTGAAACAGTCACCTCAACTTCACGCTCTTCAAGTTTTCCTTCTCTAAGCATCTGACGGAACTTTTCACGAGTTGAATTCATTCCCTCGCTTTCTTTTTTGTTTTCAGAAGAGGAATCTCCTAAAATTATTACATCACCCTGTCCTGAAGCTTCTGATACAGTATTTGCAAGATCTGAAACTTTATTATCTTTTTTGCCAGAACCAGGCAAAAGCAAATCAAGAAGTTTTTCTTCTACAAGAGAAACTGATTTTTCTCTAAGAGCCTCTTCCATCTCGGCTTTAACATCTTTATAACCTACAGCCATAAGATCGCGAATCATAGACTCTACATCACGACCTACATATCCAACTTCTGTATACTTTGTTGCTTCAACCTTTAAAAAAGGAGCATTACACAATTTTGCAAGACGACGGGCTATTTCAGTTTTACCACAACCTGTAGGTCCAATCATCAATATATTCTTTGGAGCAACTTCATCTCGTATTTCTTCAGGTAATTTTAATCGGCGAGTGCGGTTACGAAGAGCTACGGCAACAGCTCTTTTTGCCTTATCCTGACCAATGATATACTGATTTAGCTTTTCAACAATCTGTTTTGGTGTTAAGTCCATTTTATTTTCCATAATTAATTAAAGTTCCTCTACTGTAATGTGATTGTTTGTATATATACAAATATCACCGGCGATTTTAAGTGATTTTTCGGCTATTTCCCTGGCACTTAAATCAGATGCATCCAGATAAGCCAAAGCGGCAGAATAAGCATAATTTCCACCAGAACCGATTGCTAAAACATCGTTTTCAGGCTCGATTACATTTCCATCCCCGCTTATCAAAAGAATTTTATCTTTATCTGCAACCAGGAGCAAAGCTTCCAGTTTCTGCAGCATTTTTTCTGTTCTCCACAACTTAGCCAATTCAACGGCAGCTCGTGTTAAATCACCATTAAACTCTTTAATTTTACTTTCAAATCTGTCAAAAAGAGTAAAAGCGTCAGCTACACTACCGGCAAAACCTGTTAAAATTTTACCGTCATAAATACGGCGAACCTTTGTAGCATTACCTTTCATAACTGTATTACCGGCAGTAACCTGTCCATCACCAGCCATAGCCACATGACCATTTTTCTTTACAGCCACAACTGTAGTACTTCTTATTTTTTCCTTTTTCATAACCTTTCCTTGAATCCTACTTAGAATGAGGATGAGCCTTATTATAAATATCTATAAGTTTTTCCGTAGTGATATGTGTATATCTCTGAGTAGTAGAAATACTTGAATGTCCGAGCATTTCCTGTACAACTCTTACATCAGCACCATTTGAAAGCATGGCAGTTGCAAATGTGTGGCGAAGAGCATGTGGAGAAACATGTTTATTCAACCCCTGGGCACCTGTATACTTATTCAGAATATAACGAACTCCCCCGGTAGAAAGACTTCCACCCTTTTGATTAACAAAAACATAAGGTGACAAATCCTTTATTCCTTCCTTTGCAAAGCGATTTTTACGGTCTTCCAGATACGCTTTTAATGAATCCTGAGCTTGAAGGGCAAAATACACTTTTCTATCCTTTTTACCCTTACCTCGAACAATAGCTGAATCAAAACCTTCGTTAAAATCAGAAAGCTTCAGAGATATAATTTCACTAACACGACAGCCGCTCGAATACATCATTTCAAACAGAGCTTTATCTCTAGTTTCCCATAAAAGTTCATGGGTTTGAGGCAAATTACACAACTGTGAAATTTCAGGACCTGTTAAAAATCTTGGAATATGTTTTGGCGTCCTTACAGTTTTCAACTCAAGTGCAGGATTATGCTGCAAATAACCAAACCTTTTACAATATGCAAAAAAACTTCTTACTGCAGCAATATACCTGTTTATTGATGTATTTGCTTTTTTCTGGTCACTAAGTTTTCCAACTGAAAAACGCAAATCTTCTGTAGAAATATTTTCGATTAAAACGTCTCCCCCTAAAACAGAGATAAGATGCTTTAAATCATTTCTATACGCTATTACAGAATTTTCACTCAAAGTTCTTACGGATTGAATATAAATTAAAAATTCTTCCGTTAAGTTTGATAATCTATATGACGCCATTAATCTTTATTACTCTTCGTCTCCTGTAGGAATTACAAGTGGTTCCTCTTCTGCTGAATGTAAATAATCACAATCAGGATTAATACATGATTTATAAGAACCGTTTTTCTTGTCAAACTTTTCTACAAGGAACCAGCCACATTTTGGACAATAAGAATCGATTGGCTTAAAGTGGCTGATAAAATTACAAGCCGGATAATTTGTACAACCGTAGAATTCTTTACCGCGTCCTTTAGTTTTCCTTGCAACAATTTCACCGTTACAACCAGGCATTGGACATTTTGCCAGAGGGATTGATTTTGTGTTATGACATTCTGGAAAACCAGAACATGCAAGAAAGTAACCAAAGCGGCCAAGTTTTTTTACCATTGGCTTACCACATTTTTCACAAATCTTATCAGTAGGTTCATCAAGACTGCCTTTTACACTTTCAACAGAATCCATTACTTCTTCAACTCTTTTCTTAAAAGGGGTAAAGAAATCTGCAATCATTCCATTCCAAACAAGTTCATCCTGTTCAACCTTATCAAGATTAGTTTCAACTTCAGCCGTAAAATGTTCATTTATTACAGCAGGGAAAGATTCTACAAGAATTTTGCAAATCATACGGCCAAGCTGTGTAGGAACAAGCTGTTTATTACTTCTTGTAACATAATAACGGTCAAGAAGAACAGAAATAATCGGTGCATAAGTAGAAGGACGACCTATACCCTTTTCTTCAAGAGTGCGTACTATAGACGCATCAGTATAGCGGGCAGGTCCCTGTGTAAAGTGCTGTTCAGGATAAAACTTTTCTGATTTTATTTTTTCACCAACCTTAAGAGAAGGTAAAGAACCTGACTTATCTTCCTTTGAAGAAAGAAGTTTTATTACGCTATAAAAACCTTTTTCTGTAATTTTAGAAGCACTTACACGGAAAAGAGCATCTCCTGCAGTGATTTCAGCAGAAGTTGTTGTTGTCTTTGCATTATTCATCTGGCTTGAAACAAAACGTTCCCAAATAATTGTATAAAGACGGAGCTGATCACGAGTCAAATATTCTTTTACAGACTCAGGAGTATATTCGGTATAAGTTGGACGAATACCTTCATGGGCATCCTGGGCACTTTTCCCTACAGCATAATGGATAGCTTCTTCTGGCAATTCAGAAGGATAATTTTTAGAAATCCAGTTTCGAACATCATCAAGGGCTGTCTGAGAAATACGAACAGAGTCTGTACGCATATAAGTAATAAGACCTACACGACTAGAGCCCATATTAATACCTTCATACAACTGCTGAGCAATCTGCATAGTTTTTCTAGATGTAAAGCCCAAGCGGTTAGCAGCAGCCTGCTGTAATTTTGAAGTTGTAAAAGGTGCTTTTGGACGAACAGTCTTTTCAGTCTGCTTTATATTAGTAACCTGACATTCAGAAGATTCAATTTCTCTAATAATATCATTTACAAGAGATTCCGATTTTAGTTCTGGACTTTGATTTTTATACTTTACAAGCTGGGCTGTAAATTTTGTTTTTCCTTTAGAAAAATCTGCATCCAAAGACCAGTATTCTTCTGGAATAAAATTTTCAACCTCTTCTTCTCTTTCACAAATAAGTCGTAGAGCTACAGACTGAACACGACCTGCACTAAGGCCATTTTTTACTTTTGCCCACAAAAGAGGACTTAAATTATAACCTACAAGGCGGTCAAGAACGCGACGAGCTTTTTGAGCATTTACCCTGCTTTCTACAATTTCTCCAGGATTCTGAACAGCCTCCTTTATTGCAACAGGAGTAATTTCATTAAATACAATTCTGCTTATCGGAGCATCTGTTTTTTCCTGCAAGGCATTTCTAAGGTGCCAGGCAATAGCTTCCCCTTCACGGTCGTTATCGGATGCCAGTAAGATTCTATCAGATTTTTTAGCATCTTTCTGCAATTCCTTTAAAAGTTTGGCACGCCCACGAACAGTTATATACTCAGGCTGAAAGTTATTCTCTACATCAATAGCAAGTCGGCTCTTTGGAAGATCAATCAAGTGTCCCATTGAGGCCTTTACAACAAATCCGGGCCCCAAATATTTTTCAATAGTATGAGCCTTAGCAGGGGACTCTACAATTACTAAAGTTTGAGAAGTCTTTGACTTTGATTTTTTAGCTGCAACCTTTTTTTCCGCCATATAAACATCCTTACTTAAAACAACTCTAACTGTTGTTTTTCAGCACTTCTAATTCCTGGCACTTCGGCCAGACATTTTACATAATCAGCAAAGCCGTCAATAACTGGAGCTCCGTAAGCCAGATACTTTTCGACTTTATTTCCCGCTTTGGAAGAACTTAATTTTCCTAAAGACGCCTTTCTGCAAAGTTCACTATCTACAATAGAGTTTACTTTTCCTGCGTTTTCACAGAAACAGGCCTTATGAAACATAACATCTCTATTATATTCCAGAGCATACTGGGCAGTAATAAGAGCTCCACTTCCAGTTGGTGCCTGAATAACTACAAGAGCAGGTGATAAAGCTGCTATTATTCTGTTTCTTTGCACATAACGCCATGGTTCAGAAGGCACACCTGGTACATACTCGCTAACTAAGGCTCCGCCAGTATTCAATATCTTTTCTGCAAGCCTAACATTAGAAGAAGGTATAATCGTATCACAAGCACATGGCAAAACAGCAACTGTTTTTGCAGAAGGCAGAGCCAAGCCCTGCTCCATAGCAAAAAAATAAGATTCCACTGCTCCAGAATGAGCAGCCGAATCAACTCCATTTGCGAGGCCAGATACAACAGTAATTCCATTATCACAAGCATCCCGTGAAAATGAAAATGCTGCTTTTTTACCCTCAGGCGTAATTCTTCTTGTTCCAACAACGGAAACTGTCTTTTCTAAAAGACAAGAGACATCACCTCTGTAAAAGAGAAGTAAAGGTGCATTAGGAATTTCCCTAAGCAGAGCTGGATAATCAGCATTTGAATAAAAAAGCCATCTTATCTTTTTAGCCTCAAGGATTCTTTCTTCCTTTTCGGCAGCCTTAAGATTTTCTTTTCCATCCCAAGCAGCAAATTTAATTTCTCTATTACAGACAGAAGAAATGTCTTTTAAAGACATTAATGCAAGGTCAGTAAAACTGTCAAGTTTTTTCAATAATATAATCTTCTCAGCAAGAGATAAAAATGAAATTCTATGCAGAGAAAGTATCAAAAGAAAGTCTTTTTGATTTAAATTCATTAAAAACTTTCCAGAACAATTTTCTTATTCGCTTCAGCTTCAGCTTTTTTTTCAGCAGATTTTGTAGTCTCGATAATTTTATCATATAAAGCAATAGCCTTATCATATTCTTCTGTGAAATAATAAGCCCGGGCCAAAAGGAACATTCCGTCTACACTTCTAGTTTCTATATTCAAATAGCGTTCAAGGTAAGGAACAGCTTTTTCACATTCATCTAATTCAAAAACATAAAGAACACCCAAACCGTACAAAGCTGTAGTCAACCTAGGATCTATTTCCAAAGCTCTTAAATACGCAGACTCTGAAAGTTCAAGATAGTGATTTTTCTTTTCAAAATTTCCTGTGGCATCGAAATCAAGAGACGCATGACTCATGTAGCCAGCACAAATTGCAGTATAATAATAAAGATTCGGATTATCAGGATAATACTCTAAAGCCATCTGAAAACACTTAAGAGCTTCGCCATACATCTTTCGGTCTATATAACGTGTTCCAAGGATTTTATACCATAAGCCAACTTTACCATTTTTCATCTGAACTTCTCTAGCTTCGTCATCATATTTACTTATAGCTTCTTTTATTTCTTCAATTGATACAGGATTACCCGAAGCTTTCTGCATATGACTTATTCTTTTTGCAAGCATTTGTTTGCTGCTGATATTACAAGCTGAAAAAAGCAAAATACTCAGAAGAAAGAAAGACAAACTTTTTACACAATTTACACTTTTCATTTTTTCTCCATACGACACTCATAAGCATAAGCCCAAAGTGTATAAAAAATAGTTTATTAAAGCCTTATTTAAATATACAGACTTTTTTTAAAATAAGAAATTTATTTTTAAAAAAATCCATATTTTATTCTACTTCGTCATGCCCCGGAAAAAATTTCTGATGATAATTTTCCAATTCTTTGTCTTCAACATGAGTATAAATTGTAGTTGTTGACAAATCCGAATGACCTAAAAGTTCCTGAACAGAGCGCAAATCAGCACCTCCCGCAAGAAGGTGAGTCGCAAAACTATGCCGCAAAGTGTGAACCTTTGCCTCAACTCCACTCAATTTTTCCATTTCCTGAAAGCGTTTCCACACGCCTTTTCTAGAGATTGCTTCACCACGATAATTCAGAAAAACTTCTTTTACAATTTTTCTTCCAGCTAACTTAGGCCGAACCTCATTTAGATAGAGTTCCAGTTTATTTTTTGCTCTTTCACCAAAAGGTACAATTCTTTCCTTATCTCCTTTACCGTGAACAAGAAGAATTTTTTCTGCAAGGTGTAAATTTTCAACAAGAAGACCACATGCTTCACTAATACGAAGTCCGCAAGAATATATCAACTCGAACAAAGCATCATCTCTTTTTCCTAAATCGCTAGACACATCTATAGTCGAAAGCAATTTATCCACCTGCTCCATGGACAAGACTTTAGGTAAATTCCTTCCTATTTTTGGTCTTTCCAACATCAGCGGATAATTTTCTTTCCAAAGACCTCTGCGAACCATAAAAGATCCGAAAGAACGAAGAGATGATATATCCTTTAGTAATGTCATTTCTGATTTTTCTTCGGTTTTTCGCCAGGTAAGGTAATAGATTAGATTTTGAATAGTTACATCTGCAAGTTTTAAATGCTCTTTTGAACACCAGCGAAGAAAAAGTTCAATGCTAAAACGATATGTTTCAGCCGTCCTTTTTGAAAGTCTTTCTACCATCAATAAATCAGTATAAAAACTTACCAAAAAGGAATTTAATTTTGATTCGACTTTATTTTCGGTTGAATGTAATGTCTCTTCTGAGTTCACGTTTCCTTCTTAAACAGGCAGGTGTATTCACATCATTTTCATCAACATTAGAATCAACAGCACTTCTAACCTTTGTAAACGATGAAACGTATGCATTTGGATTTTCCTGCTTATTCACAGTTTCTTCTTCCAAAGAATCGAACAAACCTGGAGTATCAGATGTAACATCATTTTTAGAACCTGAAAGTAGACTATCAAAATCAGAGGCAGAAATAACATTTGTATCCTGACTTTTCTTTTCTACAACAGTTTCAACTTTTACTTCTTCTTCCTGAGAACCGCTACCATTAAAACCTGTTGCAATTACAGTTACACTGATACTATCGCCCATTGTTTCATCAACAACGATACCTGGTTTTAACTCATAATCTTTACTTGCGGAAGCACAAACAATTCCGGAAATTTCTTCAAGTTCATTCAACTTAAAATCGTTGTTTGCACATACATTTATCAAGAAATGCTTTGCCCCGTCTATATTAGTATCTTCGAGCAATGGATTATTAATTGCCATCTGAGCAGCGTCTACAGCACGATTTTCACCTTTTGCTACCCCAATACCAAAAATTGCAGTTCCCTGTCCCTGCATTGCGGCACGAACGTCTGCAAAGTCAATATTTGGAGTACCATACTTTGTAATTATTGTAGACATTCCTTCAATACTCTGTCTAAGCAAATCATCAGCAGCTCTATACTGTTCAACAAAAGTAAGTCCATCTCCAAATACTTCACAAATTTTTCTATTAGGAATAATAATTACAGAATCTACTGCTTCCTGGAGTTTTTTAAGCCCATCTTGAGCAAGCTCCATACGTCTTTTTCCTTCCCATGTAAATGGAGTAGTAACAATACCTACTGTAAGAGCACCTAATTCTCTTGCAATCTTTGCTACAACAGGAGCTGAACCTGTTCCAGTTCCTCCCCCCATACCTGCAGTTACAAAAACCATATTTGCACCACGAAGTATATTTGTTATAGCTTCTTTATCTTCTTCAGCAGCCTTTTCACCGATGGAAGGATCTCCACCACAGCCTAAACCCTGAGTAAGTTTCTGACCAATAGCAAGACGCTTACTTGCAATCGATTTATTCAAAGCCTGTAAATCGGTATTCAAGGCAATAAATTCAACATTTTGAATATTAGCTTCTATCATGCGGTTTACGGCATTAGATCCACCACCACCACAACCAACAACTTTTATAACAGTTGGATTTTCATTACTTAAATTTGAACCCTGCTCGTTGATTACTTCAAAATCCATAGTTTATCTCCCAATTTTCCCCATAACTTAGAATAAAGACTTCAGAATTTTTAATATTTTATTCTCTGTATTTCCAGATTTTTCATACTTCTGACGTTTTTTTACACTCTTTCCTGCAACCCGGCCGGAATTATCTTTACAAGCACGAACAAGACCGATTACAGTCGCCCATTCAGGACCTGCATAATCTTCTTCAATACCTCCCATTTTTTCAGGATTACCAATACGTACATTTTGAGTTCCAAAGGAATCCTGAACACACTCGAGTACACCATCCATTTTAGCGCCACCGCCAACAAGAATGATATTTCCAGAAATAGAAGTAAGAGTTGTTTTTTCAATAATCTTATTGATTACCATTTCACAGATTTCCTGTATTCTTGGTTCAATAATATCACATAAATCAGCCTGATAAATTTCTCTAGGAGGCTGACCTCCTACACCATGTATAATAACAGTGCGTTTTGGATCTACATTATCCATACAGCAACAACCAGCTTCCAGTTTAATTCTTTCTGCTTCTGCATAAGGAACACCAAGAACCAAAGCTATATCATTTGTTACAAGGTTTCCTCCCACAGGAATAGATGCTGTACATACAGGAGCCCCATTCAAAAGAACAAGAATGTCAGTTGAACCTGCACCCAAATCTATAACAATAGAACCAAGTTCCATCTCATCATCATTTACAACGGCATGTGTAGCAGCCAAAGTTTTTAGAAAAACATGGTCCAATACATAACCGGCTCTATCTATACAAGTAGCAATATTTTGAATTGTGCTTTTTGAAGCAGTAATTATATGAACCGCCGCTTCAAGACAAACTCCTAGTCTGTGCAAAGGATCTTTTATTCCACGGACATTATCAACAATATATTCCTGTGTGATAACATGAAGCATTTTTCTGTCTAAAGTAAGCTGAACAGCAGTAGCAGATTCCCTAACTCTTTCAAGATCACTTTCAGAGATTTCTCCCTGAGGTTTTCCCTTTCTAGATACAGCAACTTTCCCCGTTGCGTTTAATCCTTCTATCAAATCTCCGCCGACAATTGTATTGCAAACACGAACTTCAACACCAGCATTCTGCTCAGCTTCTTCAATGGCATTTCTAATTGCTGTAGAAGCCCCCTCGATATTTACAATATTTCCCTGTCTTAACCCCAGAGATTTTTCACATGAAGTACCAATTATTTTAAGCTGACCATCTTCATCGTAATCAGCTATAGCAACGCGAATCCAACAAGTTCCTATGTCTAGACCAACAATCATTTTTCCTACCCGTTAGTACGCTTCCTGTATGAAACTGAGCCATAGCGCAAATCAATTTCTGACACATCAGGTTCAATTCGATTTACAACATCTAAGGCAACCATCATATATTTTAAAGCGTCTTCATTTAATGTTCGGTCAGTAAGTACTTTTATTTTAGCACCAGCTGGAATTAAAACTAATTCATAATTGCCATACTCTTTTTGAATTACACAAATTTCACTTACAGACGCAAGATATTTATGTCCATTCTTTTGAATTTCTGCAATCTGGTCAAGTAAAGGGCGAAATTTCAAAGGAATTCTCATTCCTTCCGTCATGTGCTCAACAGGTAAGCCGGAAATAATCGGCACAATATTCACTTCAGAAGGATCTGTAAATCTTTCAGGAAATAAAACTCCACTGCGGTCAATCTGGACAGCCCTGCTTCTTCCACCTTGATTAATAAATGTGACAGCAACAGGTTCTCTTTCAACAACAGAAATATAGATACGGTTAGGAAATACTTTTTTTACAGATACCGAAGAAATTCCACTAACACTTGCCAGAATAGAAACAGCTGTATTTTCGTTAAAATCATACCAGTTGTGAGAATTCATAGGACGCAAAAGTTCAACTAACTCCCTGGGAGTGTAATTCTTTGCTCCAGACACAGAAACCTGAGGCGAGTTCATGCTTGGACGGATGAACTTATAGAAGAAAAATTCAAAAACAATACAAGCTGAAAGCAAAATAAAAATTATCTTGATTGCTCTTGTCACACCATCCTCTTTTACAGAACTTTCATTACTTTTTTCTGCTGCAACTTTAGAGTTTGCAAACACATCCTCATTTTCATATTCTTCAAATCTAATTGAAAAATCACTCATAAGACTCTACTCCGTCAATACTTTCTAATTCTACATATTCATCATATATATCATCGTTATCTTCACTGTCACATCTTGATGCATTAACGACAAATCCACACATACACAGGGTTATTATTATCGAACTTCCCCCCAGACTAAAAAATGGAAGAGGAATACCCGTTGAAGGAAGAGCCCCACAAACAACCCCACAATTTATCAAGGTTTGAAAAATTATCATCGAAATAAAGCCAAAAGCACCAAATGCTGCAAATCGGTTTTTACATTCCAATGCTATTTTCAATCCTCTCCAGGCAAAAAAGCCTAACATGGCAAAGTAACATATAACCCCGCCAAACCCCATTGCTTCAGCCCAACTGGCAAAAATGTAGTCAGCCTGAACTTCTGGTATTCGATTACTCTGTACCAGTTTAGAGCCAATACCAGCTCCCCAAAATCCCCCGGCGCTTATAGCTCTTTTCGCTGCCATACTCTGGTAATTTCCAGAATCGAGCCTTTCATTTGGATTCAAAAATGAAATTATTCGCTCAATTCTATATTCTTCAGAAAGCAAAAAGTAAGCAAAAGCTAAAGAAGCTAGAAAACCAATAAACCAAATCCATCTGATTTTCATGCCGCATGCCCAAAAAAAGATGCAGCAAAAAACAAACAGAAAAATTGAAGTTGAAAAGTCCTTCTGCAGCAGTACAAGAGTGATAAACAAAAGCATCACAAGAACAGCATTCAAGACATTTCGGTTTTCTTTTACAGAAATATTCATCTGCTTATCAAAATAATTTGCAAGATAAATAATTATCGTAAATTTTACAACTTCAGAAGACTGAAGTGTGAAATTCATAGGCATTTTTATCCATCGCCTTGCCCCGTTCTTTTCTACAGAAAGACCAGGCACAAAAGTCAGAATACAAATCACCAGAGTAAAAACTGTAATTATAGGTAAAAATTTTCTTACAGTTTTTAATGGCATTAAAGCCAAAATCAAAAATCCCAGCAAACCTACCAAAACGCAGATAAACTGTCGTCTGAAAAAGTAAAATGAATCATCAAAAATTCTTGCTGCGTAATTTTGAGAACAAAAATATAGTGTAAAAAGACCAAAACCAAGCATAAGAATAACTGCTACAGAAAATCCCACATCACTTTTTTTATACTGGTCAATTGGACGGTCTGCAAAAAAACTATAACTGCCCAATTTATTCCACCTCTTTCAAAATAACAGGGATTAATCTTTCAAGCGCTATTCCATGACTTGCTTTTAAGAGAACAACGTCTCCGTCTTTTGCAAAATTTAATATATTTTCAGCAGCTTCCTGAATTGATTGCTCGTCATGAGAAGGTATGTATTTGGTATTTACAAAACCCACTCTCAAGGCTTCTTCATAACCACTTTTCATTTCTTCGCCGATAAGAATCAACAGCCCAGGTTTAGCTTTAATTGCCTTAGAAGTTACACGTGCATGTTCCTGTGCCGATTTTTCTCCAAGCTCAAGCATATCACCCAATACAAAAATTTTACTTCCAACATTATCGATTGAACTGCAGAAATCCAGAACATTTAAAACAGAATCTGGATTCGCATTGTAACAATCCTTTATCAGGGTAATCTTTACACCGGTTTTTAGAACTACATCCTTTGTTTCCATTCTACCAGAAGGAGTTTCAAATCGTTCAAGCCCAGCTTTTACTTGGCTTGCAGAAAGACCAAGAGCTTTACCCACTGCACAGGCAGCTAGTGCATTGCGATAGTTATATACACCTGGATTTTTTAAATAAATAACTTCGTTTTCAAATTTAAAGACAGTACCTTCAAGGCCACAATCCTTAATAAACTGGGCAGAACTGTTACTCATTGGAACAGATGTTCCGTAATAAGTAACAGTGCCCTTAACATTTTCTCCCAGGAAATCTTTAAATTCATCTTCAGCTGGAATAAAGGCCACACCATCAGAAGGGATAAAATTAAAAATCTTTCGTTTTTCAATTGCTATATTTTTTTGACTTCCAAGGATTCCAATGTGAGCAGTACCAATATTTGTAATAACTGCATACTTAGCTTTTAAAACAGCAGATATTTCCCCGATTTCATCAACGCGATTCATACCCATTTCAAAAACACCTACCTGATGTTCTTTTCGGATATTAAAAACAGAAAGAGGAAGCCCTGTTTCAGAATTGAAATTACCCTGTGTATAAACAACAAAATACTTCTGTTTCAAAACAGAAACAATCATTTCCTTAGTTGTTGTTTTTCCACTAGAACCGGTAATACCAATTTTTATAAGATTAGGAAACTTTTCTACATATGCAGCAGCCAAAGACTGAAGCGCATGCAAGGTATTTTCTACCAAAACAAAGAAAAGCCCCTTGTTACTTTCCAATAAAGAGTCATACACACTAGAAGAAGAATCATATTCACTTTTATTAATTAAAATTACTCTTGCACCCTTTTCAACAGCCTGAGGAACATACTTATGTCCATTCTGATTTTCCCCAATCAAGGGAACAAACAATGACATTTCTTTTACGCTACGGCTATCAGTTGTTACAGATGTAAAGCAGAAGTCTTTCCCATCTGCAGAAGCAAGCACATGACTTTCAGGAATACCCTTAAGAACCTCATCAAGATTCATTAATGATACCATCTCTTCTCTCCTCATTTATTTACTCCGTTCATTTCAACACGAACTATATCTTCTGTTTCAGCTTTATGCATTCCAAGTTCTTCTGTTGCAATTCTTTCAATTCTATCTGTACTAGAAAGCAGACTAATGTCGCTTACCAACTTTTTGTTCTGTTCTATAAGTCTTTCCTGTTTCTTTTCTAATTCAGCAATTTCTTTAGAAAGATCAGAAAAACGTTTTGTCTGAATCCCGTAAGCAATCAAAACCAAGGGAATTAAAAGGGCAAGAATGCAGGTCAGAAGATTCAAAAGTTTTTCTTTTGTTACTAACTTCATTAATAGCCCTCCACACCATAAAGATGATATTCACTTGCGTTTTGAATTTTTCTTACAACTCGTAATTTTGCACTTCTACTTGGTGAATTTACACGAACTTCTTCTTCACTTGGACCAACAGGTTTTCGTGTTATAAGTTCGGCACACTGTTTTCCACCACAACGACAGACTGCAACTTCAGGAGGACAAACACATTGCTTTCCTAAATTTTTAAAATAATTTTTTACAATTCTGTCTTCCAACGAATGGAAAGTTATTACACCTAGTTTTCCACCAACATTCAAAAGATTGAAGGCCTTGTGCAAAGCTTCAGGAATATGCTTTAACTCACTATTCACTCTTATTCGTAAAGCCTGAAAAGTTCTTGTAGCAGGATGAATAGGTCCATAGCGATAACTTCCTGGAACCGAATCAAAAATAATGTCTGCCAAAGCTTTAGAAGATTCAATCTTACCATTTGCCCGAGCAGCCACTATACCATGAGCAATCCGTCGGCTTAATTTTTCCTCGCCATACAAATAAATCAGATTTGCAAGCTCTTCCTCTCTCATACCATTGACAATTTCCGCAGCCGATTCATTTTCAGAATTCGGATCCAAGCGCATATCCAATGGTTCATCGTATCGGAAAGAAAAACCGCGACCGGACTTTTCATAATGGAAAACCGAAATCCCTAAATCAAATAAAATAAGATCAGGTTTCGGATATTCCTCCGGATAATGAGCATAAAAGTCATTAAACCAGCCGTTATAAAAATGCATTCTGTCACCAAAAGGAGAAAGTCTTTCTTTCGCCCTAGACTGAATAACAGAATCTGCATCAATACCAATAACATTTAAAGATGGAAATTTTGAAAGAAAAGCATTTGAATGTCCCCCTTCACCTAAAGTAGAATCCACCATCCATGCTGTTTTCTCAAAAGGCTCACCCACAGGGCTTAACAATTCAAGACAAGGCTCCAACAGAACCGGAGTATGAACGACTTCCACTTTTTTCCACCTCGAATTAGCAAACTAACTCTAAAATTTATTTTTAGAAGCTGATTGAATTTAATTCTTCACTAGCTTCCAAAAGATTATCTGCATTAGCAGTTAAATAAGTCTCATAAGAAGCAGAATCCCAAATTTCAAGGTATTTTCCGTTTCCAAGAAGGACACAATCTTTATTCAAAGAAGCATAACTCCTGAGACTTTGAGGAATAGAAAGGCGACCGGATTTATCAAACTCGATTTCCTGAGCTGGCGAAATAAAACTACGCATAACAAGTCTGCTTTTCGCACTGAATGGTGAAGCATTTTCCATAACTTTTGAAGAAAGAGATTCCCATTCCTCAGGAGTAAAAAGCCATAGACAGTGGTCAACAATTGCCTGAGTTACAATAAGCACGTTAGATGTAATTCCGGTACGAATTTTAGAAGGAATCATAATCCTCCCTTTTTCGTCCAGAGTGCTGCTGTATTCTCCTGTTAGCAATGTCACTCCACTACCTACCACTTTTTCCCACTTTTTCCCACTTATCTATTATTTTAATTAAAAAATTTGTAAAGTCAATGAACAAATACGCCGAAAATAAAAAAGTTTTGAATATTTTTTCAATACCTCGATAAGTCTGTATAGCAAGTTATTTGTATGGTATTTACTAAGAAAATGATAAACACTTATAACGAAAGTTCCCTGCACAAAAGTTTAAAAACCCTTTACTCGATAAATAACGATTCACAAATAGAAGTAGAAAGAGACGGACACATTTACGACATTTTACAAAAAGACGGAAGAGTAATCGAAATACAAACTAAAAATGTAAGCAAGTTATATTCCAAAATTAAAGATGCTATAGATAAAGGACACAAATGTTTAATTGTTCATCCAATTGTGAACGAAAAAATAATAATCACAAAAGACAGCAGCGGAAAAATATTAAGTAAAAGAAAAAGTCCTAAAAAAGAAAGCATATATCACTTATTCAGGGAATTAACAGGTATTTATCCCCTTCTTTTAGATAAAAATTTTTCACTTGAACTCCCCTTTGTTTCAATAACCGAAGAAAGATTAAAAACAGAAGATAAGGTCCAAAGCAAAAATAAAAAAAGGCGATTTAAAAAAGACTGGATAAAAATTGACAAGAAATTAAACTTTATAAGCGAAAGAAAAATATTTTCATCAAAAGAAGATTACATGAGTCTTATTCCATTCAAAAAAGGAGAAGATTTTACGGTAAATGATTTAAAAAAAAGAATCCTACTTTTACATGATATACAAAAATCAGAATTAAATAATATCAGCTTAATGCTTTGGCTATACAGACACATGGGTCTTATAGAACTTATCGGTAAAGAAGGAAGAAGTTACCTGTACAGAATTTCAGAATAAATTTAAAATAAAAAAAGGACTGTAAAACAGTCCTTTTTTTTAACCTTTAACAGGAACTACCAGTTATCAGCCATATCATCTTCATCATGATTTTCCATATCATAAAGGTCAGTTACACAACGAAGATCATCAAAGTATACATAGTAAGTACCCTTTGCGAGCATTGGGTTACAATCTACACGGAAACCGATAATTCTCAAACCAGGACGATCTCCATAGTATGCACTATGCTGTACGATACCATGTTCGCTGTCTGGACTAGGAGGAACAACACAAGTAAGTTTTTTCCATCCGCTGAATCCGAGATTTCCCATATAAAGTTCATAATTGCGACCAAAGTAATCTTCAATCAAGATATAAAGATCATGTCCCTGGTTACGACCACAAACCCACATAGAAATAGTCTTTGTAATACCTTCAATTGGAATTGGTCTCTGTGAAGTAATGTAGAATGAATTGATTCCGCGACGGAAGAATTCAACCTTCATACCCAAAACCTGAGTATCATCTTCAGGATTACTTTCTTCACCCTTTACAGGTTCCTTCATTGCTGGAGAACCCTGGAAATTACGTGCAGAAATTACACCATAGTCAGGAGACATATGGACATTCCATGCACCTTCACGTTCAAATTTATCAAGAGAGATTTCTCTAAGAGCCTGCATTGCAGAATCATTACCTACAACTTCAGGATTAGGATCATCAACAATACTGTTCTGAGCAAAAGCCAAACCAGCTAATAAAGCTACAAGAGCTGCTGCAAGAAACTTTTTCATTAGTTTTCCTCCGATGTTGAAGAATTAGAACCATTATTAGGAACAGCTGAACCAGATTCTGCTTCATCGAAGCTCTGATCTTTAAGTTCATAACCATCGTAAATAAATGACAATGAATTAGACATATATTTTAGGTTATCCATATAGAAAGTAAAATCATCTACATATTCAGCAGCATCAGATCTAATTCGGAAACCAACTAGAGAAAGGTTTCGTGGACCAGAACGAAGTCTTGAATGCTGACTAATCCAGCCAGGAATCTTAACAATAACATTTCGCCAACCATTAAAGCGAAGATTTCCACATGGCAAAACATGAACGCGACCATCAGAGTCACGAATCATAACTTCAAGATAGTAAAGATAGTTTGCACCCCAAACCCAGAAGTCAAGATGATCTACTGTTCCAACAAATGGAATTTCATAAGTCTTATCACCCTGCATAGGAATAATTTCAAGCCAGTTATCACCCTTACGGTTAAAAGCACTCTGAAGACCGAACACTCTTGGCTCAACACCTTCTGCCTGAAATGGCTTAAGAGAATTAGGAATTCCTGGGAACGTACTAAACTTTGGATATCCTTCAGCAACGAAACGGCTGGCATTTACTGTCCATTTCCATTCCTTCTCAGTATCAAAGTTGTCAATTAAAAATGTCTCAACACTTTTCTGATGTGGCTGACTGAATGCTGGCAAACACAACGCAAAAAGCAGAGAAAGATTTACAAAGACCTTCAAGCCCTTTTTCATGTAAAACTCCTTCACATATTACATTCTGAAAAAAATAGATTTTCACTACTTTATCGGAACAAATATCTAAAATAATTACAATTTTTGCTTTTTCAAAAGATTATGTATCTTGAATAAGTCACTTTCAATTATATTTACACAATCTATGTTTGTCAAATTGTTTACTTGCTAAACCTTGAATAAAAAAGCCGTTTAGCATACTATAAAGACATCGAATTTCCAAAGGAGTTATTCTATTATGGTAAGTTACAAAGAACTTGGTCTTGTAAACACAAAACACATGTTCGAAGCTGCAATGAAAGGACAGTATGCTATTCCTGCTTACAACTTCAGCAACATGGAACAGATGCAGGCTATCGTTAAAGCTTGTGTTGAAACAAAATCACCAGTAATTCTTCAGGTTTCAAAGAGCGCTATCAAATACGCAAGCTTTGAAATGTTGCGCAATATGGCAAAAGGTGCTGTAGAATATGCAAAATCATTAGGATGTGAAATTCCTATCGCAATTCACCTGGATCACGGTCCTAGTTTCGAAGTTGCAAAAGAATGTATCGACAACGGTTTCTCTTCAGTAATGATTGACGGTTCAGCTCTTTCATACGACGAAAACGTTGCTTTGACAAAAAAAGTTGTAGAATATGCTCACGCACACGATGTAACAGTTGAAGCTGAACTTGGTGTACTCGGTGGTGTAGAAGACGATGTTGCTGCAGAAGAATCTAAATATACAAAACCAGAAGAAGTAATCGATTTCACATCTAAAACAGGTTGTGACTCATTGGCTATTTCTATCGGTACTTCACATGGTCGCTGTAAATTCACACCAGAACAGTGTACACGCCGCGAAGATGGTACTTTAGTTCCACCTCCATTGGCTTTTAATGTACTTGAAGAAATCGAAAAGAAACTTCCTGGTTTCCCAATCGTACTTCATGGAGCTTCTTCAGTTCCACAGAACTATGTAAAAGAAATCGAAAAATACGGCGGAAAAATTCCTAACTCAGTAGGTATCCCAGACGAACAGCTCCGCAAAGCTTCTAAATCTGCAGTTTGCAAAATTAACGTAGACTCAGACGGTCGTCTTGCAATGACTGCTGCAATCCGCAAAATGTTCACTGAAACACCAGATGTTTTCGACCCACGTGCTTACCTCGGTGCAGCAAAAGAAGAACTTACAAAGATGTATGCAGAAAAGAACAAGGAAGTATTCGGTTCTGCAGGACATGCAGCTGACTAAGTAAAACTTATCTAGTTGATATTAGATAGATAAAGGCTTGTATTTGCTACAAGCCTTTTCTATTTTAAATAAAAAAACTCTTAATCTGATAATTTCAAATTAAGAGCTTATCAAAACTATTTTACTATCCATTGCCCATCTTTTTTCTGAGCAAATTTTGTATACCCTAAGGATTCAAGCATTCCAAACTGAGGACCAGCTTTTTTTGCCTTTTTAATAACGCTCACAACATACGATTCTCTTAATTTGTCAGCTTCAGCTAAAACTTCAGGGAAATCGGAAGAATCGTCATACAATAAAGCACACTTTTCTTTTGAGTCTGGGATTTGATAATTTTTCTCAAGAAGAATACTACAGATTCTTTCAAAACCGATAGAAAAACCTACAGCCGGTATATTCTGACCAAGGAATTTTCCAATCATATTATCATAACGACCACCACCGCCTACTGCTCCGCTAAATTCTGGACACGCAATCTCAAAAACCATGCCTGTATAATACCCCTGACCGCGAACAAGGTTTGGACAATAAGCAAGTTTATATTTTCCCTGACTTACCTTTTCTGCTGTCGAAATAACATAGCGTAAATCATCTGCAATTTCAGGAGCCGAACATCGGGCAGCAACAGAATCTAGTGTTATTGTATCAGAAGAAATAAAAGAAACGAGTGAGGATACTGCTTCAGGCGGAAAGTTCTTTTCTTTTAGTTCTGCTTCTATTCCATCAGGACCAATTTTATCAAGTTTATCAAAAGTAATGCAGACAGAATCAAGGTCTTCTTCTGCAAAACCCATATTCGAAAGCATATTTCGAAGAATTCGTCTGTCGTTAACATTTATAGTAAAATCTTTAAAGCCAATATTAAGCATTGCCCTAGCAGTAACATCAATAAGTTCTACTTCTGCATTGCAGGAAGAATCTCCAAGAATATCGATATCGCATTGAACAAATTCTCTTAATCTTCCTTTTTGAGGACGCTCAGCCCTGTAAACGCGGTCTGTTTGTATTACTTTAAATGGGTTCTGCAATTTATCTCTGTTTGCTGCGTAAAATCTTGAAAGAGGAAGTGTAAGATCATATCTTAGCCCCATATCGGAAAGAGTCTGAGCAGATGGTTCAGACGCAAGAGCCGAATCAAGTTTTTCACCCCTTTTCAATACCTTAAACACAAGGTTTAAATTATCTCCACCGTCTGACTTATCTATATTTTCAGAATCTTCCAAAATAGGTGTAGAAATACGTTCAAAACCAGAAGCACGATAAGTTTCAAGAATTTTTCCCTGAATATAATCACGGATGCGCTGTTCATTAGGAAGAATATCCTTCATTCCTTTTAAAGCATTGATTTTCATTTTATACCTCGTAATTTTAAGTAACTAATTATACTGAACTTAGATAAAATCTTCAAACTGAATACCTGCACCATTTTGAACATCATGAAGCAGTTTGGCACCGAGAATTTTTTCTATATATTCCGGTCCAATTCCAGGAGTCAAAACCTTTTCCGTTCTTAGAAGGGCAAAATCATCGCTAGATAAAATTGTACCGGCTTTTAAATCTTTCATATAATGAAGAGAACGATTTGTTCGGCCATAATTATTAAGTTCAGAAGCAGCAAGCTTTTTAACTCCGTCTCCTAATACTTTGAAAATTTTATCTTCTTCAAAGGATTCGGACAGCTGCTTGATAATAATTTCTTTGCCCTTTTCCTGCCCGTATCTTGCTAAAGCTGCCTCAGCCTGATGAACACAATGAACCATGATAGCAAATTCTTCCGGCTCAAGAGCAACCGGATCATCTAATCCCGAAGTTTTCTTGCTTAAGGTAATATGTTTTTCTATTACAGAACCACCACATAAAACCGATAAAACAGGCACAAGAATAGGATTTAAGCTATGATCACTTATTCCAGTTTCAATTCCGAAAATATTTTTTAAAGTCCGAACTAGTTTTACGTTATACTCGTCTTCAGGAGCCGGATAACTGGTAATACAATGGAGCAAAGTAACATTTTCTCTTCCTAAAATTTCAATTGCCCTTTCAATATCTTTAAGCTTTGAAACCCCTGACGATAGAATCACAGGAAGGACGCCTTTACCATTCTTTTTTTCTTCAAGCCTATATTCTGCTAAATAATTCAACATAGGAAGATGATTTAATTCAGGAGAAGCTATTTTAATTGCATGGGGATTTAAACTTAATAATTCTTTTAGAGACCTTATACCAAAAGGAGAGCAAATAAATTTTCCTCCTCTAGACCTGGTATAGTCGGCCATTCTTTTATAAAAATCCGGACTGCATTCTAATTGTTGAAACCTATTGTATAGAGGAATATTGCCAGTAGGAAGATTAACAAAACCCGTTTTAGGATGAAGAATTTCATCTGCATAGACCCATTGAAACTTAACAGCATCAGAGCCAGAATCCAAAGCAGCATCTATAAGTTTCCTAGCTTTTTCTTCATTTCCTTCATGACTTGTTCCAATTTCGGCAATTATCATACTCATACTATTTTAATAGAGAGGCAGCAGTTTCTGCCTTATATTTGTTTGAATAAACTTCTACAGAATTTGAAGGAAGCCAACCAAATGAAAAATTCAACCACACAGACTTTTCATTATCCATAGTTGCTCCTAAAATCTGGAAAATTTCACCTTTTCTGCAATGCCCCATAACTTCACTTGACCAGTCGGACTCTTTTCTAAAGGCTGAATATGGCTCAATGACCAAAGCCCACTGAACATCAGGAGCCATAGCAAGAGGAGAAGAATTATCTAAAATGATTTCCTTATTTTTTGAACAGGATGAAAAAAAAGAAGCAAAACATAAAAATGACAAAAAGATAATTTTCAATTTCATTTTTTCTGCTCCAAGTAAGATAAAACCTTAGGAAGAATTTTTAAATCTGAATCAACAAAATTTTCCACAGGAATCTCACTAAGAGGAATCCACTTATACTCGCTATGCTCAGAAAGACTAAAAGGTCTGTCTACACCATCTTCTTCAAAATCAACGAGATAAGCGTTCAATAAAAAATTCTTTCCATCATGTGAAAATTCTTCACTAGCTATTTTTTCACGAGGAAAAGCTTTCACACCGAACTCTTCACTCATTTCTCTTTCGATAGCCATATAATCGCTTTCATCTCTATCAACTTTACCACCAGGAAATTCCCAGCGATTTCCCATATCCCCCCCAGGATTTCTGTGGGCTATAAAAATTTTTTCATTTTTATATACAATACACGCAATAGACTTTTTCATTAGAAAAACACAACTCCTGGAATAACAAAATGAATAATTGAAACAACTATACAAAAAATACCAAGATACTTTTTACCGTCTACAAGTAGAAGGCTCAGTAAATCAGGCAATTTGACCTCAGAACTAGAAGATTCAATGTAATAATTAACAAGAATGGAAGCTCCACCAAAAAAACAAGCAAGAGAAATTAACAAGTCACCAAAAAAGAAAACTCCGCTGTAGGGGCTCAAAAGTGTAAGCAAAGCCGAAATTACAGATAAAGCCCCCAAAATCAGGTGGAAAAGCGAGGAAGTAAAAAATGAGTCTGTCGTAAAAAGAGATGAAAAAGAAGATGATTTTTCGTCAAGAAAGGATAAATCGTCTTCTTTTTTTTGATTTTCCTGACCATCGTCAACTTTCTGAAAAAACAGAATAAAACCGAGCAAAAGTGAACTTAATACTGATAAAAAATAAAATTGAACCATAGCTGCCACCTTAATGACGTTCTACAAATGAAACAAACTTTTTTTCTTCAATGCCATCATAAATTACGGCATCTACTTTTACTATATCATAATCGGAAAATTTTGTCCGAACAAATAGTTCCTCTCCTGAAAATATTACAATTTCTTGAACTTCATCAGAAATACCACCAGCTGAATCTACTGCAGAAAGAGTAACTCTAAGCTTAACTGGCAAAGAATCTTTATTTTGCTTAAGAGCTTTTTCATCAAGAGAATTAAATTTCAAACTGGAATAAATTGTTTCTTCGTACGCAAAACTCTTGAAATCTACTTTTGACCCGCATACAGAACTAAAAGCAGAATCAATGATAAATGAATAAACCCAAATAAAAATCATAAAAATAAGGATACCGGCAAACATAAAACGGTTTCCTCTAGTAGCAAAAAGGGTTTTAAAAAGTCCCCTGGAAGAGTTATCAAATTTTCCAGAATAATAATCCTGAACTATCTTTGGTGCATTCTTAATTCTTTCTTCCCTATTGTAATAAAAGTGAAGAGGTTCTTCTCCATCTGCATAACCTTCGATATCATTCATAGAAAGTCCTAAAAGTTAAGATTTAAGAACAGAGTCAATTAAACTATCAGTTCTCCACCAGACAACTTTCGCAGAATTCTTGTCACAAAGAAGAGCAGAAATAATACCTTCACTCGATAATGACAAAGAATAATATAGAGTATCTTTAAAGTTTACGTTCAAAGTTCTTTTTATAACGTTCTGTGTGCCTGGCTGAACCATTTGAAGGTCAAAACCATTTTCTGTAGTTACAATAAAAAACATCCAGTTGTTCTTTGTAATTCCAAAAAAATCATATGGTACATGGTAGACAATTTTACTAAAGTCCTCTGCAACAGCGTCTTCATATGAAGCAATAGACAATGCTTCAGCATACAGACCAGTCTGAATACTCAAAGGATAAATCATGCTTTTTACAAAATCAATTCCACTTTGAGTTTTAGACTCTTCATCAATATGAGGAAAATAGTAATCAACTTTTACATATAAGCGTTCTGCATAGCAGTCAGGCACAATATTTTCGATGGTAACAAATAACTCATCTGCAGGAGCTATTGAGTTTACCGACTCAGGAGTAATAGAAGGAACTGAAGAAAGCCTGACTGGTACCTGGTAACGTAAAAAACCATTATTACCAAACCAGAAAACCATAAGTCCGTCATTAAGAGACGATACCACTACAAGTTCATTATTTTCTGTTGTATAAATATTCTTGATTGTAGGAAATGGTGTTCCGCCAGGCCCCTGCTGACCAATATAATCAACAGTTGAACCGTCACTGGAAATCCTAAGAACAACCTGGCTGTACAAGAGATTTTCAGTTTCATCCTGCTCATTTCTTTCTTTTGGAACTACACCAACACAATATATATACTTTCTTGAATCAACAGAAATTTTTCCATTCAATTGAAAAGGATAAACCAAAGACTTCCAATTGTAGGAAGATGATTTTTCCTTAATATTACGACCTTTTAAAGGAGCATAAAAATCTTCGTTGTAATACAGGGAAAGCAAATCACCATATGAATTCAGAGAAAGAATTTTTTCAGATTCACCATTGACGATGTAAAAAAATCCATCCCTCATTGTTACATAGGTATCAATAGAACCTGGATTTTTAATATCGAATAAATTTAACTGTTCTTCGAAATTTCCATATTCAATTTCAAAAAGATTAGTTTCTGCAATAGAAATTCTTTTTCCTATATTGAAACAAGATGCAAGAGAAAAAATTAATAAAACCGAAAAGCCTGTAAAAAAACAGGCTGTAAACTTTTTCATTTAACTATTTTTACCACAACACTGTTTATATTTTTTTCCTGAACCACATGGACAAGGATCATTTCTTCCTACTTTTGGGGTAGTTCGTCTTACAGTGATACTATCTCCCTGAGTACGCTTCTGCATTGCCCCGGAAGCAGCCTGTCGTCGAGCGGCATCAGCATTCATCTGCCCAGAAGCCTGTCTCTGAGCCGACTGAGTAATATTCTGAACTTCTGAGTGCTGTGCATTCAGATTCTGATGATTCTTCATTGCAGCTTGGCGTCTCTGTTCCTGAGCCTCTGGAGAAAGTTGAATACGAACTTTAAATACACGACTCATAACCGTATCACGAATAGAGTCTAACATCTGGTCAAAAATATTAAATCCGTCGATTTTGTATTCAGTCAAAGGATTCTTTGAACCGTAAGAACGAAGTCCAACAGCTTCTCTCAAAGCCTCGAGAGCTTCAAGCTGATCAAGCCACTTTCTATCGATTACCTGAACATACTGATAACGGATAAACATATTTAAGTTTTCTTTACCAACCAAAGTTTCTTTTTCTGTAATATCATTCTGAAGAGCAGCCACAAGAGCCTCTGCATTTAACCTTTCTGCAGGAAGAGCGAGACCAAACTTGTCTTTAATTTCTTCCACCAGGGCACTTTCTGCTTCTCCATGACGCTTTCTTCCTGCTCGATCATAGTCGTAGAACATAACTTCGACAGCGTCACGAGCGTTATTCATCACTCGATCAGCGAGTTCTTCATCAGCAAGAATAGAATCTCTCTGTTCATATATTACAGTTCTCTGTTCATTCAAAACATCATCATAATCAAGCAAATGTTTACGGATTTCAAAGTTTCGGTCTTCAACCTTCTGCTGAGCCTTTGCAATTCCCTTATTTAACCATGGATGATCAATTGGCTCTCCAGGTTCCATACCGATTCTTGTCATCATTGCTTTCATGCGTTCTCCGCCAAAGAGGCGCATTAAATCATCATCCATAGAAATAAAGAACTTAGAACGTCCCGGATCCCCCTGACGGCCAGAACGACCTCTAAGCTGATTATCAATACGACGGGATTCATGTCTTTCAGAACCGATTACGTAAAGACCACCACAAGCCTTTACTTCCGCATTATCCTTAAGCCACTGTTCTTTTTCTATTTTGAGTGCTGCCTGATACTGTTCGGGACTAGCATTTGTTCCTGCTCGCTTTAATGCTCTGAATTCAGGATTTCCACCCAATTTAATATCAGTACCACGACCAGCCATATTTGTAGCGATTGTTACAGCACCTTTAGCACCCGCCTCTGCAATAATCATAGCTTCTCTTGCATGATTTTTTGCATTCAATACTTCATGACGAATACCTTTCTTTGTAAGCAAAGCCGAAAGATGTTCAGATTTTTCAACGGATACAGTACCTACAATTACAGGCTGACCTTTTTCATGAGCTTCCTTTACTTCTTTAGCAATAGCTTCCCATTTATCAGCTTCGTTAAGATAAACTTCATCGTTTTCATCTATTCTGGCTACAGGTCGGTTTGTAGGAATAACTACTACATCAAGTTTATAAATTTTATTAAATTCTACGATTTCTGTTGCAGCTGTACCAGTCATTCCGGAAAGTTTTTTGTACATTCTGAAAAAATTCTGGAATGTAATTGTTGCAAGAGTTCTGTTTCTTTGAGCAATTTTTAGATGTTCCTTAGCTTCGATTGCCTGGTGAAGTCCATCTCCATATCTACGTCCTTCAAGAACACGACCAGTAAATTCATCTACAATCTGAACCTGACCATCACGTACAAGATAGTCTACATCAACTTTATACAAGACATGAGCTCTGACAGCCTGTGTAAAATAATGAACAAATTCAAAATTTTCTTCATCTACAACTTTTGTATCAGGAGCAATCAAATTGTGCTGATGCAAAATTTCATCAATGTGATTAATACCCTGATCTGTAAAAGAAATACGCTTAGATTTTTCATCAACCTTATAATCACCCTTGATAGTTTTACGCTGCTGGGCATCCATTTCAACTTCATCAGGATAATCTCCAGTTTCAGGATCCTTTTCAACTTCCTTCAACTGATCAACATATTTGTCAACTTCATGATATTTATAAGTATCGTCTTCACCCTGGCCGGAAATAATAAGAGGAGTTCTAGCTTCATCAATCAAAATAGAGTCAATTTCATCAACAACACAGAAATTAAAACCTCTTTGAACTTTACGAGCCAAATCAATCTGCATATTATCACGCAGATAATCAAAACCAAATTCGTTATTTGTACCATAGGTTATATCACAGGCGTAAGCAGCTTTACGAGCTTCATTATCCATGTCTGTAAGAATTGCTCCAACAGTTTGACCCAAGTAAGAATAAACCGGTCGCATCCAGCTGGAGTCGCGTTCTGCAAGATAATCGTTTACAGTAACAACATGAACACCATTTCCGCTCAATGAGTTTAAGTAAACGGCAGGAACACACATGAGAGTCTTACCTTCACCAGTTTTCATTTCAGTGATTCGTCCTGAATGAAGAACAAGAGAACCCATAATCTGAACATCATAGGCTCTTTCACCTAAAATGCGGAAGGCAGCTTCTCTAGCTAAGGCAAAAGCCTCTGGCAATATATCATCTAATGTTTCACCATTTGCAAGTCTTTCTTTGAATTTCTGAGTCTGCTTAGGAAAGTCTTCAGCAGTCAATGATTTTGCCCACTCTTCTTTAGCATTTACAGCTGCTACAATAGGCTTTAATTTTTTTACATCTCGCTCGTTCTGCGAACCAAAAATAAGGGTTAAAACTTTATCTACAAACATAATAGTTTAAATATAAAGATTTTTGCCTTTCAAGTAAAGAAAAATCAGCGAGTCTTTACACTTCCAACCCTATTTAATGGTAAAAATCTGAATTTTGCGGACCCTAAAATATACTTTTTATCCACATACTGGGGAGCCATATTGGAATGATACTGAACAGAATATGGATCCTTATCTGTAAGAGGAACAAGAGAATACTTATAAGAATGCCTCATATCCAATGAGTTAAAACGGTTATCGCCCATCATAAAGTAAGAACCTTCCGGTATATAATCAGGCTTACCGTTTTTAGACTCTGGGAAAACAGGCATATTTCTTTGATCCAAAATTGAAAGGTAAAATTTTAATGAATACGCTTCCGAACGAAGAGCTTGAATATTACTATCCTCTATAATCACATTCGAATCGACAACGCCGTTAGAAATTAGTTCTGCTGTTCTTAAATACAACTTTCCAAGGCAGACTTTTATCATCATATTCAATTTGTAATTGGCTTCAGCGTACAAATCGCCATTAAAGTCTCCGATAGTGCGATTTTCTTTTTGTAGAGAAGTAAAGGTTGCTTTATCAACAGAAGACGGATTATATACATAACCAAAGCGCCCCTTTTCTGCCCAGGAAAGCATAAATGACTTATACCAATCCAAACCTTTTTCACTGGAAAGAATATACTGGCTATATGGAATATAATTCCTAAAAATAAAATCATCAGCAAGAGAAAGGTCAATATCTTGTTCATGAGATTTTTTATTATTCCTATTCAGATTTTTCATTTTCAGATAAAGATTCTGACACTCTGCATATGATTCAAAAATATTATATTCACGACGTTTCTTTTCAAGAAAAAGCATCAAATCATATTCATCTTGATTAAGTGGAAAGGTTTTAATACCACTTTTAACATTGCTTCCAACTTCGTTTAGATTCCAGGTTGCAAATACAGAATCAGATAAAACAGGTCTAAACTCATTATCGCTTTCAATTCTAGAATACAAAACACCATCCTGCATAAGAAGCTGTTCTCCAGGTTCTCCGCAAATACGCTTTACCAGAGGATCAGCTTTTGGTTCTCCCATTTCATCAACATTCAAATTTACTTTTGTAAAAGTTAACATGTAAACAATTTGAGAAATAACAGTCCTTACTTCAGATTTACGATCAAGAGAATAATGAGGATTTCTAAAAACTATAACATCGCCCCTTTTATATGTTTTTAAACAAGGGAAACCTACCTGGCTAAGAGGAAATTTTGGACCACTAGCAGTCTTTGTAACAACAACTCTGTCCCCGATTAAAAATGAAGGAACCATTGATTCAGAAGGAATTACATAGAGCTGAAGAATGAAAATCTGAATCAAAAGAACCATAAATACAGCTTGAAGTAAAGCATCTACCCAATCTAATACTTCAAAAAATAACTTTTTGGCAGAAAAATCAAAGGACTTAATCAGAGATTTTTTTGACTTGGATAAAATATTCTTCCATTCAGGATTTACAAGTTCAATACGTTTTTCATCAAAAAGATATAGCAAAACTAAAGAAGATATAAAAACTGAACACCACAAGAGTACAGAAATAAAATCATACCAGTAGTAAGTTCCATTTTTTCCAGCCCTTCTTAAAATAAATGAAGCTAATAAAACAAAAGGAATGTACTGAAGTAATTTTATAGATATTTTTAAAGCCTTATAATCATTTTTTTTATAAAGTTTAAAAAACAAATAATAACAAAGAAATAAACTACCAGCAGCAGAAACAGGAAAAGCTAATAGAGAAAAATCAAAAGAAAAGTTAATAGAAATAAGAGAAAAAAGCAAAGAAGATACAAGCACAGTTATAGTAGGTATACGAATCTTGTTCATACACCTACTATAACATATTTAGTCATAAAATTAAATGACTATTTTAAGCATGCTGCAATTCTTTCAAGAACCTTTTTTCTATCCAAAGGTTTGATGATATAATTTTTAGCACCAAGAAGAAGAGACTTCTTTACAAGTTCCTCTTTACCAAGAGCACTAACCATAACAACTCGAGCAGATTTGTCAAAATTCATAATCTGTTCAAGAGCTGTAATACCATCCATCTTTGGCATAGTAATATCCATAGTTACGAGGTCGATATTTGGTGCAAGTTCCTTATATTTATCAACGCCTTCTTTGCCATCAGCCGCAGTAGCTACAACTTCATAGCCTTCGCTAGTCAAAATCTGACCGAGCTGCTTTGCAACGAACATAGAATCGTCAACAATCATTACGCGGAAGCATGTTCCATCGCCCTTCTGCCCTTCAGGCGGTCGCTCGTTGATTGAAGGAAAGTCATTTACTGTTTTCATACTATCTATCTCCCAAAATTATGCACGTTCGCGGATTGCTACGTTTACTTCAATTTTACCACATTCTGTAATAAGAGGAACGATTAATGCCTCTACATTTTCAGAACCTCCAGCCAAAGCTGCAATTTCCATCTGCTGTCCTGCAAACAAAGCAGGAGGAGTCAGGTCGAACTTAAAGTTAAGTTCATGCAACTTAGTTACTGCCTGAGCAGTAATAAGGTTTGCCAATTCACTAATAGTTGCTTTTGCAAGTTCATCAAACTGAGTAAGCTTTTCGCCGTTCATCTTTGACGCAATATTAATTGCAGTTTCAAGAGTCATATCAAAAAGAACACGACCTTCAACATCACCTGCAAGACCTACTAAAGCTGCAACACCCATTACAGGCATAGCTGTAGATTTTAAATAAAGATTTCCACGTTTTACATCTGCATCACCCAAGACCTCTTTTAAGACCCTAAATGAAGTTTCAACAAATGGATTAATGTATTCGACTCTCATTAATTACCTCCAATTTTATTGCTTCGAATATGCGGTTAAGTCACCTTTACTATGTTCAGAAAAATCTTTCAAATGAGAAATTGACTCATTTTCTCCAAGGAAAATTGTTCCATTTCCTTTTAATTTTTCTTCAAAATCTGCTAATACAGATTTCTGAGATTCGTCATCCATTAATGATAACAAATCTCGTGCAAAAATCAAATCAATCATTGGTAGAGCGTTTGTATTTTTGCAATCATGATATTCAAACATGATAGAATCTTTTATTTGCTGATTAAACGTAGCTTCTCCATTAGCCTTCTTTGAAACAAAAGGAGAAACCCATCCCGAAGCCTGTTCCGCAGACACAGAGAGCATAGGAGCATTTGATACACCTAGCAAATCTGTATCCTGTGCATAGATACGAATTTTCGCATTTGGATATCTTTTAGAAAGAACACAAGCAAGACTATATGTTTCTGAACCATTCGAACATCCAGGATTCCAAACTGTAAGCTGCTTAGCAGAATTATCAGGCAAAAGATCATATACCTCGTCTGCAAATTCTTTACTCCAAATAGATTCCGAACCTTGAGACCAGAAAGATTTCAAAAATTCTTTAGCATCTGCTTCATTTTGAATCTGAACATTAGAAGCTGCTCTTTCGTTCTTCCATTCTGAATAACGATGTTTTACCCATCCTTCATTCAATTCACTGACAGTAAACTTACCGTAAGTTTTTAAGCCTTCAACAACAAATTTATAATCAGGATCTTGTGTTACAACTTCCTCTTGTGGTACAACAGCTGCTTTCTTTTCAGCAGGTTCAGCTTTATCATCTGTTGCAGCTTCTTCTTTTGCTACTGAGTTTTCCGCTTTTTTTGCATTCTTTGACTCATTATAAGAAGCTTCAATCTGCCTTGTCATACTGGCTCTACGAGCTTCCTGTTTGTATTCTTCTTCATCTTTCGTCTTAGAAAAGATTCTAGTAATATCAAGCAAAATATAGAGACGCTTATTACTTTCAACAACGCCAGATATATACTTAATATTAATATCAACAAAAAGCGGATGAGAAGGCTGAATAGATGACTTCTGCACACCAACAACTTTGTCAATTTTATCTACAATAATTCCAAATGTTTGCTCTTCAAATGTAAGAATAAGCAAATTGCTCAATGAATCAGGTTTCTGTTCAGGAACATCAATATTGAAGAAAATACGCATATCAAGGATAGGAATAATTTCACCACGAAGGTTATATACTCCTACAACGAAAGGCAAAGTATTTGGAACATATGTAAACATTCCTGCCTTTGCTATTTCCTTAACATACATGATGTCTATGGCATAATCTTTACCAGAAAGAGAGAATGTAACCATTTTGAAATCAATTACATCCTGTGCCTTTCTATCCTGTTCTGAATCTGTGTTAACCTGAACAGTATTGAGATTAGTAGCTTCTTCATCAGATATTAAAATCGATTCAATTGTCATATACGCCACCTACAAACTAACAATCTGATTAGCTTCTGCATCCTGCTTTAAACCTAATTCAAGCAGCTGACTAACATCAATAATCAGAGATACAGAACCATCACCAAGAATTGAAGCACCTGCAATTCCAGGAGAAGCAGTAAACTGATCTTTTAAAGGCTTGATTACAACATCTTCTTCGCCTATCAAAGAATCAACCATTAAGCCAACCTTTCTGTCTTTTGAACCGACAATTACGATATTACAATATTCATTCTGCTGAGTATCTTTTATGCCGAACAGACGAGAAAGTCTGAGTACGCTAATAACTTCATTTCGAAGATTAAGTACCTCATAATTATCGATTGTCTTAATTTCAGTTGGTAAAATTCTCTGACTTTCAATAACCGATGCAATCGGAATTGAATAGATTTCTCGACCAACACGAACCAAAAGTCCCTGTATAATTGCCATTGTAAGAGGCAATTTAATACTAAAGGTTGTACCTTTACCATGTTCCGAAAATACAGTAACGTTTCCGTTCAGTTTTTCAATCATTGTTTTTACAACATCAAGCCCTACACCACGTCCTGAGACATTCGAAATCTTGTCTGCTGTAGAAAACCCTGGTTCAAAAATCAATTGATATGCTTCCTGATCAGAAAGAATCTTATCAGGATGGATTAAACCTTTCTGGATTGCCTTATTCTTAACTTTATCTACGTTAATTCCGGCACCGTCATCAGTAATTTCGATTACAATAAGGTTACCTTCATTAGAAGCCTTAAGTAATACTTTACCAACTTCAGATTTTCCAGAGGATGCACGAACGTCAGGAGCTTCTATACCATGATCGACCGAATTACGTACACAGTGCATAATAGGGTCCAAAAGATCTTCAACAACTGACTTATCAAGTTCTGTGTCTTCACCTTCAATCTGCAAATCAATCTTTTTATTCAAATCACGAGACAAATCGCGTACAACTCTAGGGAATCTACTGAAAATCTGATTGATAGGAACCATTCGGATCTTCATTACACCTTCCTGTAATTCACTCGCAATTCTTCCCAAATTCTGAGTAGAAGAACGAAGTTTTACAGATAAAGTCTTAAGGTTTGCCTCATTCTTTTCAAATACATTTCCAATATCACCAAGAGAAACTGAAATTTCTTCCCGAATTTCTCTTGCCGACTTACCATTGTTCATTTCTTCTAAATAACGAGGTAATTCTTCGAGCAAACGATGAATTTTTTCTCTAAAACCAGACTGAGAAGACTGGAAATCCATCAATTCACTATTCATAGAATTTGACAACTGATTGAAAGAAGCTTTAGTAATTACAATTTCACTAACTAAGTTCAACAGATAATCAACTCGTTTAGAATCAACACGTAATACGGAGCTTTGCTGAGAAGCATTATGCTCTTTCTTATCAGTTGTTTTAGAAGCGGCCTTATCATCTTTCTTTGCAGGAGCTTTTTCAGTAGCTACAGCAACTTCCTGAGTTTCAACCACATCTTTTTCCTTTTCCGGAGTTGCTGAAGGAGAAGCAACTGGAGCCGCCTGAGAAACGGCTGCTGGAGCACTAGAACCAGAATCTGCTCCACTAATCATTTGAGCATCTGTACAAACAGTTACATCTCCCAAAAAAGCTGTATCTTCAATTGATGCTGCATCAGAATCTGAAGCCATGTAATAGTAAACACATTCATAGAATTCATCCTCATACAATGCATCAAAATCAGGAACTGTTTTTAAAACACTTCCCAAAGCTTTTAGGGCTGCAAAAACCTGAATTCCTCCAACAGAATTCATAGGATTATTTTCATCAAACTTAACAGCTACGCGCCAAACCTTTTGGTTTCCTTCACAAGCACTTTTAAGTTCTTCAAATTCATCCTCTGTTAGTTTTGGATAATCAAACGGACTACCACTAGCAGGCTGAGGTGCTGCCTGTACAGGAGCAGGAGCTGCCTTAGCTGCTACAGAAGGCCCTGTTCCAGCAGGAGGTGATGCCTTCTTTTTCTTATCACCCTTTTCAGGAATATAAGATTTCAATTTTTCTTCAATCTCAGATATATCTTCTGAATAGACTTCACCATTTTGTCTAGCTTCCATCATTGCTTTAATAACATCGATAGAAGTTAAAAGTATATCTACCACTGATTCACTAACTTCCAGTCTATCAGAACGAATTTCATCAAGGACATCCTCAACTTTGTGAGTGAATCCGGAAAGTTCATTCATTTCAACTGTAGCAGAGCCTCCTTTCAATGTATGAGCGGCACGGAAAATTTCATCAACAGCATCGTGGTTTGTTGGGTCGTTTTCAATTACCAATACATTGCTTTCAAGAGTTTCTACCTGCTGTTCAGCTTCGGCAAAAAAGTCTTTCAATAATTCTTCGTTGTTTGGATCAAGATAATCACTCATAGCAATTATTATATAACGAATTCTTCATAATTCAAGTAAATTAAATTCACTTTTTATATTTTTTAACAAATAGACAATCTAAGGTTTTCAATTTAATTGCCGATAATATAAGTAGAAAAATCCGTAGTGGAGCAATTTTATGAAAAATATATCTAAATATGCATGTTTTCTTCTATTAAATATTTTATTCTGCACATCATTATTTGCAGAAGTGAGTTTCAGCGGATTTGCTGGTGCAAAAATGGATTTTTATTCCACAGACCCAGAAGAGTTCGATCCAGGGCTAAATATTCAGTCATTTTTTTCAGGACAGTTAAGTCTTAGCGACAACATTATGCTTAATGCAGAATTCTCCCTCAAGACTGATGATATTATAGAAAATTCAATATTCAAAGAAGCAGATGCAAAGTTCACCGTAGATGAAATCTCTTTGGTTTTCAGAAAACAGTTTCCAATAGGAACAAACTATTTAAGTGCTTTTGCCGGAACTTATGAACCTATTGGTTCTGATATTTTTTTAAGAAGACAATTCGGTATAAAATCCATAGCATCACAAATAACAGAAGGATGGCTTGGCCTTTCTGGATCTATAATTTATCCAGTATTCGGTGTGGGTGGTTCGGATGTCATACATTTTTCATCAAAACCCTTAGCTGCAGGTGTTTACATATATGTAAATCATGAACTTGAAGACAGTTATGTATTTAACGGTGATTTCAGATTTGCTGGTAACTTTAGATATTTCACTTTCGATCTTGCAGCAGGCTTAGGAATTCCTATGGAAACAGACACAGATGACGACGCTTTTCTGTGGGTTAAAACTTTATATTGGCGAGCTGGCATGAATCTCCTTATTGGAAATTCAGAAACAACATCTCTTTTTATTCAGGCAGGATTTTCGGAACTTACATTTAAAAAGAAAAATAATAAATTCAGTTTAAATGAAGATTCTGCTTATTTCCTGTTCGAACCAAGAATAAAAGCAAAGCAGGTTAAAATTCACTTAAGTGCTTTCTCGTTTCCAGAAGAGACTGCCGAAGATTTTATTTTCATAAACGGGACAACAGGTGCAAATTTAAATGTTTTCTCTGATTCCCTATATTTATTTGGAAGAACTTTTACTTTAGGAATGAATTCAGCATTTGCATTTAAAGATAAAAATATTTTTGATTTAATAGACGATTTTAGCGATATAAATGAAGATGACTATAACATTACAATTGCTCCATACATTATGGCTCGCTTCTATAACGGAGAGATTCATTTTATGACACAACTTTTAATTTCAGAAATGATGGATTCAAATTTCGGAGATGCCTTTAAAATTAATTTAGGTTATAAAACTCAATTCTAATAAAGCAAAAAAAGCGGTAATTATAAAAATTACCGCTTTTTATTTTTTCAGAAAAATCGTTATTCTCTAAAATACTAACTTAGAAAGTCTCTGGCAAGCTTCTTTTACATCTTCCTGATGTCCAAAAGAACTGAATCGAATAAAGCTTTCTCCTGATGGACCAAATCCACTACCAGGTGTAGTAACAACATTTGCTTCTTTCAATATCTTATCAAAAACTTCCCAGCTTTTCATTCCTGGAAATTTTGCCCAAACATAAGGACTATTTCCTGTGTAATAAATTTCTACATTAGCTTTCTTAAAGTTTTCACCTTGTAAAACTTCTGCAATAGCCTTGCCATTTACAAGGTAATAGTCGATAACCTCTTTCATAGCTTTTAAACCTTCAGGTTCAAGACAAGCAATACCCCCAGCCTGAACTACATTAGAAGCTCCGTTAAAAAGAGTAGTCATTACTCTGTTCCAGTCACGATTAACACTTGTACCATCAGCAAATTTTAATTCCATAGGGATAATAGACCAACCGAGACGAACACCTGTAAATCCAGCAGGCTTACTAAAAGAATTGATTTCAATTGAACAAGTTCTACTTCCTTCAATCTCGAAAATAGTCTTTGGAAGAGATTCATCGCGAATGAATTCTCGGTAAGCTGCATCGTAAATAATAATACAATCATTTTTATTTGCAAAATCGACAAGAGTCTTAAGTTGTGCTTTAGTAGCACAAGCACCAGTTGGATTATTTGGAGAACAGAAGTAAATCAAACTATTTTTCTTTACTTTCGACAAATCTGGAAAGAAATCGTTTTCTGGTGTACAAGGCATATAAGTAACACCTTTGTAACCATTCCCATTGTTTTTTCCTGCAGCACCAACAATTACAGAACCATCTACATAAACTGGATAAGCAGGATCCTGTACAGCAACTTTTACTTTAGAACCAAACAAAGTCTGAATTCTTGCAATATCACATTTTGCACCATCTGAAATAAAAACTTCTTCAGGTTTAGCAAGTCCCTTATACCAAGTTTCTGCAATTTTAGCTCTAAGAACAGAATTTCCCTGTTCGTCACCATAACCAGAATAACCTTCTTTTGTAGAAAGACCCATTGAATAGTCAGCCATAGCCTTTGCAATGAACTTTGGTAAAGGTTCAGTTGTATTTCCAATACCCAGGCTAATTATTTTTGCCTGAGGATTTTTTTCTGCATATTCTCTTCTTCTTCTAGCAACTTCAGGAAATAAATAACCAGCTGTTAAATTTGTAAAACCTGTATTTCTTTTAATCATAATATACCTCTTAAAAACTACAATCTTTCCTTAATTGCAGCAATAAATTCCCAAGAATTAAGAATTTTCTTAGCAGGAGGATTAGCCAATGCCGCTAAGTCACCTGTCATATAACCATCTTCAATTGTAGACAGAGTAGCCTTTTCAAGTTTTTTTGCAAATTCAACAAGGTCAGGAGTATTATCGAGTTCTCCTCGTTTAGCCAAAGCTCCTGTCCAGGCAAATATAGTGGCTACAGGGTTTGTCGATGTCTTTTCACCTTTAAGATAGCGGTAGTAATGCTTTTGAACTGTACCGTGACTTGCTTCATATTCAAATTCCCCGTTTGGAGAAACAAGAACGCTTGTCATCATAGCAAGACTTCCACATGCAGAAGCAATCATATCACTCATTACATCGCCATCGTAATTTTTACAAGCCCATAAGAATCCACCCTTACTCTTCATAACACGAGCAACGGCGTCATCAATCAAAGTGTAAAAATATTCAATTCCAGATGCATCAAATTTCGACTTAAACTCATCATCGAAAACACGCTGGAAAATAGCTTTAAAGTTTCCGTCATAAGTTTTAGAAATTGTATCTTTAGTTCCAAGCCATACGCTGATTTTCTGATCAAGGGCATAGTTAAAACAACAGCGTGCAAAACTTTCAATTGAAGCATCAAGATTATGAATTCCCTGAATGATGCCAGGTCCTTTCATTACCTGAATTGTTTTCCTGATTTCCTGACCATCATCTCCAGTGAAAACCAATTCAGCCTTTCCTGAGCAAGGAGTCTTGATTTCACAGTTTTTATAAACATCACCATAGCCATGACGACCAAGAACAATCGGCTTTTCCCAGCTAGTAACATTGCACTTAATATTATTAACAAAAATTGGAGCTCGGAAAATTGTTCCATCCAATTCACCTCGAAGGATTCCATTTGGAGATGGAGTAAGTTTTTTAAGTTTATATTCTTCCATGCGAGCAGCGTTAGAAGTGATAGTCGCACATTTTACACCAACTCCAAGACGTTTAATAGCTGCGGCTGCTTCATAGGTAATTTTATCATCTGAATCATCTCGAGCCTTTAACCCAAGGTCATAATATTCAGTTTTCAAATCTACATAAGGTAAAAGGAGTTCATCCTTAATAACCTTCCACAAAACTCGTGTCATTTCATCGCCGTCAAGTTCGGCGATTTTATTTTTCATCTGTATCTTAGCCATATAGAAATATTATAACGAAAAAAAGGAGAGTGTAGAAGATAGTAAATAAAGAACTTGTGTATGCAAAAAATGAAAAGAGATAACATTTAATCTAAATTTCTTGATACCCCTCTTCCTTGCTGCTATGGACCTCTACGTTATTAAAACGAAGCCCCTTAACAAGAAAAAAAGTCTGGCAGCTTACCCACTATAGGAAATCCGTTAAAAAAAATTGTACGCCAGTACAATTTTTTAGGATTCTCCTACTCATCGGGCTCGTCAAAGCAGTGCTTTGTCGCCGTAGGTAGCTGCCAAAAAAGCAAACAAATATTTTCCTAAAAATGAGTTCCGAATAGCAGATAATTTTTAAACAAAAAAAAGTCTGGCAGCTTGCCCCAAATAGGAAATCCGTTAAAAAAAATTGTACGCCAGTGCAATTTTTTAGGATTCTCCACCCCTTTGGGCTCGACAAAGCTACGCTTTGTCGCCGTAGGTAGCAGCCAGAAAAGCAGATAAGTTAAAACTAGAAAAAATACAACAACATAAAAAAAAGGTTTTTAAAGAAAAAAAAGTCTGGCAGCTACCTACTTTCCCACCCCGAAAGGCAGTATCATCGGCGTTAGAGAGCTTGACTTCCGTGTTCGGTATGGGAACGGGTATTGCCTCTCCACTATGGC
>JAILLQ010000046.1 GCA_024693045.1 Treponema sp.
TAACTATCCGAGAAAAATCCTTAAAGGGTCAACTCCAGAATTGGAACTTCAAAAACATATAGGTATGAATTTTAAGATTCCAATATAAAAAAATATCACCAGTTTAAAGAAACTGGCGACATTATTATTTACAAGTTACAAGCCATTCGAGGATTCAAAATCCACAATTGTAATTCCAAATTGAAGTAGTTCATTTTGAACATCCTGCTTATTAGTTCAATTTGATATCACAATCTTCCGAAGTGATTATTTCAACCAGTCAGTGTCTTCACCGATTTTTCCAGGGCCGTTCAACACGTAAATGCGCATATTGCCGGTTGTACAGCCTGAAGTAGTAATTGAACCACCGTTTGAAACCACTTTAGTATCTCCGGTAATTGCATCAACATAAGTTCCGGCTGGAAGACCAGCAAAAGTTGTATCTGAACTAATTGTAACAAGAACAAAACTGTCAGTTTTTGAATCAGTGTAGCGCCTCTTGAATGCCATTCCGCTTGAACCGCAGTTTTCTGTTGAATACTGACCTTTCTGAAGAGCAGGTATTGCACGGCGAATCTTATTCAACCGCATGATATGCTGGCACAAAGGCTGTTCCAGTGTTGTTTTTACGGTACCAGTTGTTCCGCTTTCAGAATATTCACCAAAATCTGATGCAACAACATTTCCTTCAAGGTAATCGCCATAATAAGCACGTCCGCTGTCTTTCAAAGCAAGAACCGGCCCCTTATCGATAGGCATACCCGCCTGAAATTCAACTTCGCTTCCATAATACAAGCACGGAATTCCGCGGAAAGTGAACATCAAATCAAGATTTTCAGCCCAGGCATCAGTTCCCCCGTCATAACGGTATTCATATTTGTTGCTTGGACCATAGTCGTGACTGTCTACATAAACTACATTCCAGGTGGCATCATTATAAAGCTTGTCATCGCCATGAACGCCAAAGGCACCGCTGGCAGAATTAAAATTCCAGTGCATCGGGAAGTCAATTACATTAAGTCCGCTGGCATTTGAATAATCCGGAGTATGATAAGAGTTTCCGTTCAACAAATGGTTATTAGAAGTCGGCCGGTTAGAACGAACCGAATGGGTTGCCATACCCTGCTTTTGAACAGCAAGAGAATTTACAGGAGTCACAGTTCTTCCGTCTTCTGTCTGGCGAGTCCAGTAAGTTAAGTCTTTTGTAACCCGTTGTTCATCTTTTTCGTCATTAGAACAATCATCCCTTTCCGGCAGAATGATTACTCCTTCGTACATATCCTCATCGTCCATGGTAAAACCGTAAGTTTCGTCGTCTTTCCAGGTATAAAAATACGGGGAAAGATTTTCTACGCTTCCACGGTAAGTTACTTCGCTGGATTTCGCGCAGATTTCTGTAAACATATAAAAGTTATCATTTCCGCATTTTAACGCCGCTTCCTTAAAGGCATCATTAAGATAGCAATTGAACTCAAGACGGCTCATATGCTTTCCGGTATCGATTCGGAAGGCATCAACACCCATTTCGATATACTTTGAATATGAATCCACGATGTATTTTAAGACCTTAGGATTTTCGGTATTCAAATCCACACAGTCACCGGCCATCTGGAAAAACTGAACGCTAAAATCATCCCAGCTACCAAAGCCAAAATGATGATAATAGTTGTGCTTTTCATGGTTCTTCCAGTCTGTATTTTTCATAAGTTTTAAGCGGGTGGCGTACTGACTGTCACCGTCCAGATTAAAATAACTTTCATCCAGCAACGAATTTGCACTGAGTTTTAAACAGGCATCAATATCTTCAAGATTTGCCGAATAATCCTTTTCAAACATAGGGGCCAGAGTTGCTTCACCAAAGTTTCCGGTATGATTGAATACTACGTCCAGAACAAGCTTCATATCCCGGGCATGAACTTCATCTATCAAAGTCTGAAAATCAACGTCACTTGATTCATAGCGCGGATCTACTTTTTGAAAGTTCATCGCATGATATCCGTGGTAATCAAGACCTGAACAGTTTTCTACAATCGGAGTAATCCATACGGCACTAAAACCAAGGGCTTTGATGTAATCAAGTTTTTGTATAAGCCCTTTAAAATCTCCGCGCCAGGCAGGATCATTTGCAGGCGTTTCTGCATTTTCATCCCAGCAGTGAACATTATTAGAAGGGTCGCCGTCATAGAATCTTGTAGTCATTGCAAAGTAAATTGTTTCTTCACGGAAGTCAAAACTTTGTGAACCAGCAAGAACTTTTACTTCTTTTGAAACCGCTTCTGAACTAGCCCCGTCGTTATCTTTTACCGTAAGTTTGATTGTTACAGTTGTTTCGTTAGAAGGCATTTTTACAGTAAGGGAATCTGTTCCCTGACCGCTTACAATTGCTGCCCCCGTTACCGACCAAGAATAAGATGCGATTGTTCCGCCGTTCTGATCGTAAGATTTTGAAGCAGAATATGTTTTTTCAGAATCAATTTTTGCAGCGGTTGTTCCGCTAATCACAGCCACAGGAGGAAGATTTACATTGGATGTAGTAAATGAAAGCGATTTCTCTTCAGAAATATTACCTGCAGCGTCATAAACTACAGCCTTAATTACATGGGAACCGTTTGGATAATATGCAGTCTCCCACGAATAACTTGCAGAGGAAGTTTTTCCACTTAATTTTAAAATATTCAGAGTACTTCCGTCCAGAGTGATTACAGCTTTAGAAAGCTCCAAATTGTCCGCTGCTTCCACTGTAAAAGTTACTTTTCCGGAAACAGTTCCGCTCTTATCGGAAGTAAACAAAAGTAATTCCGGAGCTTCCGAATCATCCGGGTTTTCTGCATACCAGGTGCCGTCTTTGTACCACCATTCGCCGGTTTCCCGGGAAAGATTTCCTGTCTGACCACTGCCGTTAAAAATCAAATTGCAGGAAGTTTCGCTGATCTCCACATCGTACCAGCCGTCACCGTCACTATCGGTCATTGCTGTTCCCGGCCAAGCGCCAAATAATTTTGTAACATTTGACTCTGAACCAACCCATGCATAAATATTTTTATAACCGCTTGAAACAGAACAGTGCACGATGATTCTATCCGTAACAGTTCCCAAATTGATTGTGCCAGATTCTTCTCCAGCTTTTACGGTCACATAAGTCTTTTTTACACTTTCACCCGGCACGCTGACATAAACCGGCCAAGTTCCTGGAGCAACATCCGTTATTTTTCCTTCACCGCAAGAAACATTCGTCATTTTAGAAGAAACCGGATCGCCAATCTGAATCGTACAAGTTTCATAGTAGCTTCTAAAAGGTACAGAACCCGTCGCAAGAATATAAGAATCGGCAGAACCGAGAGAATTTATTCCACTACCACTAAAATCCGAAGCGATTTTTGCAGTATTGATTAAAGCCCAAGTTTTTGAAGAATCGATTTTTGATTCAATTGATGTTTTTGTTGCCGTATCAATTTTCGAAATATCATAACCCAGGGACAAGAGGGAATCAAAAACATTTGCAATTGCCGTTGTTCCCTGATTCACACTAATTGAATTATCACCCTTATCTATATCTGTAACCGCACGGAGCATTACTGTTCCAAGCTTATTTTTTGAACTGTCATAAGCATAAACAGTAACAATGCGGTTTTTGCCAACAGGAATATTATTTATGGTCAAATCTCCAGTTCCATCTTCAGCCGATGAATAGTCTGATTCGATTACCGTCGAAATTCCAGTTCCCGTTACATAGGCCTTTGCAAATGAAATGTCAGAAATGTTCAGGGCGCGGGAATCAGCAGAATTAATGGTCAAATCGCCATATTCCTGAATCTTTGAATCTGCAAGCAACAAACCTAATAGCAAGCTGTTGTTGCTCTCAATGGAATTTGCACATGACAAAACCAATGTAGATATAAATAATAAGGCCACAACACCCAAAACTTTTTTAGTAAAGCTTTTTATCATACATTCTCCTGCTATACAGTAATGATAGTAATCTCTGAAATCAAATTATTTACAGCTGAAAGATTTCGGAGGGTTACTTTCCTGCTGAACTTAAAACGATACTCTCACATTGTTTTTTCACAGTCACTTCAATAAATCCCGCAAACCGTTTTTTTGTTGAACCTAAAAATTGCTTTCGCAATTTTTTTACGTTTCTTCGATTATTGGCCGCTTCGATAAATCTTGCGAGCCGTTCTTTCGATGAACCTAAAAAAATGCTGGCGCATTTTTTCTATACGGTTCTTCGATTTTAGGCAGGATCCAATACCGCGAATCCGTTTCCAGGAGCCTGAAGTGTGTACGAACCGCTTACGGTTACAGTAGAAGTATTCAAAGTACCGCTGCCGTCGCTTGTGTAAAGTGTGTAGCTTCCAGATGGCAGGTCACTGAATGTATAAGAGCCTTCGCTTCCCTGGTGGTTCAAAAGAACAGCAGCTGTTTTTCCATTGTAGCTGCGGGTAAAGGCCGCAGGAATTGTATCAATGCTTACATTTTCCTGAGCACCCTTCTGAATACATTCACTTGAATGATAAATCTGGTTCAAAATCTTAAGATGCTTGTACATTGCAGGCTTGTTATCCTTTACATAATTGATACCAACATCACCAAGCATCCATCTTGAAACTACGTCATCCTTGTTTGTAGAAGGATGAGTTCCGCTCCAGGAATACATTGCCTCTGTTCCGTAGTAAACGATTGGCACTCCGCGGAAGAGATAGATGTAGTTCAAAGCATTTTTATAACCGGCTTCCGAAAAAAGACCTTCACAGCGGTAGCAGTCGTGGTTATCAACAAACATGGCAGTCTTTGTGTATTCTTCTTCTGTCATGCATTCAAACTGAACATCTCCCTGAGAAATTACATTGCTGTAGACAGAACCGATTGAATCCGAACCGTTGAATACCTTCTGCATATTTCCAGGATAATCCAGACAGCTCAAGTGCATATCCAGCATGTGAAGGGAATCAGTTGTATCAGAAGCGTGACGGGCAACTGCATCATAGCGGCCGCACCAGGCTTCTCCAATCATATAGAAATAATCATTTCCCTTTTCTTTTGCGTAATTGTACATTGCATCAGCAAATTCGCCGGCAAATTCATTTGGAATATAAGCCATTGTATCAATACGGAAGGCATCTACCCCCGCATCAATAAATTTTTTGTAAACATTGATTAAGTGATGGCGGCTGTCTTTTCCGTCTTCACCAAGGTGACCAAAGTCAATCAAATCTGCACACTGACCAAATCCGTAATATGAATAAAAACCGTTTTTGCTAGGAGTAGCCCCTTCTTCTACAGCTTCGTAGTAAGGGTCCAGAGTCTGCCAGGCCCAGTTTTTTCCGTCCATAATTGTCTGAACACTGTAATCAGCCCATTTTGTAGGAGCTGTTGCCGCAGTATGGTTTCCATGATTTATTACGATATCCTGCATAACGCGAATTCCCTTTGCATGGCAGGCATCTATAAAGGCCTTGTAGTCGTCCCAGCCGTCACTGTCTTTTCCGCTGGAATGAAGGTGCGGGTCAATCTTGTCAAAATCGTAGCCCCAGTAGCCGTGGAAGGCAGAAGCCTGATATGCATCCCCTCCGTTTGAACCGTCGTAGTAATAACGACCTTCCGGCTGTTTTACGCTTGGAGTAATCCAGATTGCAGTAAAGCCCATATCAACAAGGTAGTCCAGATTGTTTATGATTCCCTGGAAGTCGCCCCCGTGGTAGTAGCTTAGAACCCCACACTTATCTTCGCTGTAATCATAAATACTTGTTCCGTCCGGCATGTATTCGTCGCCCCAGATGTTGTTGTTGCTGCTATTTCCGTCTGCAAAACGGTCTGTCATCATAAAATAAACAGTTTCTTCGCGGAAGTCGCGGTGAATAAAGGCAGATTTTTCATTAACTGTAAGAGACTGAGTTACAGAATCGCTGCTGCCGTCGCTAGAAGCAACCGTAAGAGTTACAGTGTAAGTTCCTGTGCTTGAATAAGTATGACTTACGCTTACCCCGGAAGCCTTTGTTCCGTCTCCAAAATCCCATGAATAAGAAGAAATATCCCCCTTAGAAGAAGAAGCGTCAAAAGATTTTGAAACAGAAACAGTAGCATAAGCAGAATTAGAAATCACAGCTTTGAGGGCTACATAGTTATTTACAGTAATAGATACGGCTTCGCTTTCACTGGTTTTTGAAGCAGTATCATAAGCCACAGCCTTAACAGAATAAGTTCCATTAGAAACAGAAGTTGTATCCCAGATAAAAGCACAAGTTCCGTCTGTTGAACCAATCGGACTGTCACCAGCATAGTATTCAACTTTGCTTAAAGCGCCATCATCACTTGCAAAAGCAAAAAGTTCAACTTCTCCACTGGCATTTGTTCCGGCTTCAGGTCGAATCCAGCTTACGGAAGGAATACTTGTGTCGTTACCAGACCAGGAACCGTTTTCGTAGTACCAGACACCCGAAGTGCATTCCATATCAGCAGTCTGACTTCCGTTCCATCCGCTTGCAGTCTTAAGAAGAAGATTAATGGAAGAATAATCTAAAGTAGTGGTATACCAGCCATTCCCCTTTTCTGTGTCAGCAGCCATCTGAACTTCTGTACCGTCTGCCCCAGTTTCCCAGTACCAGAGATATTCATAACCATAAACATGTAATTCAATATTACTACTGCTATTTATTACATAATCAACCTTTGTCTTAAGGGAAGGAACTCGTCCAGTATTAAAATCAAGAGCGATAGCCGATGTATTAATTTTTTCAAGGGAAACTTCTGTATCAATTACATCTTTTATTGAAGATATTTCGCTTGAACTGATTCCAGAAATATCAAATCCTAATTCTTTTAAGTAATAGAAAACATTTGCAAGTTTTGTAGTTTCTCTGTTGATTTCAGAAACTGTATTTTCACCAGGATTTACATCCATCAAAAGGCGAATTGTTCCGTCTTTCAGCAGATTTCCGTCAGCGTCAAAAGCCTGAAGCTGAATAATTCTATTTTTTCCAACCGGTACATCGTAAATTGAAAAATTACCGCTTCCGTTAGTTACATCAATATTTTTTGTTTCAGGTTCACTTCCAGAAGCGATTCCATAACCAAAGACTTTAGCATTCGCATAGGCAATTTCTGTTACATCAAGGCTACGACTGCTTTCGCCAATTGGCACTACTATAGAAGCATAAGCCGAATCTGAAGACGATGAGAGCAAAGATAACAATTGTAAATCGCTAGATTTTGTATCGATTTGATTTGAGCAAGAAAAGGCGATAAAAATTCCGAAGAGAGAGAAAACCTGCACGATTTTCTGAATAACACTTTTATACATATTAATCCTCACTTTATTAACTAGGAATATGATAAAAGCGAATTCTCAATAATGCAAACTTTTTTTTTATAAATTCAAATAAAACTTAAAAATAGAAAAAACCTTGCAAATTAAAACAAAGACGAGCAGGAAGAAAAGTTACTGAGCTTTTAACCTTTCCGCCCCTGCTCGACTCTATTGCATTGTTCTAACTAAAATCAGTTACTTTTCTTCCATATATTAAAGTTTGTTCCGCTGTAAGCCAGAGTGTAAGAAGAAGAATCAGAGTTTGAACTCATGTCGTAGGTAGAACCCAAATTTACAACCAGACTTCCCTTTGTTCCGCTTACGGCAGCCAAATACATAGAAGAAGAAGTTTCGTCCCAGACAGTAATTGTACTAGAACTTGTAATTCCCATTTCTGAACGAAGAGATATCAGGCCGGAAATAAAGTTTCTGTAGGTAAGACTAGTTCCTGGAACTGTATTTCCACCAATATACTGGCTTGTATTACCGCTAATAGTGGTATCGTAGCTTTCTTCCGCTGTAAAATAGTGCTGCCAGGCAACGCATGGTACCCCAGGATGAGTTAAAATCAAGGCGTAGGCAGTTCCAACATCATCTGGGTCAAGGTACCAGAGAGCCTGAGTTGAACCTGTGTCGTGGTTGTCTACAAAAGTAACAACCTTATCCGGCATTTTGTTATAGCCACAGTATTCACTTGCAAGAAGATTGTAGTTTGAATTAGTTAGCCCGCTTGAATTAGAGCCAAAAACAGTATTCATCATTCCCTTGGTTACAAAGTCAAATACCCGGGAAGCAGAAGGAGTATAAGTGCGACCATCTATTGTATCGCTTGTGCTGCCGGTTGCGTTAACCCATGCTTCAAGCTCTGTGCTCCAGGCACTTGGGGCAGAAGAAGAAAAACCATTTGTTGGCCAGTATTCCCCTACAGAAAATTCTGCAGAAGTCTGGGCATTGTAGTAACCAACATATTTACCGCCAAATCCCTTTACATAATCATAGCGCCAGCCCACAAAACCAGCCGCCTTTAAGTAATTTGTCATCCAGCTTACAAGACCGTTCTGCACATCCCAGTTTGTGTGATCTAAATCGCGGGCAGAAGAATAACCTTCACCTGTGTCAGCATTACCCTTATTACTTGAACCATACATATCACTTGAAGAATTAGAAAAACCTTCGTCGTCCGAACAGATTGCATAATAGTCAGCGCAGAAAGAAGGGTTTGTAAAAGTTCCCCAGTTGCTTGTTCCAACCCGGTGATTAATTACAATATCGCAGATTGCCTTAGCCGGACTCAAGGCAGAAATTGCAGAAGCCAGATTTGTTGCGTTTCCGTAATAAGAAGTAAGAACATTGAGCATTCGCGGCATGTAACCGTTATCTGAACCGGAATCACTTGCCGGCGGGAACCATACATAAGTAAAAGTATTTTTTATCTTATCGGCATTAGCAGTAATTACATCGTACCAGTCCTTGCTTCCGCTTGGTGCAGAGGAATCAGAAGTCCCTTGAACATAAGTAGAAGAATCAGAATCCCCGTAATACCTGTCGTGAAAATTTGCCGACCAGTTAAAGCCCTGCAAAAGAACTACAGAAGAAGATGTACTTGTACCGGAAGAAGAACCGCTAGAAGACGAACCACTAGAAGACGAACCGCTAGAAGAAGAACTACTACCAGATGAAGAGGAACTGCTGTTACTAGAAGAAGAACTACTACTTGAACTTGTTGAAGAAAGAAGCATCAAGGCAGAAGAATCAGAACCGCTAGAACCTCCGCAGGAAAATAAAGAAAAAGCAAAAACGATTCCTGCAAACAAAAGAAAAACTCTCTGGAATAAAAATTTAATCATAGAACCTCCGTCTATTTTCTCTGAAGATAAAAAAAATTCAGAAGCAAAAGGATACAGGAAATCCTTTAAATCTGCTAATCTACTATAGGAGCAAATTTTTCATTCGTCAAAATTTTTATAAATCCATTATTGCTTTTAATACAATAAATTAGACAAAAAAAAATGCCAGAAGAGCACATAAAGCTTATCTGGCATTTTCTATATTTAAGATATTAGTTTGAAATTACAAACCAAGTTTTTCTTTCATGATTTTTTTGGCTTTTTCAACATCGTTTACCATGAAAATTGGCTGACTAGTTGCATCCAAAGTATCGCGCCACAAAGAACCTTCTGGATCTACTACATTTCGGCTCATTGTTGCCATCTTGGTTGGGATGTAAACGAACTTATCGTGTACAAGACCTACAACCATCTTTGTTTTACCAGCCATTGCAGCATGAGCAGCATTGTTTCCAAGGCGTTCACAGTAGATTGAATCTGAAGCTGTTGTTACAGCAGAACGAATCTGGTAAGAAGGATCACAGTACTTCAAATCAAGAGGAATATTCTTCTTTGCAAAATAAGACTTAATTGCATCGCGCAAATAAATACCGATATCTGAAAGACGTTTGTTTCCAGAAGCATCTGTCTGATTTGTAGACTGCATAAGTTCCTGTCCGGCACCTTCAGCAACAACGATTACTGCGTGATGGCGTTTTTCAAGTCTCTTTTCAAGATTAGCAAGGAATCCGTTTGGTCCTTCCATATCAAATGGAACTTCAGGAATAAGACAGAAGTTTACTTCATGAGAAGCAAGAGCAGCAGCAGCGGCAATAAAGCCAGATTCGCGGCCCATGAGTTTTACAAGTGAAACACAGTTGTACTGTGAATGAGCTTCCATGTGCATTGAAGCAATTGCTTCTTTTGCCTGCTGAACAGCTGTTTCAAAACCAAAAGAGCGGTCAATAAATTTAAAGTCGTTATCTACAGTCTTAGGGATACCTACTACAGCACATTCAAGACCCTTCTTTGTAATTGCATCGGCAAGGTCAGAAGCACCGCGCTGAGTTCCGTCACCACCAATAACGAACATCATATTAATTCCAAGGCGTTCAATAGTTTTTACACCGTCTGTTTCAAGGCGATCACCACCACCACGGCTAGAACCAAGGAAAGAACCACCAATCTTATGAATCTCATCTACAATTTCTGGATCTAATGGAACTGGTTCAAAACCTGAATCTTCAAAAAGTCCTTTATATCCATACTGAAAACCAACGATATCGCGAACACCATAACGATTCCACAAGCAGCGAACAACAGCACGAATTACATCATTCAAACCTGGGCAAAGGCCTCCACAAGTACAAATTCCTGCTTTTACTTTTTTAGGATCAAAATAAATATATTCACGAGGTCCAGCCTTCTGAAGAAGGTTTGTTTCATCTACAGAATTAGGTTCGTCACTACTAAAAACATTAATGCGATTTCTTACAAAAGATGAGTCAACAACATAATTTGCACATGCATCACCTACTACAGTTGACAATTCAATAGGGGATTTTATTTTACAAGGACCTAACTGTTCAATTGTAAAATTATATTTATTACTAGCCATCTAAAAAGCTCCTCTTAGAATATACACTCTATCACGCTAGAATATCATAGATTTAGAAGTCTTTTCAATATAGTTTGAGAAATTTATCATTTGAAAATCAAATTCTTCTATATAAATGAGAATTAATTAATTTTCTTCACAACTTATCTTTTTACTTGACGGCTTATAAAACGGGAATTTATATTTTAAACAGAGGTTAAAATATGACTGTAAAATTTAGAAATACTTTAATAGGCGTTGGAATTGCAATCTTTGTAGTTGTAAGCTGTTTTTCGTGTGTAACAGGAAGTTACAATAAAATGATAACTTTGAGTGAAGAAGTTGATGCACAATGGGCACAGGTTGAAAATCAGTACCAGAGACGCTCAGACTTGATTCCAAATTTAGTTGCTACAGTAAAAAAATATGCTTCCCATGAAAGCGAAGTTTACGTTCAGGTTTCAGAGGCAAGAGCAAAAGCCGGTGGAGTTACTAAAATTGATGCAGACACATTAAACGATCCTGAAAAACTTGCTCAGTATCAGAAGGCTCAAGATTCTTTGGGCGGAGCATTGCAGAGACTTTTGAGCATTACAGAAAACTACCCTGAATTAAAGGCCGACAAGAATTTCCTGGCTTTACAGGATGAATTGGAAGGAACTGAAAACCGCATTTCAGTAGAAAGAAAACGCTACAACGACGCAGCAAAGGCTTACAATATTTCAATAAGACGATTCCCTGCATCTGTTATAGCAAAGCACAATGATTTTACTTCTAAAGCATATTTTACTGCCGAAGAAAAAGCAAAATCAGCACCAAAAGTTGAATTTTAAGGAATAAAAATTGACTAAAAAATATCTGTTAAAAAAAATCAAATTATCTTCCAGTGATTTAGAAGATATTAAAAAGTGTGTAAAAAATGCAGAAAGCAAGACAAATGGCGAAATTGCCCTGGCTTTAATAGCAGAAAGCGATTCCTATTCTTTTTGGGAATTACTTTCTTCCACTTATTTCGCTGCAGTAGTTTTTATCTGCCTTCTGCCTTTTGCAAATGAAATTAAAGCAATCTACGAAAAATTCTTGTGGAATGTAAATGACTGGGTTTTGCCGGCTTTTTACGGAATTGCGACCCTGGTAACAATCGTAATTGCTTTTTTCATAATGAATATTCCTTTTTTTGACAGATTGATTATTCCTCACGGAATTCAGAAAAAAAATGTAACAGCCCGGGCTTTCAGGCATTTTGCAGAATCCGGAGTTTATGAAACAATTGACCATTCTGGTATTTTAATTTTCGTTTCCTACCTGGAAAGAGAAGTTAGAATTATTGCTGACTCTGGAATCGCAAAAAAAATTCCTCAGGATTTGTGGAATATCATAGCCGATGATTTAGCTGACGGAATTAAAAACGGGAAAACAAAAGAAGGTTTTATTTCTGCAATAAACAAGTGCGCTTCTCTTTTGGAAGAACATTTTCCGGCAAAAGAAGAAAATCCTAATGAACTCGCCGACGGATTACTCATTCTAAACGATTAAGGGGAAACTATGAAAGCAAAAAAATTAATATCTGCAATTTTTTCATTGACTTTGATATTTACAGCAAATGCCTTTTCCCTTGCCGTGCCGGAACTTAAAGGCCGGGTCAATGATTATGCAAATATCATGAATAAGGAAGAGGAAGCTGTAACCTCTAAATATCTTGAAAATCTGGAAAATTCTACAGGAATACAGATTGCCGTTCTTACGATTCCAAGCTTAAAGGGCGAAAACCTGGAAGATTTTTCAATACGCACAGTAGAAAAATGGAAGTTGGGTCAGAGTAAAGAAGATAACGGTGCCCTGCTCCTGATTTCACTTGCAGAACGAAAAGTTCGCATTGAAACTGGCTATGGACTTGAAGGTAAACTTACAGATACAAAATGTGGACTTATAATCCGCAATGTAATAGCACCTGCTTTTAGAAGTGGAAAATACGCAGCTGGAATTTATTCTGCTGTTAAATATATGGGAGCCCTTGCAAGCGACAATGCAGAACTCATAGAAGAAAATGTAACGGATGAATCTAACGATACCGCAGAAGATTTAGCCAGCCTTGTTTACGGAATCTTATTCGTTCTTGGCTGGATAGTTGTATTTTCTAATATTACTAGACGCAGATTTTTCCGCTGGCTTCCATGGCTTTGGCTTGGAAACATGATGGGTGGCGGCAGGCACTACAACTCCTACAATTCCCATGACACTTTCGGAGGCTTTGGCTCTTCTGATTCTGGATTCAGCGGAGGCGGTGGACACTTTGGTGGCGGAGGAGCTTCGGGAGGCTGGTAAGGCTTTTTCCGATTGTAGACCTAACTTTTTTCTGTTATATTTGAATAATGGCATACGAAGTAACAGCAACTAGACGCCGCCCTCAGCAATTTGAAGATTTAGCGGGTCAGGAATTTGTTGCAGAAACACTTAAAAATTCGATTAAAACAAAACAGTTTGCTCACGCATATCTTTTTGCAGGACCACGCGGTTGTGGTAAAACCTCTACAGCCCGAATTCTTGCAAAAGCTTTGAACTGCCAGGCAGGTGATGATCCTACTTGCAGTCCATGCGGACAGTGTGAATCTTGTAGGGCTATTACGAATTCTTCCAGTATGGATGTAATCGAAATAGATGGTGCATCAAATACGAGTGTAAATGATGTTCGGCAGATAAAAGACGAAGTTATGTTCCCGCCAACAAGCTGCCGCTATAAGATTTATATAATCGATGAAGTTCATATGCTTTCAACAAGTGCTTTTAACGCACTATTAAAAACTATTGAAGAACCACCTGCTCATGTTATTTTTATTTTTGCTACAACAGAACTGCAAAAAGTTCCGGCAACAATAAAATCAAGATGTCAGCAGTATAATTTCAGACTTGTTTCTTCAGACAGATTAAAAGAGCTTTTAAGTGATGCCTGCCAGGAAATGAACATTCAGGCAGACGACGAAGCCCTTTACTGGATTGCAAAGGAATCCGGCGGTTCCGTTCGCGACTGCTATACCCTTTTTGACCAGGTTGCAGCCTTTAGCGACGGTCATATTACTTACGAAAAAATAAGAGATAAGCTGGGACTTTTAGGCATTGACCGTCTGAATACAATTTTTGAAGCCTGTGCTGCAGGTGACTCAGAAAATGTAATGAATCAGCTGGACTCTTTCTTACAGTCTGGAATATCTATAGAACAGCTTATTTCTAATTCTACGGAATATTTGAGAAGTCTTCTTCTTATAAAAAACGGAATAAAAAAAGAATCTCTTTTAGGTCAAAGTGCAGAACGCTACAGTCAGAAAGTTCAGGAAAGCTGGTCTGCTATTCAAACAGAAAGGGCAATTTCGCTATTCCTGAACCTTTACCGGGATATACGTTATTCGCTTTCACCTAGATACGAGTTGGAATTAGCTTTCTCTCGCCTTTGCTGGTTAAGCCAGTATGTTTCCCCAGCTGAAGTAAAGGCAGCTATAGATAAAGCTCAAAATCTTTTGTGTCAGGGAACAAGCTATGGAACTTTTTCAAATGTAAAAACTCCTGAAAATACCGAAAAAGCTAACCCTGCTCCTGTAAGTCAGAGTCAAGGAAATGTTTCCGACCAAACTGCATTAAAAGCAGAAGTTCCAGAAGAACAAAATGCAGAAAGTACTTCTATGCCGTCAATGCAGGAAGCTATGCAGACTCCTTCAAATCAGAATGCAATGCCGGAAGGAATGTTTACTTTTTCTGCTTTGAAAAATAATTCTGCTCAGGCAAAACCGGATTCCAGTGAACCGCAGGCTGTTCAGGTAAACCCAAACCCTTTTTATAATGGCGGTGCCGTGCCGCCTATAGAAACAACGGCTTACGGTACTCCAGCAGATGACTACTCATACATGCCGGATAATGAGGAAGCTCCAATTATCGATGACTGGCAGCCTGAATCTTCTGAAGAACACGAAGATGAAGACTATTCTTATGCTCAGGAATTCGATTCTGAAGAAGCCCCTGTAGAAATATCTGAACCAATTCCAGATTCAGACACTAAAATAAAACTTTCAAGTGGGGCTGCAATGCCATTGAAGGCCCTTTTTGAAACTCTAGTGACAAAACTTTCTTCCCAGAACCCTATGGCTTCTTCTGCCCTTTTGCAGACAGAAGACTGGTTGGTAACAGGAAAGAAAATAACTGCTAAAATTGAAGCAGATTTCCAGTTTAACACTATTCAGAATGCCCAGAATCATATTAATGAACTTTTGAAAAAGCTGTTGAACGAAGATTTTACTTTCGAAATTATAAAAAAAGAAATCCATGTTGAGGAAAAACATGTTGAAGTTCCTGAACAGGTAAAAATTTTGTGCAATATTTTTAAAGGAAGCATCGTAGGAGGAAAACAATGATGAATCCATTTGATTTGTTAAAAAATTCCGGAGCAATAAAAGAACAGGCCGAAAAACTTCAGGCTGAAATGGCAGCTATTACAGCAGAAGGTTCAAGCGGCGGCAAGATGGTAACAGTTACCTTAAACGGAAAATTTGAAATGCAGAACATTCACTTGGATCCGATTTGCGTAGATAACCGTGACGTAAAGATGCTGGAAGATTTAATCGTTGCAGCTCACCGGGATGCTCTTACTCAGGTTCAGGAAAAAATTAAGGAAAAATCTGCCTCTCTCTTGGGTGGGCTGAATATTCCTGGCATGGGATTTTAATTTTTATGAATATTATCGATGAATTGACAGGTTCATTTTCTCGTCTTCCGGGTATTGGAAAAAAAAGTGCATCTAGAATCGTAAATCACCTTTTAAAAGCAGATCCACTTTTTATGCAGAATTTTTCCCGACAGATAATCGAATTGCAGCAAAAAATTAAGCCCTGTCCAATTTGCGGAGCCTGGACGGAAAGAGAACCCTGCGATATTTGTTCTAACCCTGTCCGAGACCATAAACTTATCTGCGTTGTAGAACAACCCCAGGATGTACAGACAATAGAAAACGCAGGTGGCTTTACAGGCCTTTATCACGTTCTAGGAGGAGTAATTGCCCCTCTTGAAGGAATAGGTCCAGACCAGCTGAACATTGCAACCCTTATTAATCGAGTACAGAAAGATAGTGTAAATGAAGTTATTATCGCAACTAACCCTACTTTTGAAGGGGATGCTACAGCTCTTTATCTGCAAAAACTTTTAGCGGAACATTCCAGCGTAAAAGTTACCAGACTTGCCACAGGAATTCCTGTGGGTGGCGACCTTGAATATGCAGACAAACTTACTCTTGCAAGAAGTTTTAGAGGCCGCAGCACCTTCTAGCTTATTTTTTTAACTTTTTGAATACTTTTACAAATATTCCAATCTTTCCGAATAAAAGCCAGTAAAGAAGAGCAAGCAAGGCAAAAAGAGGAATTCCGCAGATAACTAAATAACAAAGAGCTGTGATAAGCCAGACAAAGAAAGAAATAATATTTGCAAAGAAGCGTCTGGCTCCGTCACTTAGGTCTGGGAAAGAGAATCCGTCTTTTCTTGTGTTATATGGAAGTTCCATGAAAACGCTGATTGTAGAAAAATCTATCTGATTTGTAAGCCTTTTCATTCGGCCTTCCATTGATTCTATTTCTGACTGAACTGAATTTAATTCCCTTTCAATTTTGAGCATATCCTGCATTGAAGAAGCCTGTTTTAAGTAAGACTGTAATTTCTGGCGCAGAACTTTACGAGTTTCTAAACGGGTTTCCAAGTCGTAGAACTGGTCGGAAACATCCCTTACAGAAACGCCAGTATTCTTTACCTTTCCAAAAGAAGTTGATTTTTCCATAGCTTCTTCAAACTTTGCAGAAGGAATTTTTACTGTAAAAGAAATATTTTCCTGACTAGAATTAGATGATTCAATATAACCGCCAAAAGAAGATGCCCATTCAAGAAGAATCTGCTGACCTTTTTCTAGATTTGAAACTTCAACACTTATGTTTCCTTCTTTTATAAGCTTTCTTTGGTAAGAAGAAGTCTGCCCTTCATCAGGGGAAAAGGCTTCCTGGTCCATCATTTCGTTTGAAGCCATGCTTTTTGTTAGCATACCCCTGGGAGCAGAAAAGTTTTCTGCAGACATGACAGAGTCTGACATTAAATACGGCTTTTTTGCACATGAAGCAAAAAGGAAAATTGTTATTAGTGGTAAAAATGTGTTTTTTAGTAATCTATAAATCTTCATATAAATAGAATAAAACGGAAGAAGTAAAGTTACAAGGAAAAGACTGCGCCAAGCGTGAAAGGGTGTGCGAAGCACAGGATTTTTGGCAGATTATGCCAAAAAGACCAAGCGTAGCGGGCCCTGGAAGGCGACTTGCAAAAGCCTTTGCGCCCATAAGATTAGAAAAGATTAATTGATAAGAAGGCGCTTTTTCGCTAGTATATGGACATGGATTTATTGAAGAAACTTGAAGAATGTGAAGCCCGCTATAAAGTTGTGCAGGAAATGGTTATGGATCCTGATTTGGTAAAGGATCAGAAAAAATACAAGGACACAATGCGCGAAAACGGCTATCTTGCTGAATTAAGTGAACTCTATGCCGAATACAAGAGAATTCTTACAGGAATTCAGGACGCAAAGGAAATGATTACGGCTGAAGATGATGCCGAAATGAAAGAAATGGCTCGTGAAGAACTAAAGAGCCTGGAAGAAGAACAGCCTAAGATTGAAGAAAGAATTAAGGTAAAATTGGTTCCTCCTGATCCTTTGGATGAAAAAAATATTATTCTGGAAATCCGTTCTGCAGCCGGTGGTGATGAAGCAAGTCTTTTTGTACGAGACCTTTGGGAAATGTACTGTCACTTAGCTGACCGCAAGGGCTGGAAATACGAAAACATGGAACAGCAGGAAACAGAAGTTGGCGGTTTCAACAAGATTGTTACTTCTATTTCTGGAAAATTCGTTTATGGTACTTTGCGCTGGGAATCTGGGGTTCATCGTGTACAGCGTGTTCCTGCTACGGAAAGCCAGGGTCGTTTGCAGACTTCTACAGCAACAGTTGCTGTTTTGCCAGAAGCCGAAGAAACTGAAATTGAAATTAAACCGGGTGATGTTCGTATCGATGTTATGCGAGCCGGCGGTCCAGGTGGTCAGTGTGTAAATACAACAGACTCTGCCGTACGACTTACTCATATTCCAACAGGTCTTGTTGTTATCCAGCAGGATGAAAAAAGCCAGATTAAAAACAAGGAAAAAGCTTTCCGTGTATTGCGTGCCCGCCTTTTTGACCTTGAAGAAAGTAAAAAACAGGCTGAAAGAGCTTCTGCCCGCAGCAGCATGGTTGGTAGCGGTGCCCGTTCAGAAAAAATTCGTACCTACAACTACCCTCAGGATCGTGTAACTGACCACAGAATCAACTACAGTCAGCACAATCTGCCTTCTTTTATGATGGGTGACATGGATGATATGCTGGATGCCTTGAACGTATATGCAAAAGAAGAACAACTTCAGGCAGATGTAACATCTTTGTAATAAAAAATTACGGACTAGTAAAAAGAAAAGGCGGTTCAAAGAGTTTTCTTTAGACCGCCTTTTTTGTTGGATTTTTATTTTAGTATGAACTCCAGCATGGTAATGTCATCAAACTGTTCTGCTTTTCCTACAAAGGAATCTATAGAAGCACGAATAGAATTTAACACTTCGGGAGCAGTTTTATCTCTTGTATTTTCCATTGCTTCCAGGAGGCGTTTGTCGCCAAATAGTTTATCGTTTAAATCGGTTGCTTCTGTAACACCATCTGTGTAAACAAAAAGCCGGTCTCCTTTTTGCAATTTTAAAGAATGTTCTGTATAGCTTAAATCTTCCATGGCTCCGAGAACCAGATTTGGCTTTTGACTTTCGAAAGAAAATTTGCCGTCATGGAAAAGTATTGGAAATGGGTGCCCTGCATTTACATAACGCAATTCCCCTGTTGAAAGAGTAATTATGCCCAGCCAGCAGGTAACAAACAAAGAAGATTCGTTTCCGGTGCAGAGCTGATTATTTGTAGTTTCGAATATTTCCTTTGGGGAAAGTTTTTGTACAGCATGAGAAGAAAGCAGGGTTTTTGCAATCACCATGAAGAGGGCTGCAGGAACGCCTTTTCCGCTAACATCACCGACAACCAGCATTATGTGGTCGTTATCGAGCATGAGGTAGTCGTAAAGATCGCCACCAACTTCTTTTGCAGGTTCCATTTTTGCGTAAAGGTCAAAGTCTTCTCTGTCTGGAAAAGCCGGGTAGATTTGTGGCAGCATATCACTCTGGATTTTCTTTGCAACATTCAGCTCTGTGCTAATTCTTTCTTTTTCGGCAGTTACGCTTGTAAGTTCTGTAATATAGTGGTTTATATCATTACTCATGTTTTTTATAGCACGAGAAAGACTTCCAATTTCATCTGTATTTTTTACTTTTTCCAACAAGCCTGACAACTTGTTATTCTTTGCAAAATAACTTGTTTCATCTGTAATAAGGCGGATTGGTTTTATAATAGAATAGTAAAGAGACAAGCCATATATAAATATGAAGACCAAAAAAATTATTGTTGCAGCGATTGTAATCTTTTTGAAGTACAAAGCCTGTACAATAAGCATTTCGTCGATTGATTTTTCTATAAACAACATTCCTGGAATATTATTGTATTCATCTCGGACAGGAATATAAGTTGTTATCGTACCGGTATATTTTCCGGAAGAATTTTTACCGATTGTGTATTCGCTGAAAGTTCGGCCCAGCTGCATAAGGCGTTTTACGTTAATGACGAATTCTCGCTTTCTTCCTTTAAAGGATTCTTTTTCACCCAGGAAATGAGGCTCTTTAATTCCTCCGTACCTGGCATTTACGGTATTGTATATATATTCGTGGAAGTCACAACTGATTGGATCAGGAACAGAAACTGAAATGCTTTCCAAATCTGCTATATTCGTAATTTCATTTAGTTTTGAATTTACTAACTCGTAATATGAATCTTTTGTGTCTGATTCATTGTATACATAAAGAGAAGACCCCTGTATGTAAGAAAGGGAAATATAAGCAAACTGAGATGTAAATTTTTCATACTGGGAACGAAATACATTTCTAAAATGCCTGTAACCAAGATGAGTAAGAATCATTGTCAAAAGCAGGCCAAAAGCAATTGCCCCTAGAATCATTTTTAGCGATAATTTTGAAAAATGACGAAACTTCATTTTATTCCTCTTCTATATTCAAGGATTTGTGAATATTTTGTGCCTCTTCTTTATTTTTGTAATTTGCAGGAACAGAAAATCTTCCAGAGATGATTTCTGCCTGCTTTTTATAAGCAAGCTTAATTACTGCATCCTTTAAATCTAAATTTGAAGTGGTAAAGCCGACTGAGCCTTCTTTTAATGTGAGCACAGTTGAATCCGGTTTAAAAGTTCCGTTCTGTACACTTTTTAAACCTTCTATTACAGCGACATCAACTCTTTTTATCATAGAAGTTAGAACAGCTGATTTTCCTGTACCATAGGCGCCTTCACTGTACTGATCTTTATCCACACCTATAGCCCATACATTTTTTCCAGAAATTCTCTGGCTAACAGCCTGTGCAATTGCTCCATTTCCGCTCATACCGGCGGCAGAATAAATTGCGTATACTCCAGAATTGTACCATTCACTAGCCTTTTTTGCCGCTAAATCAGGGCGCCCCCAGGAACCAATGTATTTTACACATATTTTTGCATCAGGAAGAAGAGAACGAATTCCCATTGCGTAACCAATTTCAAAATCTTCTAATGCATCTCCTTTAACTCCGCCGATAAAACCGAATTTAGGATTTTGTACATCTTCCTGGATAGCTTGTGCTGCTGCACAAACTCCAACAAGGTAAGAACCTTCTTCTGCTGCAAAAAGGTAATTGTGAACATTAGGATTAATACTAGGGCTTCCGTCTATTGTGATGTATTTTTGTTTAGGGTAATCTTTTGCCACTGTATCGAGGGCATGCTGGAAAGAAAAACTAATAAGAACTATGACATCCAAATTTTCTTCTGAAACCTGCCGTAAAACTAGGTCATATTGATTTATGTTGTTACACACGGTCGAATCATAGAGAGTTCCAAAATATTTTTCGTCTCCGACAGAATCTCCGTAGAAGGAAAGAATTCCTTCCCATGCAGATGCATTATAACTTTTATCGTTTACTCCCAACCCATCGCTGATAAGCTTACAGGTAATTTTGCTTTCTTTATTACAAGCTGAAAGAATAAATAAACAAGAGAGAAGTAGTGGTATAATCTTTTTCATACTATGATTATACAGTATTTTTTATATTTTCTCTTCTTTTATTTTTAAATTTACATCTGACTATAATTTTTTGCCTGATAAACGGACTTAAAATCAACAGATTCTATTAAATAACCGCGTTCCTGGAGTTTATTTTGAATTTCATCCAGAATTTCTTCTGAGCGGGCTTCTACTGTGTGATAGTGATAACCTTTTGTAATATTTTTTAATGGTGTAGAAACTCCACTCTTAAGGTCTTCCATAAAGTTTTCTATATCCCGCCTGCATTTAATATTCAAGGGAGCACTTATTGTTCCATAGACTTTGTGTTCAACATAAACATCTAGAACAGTTCCGCCGAGTTCTACCATGATATTAAGCTCGTCTTCCGTCTGTTCGTCTGTGTGCTTTACCTTAAAAATTCTGCAGGTTGAAGCGGCCTTTATCATAAGGTAACCTGAATTCGTTGCTATTAAATCGGGATGACTTGCACGCAGAAGAGCAATATCATTTACAATGACCTGACGGCTCACACCCAGTCTTTTGGAAAGTTCACTTCCAGAAACCGCTTCTTTTGAGTTCAATAAAATTTCGAGAATCGATAATCTTCTTACTTCACCGGGTGTTCGCACACAGGCCTCCTTATATTAAAATCTACGCAATCGGATGCAAATTTTTCAATGACAAATCAAGAATTGGGCTAGAATGTGTCAAAGCCCCGGAAGAAATGTAATCTACTCCCAAATCCTTAATTTTTTCGATATTTTCCTTTGTTACATTGCCGCTGATTTCGATTTCTGCTTTTCCATCTATAATCTGAACAGCTTCTTTCATCATGTCATGAGTCATGTTATCAAGCATAACTATATCGGCACCTGCTTCCAGGGCTTCTTTAAGTTCATCAAGGTTTTCTACTTCAACTTCGATTTTTCTAACAAAAGGAGCGTAGTCTTTTGCCATCTGAACAGCTTTTTTTACTCCACCGGCTGCACCAATGTGGTTATCCTTGAGCAAAACCCCGTCAGAAAGGTTGTAACGGTGATTGTGTCCTCCACCAACTGTAACTGCATACTTTTCAAAAATGCGGTTATTTGGTGTAGTTTTGCGGGTGTCCAGCAATTTGATTTTTGTACCAGCTAGCAGGGAAGCAACCTGATTTGTATATGTTGCTATTCCGCTCATGCGCTGAAGGTAATTCAAAGCAGTTCTTTCACCGGAAAGAAGTACACGAATATCACCTTCTACACTTCCCAATTTCTGACCCTTTTTTACAGAATCGCCGTCTTTTACAGAAAAAGAACATTTTGTCTTGTTATCCAAAAGGTAAAAAACTCTTTCAAAAACTTTAAGTCCGGCGATAATACCATCTTCCTTTGCAAGAAGGTCAACAGTCCCCGGGCAGGCACTTCTCATAACAGAATTTGTTGTTACATCCTCGCTGGAAATATCTTCTCTAAGCGCTTGCTGAATTAAGTTGTCTACATTCAATGTCATTGTGATTTCGTTCATGGATTTCTTTTGACCTCTTTATCTCATTTAATATTTTTTCTTTATACTTTGAAAACAAGGACTCTGTATTCTTGTAAGAATTAAAATCGATTATTTCCTCTGCATTTACATTTACACCTGCTTCATTCGATTCTGCAATTTTTTTAGCTGCCCGACTGGCAAATACAAGACTTTCCAGCAGGGAATTCGATGCCAGGCGATTTTTTCCGTGTACACCATTGCAGCTTGTTTCTCCACAGGCATAAAGATTTTCCATATTAGTCTTTGACCAGGAATCTACTTTTACGCCTCCCATAAAATAATGCTGGGCAGGAACCACGGGAATAGGCTCTTTTGTGCAATCAAAACCGTTTTTTAAGCATTCTTCATATATGTGACAGAAATGACTTCTGATTTCACTTTCTGGAATATTTTCCATGCTGAGCCAGACAAAAGGAGACTCATCTTTTTGCATCTGGGCAAAAATCGCATTTGCAACTACATCTCTTGGTAAAAGTTCATTTACGAAGCGTTTTTTGTCCTTGTTCAAAAGTATTCCGCCTTCTCCGCGAACTGATTCAGAAATCAAAAAACTTCTTCCCGTTTTTTTTGAATACAGAGTTGTCGGATGAATTTGTATGTAATCAGGATCTTCAAGCTCAATTCCATGAGAAAGGGCAATTCCAAGGGCATCACCTGTAAGATGAGGAAAATTAGTTGAGTGCTGGTAAAGGCCTCCGATTCCTCCACAAGCCCATACAACTTTATTTGCAAACATCTTAATTAAATAAGATCCGTCACAAGTTTCTTCCCTTGCAAAATCAGAAAGGGCTTCGTTTTTTGTACTGGCTATTATTCCCAGGCATTTTTTTTCATTACGAGATTCTATAATGTCCAGCATGGTTACTTTTTCGTAAAGCTGAATATTTTTCTTCTGCTTTACAACAGAAAGGAGCTTGCTGGTTATTTCTTTTCCTGTAATATCTTCGTGAAAAAGAATTCTTGGCGTAGAATGAGCACCTTCTCTAGTAAATTTAAGGGAGCCGTCCGAGTTTTTTTCAAAATCTACGCCATAAGAAAGCAAGTCCTTTATTACATCTCTGGAAGAACGAATCATTATGTCTACGGATTCTTTCCTGTTCATATAATGACCGGCTTTCATGGTATCTTCAAAATATGCCTTGTAATCTTCTTCATTTTTAAGCATACAGATTCCGCCCTGAGCCAGATAAGAATCGCAGTCTTCAAGTCCTTCCTTTGAAATAATTGTGACTTTTGTTTCTGAAGGAAGTTTTAAAGCACAGTAAAGACCTGCAACTCCGCTTCCTACAATTAAAACTTCTGTCTGAAAATCATTATTTTTCATTACAGTGCCATTTCCTTAACCATTTCTTTTTTTTCTTCCTTTTTTGAAGCCAAATCAAGCATTCTGTCTAAAGGAATAGAAGCAGATTCTCTTCTTGCCTTGTCTACATAAGCAATAGGAGCCATATCTATAAGACTTTTTTTAATATTCTGCAAATTGATTTTTTTCATATTCTGACAAATCTGATTGCTACCAACAAAATAGAATTTTTTGCCAGGAGCAACTTTTTTCATTTCGTACAAAACACCTTTTTCTGTGCAAACTATGTATTCCTGAGCAGAATCTTTTTGAACATATTCAATAAGTTCCTTTGTACTTCCAAGATAATCTGCCATCTGACATACTTCAAGACGACATTCTGGGTGAGCAATAATTTTACTTTCTGGATGAAGGGCAAAACAATCAGAAATCTCTTCTGTTGTTATTCTTGTATGAACATGACAATAACCTGAATTCAAGATTACATTTTTTTCTGGAACTTCCTGAGAAACAAAACGACCAAGATTTCCGTCTGGGATAAAGAAAATATTTTTATTAGGAAGATTTTTTACAATTTTTACGGCATTGCTGGAAGTAACACAAATATCGCTTAAGGCTTTTACATCTGCCATTGAATTTATATAACAAACTACAGCTAAATCGTCATAAGTGGCCCTCATCTCTGCAATTTTTTTAGGATCTACCATCAGAGCCATTGGACAAACTGCATCCGGAGCCGGCATTAAAACAGTTTTTTCTGGATTCAAAATACAGGCACTTTCGCCCATAAAAGTTACACCGCAAAAAACAATTGTCTTGTTTGAAACTGATTTTGCTACTTTAGCAAGATAAAATGAATCTCCTACATAATCAGCAATTTCCTGTACGGATTCGTCTACATAATAATGAGCAAGGATTACTGCATCCCGCTTTTTACACAAGTCTTTAATTTCTTCAGTCAAAGTCATTTTTTGCGTTCTTCCTAGTTAAATATGGAAACCATAGTAATGAATTACAAGGAGGGTGACAAGACACCTGCAAAGAAATAATTTACATCAGAAATTACTATAAAAGAAGTCATATCTTTTGCTCAAACTTTTTTGCTTTTCACTAGAGCTTTCGCTATACTTATGCCATGACAATCCAGGAATTTAAATCACAGGCAATAAAAACTCTTTCAAAAACATCCCCTTCGGCATCTCTAGACACAAATGTTCTGCTGGAACATTTTCTGCAAAAAGATAAAACCTGGATTTTACTGCACAATCAGGAAGAATTAGCCCCGGAAGTTTTTGATAAACTTCTAGAAGCGATTGCTTCGCGCAAAACAGGTCTTCCCATTGCCTATATAACAGGTCATAAAGAATTTTACGGAAATGATTTTTATGTGACCCCGGCAGTTTTAATTCCAAAAGCAGACACGGAAATTCTTGTAGAAAAAGCAATCGATCTTATTAAAGACAAAATCTATGTAAATCCAGAAAAAATTTTAATGGTCTGCGATATGTGCACGGGAAGCGGCTGCATTGCTCTTTCTGTTCTTCGAGCTCTTTTAGATGACCCGGACATACCTTTTACTCAGGTGCCTCATTTTACCCTTTGCGACATAAGCCCGGAAGCTTTAGATGTAGCCCGTCGAAACGCAAAAAAACTCTTTTCCCTAGAGGAAGAAGAAAGAATTCGCTTTGTTCAATCGGATCTGTTTTATCAGGTTCCATGGGATTTTGATGCTATTCTTACAAACCCACCCTACATACCCGCAAAAATGGTAGACGAACTTTTAAAAGACGGTAGAAGAGAACCCCGATTAGCCCTGGACGGTGATATTGGTGAATATGGCCAGCCTTCGGACACAAACGACGGGCTTGATATTATCCGCCGCCTTATACCCCAGGCTTATGAACGTCTTATCCACAATGGTCTTTTCTTAATGGAAACGGGTGAATACAACGCTGACCAGGCAAAACTTCTTTGCGAACAGACGGGCTTCAGACAAACAAAAACGCTCCTGGACTTAGAAGGCCAGAAGCGTGTGACTTTTGCAATTAAGTAAAATTACAATTCTGCCTCTTCCGCAGCAAAAAAGGAAATTCCTTCCCCGGGAAACTTTGCCTTTACGGCCTCTATTATAGCTTTAGCCTTTCTGGCATTTTCCAGGGAAAGATAAGCGAAGAGCAAAAAGTTCTGTTCTGGCCAAGTGCTGGTACCAAGTTTTTTTGCATTTCTTCCCCGGCCATGTACAGTCGGAATAAGGGTGTATTCAATCTCTGGAATTTCTTCTTCCAAAAGCTCTGTTATATCATCTTCTACCGACTGATTGGCAATTATTTCTATCCTGTAATTCATTTTTCCCTTCCTCTTCTTAATCCAATGAATCCTGCATCTTTTTAATCATATCCTGAATATATTCCAAACGTTTCAAAACTGCTACATTTGTTTCATTTTCTTTATCTGTGACAGGATTTGCTGCATCCCCCTTTTCTTCTTCAATCTTCACATTTTCAACTTTAGCAGCCTTCTTTGCTTTTGCAGAAGCCGAAAGTGAAAGTCCTGAATAATCAACTTTGATTTTCGATGATTCTGCCTTTTTAGAAGATTTCATTACAATCGAATAAAGGACTGGAATTACCAAAAGGGTTACAAAGGTTGAAGAAGTAAGACCTCCTACAACCGCGATACCAATTGGCTGAACCATAGCACTCATTCCTTCTGTAGCAAAACACATTGGAAGCATACCTAGGATTGTAGTCAAAGTTGTCATCAAAACAGGTCTAAGTCGGCTTGAACCGGCTTCAAAACAGGCATCGAACATAGAAATTCCGCGGGAACGCAAAAGATTTGTGTAGTCAACAAGGATAATACCGTTATTTACAACAATTCCTACCAGCATGATAAGACCAACCATAGCCATAATCGAAAGAGGCTGGTTAATAATCTTGTAAAGCAAAACAACACCAATAATCAAAAATGGAATTGTTGCCAGGTTGATTAATGGAGCTCTAAATGATTCGTAAGTAGCCGCCATTACACCAAAAACAAGAATGATAGCAAGAGAAATAATACCAAGGTAAATTTTCATCTGCTCGGAAACATCTTTCCATGAACCTTCGTAAGAAACCGTTACCCCTTCAGGAATAATAAAAGTATTTGCTATACCTTCCTTAATCATATCTTCTACAACATTTGCATTTGTTTCAGAAACGATAGAGGCTGTTACATGAACAATTCGAGTTTGATTTTCACGGCTGATTGTAACAGGGCCGAGTCCTCTTTTTAGCGAAGCAAAGTTTGAAACAGCAACTTTTCCATTACTTCCCTGCACATACATTGATTCAAGATCAATTACATTTTTTCTGTCTTCAGGATTGTACATTACAACTACATCATATTCCTTTCCACCTGTTCGATATTCAGTAGAAGTTACACCATTTATTGCATAGTTAATTTCTTTTGCAACGCTGGTAACATCAACTCCAAAGGCATAGGCTCTTTCACGGTCGATTTCTACTTCAACCTGAGGAAGACCTCTTTCCGTATCAATAGAAGGTTCGCCAATATCTGGAATGGTCTGCATTACAGCCTTAATTTTATCCGCAATATCCAAAGCTGCATCCAAATCATCAGAACGGATTGCAATATCCAAGTCTGAACCAGTCATCTGACCGCGAGTACCTGCACTAAAGCTAAAACTGGCCCCTGCAAAATCACTAAAATGAGAACGCAGTTTCTGCTGAATAACCATAGCACTGTCAATTTGTTCTGAACTTGAAGGAAGACGGATTTCAATAGACGCTTTATATGAACCAGAATTTCCCCAGCCCCTTCCACCAGAGCCGACAGAAGTTGTTATAAATTTATATCCCTTTACTTCATTTTTAATTATTTCTTCAAAAGTTAAGGCAACAACTTTTGTTTCTGTTAATGGAGTACCGATTGGCATAGTGATATTCAAGGTAACAGAATCATCATTACCATTTGGCATCATATTCACACGAAGAGTTGGAATAAGTGCAAATGCGATTACAAGGAAACAAACCGAGATTACCAGAGTTGCAGCCTTATAATTAAGAGCGGCCTTTAAAGCAATACGATAAACTTTTGTTACCGAGGCAATCATTTTTTCAAAAGCAGCATATAATGTTTTAAAGAATTTTGATTTAACAGGTTTTTCATTTCTGTTAGTAAGCGGCAAAAATACACCGGCAAGTACAGGAACAAGGAAAATTGCAACTAAAAGAGAAGAAATAAGGGCAATTACAATAGTGAAAATAATTCCCTTAAACATCTGCCCCATCATTCCCAACTCTTTCATGTAAAGAAGGAAAGGCACGAAAACACAAATAGTTGTAAGGTTTCCAGAAATTACCGAAGTTACCATTTCCTGAGAACCAAGGATGGCTGCAATTTTTGGCTTGGCACCACGGCTTCGATAAGCATAAATGTTGTCAATCATTACGATTGAGGCGTCTACAATCATACCTACACCCAAAATAAGACCTGTCATTGTCATCATGTTCAGGGTAATTCCTGCAAAACTCATGGCAAGGAGAGTAATTATGATTGAAAGAGGAATAGAAATTCCAATTATTATTGTAGACTTTATATTTTGCAAAAAGATAAAGAGAACGATTACAGCAAGGATAAGCCCTTCGTAAGCCGATTCTACCAGAGTATTAATTGTTTCACGGATAGAATCTGTATCATCACGCAAAATTGTCATAGAAATATCGGATGGAAGTGTATTTTCAAGCTGTTCCATCTTCTCATAGACATTGTTAGCAACGGTAACAGAATTTGAACCGGACTGCTTTGTTATAGAAACATAAACACCAGGTTCACCGTTGATGTAAACTTCACTGGTTGCATCAGCATAGCCCATAAAAGCAGTTCCGATATCACGCAGTTTTACATCGTATCCATTAATTGTTTTAATAACTGTATTATTAATTTCTTCTATTGATTTGAATTCACCAGTAGTGCGAACTACATAATCTTTCTGCCCTTCATTTAATTTACCGCCACCAAGTTCAAGATTCTGTTTTGCCAGAGCCGAAGAGACAGAAGTAACAGTGAGTCCATATGCAGAAAGCCGGTTTTGCTCCAGTTCTACACGCACAATTTTTGTCTTACCGCCAGAAACACTTGCTGTAGCAACACCATCAGCCTGTTCAAGAATATCTACAATACTGTCTTCTGCAATTTGTTTTAAATCACTTGCAGAACGGTTACCCCTAATGGCAATTCGCAAAATCGGCATGGAATTCGCATCCATTTTGTAAATAGTAGGAGAACCTGCATTATCAGGAAGATTTCTAGAAACGCGGTCGAGTTTATCTCGAACATCACTTACAGCCTCTTGAATGTCAGTTCCGTAATTAAATTCCAAAGAAATACGACTAGAACCTTCAGAAGAAGATGATGTCATTGCTTTTAGCCCTGAAACACTTACCAAAGAACTTTCCAGAACTTTTGTAACAGTTTTTTCAACAGATTCTGGACCCGCATTTGTGTAAGTCGTAGAAATCATTATGTATGGAGAATCCACTTCCGGAAAAAGACCTATTGCAACATTTTTGATGGTAGAAATTCCTACAAAACCTAAAAGTGTAAAAGCAATCAGAACAAGAACCGGATGTGAAAGTGTAGTTCTTGAAAGAGTCATTATTTATTGCCTCCCACAGAAGTTTCTGTTTTCTCGTCAGTTTCAGTTTTTTCCGCTGGCTTTGGATTTTCCAAATCGTTTACTTTTGCACCTTCGCTCAAGCTCAACATACCTTCGTAAACAACTCTTTCTCCTGCCATAAGATTGTCTATAATCTGGGTTTTTCCATCAATTGATTTTCCAGTTTTAACTTCACGACGACTAACAGTGTAATCATCATTTACGACAAAAAGATAAGAAGTACCGTCATCATTTGTAACAAGAGCATCAGAAGGAACTACAAGTTTTCCGGAATATTTTGATGTATACAATTTTACTTTTGCAAACATACCGGCATTTACACGACTATCTCTCTTGTCAAAGTTCAAAATAACCTGCTTTGTTCGTGTTGAAGAATCTACTACAGGACTAACACGGCTAACCGATGCTGTAAAAATTATTCCTGGGTATGCTTCCAATGTAACTTCAGCTTTTAAACCAATCTTCAATTCAGAAACATAACGTTCTGGAATATTTGCAGAAACCTGAAGATTATCGATATCTCCAATCATTGTAACTGCAGAATTTGTAGTAACAGTTGTTCCAACTTTTAAAGGTGTTGAAACTATACTGCCGCTGATTGGAGCTTCTACGGGACTTAAAGCATATTTTGTTCCCGGTTCACTTGGGTCAATTTTTGCAATGGTATCACCTTTTTTTACATGACTTCCCAAAAGAACATTAATTTGCGAAACCTTTCCGCTCATCGAAGGAAATACTTCAACTGCCGACTGGGATTCAACTTCACCATTTGTAATAACATAGTCGGTCAGAGTTGAAACTAGAGCTTCTGCAGAGCGAACTGTAAAAGTTGTGTTTCCGCCCATTCCTCCTCGTCGGCCTCTTTGCATTCCACCTGCAGGAGAATTATTTTTTGTAAGATTGATTGCCAAGATTCCACAGAAAGTTGCAGCAAGAGCAATCAATATTATTGTAATTGTAATTTTACTTTTCTTTTCCATATCATTTATCCTCTTAATTTACTTTCCTACTGTTCCAAATTCCAGACCAAGCAGATTTTCTAAATCTAGAATTGAACTTATTAATGTATATGCCTGACTTTTTAAATTTACCCCCGCACTCAAAACAGAATCACTTGCACTTTGCAAAGAAAGCAAATCTGTCTTTCCGTAATTATAAGCCGTAAGGTTCATTTTATAAGTCTGTTCTGCAAGATTATAAGTTGCTTTTAAAGATTCAAGTACAGAAATAGCCTGATTTATTTTTCTTATATAACTTTCTGTTTGAACCGCAACCGTAGTTTTTGTATCTTCAAGTTTTTTTTCTGCACTATCAAGCGCGTTCTTTTTTGAACTTATAGAAATTCCATTAGATGACCATGGAAGATAACCGTCTAAAGGAATAGAAACTGAAAGAGAAAGTGAATTGCTGGTATCAACAGAATCGCTATCATAAACAGAAGATTTTCCATAGCTATAAGAAGCAGAAACACTTGGACTGTAGGCTGAAAATCTAGAATCCAAAAGACTGTTTTTGGCGAGTTTTACATCGTATTCTGCCGACGCAACATTCGGAGCCGGAACTTCACTTTTTGGTAAACTTTCAAAAGAGATAGTAGAAATTTCCAAAACATCATCTAAAGAGCCTGATAATTTGATTTTCTTAGATTGTTCAATCCCTAAAATCTGCTTAAAAGTCGCAAGGTCATTTTGCAAAGTAATTTCCGCAGATTCTACAGTAGGCTTTTTCGATTCGTAATTTACACGGCTGGTTAATGCATCAAGTTCACTGATTTTACCATTTTTGAATTTTTCCTGATTCTGTTCATACTGCTCTTTTGCTGTAGCAAGATTCTGCTTTTGAAGTTCAAGGTATTCCTGCTGGTAAAGCAAATTGTAAAAACTCTTTCTTACATTTAATTCTACAGAACGAACTGCTTGAGAATAAGTTATTTTTCCCTTTTCATACTGAAGTTTTGCACCCTGAATATCTGTGTAAAGGTTTGTTTTAAGCCCCATACTTACTTTTCCGGTTACCGCAATAGATTTAGAATCGTTTTCAAAATCCTGACTAGCACTTCCTGTAATACTTGCAGTAGGACTTATGCTATTCCATGAAAACATGTTTGATGTTTTTAAATCTTTTAAAGTATTATTGGCTGTTTGTATATCAATATTATTTTGCTTGGCTAACTTAACAGATTCTTCTAAGTTAATTACAAGAATTTCTTCCGCCTTATCTTCTGCAAAAGAGAAAGAAACTAAGAAAGCAAATAATAAAAAGAAAACCCCTTTTTTGTAAAAATTATTCATTTATTTTCCTCGAATTCAATATTTAAATAATCACCCTTTTTAGATAGTTACAATTTTTTTTATCTACATTTGATATATTAGCATATTTTTGTTATCTTTAAAAAGGAAATTAAATGAGCAAGAATATTATTTTCAAATCTGATGAATCAGATCCTCAGGCTTTGATTCAAGAATTCTTTGAAGATTATCCCCACTATGAAGCTTCAAAAGACAAAATTCTTGAAGCATGGAATTTTTTGCTCTCTAAGTCAGACGGTAAAGTTCGTTCCTGTGGTAAACCTTATTACCTTCATCCATTGAGAATCGCTTTTATTCTTGCTCAGGGAGAATTCGATGAAGAATGCATAATTGCAGGTCTTCTTCACAGTGCTTACTCTCTGGGAATCACAAAAGAAGAAATTGAAAAAAAGTTTGGTTCCGGCGTTTGCAATATAATAGAAGGAACCTCAAAAATCATGAACATTTCAATTACCTCAAAAACCCTTCAGCAGGCAGACGCTATTCGAAAAATGCTTTTTGCTATGGTTGATGATGTTCGTGTAATCTTCGTAGAAATTGCAGAACGCTTGGACCGAATACGCAACATAAAAAATTTAGAAGCTGCAAAACAAAGGGAAATAGCCGCAGAAGCCCTGGATATCTGGGCGCCGCTTGCAGACCGCCTTGGTATGTCAGCAGAAAAAAATGAATTCGAAGATTTAAGTTTAAAATATTCAAATCCAGACGCATATCAGCAGATAAAGGCGGTTATAAGCCAAAAAAAAGATGAAAGAGCTGCTTACCTGGAAAATGCTGTTTCAAAAATCCAGGCAGAAGCCGACAAGCTGGGAATTCAAATTACAATTACCAGCAGGGCTAAACATTTTTATTCCATTTATCAAAAAATGCGTAAAAGAAATAAAGAAGCCGGGGAACTTTTTGACCTGCTTGCCCTTCGCATAATCTGCCACAAAAATTCAGAATGTTATGCTTTGGTTGGAATTGTTCACAGCCTGTGGAAACCTTTGGACGGTCGTTTTAAAGACTACATCGCAATGCCAAAATCCAACGGTTACCAGTCTCTGCACACAACAGTAATGTGCGAAGACCGTCCGCTTGAAATACAGATTCGTACTCAAAAAATGCACGATATCGCCGAACACGGGGTAGCATCTCACTGGCTTTACAAGAAAGGCAGTAATCACGATTTTGTAAGTCAAAACAATCTTGCAATCTTTAACCAGTTGCAGGAATTAAGAGATAAGCAGGAATCTGACGAAAACTTTTTCCAGACTCTAAAAAACGAACTTTTGGGAAACGAAATTTTTGTATTTACTCCAAACGGCGAAGTAAAACAACTCCCAGAAGGAGCAAATGCAATTGACTTTGCCTATACAGTCCATTCTGCAATCGGAGAAAAAATAGTTGGTGCAAAAGCGGACGGCAAAATCATCCCTATAACCCAGCCATTAAAAAATACTCAGATTATAGAAATTCTTACAAATCCTCAGGCTCATCCAACCGAAAGCCAGTTAAAAGTTGCAAAAACTTCAAAAGCTAGACAGAGAATTCATGCCTGGCTTTCTGCAAACGACCCTACTTTCGTGGATAAAAACAGCCAGACAAAAAATGAAAGCGAAAGCGGTGACCATTCCGGACAAATTTCTGCAAGTCAAAATGAAAAAAAGCACGGGCACAAAAAAGGAGAAGGTGAAAAGCAGATTGCAAAGAACATTACCCGTGTAAAAGTTGCAGGTCTTTCAAACTTCATGGTTACCTTTGCCCAATGCTGCCGGCCAAAATACCCAGATCCAATTGCAGGCTATGTTTCATTTTCAAAAGGTGTAATGATTCACAGAGCAGACTGTCTGAACTACCTTAGGGCAGAAAATATTGAAAGAAGAACAATTCCTGTTGAATGGGATGACAGCGAAAATGAATAATTAAAGGTTAAACAGTGCATTATTCTTCTATTGAATAAATTTCTTGCTAAGTCTATAATTTTTGTATCGACGGCGAGAATTATCGTCGTCTTTTTATTTTCAACTCACTATTCCATTTTCAGGAGTCTTTTAATGAAAAAATCTTTAATATTAGCCTTTGCAGCACTTATTCTCTGTGCCTTAACATCTTGTACAAAAAAAGTAGAAAAAGGCGAATTTACTGTAGAAGCCGGAAAACTTAAAATCGGTTGTGAAGTTGGTTATCCACCATTCGAATACTATTCTGCTGATGGCAAAACACTTATGGGCTTTGACATTGATCTTGCAAATGAAATTGCAGAAAGATTAGGTCTTAAAGCAGAAATAATAGATACTGCCTGGGACGGAATTTTTGCAGGATTGGACACAAACCGCTACGACCTTGTAATTTCTTCGGTTTCAGTTTTACCAGAAAGACAGGAAAAGTATGATTTTTCGATACCATACATCGGAAACGGACAGGCTGTAATAGTTAGAAAAGATTCAAATTTAGAAATCAACAGTCTCAAAGATCTCAAAGGAAAAAAACTTGCCTACCAGTCTCAGTGCTCAAGCGATTTCTTTATCAATAAAATAGCAAAAGAAGAAAACTTTACTTTTATTCCATGTTCTTACGACAAAATCTTAAACGCATATGATGATGTCCGCCTTGGAAGAGCTGATGCCGTTATATCAGATAATTTAGTAGCAATCAGTTATCTTACTGCCGAAAACAGCGAATTCAAGCAGATTTGGAAAGGTGAATCAGACGATTACTTTGGAATCTGCGCTAAAAAAGGTAACACTGCACTTATCGAAAAGGTAAATACAGCAATTGAAGCAATGAAAGAAAACGGAAAAATGAAAGAACTGTACGAAAAGAACTTCAAAATGGACTTATCAGACAGTATAAAATAATTTTGTAACAAATATAGAGGATAAAAATGAAAAAAATTTCAACACTTATTTTTGCACTATCAATTTTGGCCACACTTACAGGCTGTTCAAAAAAAGTTAACCGTGGAGAATTTACTGTAGAAGAAGGAAAATTTAAAATCGGAGTAAGCGTAGATTACCCTCCTTTCGAATACTACGCAGAAGATGGAAAAACAGCCCTTGGATTTGACATCGATCTTGGAAAAGAAGTTGCTTCTCGACTTGGACTTGAAGCAGTTGTGGTAGACACTGACTGGGACGGTCTTATGGCAGGCCTTGATTCAGAACGCTACGATGTAATCATGTCTGGTATGACAATTACTCCAGAACGCTGTGAAAAATACAACTTTTCTACTCCATACATTGGAAACGGACAGGCAATTCTTCTTGCACAGAATTCAACATTAGCAATTTCTAAACCAGAAGATTTGAACGGCAAAAAAGTAGGTTACCAGACACAGACAACCAGCGACAACTTTATGAAAAAGCTTAAGGCAGAAGGAAAAATTGATTACCTTCCAGCTGAATACGACAAATCATTCAACGCATTTGACGATTTAAAATTCAACAGAATCGATGCAGTTGTATGTGATTCACTTGTAGCAGCAGACTACCTTAGCAAAACTTCTTCTGAATACCGCCTGGTATGGACAGGACTTTCAGACGAATTGATGGGAATCTGCCTTTCAAAATCAAAAACAGACTTCCTTGAAAAAATCAACCAGGCTATTGCTAGCATAATCGCTGACGGAACAATGAAAAAGCTTTACGAAAAAAACTTCGGCTTCGACATGACTTCCTCTCTTAAGACTGAATAAGGATTTTTAAATGGATATTTTACAGAAATTTGCCAGCTGGATGCCTCAACTTTTGGCCGGTGCAAAAATTACGATTCTTTTGACAATGTGTTCTGTTGCAGCAGGATTGATTTTGAGTATTTTTCTCGCTCTTGGAACAATTTCAAAAAACAAAATAATTCAAGGAATCTGTAAAGCCTATGTTTTCTTTTTCAGAGGAACACCTTTACTTATGCAGCTTTACTTTGTTTACTACGGGCTTCCAGAAATCAACCGGGCTCTAACAATAAATAATCAGTTTTTAGCTGCTTTTATAGCCTTTGCACTTAACAGTGCTGCTTATTGTTCAGAAATTATCCGTTCTGCAATTCAATCAATCGACAAGGGGCAATTTGAAGCTTCAAAAGTTTTAGGAATGAACTACTTCCAGACAATGAGACTTATCATTTTGCCACAGTCAATCCGCAGATTGATTCCTCCGGTAGGTAACGAATTTATCATGATGTTAAAAGATGCATCTTTGGTTTCACTGATTGCACTTGCCGACATCACAAAGGTAACAAGAAGTATTCAGTCATCTACTGCATCTTCTCTCGTTTATATTCCAGCAATGATTCTTTACCTTGTAATTACAGCCGTATTCACTTTGGTTTTCCATATCCTGGAAAAGAAAAATTCTGCTTACGAGTAATATTTGGAGAAAAGTATGGATATGTTAAATATAGAACACGTTTCTGCTAATTTCGGCAAACTTGAAGTGCTAAAAGATATTTCTCTTAATGTAAAAAAAGGTGAAGTAATCTGTCTTATCGGTCCAAGTGGAGCTGGAAAATCAACCCTGCTCAGAACCTTAAACCATCTTGAACACATCAGCGATGGAAAAATTACTGTAATGGGAAAAGTTTTAACACACTACGAAAAAGGAATCAGAAAACTCAATCTTACTTCAAAAGAAAGAAGACAAATACTTCTTGAAATGGGTATGGTTTTCCAGAAATACAATCTATTCCCTCACAAAACGGCTCTTGAAAACACAATGCTTGCACCTATGACTGTTCTGCATAAATCTGAAGACGAAGCCAGAACTAATGGTGAACGATTACTCAAAATGGTCGGCCTTGAAGACAAAATGGATGCATTCCCAAATAAACTTTCCGGCGGCCAGCAGCAGAGAGTTGCCATTGCCAGAGCTCTTGCTATGAATCCAGAAATCATGCTTTTTGATGAACCAACCAGTGCTCTTGATCCTGAACTTGTAGGCGAAGTTTTATCTGTAATGAAATCACTTGCAGAAGCAGGTATGACAATGCTTGTTGTTACCCACGAAATGGGATTTGCCCGCGAAGTTGCTAATCGCGTATTGTTTATGGAAAATGGTCGCATTGTTGAAGATGGAAGTCCAAATGACATATTCCAAAATCCAAAAAGCGATCGACTTAAGCAGTTTTTAAAAGCTATTTTATAAAAAAAAGAGGTGCTTCAAAAAGCACCTCTTTTCATTTTTGTTACATCTTTTCGATAATAGTAATTCCCAGAACTTCCATTCCTTTTGCAAGAACTTTGCTTACCAAAGAAGAAAGTGCAAGTCGGGTTTCAAGAACATCTTCATTTGATTCAGAAAGAACCGGACATTTTTCATAGAATGAATGGTAATTTGAAGCCAATTCATATAAATATGTACAGAGTCTGTGTGGTTCATAAGTTTTTGCAGACTGAAGAACAATGCTTCCCAATGCCATACATTTTTTTGCGATTCTTTTTTCGTCCTCATTTGAAATCACATGAAGATTTGCCTTTTTACCCTGTGCCTGACCTTTTGCAAGAAGGGCCTTACAGCGAACATAAGCGTTCTGAATGTAAGGGGCTGTGTTTCCGTCAAAAGCAAGCATTCTTTCCCAGTTGAAAACATAATCTTTAATGCGGTCACAAGAAAGATCTGCATACTTGATTGCAGAAATACCGATTGCAGAAGAAAGAGTTTTTAAGGTTTCTTCCGATGCTTCAGGATTTTTAGCAAGCATAATCTCTTTCGCTCGTTCTTCAGCTTCATCCAAAAGGCTTGAAAGAGTTACAGTTTCACCGCTTCTAGTTTTAAATGGTTTACCGTCTGGGCCAAGAACAGAACCAAAGGAAACGTGTGTAAGTTCTACACTGTCATCGCAAAGTTTAGCATCTCTAGCTGCCTGGAAAAGCATACTAAAGTGCATCTTCTGTCTTGTATCAGTTACATAAATAATCTTATTCGCATTCAAAGTGTGAGCACGGTATTCAAGAGCAGTAACATCAGTTGCATCGTAACCAAATCCTCCGTCACTCTTTTTAAGAATTAAAGGAACAGGTTCACCATCTCTACCCTGGAAGCCCTGCGGGAAAAGACAAACAGCTCCATCAGACATCTTAGCCTTTCCTTCATCCAAAAGGCGGTTTGCAACATCATTAAGTTTGTCATTGTAAAAACTTTCGCCGCAGTAGTCATCGTCTGTAAGAAGAACCCCCATGCGCTTATACATCCAGCCGAAGTGTTTTTTTGATTCGTCGGTAAGAGCTTTCCACAAGTCGATTGATTCTTTGTCGCCGCTCTGAATTTTTACAACTCTCTGGTGGCTTCTTTCTGCAAAATCAGGGTCTGCGTCGAATTTTACCTTTGATTCTTTATAAAGAGCATTCAAGTCGCTGATTGTGTGTTCATTAGAATCTTTCCAGCCTAAATCAATAAGGTGTTCAATAAGCATACCAAACTGAGTTCCCCAGTCACCAATGTGATTCTGTTTAATTACATTGTAACCAAGCTGTTTGTGAGCACGAACGATTGCATCTCCAATAATAGTAGAACGCAAATGACCTACATGCATTTCTTTAGCAATATTTGGAGAAGAATAATCCACGATAACTTTCTGGTCTGCACCTACATTAGGAATTCCCAGTTCAGAATCTTCATAAACTTCTTTGATTTTGCTAAGTAAATAATCTTTAGAAATGAAAAAGTTGATAAAGCCAGGTTTTACAACGTCCATTTTGTCGATTATATTTTTTGCATCCAAAGCATTTTTTAATTCTTCCGCAATCTGAAAAGGAGCCTTGTGCAAAAGCTTAGAAAGTGAAAATGATACGTTTGACTGATAGTCGCCAAAATTTTCGTTGTTTGTTTCGGTAACATAATCTTTTGAAGTATCCAGATCTGTTCCGAAAGCCGATTTTACTCCGGCAATTACAATTTGATTTAAATCTTGAATGATAGTCTTCATAAAAAACATATTAACGAAAAACACACTTATTGGGAATTAGATAATTAAAAGAGAAGGCATTTATATAGAAGAAAAGAGTTTTTTACTCTCTTGCATTATTTTCAATAATTAATTGCAATTATTTCAGTTTACGCAACAGTATTTTATTTATATACTTGTATCATAAAAGAGAAAATATTTTTTATATAATAGGAGTTCCAAAATGGGAAACAATTATTTTAACTCTATTCCTTGGCGTGAAGCTCGTCTTCAGTTGGGACACTGCCGTTCTATGGCAAAAGAAGAATTTGCTGACGGTGTAAAGGCTCTCCAGGGCAAAAAAATCGTTATCGTTGGTTGTGGTGCTCAGGGCTTGAACCAGGGTATGTGTCTTCGTGACTCTGGCTTGGATGTATCTTACGCTCTTCGCGAATCTGCAATCACAGAAAAGCGCCAGTCTTGGAAAAACGCTACAGAAAACGGATTCAAAGTTGGTACTTACGACGAAATGATTCCTACTGCTGACCTTGTTGGTAACCTTACTCCAGATAAGCAGCACACTCCTGTAATCACAGAAGTTATGAAGAGAATGAAGAAGGGTTCTGCATTGTGGTACTCACACGGATTCAACATGATTGAAGAAGGTATGCAGATTCGTAAAGATATTACTGTAATCATGTGTGCTCCAAAGGGTCCTGGTACAGAAGTTTACCACGAATTTGCCCGCGGATTTGGTGTACCTGATCTTATCGCCGTTCACCCAGAAAACGACCCAGAAGGAAAGGGTTGGGCTATGGCTAAGGCTCTCGCTGTTGGTATGGGCGGAAGCAAAGCTGGTGTTCTTGAATCAAGCTTCGTTGCTGAAGTTAAGTCTGACCTTATGGGCGAACAGACTATTCTCTGTGGTATGCTCCAGGCTGGTACAATCGTTTGTTACAACAAGATGGTTGCAGACGGAATGGACCCAGAATATGTTACAAAACTTTTGATGCACGGTTGGAATGTAATTTCTGAAGCTCTTAAGTTTGGTGGAATTACAGGTATGATGGACCGTCTTTCTAACCCTGCTAAAATCAAGGCAAATGCTCTTTCTAAAGAAATCAAAACTTTGCTTGCTCCTCTTTACCAGAAGCACATGGACGACATCATCAGTGGTGAATTCTCAAGCACAATGATGAAGGACTGGGCTAACAAGGATGTAAATCTTCTTACATGGCGTGAAGAAACTGGAAAACTTCCATTCGAAAGCCAGAAAGAATCTAGCGTAGAAATCAGAGAACAGGAATACTTTGACAAGGGTATCTTGATGGTTGCTATGGTTAAGGCAGGTTGTGAACTTGCATTCGAAACTATGGTTGACGCAGGAATTAAACCTGAATCAGCTTACTACGAATCTCTCCACGAAGTTCCACTTATCGCAAACCTTATCGACCGCAAGCGCCTCTACGAAATGAACCGCGTAATTTCTGATACTGCTGAATACGGATGTTACCTCTTTGCTCGTGTAGCTGCTCCTATGATGGAAAAAGACCTTATGCCAAAAGTAACTACAGAAGTTATCGGTAAGGGCTTGAACGTTAAGGACAACGGTGTAAACAATGCCGAACTCGTAGCTGTAAACGCAGAAATCCGCAACCACCCAATCGAAGTAGTAGGACGCAAGCTCCGCGCTTACATGACTGCAATGAAACCATTAATTTAATTTTTTCTTAAAAATTAAATTAATGACCAGTTTTGCTTAATGCAAAACTGGCGACTTGTCGCATAAGAACGCGACGCTTTTCGCTTTGAAAAAGCTGTGAAACTCGTCTTATTTATCAAATAGATAAGTCTAAATAAAAAAAGCTTTGTGAATATGAAATACACTTCAATATTCGCAAAGCCTTTCTTAAAAGGAGAAACTAAAATGAAAAAAAACATTTCTTTGCTTATCAGTGTCACTTTGCTGGCTACTATTCTTTTCAGCTGCGCTTCTCTTCCTGAACCATCTGAAAAAAACAATAACCTTATCTGCGGAAACATTGCTTACGATTTTAAATGTATTCCCAACAAATATGGCTTTCCTGAAAAGTTTACAAAAACAAACGGTATTGAAATACAGATTCAAAATTTAGACACCAAAAAAACTTATACTATGACTTCTAAATCTAACGGAGATTTTTCAAAAGCCGGAATTTCTGAAGGACTTTACAAAATCATTAAGATTAAGAAAGAGTTAAAACTTGAGAATGGATATGAACAACTTATCGAAGTTGACATAAGAGATAAGAGCTGGAATACATTTGAATTCATTCCAATGGAATATTCTGTTATAAATCTTGGTAATCTTACTTTGAATATAGATGTAACTAGCATCGATATAAAGAACTTCTATTACAACTATACCTTCCAATGGGACAAAGGTTTTGATGAAGTCTACAATTCCTTCCTTGACAAAAAACTTGAATCCAGCTGGTTGAATTACAAATGGCTAACTCCGGGTCAAAGCTTACAGACTTATGACCAGATGTCAGAGGAATAAAACTATTCTTCTTCCCGGGACAAAAGTCTTTGCAAAAGTTCTTTTTGCCCGGGACTAACTCTATAACTTTCCTTTGCCTTCTGAATCGTCTTCCTAAAGCACCAGTCATTCAGTTCATTTTTATTTTTAAGAAAATCATAGGTAAAATCCCACTCTTTTGCCAAAGCGGTTGCAAAATACCAGGAAATCATCATATTTATGTAATAATTATCATCTGCATTTTTTATGTGGGGGCGGCAAAGAGAGGCAACTTTTTTCAGATATTCCGGACAAAATCCACTTTTTTTATCTTGCGCAGACTTTTCCAGAAAATGCCTCATTAAGATAGCAATAGCAAAACGGATAGAATATGTTTGCTCTGAATCCAGCCACTTATAAACATAAGGCAGGAGCAAAGACTTATTTCTTGCAAAAACCTTGGGAGAAAGCTGGTCACAAGTAGCCCAATTATCCACAAAAGGTAAAAATTCTTCCACCTTTTTTATACAAGTTTCAAAATCTTTTATTTCACAGAGGATAAAAGCATGAAGTTGATTTTCATCAAAATATTTGTGAGGTAAGTCAGATAAAAAAAACCGGAGATTTTCAGACGATTCAAGTTCTTTTGCATATATTTTTGCAAGAGCCTTTAATTCCGGGGTTCTTACTCCAATTACAGAATCAGAAGAAAGAACCGGAATCAGTTTTGCCTGAAAATTCCGGTATTCAATATCCTGAAGTTCAAATAATTTTTTTTGAATTTCAGTCATCAGTTATTTACACAATTCCTTGTACTTCTGTGCAAGACGCTTAGATTTCTTCGCAGCCAAACCACAGTAGTTAGCAGGGTGTTCAAAGAATGCAGAAGGATTTTCTACGCCAAGTTTTTCAAGCTGAGCTGTAATATCTGCAAATTCTTTTTCGTGAGTTTTAAGTACTTCAAAGAATGTTTTTCCTGTTTTTTCAGCTTCAAGAGTAATCTTTCGGATAACTTCATGGCCGTCATTGTATCCAGCTTCCCCAAGAAGAATGTAAGCAGGTTCTGCAAGAACACCACCCTTAACCTTTCCGCCGGCACCTTCAAGATTTTTAGCCATTCCTTCTTTATCAGCCTGAAGTCCTTTTACTACAGAATTCATACGGGCAACAGCCATTGTAAATCCAGAAACATAGTCTGCGATAAAACGCTGGCTGGCAGAGTTTGTTAAATCTCTCTGATGTTCAGAAATCTGATCCATGTAGAAAGTAATAACACGAGGACACATTGCTTTCCACAAAGACTTAACATGTTCGCTGTTCCATGGATTTCGTTTCTGAGGCATTGTTGAAGAACCTACCTGAGTTGCAGCAAAGTATTCAAAAACTTCACCGATTTCTGAACGCTGCAAATTGCGAAGGTCATCAGCAAGGTTAGCGATAATACCAAAAGCAACATTCATTTCAAGCAAAAGGCGAAGAACATGTTCTGGTTCAACAAGCTGGTTTGAATATTCAGAAGGCTTAAGACCCAAAAATTCAGTGTAAATGCGTTCAAGTTCTTCTGGATCTTTTACAATCATAGAAGGACCATTGTATGAACCAACAGGACCTGCAAGTTTTCCTACCAAGTCATTGCTCAATTCTTCAATTTTAAGGATTGATTTTCCAAGACGAGAAACAAATTCTGCAATACTCCATCCAAAAGTGATTGGAACAGCATGCTGTCCGTGAGTTCGTCCTACCTGAGGTGTAGCACATTCGCGTTCTGCAATGTCGCAAAGGTAACCTTCAAGTTTTTTAAGTTCTGGAAGAACAACATTTTTTGTAACATCGCGCATACGGCAACTCAAAGCTGTATCCAAAATATCAACCGATGTGGCACCAAGGTGAACAAGAGGTCCGATTTCTGCATTTACCTTAGTTTTCATAACATTTACAAGAGCACGAATATTGTGCTTTGTTTTTTCTTCTTCAGTGTAAACTTCTTCTGGATCAATATTTTCTGCAACTGAATCCAAAGTTTTTGCAACTTCATCAGTCAACTGACCGCGAACCTTTAAGTGAGCCTTTACCAAAGCAGCTTCACATTTTGCACATGAACGGATAGAAGCCTGTTCAGAAATATACTTAGAAAGTCCTGCAAAAGCTTCGCTTTCAGACAACGAGTATCTGTGATCGATACAACTTAAATTTTCAAAAATGTTACGTGTTTCCATAAAAAGCATTATAAAGAAAAGCAGAATTAATAACAATTACTATATATATTTCAGAAATTCTTTTGAAATATAAGTATGTGCATTTATAATAGAAGAGTTCACTTCTTGTTTTAACGCATTTTTTTCAAGGATTATTATGAAATCTCGGAGTCTGACTTTTAAATTTACCCTAATGTTTATCTCTTTCATAATTATAACGCTTATCGTTACTTCAGTTCTTTCTTATATCAATCAACTGCAACTTTACAAAAGCCAGAGAGAAGAAGAAAGTACTTACATTTCAACCTATCTTGAAGAACTTTTAATTTCAGACGGAGAAGTTTTTACCTACTATCAGGATTATTTTCTTGAAAACTATAAAGACCTGCTCGTACCTCATGATTTTGACTTAAGCGAAGTAAAAAAATCTAAGCAAAGATACGAAAGCCTTTTTGCTTCTATTTTTCCAGGAAAAGTTTTTAGAAAAGACATACCCTTCGAGCAGTTTCCAAAAGAACTAAAGGACGCATTTGCAATTTACCACCATGAAGAATTCCTTCTAAGATTCGAAAAAGCCCGCAAAGATTTCAAACTTATTTATCTGGAATACATAGTTCCGGTAAATGAAAAAGATAGAGAAGTTACATTTGTTCTGGATTCAATGAGGGATGAAAAAATTGTGGATGGAAAAAAATACATTGAACTGGGAATAACCGTTCCTCAACCTCTGGAAGAACACCAAAAAGAATGGGAAGCATGGGAAAGCGGAAAACGAGCAATCGGTTACGACACTTTTGACAACAAATATGGAAAAACCTACGCCTATTATTCTCCTCTCATCATAAATGGAAGAAAACTAGGATTAATTGGAGTAGAAGTTGAAATCGCAAAAGTGAATAAAGAAATACTTAAAGCAACTATAGACCAGATGTTCATGATTGGAAGTGTTCTAGTTGTTTTTACCCTTCTACTACTTTTTCTTATCAGAACGAATTACATACGAAAACTTGTAATTTTAAGTAAAACTATCGAAGAATTCTCTCTTTCAAAAAATACAAAATTGGCAGAAAACCTCTATGCCGAAGTCACAAATAAAGATGAAATTTCTACAATAATGGGTAAATTTTACGATATGATTCACGAACTGGACATTTACATAAAAAACCTTACTAAAGCCCGTGAAGATCTTGAAAATACACAAAAACAGGCAATTGAGTTATCAGAATTAGCAACAAGGGACTCTCTAACTGGAATACGCAACAAAACGGCCTATGACAGAGAAGTAATAAAAGTAAAGCAAGAAATGCAAGATGGTCTTGATTTCATTGGTGTCGGCATGGTCGATTTAAACTTCTTAAAAAAGATAAATGACACTTATGGCCATGACAAAGGAAATATAGCAATCATCAAACTATGTAAAATGATTTGTAAAACATTCGTTCATTCTCCTGTTTTTAGAATAGGAGGCGATGAATTCGTAATTATTTTAAGAAAACCGGATCTGTCTCAAATAGATGAATTATTGAACAGTTTCCACAAGCAAATGAATGAGCAGCATAAAAACAAAGAGCTCGAATACTGGGAAAAAATTTCAGCTGCTATCGGATATGCAATATACAATCCCTCTATCGATGCAGATTATGAAAGCATTTTTAAGAGAGCCGACACAGAAATGTACAAGAATAAAAAAGCCATGAAAGCTATTAGAAAAGAATAGTTTTCCTCGTGTCAGAAAATATGGAAATGCTCAAATAAAACTGCTAAAATGTCGCCATGGCACAAATAAAAAAGACTAACGCAATCAGAATATTAGAAAATTTAAAAATTCCTTACGAAGCAAAGGAATACGATGACGACGGCGAACACCCCCTTTCAAAGGGTGCTGCCAACCGAACTGCAGAAAAATTAGGAATCGACCCAAAAACAGTTTATAAAACAATTGTTATGAGAAGCGATACAAAAGAACTATGTGTATTTCTTCAGTCTTCCCTTCACGAAATAAACTTAAAAAAAGCCCGCAATGCAGCTGGTTGCAAAGATATAAATCCTATAAAACCAGAAGAACTTCTTGCTGCAACTGGATATGTCCGAGGAGGATGTTCTCCTTTAGGTATGAAGAAAAAACTTCGCACTTTTATCGATTCTTCTGCAATGGAACTCGAAAAAATCAACATTTCGGCTGGCGTTAGAGGTATGCAGCTGTCAATTTCTCCCCAGGATCTTGTAAAAGCCTGTGATGCTCAAGTTGTAGATTTAATTTTGGAATAAATTCTGTATAAAAAAATCCTGCTTCAAATGAAGCAGGATTTTTTAACTTATTTTGTCTGGGCTAAAAGTTCAGAAATGCTAAATGCGTGATCACCGATTTTTTCAATCTGACGAACCAAATCGATGTAAAGAAGTTCGGCTTTTACATCAGCTCCGCTTTCAAGACGCTTTCTTGCAATCTTCTTCAGATTCTTTCTGTAATAATCAATCTGATCTTCAAGTTCCTGGGCCATTTCAAGTTTGTCACTGTTCAAGTGCTTGTTAATATTTATGCGGATAAATTGTAAAAACTGTCTGGCAAGTTCTACATAAGGAACAAGCCTTTCCATATCTTCCTGAACAATCTTCATCTTCTTTTCGATACTTTTTTCAAGAAGCATACCAGCGCAATAAACCTGATCTGTCATTCCCTCAAGTTCATCTACTACAGAAACCATAATCGAAAGATTATTTCTCTGAACTTCTGTAATAGGCAAATGCTGACAATTGATTATGTATTTTGCAAGCTTTTCATGCATCTGGTCACAATAATCTTCTTCGTCGGCAAGGCGTTCCAAATGTTCGGCGATAAAATCCTGGTTTCTCTTCATGATACCAATCTGCAAACGGTCGAACATATTTGTTGCAACATCTGTCATATCGGCAATTTCTTTTTCAAGACGAATAATATGCATTGCCGCACTTTCTTTTACAAAAGCAGAATCTGTAAATTCCAAATGGTAAGTTTTAAGATTTTTTTCATCATCATCTTTGATAATCATCTTTGAAAGTGCAATTAAATGTTTTGAAAGAGGAAGAAGAATTACGGTATTCAAAGTTTTAAATACTGTATGAAGCATAGAAATCTGAATTGCAATATTTGAACTAGGAGTCAGCCATACAACGAATGAAATAAATGGAGTAAAGAAAATCAGGGCAAGAACTGTACCGATTACATTGAACAGAACATGGATTACAGCAGAACGACGGGCATCTGCATTTGTCCCGAAGGCAGCCATAATTGCATCGATTGTAGAACCAATATTACTACCCAAAGTCATGGCACAGGCCATTTCCCAGGTAATAATGTTTTTATAGGCCATCGTAATAATAATCGCAGTGAAGGCACTTGAAGAATGCATAAGAGCTGTAATAACTGTACCAATTACAACTCCGATTAAAAGCGAAAGAATTCCTAAACTTTGAACTTCAGAAATAAAAGTAAGTTTAGAAGCATCAAAACTGAAAACATCAGAAAGGCCGCTTAATCCCATAAAAAGCAGACCAAAGCCCATTACAGCTTCACCTATGTTTTTACTTCTGGAATCCTTCAGAATGGTCATAAAAAAGCCTATACCAAAAATCGGTACGGCAAATGTAGAGATTTTAAAATTGAAGCCAAAAAGGGAAACAATCCAGGCTGTAATAGTAGTACCGATATTGGCACCAAAAATAACCCCAACAGACTGGGCAAGAGTTAACAGGCCGGCATTGATGAAAGAAACTACCATTACGGTTGTAGCCCCGGAAGACTGGATAATCATTGTTATAAAAAGTCCTGTAAGAATTCCTACAAAACTATTACCAGTCATCATGCTCAATGCTCGTTGAAGCTTTTCCCCTGCACTTTTCTGAACACCGTCACTCATAAGACGCATGCCGTACAACAAGAAACCGAGACTTCCGAACAAAAGCAACATCGCATTAACAATAGCCATAAAAAATCATCCTACTTTATATTATCGGCTGGTTAAAGCCGAAGACAGAATACAAACAGTCAAGCAGTCTAAACTAAAAATAATTCTAACCCAAAAACAGAGGCACAGCAAATACAGGCTACAGGAAAAAGCCCCATTCCAAAGAAAGCTGCTACAATGCCAATAGCAAGAGCTACAACTCCTGTTACAGGTTTTTGAGTAGCGTGAACTATGGCAGGAAAGGTCATTACAGAAAGAGTTACATACGGAACATAATATAGAAAAGACTTTATAAAACGATTTTTAATTGGCTTACGAATTAATGTTAGTGGCAAAACCCTAACCAAATAAGTAACAAGTGTAGCCGCTAAAATATATAACCAGGAATTTCCACTCATTTTGTATCCCCTTCATCTGGCAGAGGCTTTATAATAGCCGCTAGTGCAGAAATAACTACTGTTAAAATAATTGTTCGAGTTCCACCAGAAATATTTTTGATATGTGGAAGAACTGAAAAAGCATAACTAAGAATAAAACTTATTAAAACGCAGAAAGTAACAGCCAGATTCCTGCGGCAAGGGGGAATAATAATTGCAAGAAACATACCGTAGAGAGCTACAGAAAGAGCACTAACAATTCTAACAGGTAATACAGAACCGGCAATAATTCCAAGAGCAGTACCAAGCGACCAGAGAGGAACGGCTACAAATAAAGCCCCGTAATTATAAAGAGGAACAATGTAACCAGGACGAGCAATTGAAATACCAAATACTTCATCTGTTATACCGTAACCTACAAAAAATCGATGAAAAAACGGTGTTTCTGGATTAAAACGCTGACTTAATGCACAACTCATCAAAAAGTAACGGGCATTTATAATCAAAGTGGCTAATGCAACTTCATAATAAGTAACCTTTTCTAAAACACCACTAAAAAGAGCGTATTCCCCAGCAGAAGCCATATTGAAAAAACTGGCTACAAATCCCTGCAAAGGCGTCAAACCAGCACTTTTAGCAAAAATTCCCAATGAAAAAGCAACGGCAAAATAGCCCAATCCAATTGGAGTTCCATCTTTTAAGCCGGCCAAAAACTCATTTTTCTTCATGTTCCAAATGTAGCATTTAAAAAAGACTTTGTTAATTAAATGTAAAAAAACATAAAATTACTTTTACTTTTTTTTTTGATTAATAAGATAGCCATGCTATAATTTTTACAAATCTTTATTTATATGGAGGCCCTTATGAATTTTTTCACTAAGAGCATTAGCCGCCAATTAGTTTTTAGTATCACTTTCATCGTTGCAGGGCTATTTTTACTCGGAGCTATTTTAATCGGCAGACAAGTTAAAAAAAGTTTTTCAGATTTATCAAATGATTATTTAAACACAGTTGCTGAAGAATATGGAAAAAGTACTAGTGAAATTCTTGTAGGAGAATACAGCATCGGAAGAACTCTAGCAAATGCACTTTCATGCTTCGAAGATATTCCTCTGCAAGCTCGGCGAGGTTATATCAACCAGCTTTTAAAAGACACATTAATTGCAAATGAAAATCTTGTTGACTCTTACTGTGTATGGGAACCAAATGCTTTGGACGGACTGGATGCACAATATGCTAACTACGACGAAACCTATGATGAAACAGGCCGCCTTATTCCATACTGGACTAGAGTCGGAACAAAAATTGAATGTACATATCTTACAGATTATGTAGGTGGCTTTTGGTACGAAAACCCACTAAGAAGTAAATACGGAATTCTTATCGACCCAAACCCATACGAAATCGGTGGCGAAATCATCTGGGTATGTGGTGTAGCCTTCCCTATCAGAAATAAAGCTGGACAGGCAGTTGGTGTAGTCGGAATCGATATGAAACTTGAAACCATCAGCGAACTTCTATCTTCAGCTTCCATCTACAAAACAGGCTTTCTTACACTCATTTCTGACTCGGGACTCAAAGTTTCAGACCCAGACCCTGAATTAGTAGGAAAAGTTGACGAAGAATACCAAAATGGAGAAACTTCAAAACTGTTTGCTAACTCAAAAAAAGATTTACAGCCATTCAGAATTGAAACAAAGCTCAATGGCAAAAATTATGTAAAAGAATTTGTTCCTTTTAAAATCGAAGAAGCAAAAGAAGTATGGTTCCTTGGTGTAAACGTTCCAAAAGCCGAAGTAACAGAAGCCGTGGATCATATTTTGATTGCTATCATGACTGTTCTTATTATTGCTGCAATAGGAATTATTTCTGTCAGCTTTGTTATTATCAAAAGAATAGTTAAATATTTGATTTTTGGCGTAAATGCGATGAAAAATATTGCCCAGGGAGACGGAGACCTTACCGTTCGCATGGAAGTAAAAAACCAGAACGAACTGGGAAAAATGTACACCTACTTCAATCAAACTATGGAAAAAATCCAGGGTTCAATCGCCAAAGTAAAATCTGTTTCCGAAACCATGGCTGAGCAGGGGAACACTTTGGGAGACAACATGAATGATACAGCTGCAGCTGCAAACCAGATTACAGCTAATATCGACAGTGTAAACCGACAGATTCAGCAGCAGGGGCAGAATGTAAAAGATTCCACAGAATCTATCAATACAATTAACTCTAACGTAACAGAATTGATAAACAGCATTGACGCTCAAAGTTCAAGCGTAGCCCAGGCTTCTTCTGCAATCGAAGAGATGGTTGCAAATATCCAGTCAGTAACAAATATTCTTCACAAAAACGGCGAAACAATAAAAGAACTGGAAACTTCTTCTGAAAACGGAAAGAACACTATCAATTCTACTGTAGAAGCAACAGAAAAAATCAAATTGCAGTCAGAATCCCTTTTGGAAGCATCTAAGATTATTCAGAACATCGCAAGCCAGACAAACCTTCTTGCAATGAATGCCGCAATCGAAGCAAGCCATGCAGGAGAAGCAGGAAAAGGCTTTTCCGTTGTTGCCGACGAAATTCGAAAACTTGCAGAAGATTCAAATAACCAGGGTAAAAATATTACAACAAACCTGGCAGAAGTTATGGACAGCATAAAAGATGTCGCAAACTCAGCTATTACACTTCAAAATGTTTTCAACGGCATTTACGACCTTACCCAAAAAGTTTCAACACAGGAACTTACAATCCTCAACGCTATGACGGAACAGTCTGAAGGCGGAGAACAAGTTCTTGACGCGATGAAAAATATCAATGAAGTAACAGACAAAGTAAAAATCGGTGGAAACAATATGCAAACTGCAACTTCTGCTGCAAATGAAGAAATGTCTGCTCTTCTCCGTCTTACAGATGAAATCACTTCAAGTATGGAAGAAATGTCGACGGGTATCGAAAACATCAACCATTCAATAAATAATGTAAACGATTTGACCCACAAGAATACACAAAATATCCAGGATCTCTACACAGAAGTAGAAAAGTTCAAAGTATAAGCCCCTCCCCGCAAAAGCCCTGTCGAATTGACGAGCTTTTGCGGTGTGGTAGATTTATTTCTTCACAGGCTGACTAAAAGCCCTATATTTTTCAATTACCGATTGATAACCTGAACTTTTTCATTGTTGATTGCTATCTCAATTTCCGTTAAAATCTCTTCACTATGGAATTTACACAAGAAGCAATTGACGCTTTAACAGTCAATGAAGTTGAAATTATGAAAAAAATCGCTGAAGAGCTTTCTATCCGTCTTCAGCAGGTAAGTGCAGTTATCAGCCTTGTTCAAGAAGGTTGTACAATCCCTTTTATCAGCCGTTATCGTAAAGAAAAGCATGACAATTTGAATGAAGTTCAGGTCCGAGACTGTGACCACCTTTTTAAGTCATATAAAAATCTTGAAGAACGACGAGTTGAAATTGTTCAGGGTATTTTTAAGCAGGGCAAGCTCACAGAAAGCCTTTACAATGCAGTAATGAACGCTTCTACCCTCACAGAACTTGAAGATTTGTGGGCACCATTTAAGAAAAAGAAGAAGACAAGAGGTATGCTTGCTGCAGAAAAAGGACTTGAAGGTCTTGCAGATGCAATGCTCACTATGAATGATAGTGAAATCGAAAAAGAAGCAGAAAAATACATCAAAACTGACAATGAAGATTCTGCCCTTAATGTTGAAGATGCTCAGGCTGCATTGAATGGAGCAAAAGACATTCTTGCAGAAAGAGTAAGCCAGGATACAAACAACCGTTCTGCAATCCATGACCTATACATGTCAGAAGGTAACATCAAAACTAAGGGAATCGTTCCAGACGGACAGACAGAAGAACAGGCTATGAAAACTTCTACCTATCAGATGTACTGGGATTATACAGAACCTCTAAACCAGGTAAAACCACACAGAATTCTTGCAATAAACCGTGCAGAAAGAGAAGGTGCTCTTGATGTAACAATCGATGTAGATGTAGACAGTGCAATTGATTTACTTACAAAACGTACTGTAACAAACAACAAGTACCACAAAGAAGCAATTGAAGACGGCGTTGTTCGCCTTCTTTCTCCTGCTGTAGTTCGCGAAATCCGCAGTGACGAAACAGATGAAGCAGACGAACACGGAATCGGAATCTTCAGCGAAAACCTTAAAAACCTTCTCATGACACAACCTATTAAAGGAAGCCGTGTTCTTGGAATCGACCCTGGTATTCGAACAGGTACTAAGTGTGCAGCCTTGGATGAAACAGGAAAATACCTGGGCTACTTCAAAATTTATCAGGTTCAAGACCCAGAAGGCGGCTACAAGGCATTAAATGATGCAATCGACAAATACGACATTCAGGTTGTTGCCGTAGGAAACGGAACTGGTTCCCCAGAAGTACAGGCTCTCGTTTCTAAAGTAATCAGTGAAAACTACGCTGATGCAGATGTAAAATACACAGTCGTAGATGAATCTGGAGCTTCTGTTTACTCAGCAAGCGAAGTTGCAACAAAAGAATTCCCTGAGCTCGACCTTACAATCCGAGGAGCAATTTCTATGGGTCGCCGTCTTCAGGACCCATTGGCAGAACTTGTTAAAATTGACCCAAAAGCAATTGGAGTTGGACTTTACCAGCACGACGTTAATCAGAAAAAGCTGGGAGAAACTTTGGATGAAGTTGTAGGTTCCGTAGTAAACCAGGTTGGCGTAAACTTGAACACAGCCAGCTACATGCTTTTGAGCTATGTTTCTGGAATTACAATGAGCACAGCAAAAAAGATTACAGAATATCGTGATACAAACGGAAAAATCCTTAGCCGAGAAGATTTGAAAAAAGTTCCAGGCCTTGGACCAAAAGCTTTTGAGCAGTGTGCGGGATTCCTTAAGATTGCAGAAAGCGCCGATCCTTTGGACAACACTTGGGTTCACCCAGAAAATTACAATGTTGCAAGAGAAATCCTGCCTGTAATTAAAGAAGGTGGAAAAATCGACAACGCAAAACGCAAAGAACTTGCAGAAAAATACAATATCGGTGAAACAACTTTAAACGATATTATAGAAGAACTTCAGAAACCTAACCGAGACCCTCGTGACGGCTACCCTGCACCAATCATGCAGAAAGGTGTAGTTCAGTTTGAAGATCTTAAAGAAGGCATGAAAGTAACAGGAAAGATTAAAAATGTTGTAGACTTTGGTGCTTTCGTAGACATCGGTTTGCACGAAACAGCTCTTATCCATGTTTCTGAACTCAGCGATAACTTTGTAACAGACCCAATGGAAGTTGTAAAAGTCGGAGATATTTTCGAATTTACAATCATCGGCTTGGACAGAGATCGCAAAAGAATCAGCCTTAGCCTAAAAAGCGACGCTGCAAACCGTATAGGACAGTCTGTTGCAAGCAGAGCCGCTGCAAAAGCTTCTGAATCTACTTCTTCAGACGGAAAGCGAAAGGTTGTCGTTGTAAAGAAATCTGCTGCTGGTCAAAAATCATTTACAGGTGGAAACCGCGACAGAAATGCCGGAGCCAGAAACTACGGCAGCGACGACGGAATGAGCTATAATCCGTTTGCAAGTTTATTAAAGAAATAAAAACAAGGAATAAACTTGCAAGCCGGGAACTTTATGGAAATTATTTTCTAGTGCACTCGCGTGCACTATCGTAACCGTTTGCAAGTTTATTAAAGAAATAAAAACATGGAATAAATAAAACAAACAAATAAAAAACAGACTTTCAAATTTGAAAGTCTGTTTTTTATATAGAACTTTTATATAAAAAAATGTCTTTTTCCTTGTATTTTCTAGAAAAACGATGTTAAATTATCCCCATGAAGAAAATAATCATTTTATCATTATCTACACTTCTGCTATTTCTCACAGCCTGCAATTTTGGCATTCCGGAAAAGATATATCTCAAATTAAAATCACAATACGCTTTTTCCATCGGTGATTACGAAAAAAAACTATCTGAATACATTTCTATTGATTCCATCCTTGATTCGCTGGAAAGCAGTTCAAGTACCGTAAACTTTGATATATACGACTACAATCCTAATTCTTCATCTCCATATCAGCAGTATTTAATGAACTTTTCATTTGGTGAAATTCCAATCAATATCAGCCAATACTTGGAAGACATGGATTTTGCAAAGGATATTTCTTCTATTTCTTTTGACAAAGATATAGAAGTTCCTTCACTGGAAATGTCTAGTTCACCATTAACTTCAATTAATCTACCAGACATCAATTCAAAAATACGCTCTTCAGTTTCTTTCACAGAAATGAGTGTGCCAGTTCCTGCATCAGGAAGCATAACACCTGTTTCTCTCCTAGTACCAATTTCAGGCGTAACTTATTCATCAATACAGTTTTCAGCTGGCTATCTTAATGTAAAAATTACACCACCTTCCGGAATATCAGGAAGTATTTCTCTAAATCTTTCAATTGGATCAAAATCTAGTTCAGGAACTGTTTCTGGCTCTACAGAAACAACAATACAAATTCCTTTAGACGGTCTTACCTTAGGGCAAACAATTCCAATTTCTGTAACAGGAACTTCAAACACTGGTTCCATAGGCATTTATTCACTTTCATTTGAATTGAGCAATGACACAGAAATCTCAAAAGTTACAGGGTTGACCTTAGATTTAGGAGATGACGGCAATATAAATATCAATCAGACAATAAACATGACTACCAATGAGGCATTCCTTAACTGTGTAATCGGAGAAGGTAATATAAAAGTTTCTTCAGCTCTTCCAAGCGGTTGGTCTAATATTACCCTAAATTCTGATGTAGCCTTAAGCGGAGGAATTTCTGCCTCGAATTCAGATTTTACAGACAATAATGACGGCTCTTATCTCTTAAACAAAGAACTGGATTTAAGCGGAAAAACTTACACAGCCGGAAACATCGTCGCAAGTGGTACAATTTCCATAAGTCTTTCGAATTCCACAATAGTATTGAATTCATCAAACACTGTGGATTTGACTTTGAACTGTAACATTTCAACTGTTTCATCTGTAACCGTAAACCTTTCCAGCATTGCCGAGCAGCTTTCTATCGATGTCTCGGAATCTCTTCCATCTGGTATGCAGAATTATATTTCCTACCTGATTCTGAACAGTTCTGGATTTACAGGAACTTACACAAATGAATTACCAGAAGGTAATGATATAACAATAAATACAGTTTCAGACTTCTTCGGACTTGGCTCAACTGCTAATCCTAAGTCTACCACTCTGGCTTCAGGAAAAACTAATGAAACCTTTGAACTACTCTCTAGTGGAACAAAAACCATTACACCTTCTTCAGACACTGAAATTGACTTCAAAATCAATATTAATCTTCCTGGTGCAACAAGCCAGCATCCAGAATATGTCACACTTTCTAATATCGAACTAGGAAAAACATATAATTTCAGTCTAAAACTAACCCCAGTTTTTGACTGGGATTCATTAGGCTTAAATCCAAATGCTGTTTCGGGAATGTCTGACACAATAGACACAGGGTTTGAAGTTGGTACAATCTTTAATCAGTTAACAGAAACCTTGGAAGACAGCACTGTAGTAAATAAACTGGAATTTACAGAAATTCCACTCTACCTTTATGCCCTTGCTCCAGGAATAAGTAGCTTCCCAATAGGAATGGCCTTCCAGGGCTCGTTAAAAGGTATCGTTGGTACCACCGAAATTCCAATTCTTCCAACAGATGATGAAATTGAAGACGGAACCACAAGTGCCACAATTCCCCTATCATTTTCTAACAGCCAACTCGTATTTGAATCTGATGAAATTGTCACATCCGACCTTGAAGAAGATGTTGAAAATAATAATTGTACAAAAACAGATTTGGCAGACATAATAAATGCACGATTAGATGGAACTCTTAAAATCAATTATGACCTTAGGCTTACAGGTACAGGTCAAAACAATGAAATTGTCATCAAAAAAGAAGATTTGGAAGGGCTTGATATAACTTCAATTCAAATGCTTGCACGAATGGTAGTCAAACTTAAACTGAATGTAACGGATGAAATTACCCTGGACCTTTTAAAACTTGGCGACATAGAAAGCGGAACAGACATCTTCGACAGAACAAGCGCAACAGACTATGAAGATTTTGAAAAATACATCGATATTATTAATAATATTTCCGTCATCTATACTGTAGATAATGGAGTTTTCAACTACACAGATGCCTCAAAAAATGTAACAATAGAAATGGTTTCAACTAATCCTGAAATCGAAAAAACGCTCTCTTTGGGAGGCGGAACATTATCCCTCTCCATTGATGAAATGAAGAGTATTCTTAATACAAGTTGTTTTGCACCAACAATAAATATGATTGCACCTAGAGGAACTATCAGCATTAAAAGAGATGCAGGAATAAAAATGAATGCTGCAATTGTAATGTATGCAGACGGGCAGGTATTGATAAATTGAAAAAGCTAACATTATTACTAACAGCAACTTTATTACTAACTTCTCACTATATTTTTTCAGAGCAAACAACTAATTCTGAAGAAATTGAATATCAGGAAAATGATAAGTTCGATATAGTTCAATTTGAAAAAGAAGAAGGAATTTATGTTGAACCCATCCCAGAAGAAAATAAATCAGACACCCTGATTCCTGTACCTGTCATTGTTCCTGAAGAAAATATTGCAAAAGAAAACCCTCCTGCAGAAGAAATTCTTCCTGCAGACGGAGAACTTTTACCTGAAGAAAGTCAAGCAAATGATTTAACAGCAGAAAACCTTGGTGAAGAAGTTCCTCCTGTAAATCCAGATGAATTGCCACCTGTAAATGAAGAAGAACAAAAGCTTCTTGCAGATTTACCAAAAGGTTTTGACCTCATGGCTTTTTTTGAAAAAGAACAGCTGCTTGTAATTCCTCGTCGTATACTCGAGATTGGTTTTAAGAATGATTTTGGACTTTCTAACAACTTCTTTACGGCAAAAGATTTTTTTGTAAAAGAGTTAGTAATTGATTTGCCTGCAATGGCCGATGACGTTCCGGACGAGGGCTGGCAGATTGATTTTCTTCTAAATAGCGAATTATATTGCAATTTTGTATTAAACAGAAAGTGGCAATTTGGATTTGCCAACGGAATAGAATCTTACGGTTTTGCAAATATTTCTAAAAAACTCTTCGATTACTTAGGAAATGGTTTCAATCTTTACGAATCACTCTATGTAGATGGAAAAGTTGATGCAGATGCCTTTTTCTATACACAGGCAAAAGTTGGCTTTAACATAAAAGGTTTTCATATAACCGCTAAACCAAGTCTCGTAAAAGCACTGGTTCACGCAGAATCATCGAAAATGTACGCCAGTTATCAAAATGGAAAAGATGGAAGTACAAAAACATCCGCTCTTGCTGTTTTGAGTTTTTATGGCGGAACTGATTTAGAACCAATTTTTGAAAATGATTTTTCTTTTTCAAGTCTTGCAGGAGATTTGTTTAAGGATTTAGGATTCGATTTAGAAGCCGCTGTTGAACACAAGATTATAGATGGTCTGCAAGCTGGAATTTACACTCGAATTCCTATGGTTCCTAGCACCTTATCTTACTCTGCTGACTGGGAATTTAGTTTTAACTATGAAGTTGATAGCCTAAAAACTCTGCTACAAGGCGACGCTGAAGACCCTGAATTCGACGACGACAAAAAAACCTACGGTACTGCCAGCTACAAATTGCACAGACCTTTCCGTCTAGGTTTAGAAGCAGCCTGGAGACCTTTTGGAGAATGGTCAACAATCAGAGGTCTTATCGGTCTTGGGGTAAAAAAGCCTTATACTGGCGATGCATCAGCCTTCGTTGAATACAATTTAGGTTATGAAGTTTTACTACTTAAGACATTTGCCGCATGGGTATCTTCAAGTTACCAGGAAGAAATCTTCAAACATGAAGTTGGGCTTGGAGTCAATTTAAGAATGGCAGAAATTGACCTTGGCATTTCTCTTCAAGGTTCAAACTTTAAATACAGTTTCAGTGGTTCCGGCGTAGGAGCCTATCTGAACATGTGCTTTGGTTTCTAAAATTTCCCCCAATTCTCGATAAAATCTATATTTATTGAGAAATTTATTAATGATAATTTTTCTCACATTTGACGCTATCTGTACAATTCTGTAAAATCAAACATATAGTTTATGACTTTTGAGGAAAATCTTTTATGTTTGAAATTCTAGAAAAACGCAAGTTGTCTGACGCTTCGGCAACTTGGTACATGAAGGTTCGTGCACCGGAGATCGCACGTAACCGAAAAGCCGGTCAGTTTATCATCTTGCAGGTGGACGCTGATTTTGGAGAACGCATTCCACTTACTATCGCAGATGCAAACGCAGACGAAGGCTGGGTTGCTCTCGCATTTCAGGCTGTAGGAGCTACTACTTACAAACTTTCGCAGAAGAACGTTGGCGATGAACTCGCAGCCTTGCTCGGACCATTAGGAAATCCATCTGTAATCGAAAAGAAAGATGGTCCTGTAGTAGTTGTAGGAGGCGGTTTCGGTGTAGCTCCTTGCTATCCAATCGTTCAGGCTCACAAAGCAATCGGTAACAAAGTAATCGTAGTTATCGCTGCTCGTACAAAAGATTTACTTATCTATGTAGATGAAATGAAGGCTATTGCTGATGAAGTTATCATCATGACAGATGATGGTTCTGCAGGACGCCAGGGGGTTTCAACAGTTCCTCTTAAGGAAATGTGCGAAAGCCAGTGTCCACCAGCAGAAGTAATCGCAATTGGACCTCCAATCATGATGAAATTCTGTGCTTTAACAACAAAACCATATAATGTTCCAACTACAGTTTCCCTCAACACAATTATGATTGACGGAACAGGTATGTGCGGTGGATGTCGTGTCACAATCGGCGGCGAAATGAAGTTCGTTTGTGTAGACGGTCCAGAATTCGATGCACACCAGGTAGACTGGGACAACATGATGATGCGTATGAAGTCTTTCAAACAGAGAGAGACAGAAGACTACCACAAATGTAACTTGCAGGCAGCAGCAGACGCTCTTGCAAAGAAATAACAGTCATTATCAGGAAAAAATTATGGCACATAAAACAGTAGAAGAATTGAATAATATAGCAAAAGAAGAACTTGCTAAAATCGAAGGCAAGACACTTACTCCAAAAGACAGAATGGCTATTCCTCAGCAGGAAATGCCAAGCCGAGAACCAAAAGCCCGCGCCCGCCAGATGGAAGAAGTAGCACTTGGTTACACAGAAGAACAGGCTGTTATCGAAGCAAACCGTTGTCTTCAGTGTAAGGCTATGCCATGTATCAAAGGCTGCCCTGTAGGAGTTAAAATCCCTAACTTTATCGCAAAAATTGCTGCACGCGACTTCAAGGGCGCTGTAGACACAATTAAAGAAACATCTTTACTTCCTGCAATCTGTGGACGCGTTTGTCCTCAGGAAAAACAGTGTCAGGGAATGTGTACTATTGGTAAATCCCTTAAATCAGCAGAAAAAGCAGTATCTATCGGACGCCTTGAACGCTTCGTAGCAGACTGGGAAAGAAATAACAACAAAGTAACAATGCCAGAAATCGCTGCAAAAACAGGCAAAAAAGTTGCAGTAATCGGAGCAGGTCCAGCAGGTCTTACAGTAGCCGCTGACTGTGCACGAGCAGGTCACGAAGTAACAGTATTTGAAGCATTCCACAAAGCCGGTGGAGTAATGATGTACGGTATTCCTGAATTCCGTCTTCCAAAATCAATCGTTCAGAATGAAATCGACAATCTTAAGAAAATGGGTGTTAAATTCGAAATGAACTTCCTTGTTGGAAGAACAGACACTCTCGACCAGCTTCTTGAAGAAAAAGGCTTCGATGCAGCTTTCGTAGGAACTGGAGCAGGTCTTCCTAAGTTTATGAGAATTCCAGGAGAAAACCTTATCGGCGTATTCTCTGCAAACGAATATCTTACACGCGCTAACCTTATGAAAGGTTACGATAAAGCTCATGCAGCTACCCCTATCTACGAAGCAAAACATGTAGTAGTTTGTGGTGCTGGTAACGTTGCAATGGATGCAGCCCGCATGGCTTTTCGCCTTGGTGCAGAGCAGGTTGATATAGTTTACCGCCGAACACGCGCAGAAATGCCAGCTCGTCTTGAAGAAATTGCACACGCTGAAGAAGAAGGCGTAAACTTCAGATTCCTTGAAAATCCAGTAGAAGTTCTTGGAACAGAAGACGGCCATGTTCGCGGTGTAAAGGTCCTTTCATACGAACTCGGCGAACCAGATGCTTCCGGCAGACGCAGCCCAGTTGCAATTCCTGGTAGTGAACATGAAATCGAATGTGATGCAATGATTGTTGCTCTTGGAAACGGTTCTAACCCACTCCTAGTAAAAACAACACCAGGTTTGAACCAGGACGCAAAGGGACACATCGTTGTAGATGAATCACAGGCTACAAGCAAAACAAAAGTTTGGGCCGGTGGAGACATCGTTCTTGGTGCAGCTACAGTAATTCTTGCAATGGGTGAAGGCCGCAAAGCCGCAGCCGCAATGAATGCATACCTTGCTGGCTAATAACAGAAAATAAAGCATTTTGCTGAATCCCCGAAAAGTGCAGAAAGAAGAAATTTAATCCGCCCTTTATCGGGGATTTTTTTCTTAGGGATAGCAGATTTTCTTCCGATAATAATAATATGTCAGACAAAAAAACAAAAAATAACACAGGCATTTATGTAGCCGCCTTTTTCTTATGTGTAATTCTTTTGATAATGTTATTTTTCGTACAAAAAGATAACATCCTTTCTAATTTAAAAAAAACTAACTTCTTTGAACGAGTTGGTGTTTCAACCCCGGATTTTGTAACTAAACATCCAGAAAAAACTATAAGCCCAGCCCCAGAAGAAAAGTTTGAATTCGACCTCATGGAAGATTCAACAAAGACTACTGTAACACAGCCTGTAATAAGCCAGGAAGAAGAAATTCAAGTCCAGGCAGACAATCCAATAGATCAAGAAATAATCGCTGCTACAAAAGCAGCCGAAAGCGTAAAAACTAGCAACTACGAAAAAGAAGAAGCAAGCAAGGTTGTAGAAAGCCAGAAGCCTCAGCCAACAAAAGTTGAAGCAACTAAAATTGAAGGAAGAAAGACAAATCTTTGCTTTGTAATAATCGATTCAGAAGGAAAAGTAAACCGTAAAATTATTACACGAACACTTCCTAAAACAGATTCTCCTTTGACCGAAGCAATCAAAGCCTTAATTGCCGGCCCAATACCTAGTGAAAGTAATTGTATGAACCTAATCCCAGCAGGAACCCGCTTAATTGGTGCATCGGTAAAAAACGGGGTTGCAACTCTAAACTTCAATGAAAATTTTGAATTCAATACCTACGGAGTAGAAGGCTGTATAGCTCAACTAATGCAAATTGTTTATACAGCAACAGAATTTTCTACTGTCAAAAGTGTTCAGTTTCTGATTGAAGGCGAAAAAAAGGAATATCTTGGTACAGAAGGTCAATGGATTGGCTCTCCTCTTTCAAGAAGCAGTTTTTAATTTAATCTTTATCAAAAAATAGATTTTCGTAACTCTTTTGCAGCACAGTTAAAGCAGAAGTTTCACGGTTATTTGCAATCGTATAGGCTAAAGAGCAGGATAATTCTTCTACACGATTTTTAGAAAATTGTGAACATGAACGCTTCACACTTTTAAAAAATTCCGGAATTAATTCCTGTTGTTTAGCAGAGATTATAAAGGCAAATAAAGAACCAGAAACCCTAAAAAGATTTTTTTGTATTTCTTGCTGTAAATTCATTTCATTTAGATTTTCTTTTAAAATATCAGAAAAGTTTGTAATGTAAAAATTAGTTTTCTTTAGACCAATTGTGTTATTCAAGTGCTCAAGATTATTAATTTTAGCACAGACAAAAATCAAAGGCTCAAGATGTGAAATAATTTCTTCGGTAAAGAATTTTTCCAGAGATATCTGCTTTTTTAAACCGGTTAGTTCATCTGTATCAGATTCATTTTCCATGCGTTTTTTCATTTCCGAATAGATATTAACCTTTACAATAATAAGGTAATATCCAATTTCCCTTTTTTTAGAAAAGAGCTCAATTTTTTTTCCATAGTACAAAGAGCGATTAGTAACAGCAGAAAGGTAAAATTCCCCACCTTCCTGTTCATCTTCAAAAAATCCCAATCTTGCAAAATTATTTTCTGAAAAAATTTGGTCAAAAGTTTTCTTATTATTAATGTCTATAGAATATTTTTTTAGAAATTCGTAACCACGATGATTTGCTTCAATAAAATCTTCATCTTTTGAAAAAACAAAAATCGGAAAACTAGAAGCCGAAAAAATTGTTTTATCTAAACTTCTCATCAGGGATTCTTTAGAATTGCTGTATATAACAATAAAAGATGCAACAGAAAGAATGAAATATGAAATAGAAGTAGAAAAATCAGAATATTGTAAATACAAGACTGGGTAAAAGTTTTCGATAAAAAACTTATAAATATTCATGACCAAAAATATAATCGAAGAAACCACATAAACAATAACAACAATTTTTTTTATTTTAGGTCTCTTAAACTCTCTGTAAATCGAATAAATAATGCATAAACCAATACTTGTATAGCAAAAGACACTGTGAATATAGTAGAAAATTGTTTTTGGGAAATTATAAGCAGGTAAATTAGCTAATGATACTACTTTAGGAACCTTAATAAAAAAGTGAACATTTGTAAAAAATTTTATTCCAAGCATTAAAAGAACCGTCACACTTGGTAGAATATAAATTAAGTAGATTCTTTTTAACTCATGATCACGGTCTTTTGTAAAAAGATAGTAAGTAAAGGCTATTAAAGCACAAGTCGAAGTCTGCGCACAAAGATAAATAAGAGATTGAATAAACATCAATCCTTCAACGCCAGTAACAGTAAATTGTATTAAATCAAGAATTGCCCATAGTCCAAAAGAAAGTTCCCCTACTCCACCATGGAAGGAGGCCGAATTTTTCCTACTGGATTGCAAAAGTAAGCTACTGTAAATAAAACAACAAATGGCAATTAATAACCTGACAATTAAGCCCTTATTTTCAAACATTCCCTTTCCTTTTATGCTTAAAATTACTGGCAGTTATTTTTTATAATTTTTTGAAAGTATTTAGCATGCTTGGCATAAATATTTGTATAAACCGTCAAAGTAAAAAAATCATAGTTTTCGCCAGATTTTTTCGCTGACTTGATATTTTTACTCATATTCTTTGTATCTGGCTGGTAATAAAGCCCAGAAATAAAAAGCCCATCATCACTCTTTTGAACTTCACATTTTGTCCAGTCCAAATAAGATTCACCAGTACTTAATAAAAGCTGTCTGAGCAAGAAATCAATAGGTGCATCAGGAATATTTCCAACAGAAACAAAAGCAGAATCCCCGAGCATAAAAACATTATCCATGGCCTTTTCCCAAGCAGTATCCAAGTATATTGTTTTTCCATCTTCCGTTGAAAAATCTTTATCTTTCGCTTTCTTTATCTTTGGCATAGAATGCGAAGAATTGTTCTGAACCTCGGGAAAGCCCTTAAATTTTTCAAAAGATTTATCTGAAGAACCTGTAATTTGCCCGGCAGTCACCAGGAAAAATTCAGGAGAACCTTCTTCCAGGTAAACTTCCCTTACATTAAAAAGAGGTACAATTGCATCATAGATGACTGTTACATAACCACCAAACTGTCCGAAATATTCATTATTTTGAATGGAAAGCTTGTTTTCGGAAAGCGAACCTACTTTTATTCTACGGGCACTAAACTCATAAATCATGTCGTGCAAGTAATTTACAAGTTCGGCTTCTTCACTGGTAAAACCGGAAATTATCTTTTCTCCAGTCAATTCCATGTGATCAGCCTTTTCATCGATTGTAAAATAAATTTCAACATCTGTTTCAGGCTTTTTTGCTTTTTCATCACTAGGAGCGTAATACCTGGCCGCAAAAGTTTTTTTATCAAACTGGAGCAAACCAAAATAAGACTTACGCTCAAAAGTTGTGTCCTGATAATAGACATACTGACCAGGCAATTCCTGTATATAGGACTCAAATCCAGGAAGTGCATGAAGCAAAAAAGATGAAGTCAAAAAAGTTAGAAACAGAAGTGTCTTTTTCATAAAATTCCTATGCGTTTAATGCGTCAATTTCAGCTTTTACAATAGCTGCAATTTCTGAAGCAGCTTCATCAGCGGCAATCAGCTTAGATTCGCTTTCTTTACGAAGTTTTACTTCAACATTTGGAAGATTCTTTTCGCCAATAACAACTCTAACAGGAATTCCAATCAAATCGAAATCCTTGAATTTAACACCTGGGCGTTCATTTCTGTCATCGAGCAGAACTTCAACACCAGCATTCTGTAATTCTTCGTAAAGCTTATCAGCAACTTCCTTCATCTGGCCGTCATATTTTACAGGAACAAGCACTACCTGGAATGGAGCTACAGTCATTGGCCAAATAATACCGTTTTCATCATTGTTACCTTCAACGATACTAGCCAAAGTTCTATCAACACCAATTCCATAACATCCCATAACAGGAGTTACTGGTTTTCCGCTTACGTCCAGGTAAGTTACATTCATTGATTTTGTATATTTCTGTCCAAGTTTAAAGATATGACCAAGTTCATTTCCCTTTTTCATGTAGAAAGTTCCACCACAATCAGGGCACTTATCACCTTCTTTACAAGTACGAACATCAGCTGTCATAAAAGCAGCAAAATCTCTGCCTGGTTCAACATGCTTAATATGGAATCCTTCTTTTCCTGCGCCAGCAATACAATCATGCATATCGATAGTAGAATCATCCATTAATACTGGAATCTTTAATCCAATTGGACCAACAAAGCCATGAGGAGCTCCAGAATATTTCAATACGTCCTCATCACTTGCAAGTTCTGCTCCACTAGCCTTTAATACAGAGGCAAGTTTAGCTTCATTAACATCAAGGTCGCCGCGAATTAGTACGCAGAAGAAAGTTTCAGGAATATAAGTCTGTCCACCTTCTGTAACAGTTTCAGCCTTTTTATAAAAATCGTTTTTAGAAAGATCTACAGCACAGTTATAAACCTTATAAATCAATGCTTTAAGGAAAGTTGTTGGCTTAGCATTAAAGAATTTTTCCATATCTTCAATACTAAATACATTTGGAGTAGCAACTTCTTCAACAGGCAAATCTGTTTTTACCTGAGCTTTTCCTTCATTGTTTAAAGGAATTTCTTTCTGGCAACTAGCCTTTTCTACGTTAGCTGCATAAGAACAGTTTGGACACAAAAGCAAAGTATCGTCACCAACTTCACTTTCTACCATGAATTCTTCAGAACCAGAACCTCCCATAGCACCTGTATCAGCCTTTACGCTGATAGTTTTAAGTCCCATGCGTTTAAATATTCTTCTATATGCTTTTGCTACATTTTCATAAGATTCATCCAAGTCAGCCTGATCTTTATCAAAAGAATATGCGTCCATCATAGTAAATTCACGACCGCGCATTACACCATAACGGGGACGAATTTCATCGCGATATTTTGTATTAATCTGATACAAAGTAAAAGGAAGCTGCTTATATGAAGAAAGCCCGTCACGAACCAAAGCCGTAAAAGCTTCTTCCGCAGTTGGAGAAACAACCATGTGCTGCCCCTGTCGGTTCTGTGCCTTTAACATTTCGTCGCCCATTTTGTCCCAACGTCCAGATTCTTTCCACAATTCACCTGGCTGAATAACAGTCGGTTTCATTTCCATAAGACCTGCTTTGTCCAATTCTTCGCGGATAATCTTCTGCACTTTCTGAAAAGACTTATAACCAATCGGCATATAAGCATAAAGTCCGTTTCCAAGCTTTCTGAGCATACCGCTTCTCATCATAAGCTTGTGGCTGGAAATAACGGCGTCATTAGGTGCGTCTCTCAAAGTTGAAATAATAAATTTTGAAGTTTTCATATATTTTCCCTTTCTATTTGAAAATTAAATAAAATGTTTAATTCCATGATGTTCAATTAACTTAGTTTTAACTGCAACAATGTAAGAACCAAACATAGCAGTTACAGCATCAAAAGCACTTGCAAAAGAGCAGATTATCGGTGCAGCAGGTTCCAAAAGAAGGAATCCTGTTTCGAAACTTCGACTGTAAAGAGTACACAAAACAGTCAAGGAAATAAATGCACCCCCAGCCGGAAATCCTCCCAAAAGGAAAGAGATTCCAAAAGAAGTAAAAGTAATCCACATAATATCTTTAAATGGAATTGTCAAACTGGAATAACTTCGCCAAATCATAATAAATCCGACTGTTGTTACCAGAGCAGAACCACCTCGCGCAAATACCGTAAACAAAGGATGAATTGCTCCATTAATTCTTCTTCGAATACCAAGGCTTTCTTTTCCGTGACGCATATTCAAAGGAAGCACAAGATTGGAATCCCCGCTAAAGAAAGCTGTTACAACAGAAGTAACAGAAGCATACAAAATGCGATAAGGATGAGGATCATGGCACAAGTAGCGGACAATCAAAGGATAAATAAGTCCAGCTACAAGAACAAAATCCACAAGCAGCATAATAATCATTGGAGTAAATACACCACTTGTTATGATTGCCCTGAATTTTACGGTCCAATAACACAAGATTGCAATCATGCCATAAGCTAAAAATTCTGTAAAAATTACAGAAATTGTATACATCAACTTTGAAAGGGAATCTACCAAAGTTGTAACCGGTCTAAAAGTAACTTCATCAACACAAGTTTCAATTCCAATCAGAAGAGCAAATGCGTATGCGGCAATTATAAACACTCCGTTATTCAATGTTTCAAATGCAGAGTAAGGTAAAACCGCACGGAAGAGATCTGCAATTCCAAGAATCGCAGAAGCACTTTCATTTTCACCGGTTATAGGAATTCTAGGAAGTTTTACTATAAGAATAGAAATCAATCCTACCAAAGTTAAAATAAAAGAAGATGCAACAATCACACTTCCTGTCCAAATTCCAGTTTTAAACAAAAGCTTATTTTCTCGAAGTCTATTGAAGGCAATAATTGTGGTAAAAAACACAAGAGGTACAATCATGTAGCGGCCAAAGCGAACTACCAGTTCTGTTATAAAATTAATTCCTTTAGAAACAAGTTCATTATTAGCAGGCAAAATAAAAGCACATGCAATACCTAATAAAGAAGCAATAAGATATTTAAACCAAACTTTCATAGGGCAAAATTATATCATAAAACGCATAGAATATGCTATAATCAGCCTATGAGTAAAAATTTATTAATTGTTGGAAAAGATTCAGCTTCTGTTGCAGAAATTGCAGAAGGATTATCACTAGGCGATTTTAATATTGCAACCGCAGATGATTTACAAAAAAGAACAACCGCAGCTTCATCCGCAACTTCTGTTTTATGGAATAAAGGTTCTGCCGTATCTGCCCGCTCGCTCATAATCCAGGCAGAAACTTCACTCGGTTACATCGACGACTATATTTTTTACTTTGATTCCAGCCTATACTCTGTCGATTTTTCAAACTTCTCTCAAGACAACTGCCAGAAATCTTCCGACGAAATGATATGCTCTTTCCAATATGCAGCCCTCGAAGCTCTTACCCGAATAGAACAAAAAAAGCAGCCAGCAAGACTAATTTTCATTCTAAAAACTCATCCAAGCGTTAAGGATTTTGTCCTGACTCCAGCTTCAAAAAGTTTAACTTCTGTTCCTGCAAATCCATTCGTAGCTGCCGCAGAAGCAGCCTTTGCTAATTTTGCAGAAAACCTGGCTGCCTACTCTTCTGAAAAAGAAAACATTTCTCTTCTATTGATTACAGGCGATGAAGAAAATGAAACAATGAAGAAAAATTCCGCCTTTGCTTCCTGGCTTTCAGAATATCTGACTGCTCTTGATAAGCAAAAAAATAAGCCTTCAATAAAAAATACTCTTTCATGGGTAAAAGCAGGTGCAAAAGCTCCAGGTGGATTTTCAATTTTCAGATAATCTATTTTATGGCGCAAACCTTTTTGCCAGTCGCCTTCCGGGTTCCGCTACGCTCAACCGCTTCAGTCGTTCACAGAGCTCACTCCTTCCAGTGGCCACTTCGTGCCCTCCACGCTCGGCGCAGCTCCTAAAGCAAAGAAACTTAATCTACATAAGGAAAAACATTTCGTATGAAATCTTTTACAGAAATAAATATTCAATTACAAGACAAGGAATGGCCTCTGGAATACATAGATCACGACCGCCATTGTGCAAGAGCGATAATCTTTGATGACGACAAAAACTTTTATTTTGTCCATGTCGACAGAGATGACTATTTTGGAAAAGCAAAATACATAGAAAGCTCAGGCGGAGGAGTAGAAAAAGGTGAAAATCTGGAAGAAGCTCTAAAGAGAGAGCTAAAAGAAGAACTTGGTCTAGAAGCTCAGGTTATCTGCAAAATCGGCATCGTAAGCGACTACTACAATATAATTCACAGACACAACATCAATCACTATTTTTTGTGCAAAGCAATTTCTTTTGGTCCAAAAAAGCTTACAAAAGCCGAAATAGAATGTTTTCATCTAACAAGTATACATTTAAAATATGATCAGGCAATCCAGGAATATATACATGCCAAAGAAAGCAAAATCGGCAGACTAGTCTCTGAGCGAGAACTTCCTGTACTGCAAAAAGCAAAAGAAATTATAGAAGGAATCAGATTATGAGTTTAACCATCGAAAAAGGAGATATCACCTCCTATGCAGTTGATGCAATCGTAAATGCAGCAAATTCAACCCTCTTAGGTGGAGGCGGCGTAGATGGAGCCATACACAGGGCCGCCGGTCCAGAACTTCTTGCAGAGTGCCGAACTTTAGCAGGTTGTGAATGTGGTCAGGCAAAAATAACAAAAGCTTATAAATTAAAATCAAAGTATGTAATACATACTGTAGGTCCAATATATTACCAGCACACAAAAGAAGAAAGTCGTTCTCTTTTAAAAAAATGTTACCTTTCTTCTATAAATATAGCAAAAGCCAAAGGTCTCAAAAGCATAGCCTTTCCACTTATAAGTGCGGGAGCATATGCATACCCAAAAGAAGAAGCCTTAAAAGAAGCTATAGATACTTTACTTCCCTTTGCAAACGACTTTGAATTAATTCTAGTTTTGTTCGATAAAGAAGCATTGGAAATCGCAAAGCAAAAATTCAGCAGCTACATAAAATAACAATAATTTAACTTCTATACTTTTTGGGAGTGATTCCAAAGGCTTTTTTAAAACTGCGGATAAAATAAGAAAAATTATGGAATCCGCATTTTTCACAAATTTCAGAAATATTCAGGGAACTGTTTTTTAAAAACATCTGAGCATGTTCAAGTCGAACCTGATTCAAATAATTTACAAAACTTATTCCCAGAGTTTTCTTAAAATACTTCATAAAATAATTAGGACTCATCGAAATCATTTCTGCAGCATCAGCCACAGATAAATCATTTTCATAATGTTGAGAAATGTAACCAATCAATGGCTTTAAGCGCTCTATATTATGGCTTTTTCCCTGACTTTTCTGAGAATTTTTCAAAAAAACACCCTGCAAAGTGTTCATAATAGTAAACAAGTGGGATTTGATTAGCAGTTCCTGATTTTCAAACTTTTGCTTTCGGTTCTCTACCAGATAAACAATGTGTGGCAATAAAAGTTCATTTAAATCCTGTCCGGCACGAATGCATTCGATAAAAGATTGAGTTTCTAAAAAGGGTTTAAAATACTTTTGAAATGTAAGAGAACTTTCATCCGCTTCTAGAAGTTCAAATTTAAAAAGAATGTTAAAATACCAACAGTTTTCTTCATCCTTCTGACGGATAGAATGCATACATCCAGGAGGAATTATTACTATATCATTCTTTTTGCACAAAAACTCCTGAGACAAAACTCTAAAATAGCCTTCTCCCCTTTCAATCCAAATGATTTCAAACTCATCATGCCAATGCAAAGGAAAGTTTCGCAAAAATTCAGGAAGTCTTCCCATATAAACCGTATATGGAAAATCTATGCGCCCGTGAATTTTCTTTTCATATTTACTGTCTTCTTTTTTCATAAAATAGCAGGATTGTGTTATTTTTAACCATTATACTGCAAGATTTTATCTCTGTCACAGCATTATAATGCACAAATCGAGGTATTTATGGATATTTCATCAATTTCACACCGATGCTCATATAATGATTGCTATGCATACAACAAAGATCAGCTGGAAATAAATCTCAAAACAGGTCATGACATAAGTCAAGTTTTTTTAATATGGCAAGATTCAGCCGCTGGTCGACTAACTACAAAAGGTATTTGGAATGGAGATAAAATCCCCATGGTAAAAAAATACTCACTTTCCAGAAATGATATCTGGAATTGCCAGCTAAGACCTCCTTACAAAAGAACAGAATACTACTTTGAAATCTGGGCTGGAGATGAAAAAATTTTTCTATTTGAAAACGATTATGCAACTCCTAGCGATTACCAGAAGTTTCCAGAAAGCTATGGCAGATTCAAAATGGCCTGGATAAACCCAGCAGACATTGTAAAAGTTCCTACCTGGGTAAAAGACACAATATGGTATCAAATTTTCCCAGAACGCTTTTGCTCTGCAGGAAATCATTTCAAGCGTTTAAAAAACAAAGAATGGTACGACGACGGTCACATGGAATGGAATGATTTTTATGGCGGCGATATAGCAGGGATTACAAGCAAACTTGAATATTTGCATAATTTAGGTATAAGTGGAATATACTTGACTCCAATTTTTGAATCTACCAGCAATCATAAATACAACACAACAGACTATTCTAAAATAGATCCAGACTTCGGAAGCGAAGAGGAGATGATTGAGCTTATAGAAAAAGCACATTCGCTTGGTATCAAAATAATGCTGGATGCCGTATTCAATCATTCTGGTCTAGACTTTATTTACTGGAAAGACATACTCAAAAATCAGGAAAATTCAAAATACAAAGATTGGTTCTTTATAAATAAATTCCCTCTCACACAGGACAAATCTTCAACAGAAGATGGAAGGTATTTTACATTCGATTTTGTACATGGAATGCCTAAGCTAAATACTAATAATCCTCAAGTCCAGGATTACTTTGTAGAAATCTGCCGCAATTGGGTAAAAAACTGGAAAATCGACGGAATACGCTTTGATGTAGCAAATGAAATATCTCATTCTTTCGTAAAAAAACTTCACCGTGAGCTACTTGCAGAAAATCCTGAACTCTACCTCCTTGGAGAAATATGGACCGATTCGCTACAATGGCTGGCAGGTGACGAATACCACTCTGTAATGAATTACCCCTTTGAAAATGCAGTATCAAGATTTTTCAAAAATGCAACTCCATTAAAACAATCCTTGGATCGAGTTTATAGCCTTTACTACAGACAAACAAACGATGCTCTTTTCAACCTCTTAGATACCCACGATACAGGCCGCCTTATTGATTCTTGTGCTTCAATAGACGAATTTTACCAGAAGATTTTAATTTTAATGACAATGCAGGGAACTCCCTGTATCTACTACGGAACCGAAATAGCATTGAATGGAAGTGACGGACCATACAACCGCCGGCCAATGCCATGGAAAAAATTGCAGGAAGAAGAAAGTCAAAAAGTTCTGAATGTAGTAAAAAGTCTAATCGGAATAAGAAATCTCTACAGTTCAGCCAGAAGTGAAGAAGTTGAATTCATAAGTCACGACAACCCTAAATTACTTGAATACATTAAAACCGATGCAGCCAACGGAGAAAAACTTCGAGTTCTCATAAATGCGTCAGAAAATGATGAAACATATTCGGATTTTGGCAATACAGTTTATGAACGAAAATGTCAGGATAAGGTAATCCTGGCTGGGGGAATACTTGTTCAGTCAGAAAAAAAACTAAGTGTTAACGGAAAAGAATACAAAATCGTTAAACTTCTTGGAAAAGGAAAGGGAGGATATTCATATCTAGCCAAACTTGGCGACAAAGAATTTGTAATAAAGCAAATCCACCACGAACCATGCGCATATTATAAGTTTGGAGACAAATTACAATCCGAAAAAAATGATTATGAAAAACTGAGAAAGATTGGTATTCCCCTCCCAAAACTTTTTGAGGTAGATGAAAAAAACGAAAGAATACTAAAAGAGTACATAGATGGTCCAGCCGCAAGTGAACTTGTTAAAGAAGACAAAATAAAAGCCGAACATGTAAATCAGGTTAAGGAAATGTGCAAGAAACTTTATCCAGCCGGTATAAATATCGATTATTATCCCACAAATTTCATACTACAGGAAAGTAAACTGTACTATATCGACTATGAATGTAACAATTACATGGACGAATGGAATTTTGAAAATTGGGGAATCAAATATTGGAGCAAAACAGAAGACTTCTTAAAAGCATTCCCAAATTAAAATAATCTCATCATTAAAACTCTTTTAAAAACTGCCAGACTGGTGTAATAGAAAAAAGACTCTATTACACCAGCAACTGGCAATTATATTTTTCTAAAAACAACTAATTTCATACTTACAAAAAAAAGCTTGTAAAATTTATTTCTGCGAAAATAAGAGTAGTATCAGATAAATTATTTCCTGAAAACAAACGAAAAAGCATAAAAATTTTTAATCAAAGAAAAGTCTGGCCAGCTTGCCCCCCAATAGGAAATCCGTTAAAAAAATTGTACCCCAGTACAATTTTTTAGGATTCTCCTACCCCCTGGGCTCGACAAAGCTACGCTTTGTCGCCGTAGGTAGCTGCCAGAAAAGCAGATAAATTATTTCCTGAAAATAAACAGTGAAAGGAATAAAAGTATTTAAACAAAAAAAAGTCTGGCAGCTTGCCCCTTATAGGAAATCCGTTAAAAAAAATTGTACGCCAGTACAATTTTTTAGGATTCTCCTACTAACCGGGCTCGACAAAGCTACGCTTTGTCGCCGTAGGTAGCTGCCAAAAAAGCAGATAAGTTCTTTTCTGAAAATAAACGGTGAAAGGAATAAAAGTATTTAAACAAAAAAAAGTCTGGCCAGCTTGCCTACTATAGGAAATCCGTTAAAAAAAATTGTACACCAGTGCAATTTTTTAGGATTCTCCTACTCATCGGGCTCGACAAAGCTGTGCTTTGTCGCCGTAGGTAGCTGCCGAAAAGCAAACAAGTTATTTCCTGACAATAAACGAAAAAAGCATAAAAATTTTTAAACAAAAAAAGTCTGGCCAGCTTGCCCACTATAGGAAATCCGTTAAATAAAATTGTACGCCAGTGCAATTTATTAGGATTCTCCTACTCATCGAGCTCGACAAAGCTACGCTTTGTCGCCGTAGGTAGCTGCCAAAAAGCAGATAAATTATTTCCTGAAAATAAACGAAAAAAGAATAAAATATTTTAAAGAAAAAAAAGTCTGGCCAGCTTGCCCCCAATAGGAAATCCGTTAAAAAAAATTGTACGCCAGTACAATTTTTTAGGATTCTCCTACTAACTGGGCTCGACAAAGCTGTGCTTTGTCGCCGTAGGTAGCTGCCAAAAAAGCAAACAAATATTTTCCTAAAAATGAGTTCCGAATAGCAGATAATTTTTAAACAAAAAAAAAGTCTGGTCAGCTTGCCCACAATAGGAAATCCGTTAAAAACAATTGTACCCCAGTACAATTTTTTAGGATTCTCCTACTCATCGGGCTCGACAAAGCTACGCTTTGTCGCCGTAGGTAGCTGCCAGAAAAGCAGATAAATTATTTCCTAAAATAAACGAAAAAAGCATAAAATATTTTAAAGAAAAAAAAGTCTGGCCAGCTTGCCCACAATAGGAAATCCGTTAAAAAAAAATTGTACGCCAGTACAATTTTTTAGGATTCTCCTTCTCATCGGGCTCGACAAAGCTACGCTTTGTCGCCGTAGGTAGCTGCCAAAAAAGCAAACAAATATTTTCCTAAAAATGAGTTCCGAATAGCAGATAATTTTTAAACAAAAAAAAAGTCTGGCAGCTTGCCCCTTATAGAAAATCCGTTAAAAAAAATTGTACGCCAGTACAATTTTTTAGGATTCTCCAACCCTTTGGGCTCGACAAAGCTGTGCTTTGTCGCCGTAGGTAGCTGCCAAAAAAGCAGATAAGTTAAAACTAGAAAAAATATAACAACATAAAAAAAAGGTTTTTAAAGAAAAAAAAGTCTGGCAGCTACCTACTTTCCCACCCCGAAAGGCAGTATCATCGGCGTTAGAGAGCTTGACTTCCGTGTTCGGTATGGGAACGGGTATTGCCTCTCCACTATGGC
>JAILLQ010000048.1 GCA_024693045.1 Treponema sp.
TATTTTATGGTCACTTGTTGTTGGAGTTGTAGTTGCAATTATTCTTGGACTAGTTGCCACAGATAACGAAAAGACAATGTATATTATTGTAATTGTTCTAAGTATAATTGGAATTATTAGAGGTGTTGCTAGTTTAATTCAATGGATAATTCAACGACTGTAGGCTCTCAGGATAATCTATAATCAATAATATGAATTATTGATTATAGATTAATAAACCCGCTGTTCAAATCCAGCGGGTTTTATCTTTTAGTCTTTCTCCACATCATAACAATTGATATGCAAATCCTTAAGCTGCTGCTTGTCAACAACTGACGGACACTCGTACGTCTGGTCAAGGCACGCTCGCTTCGCTCGTCTTAAAGCCTTGACTCAGCCGTTTTTGAGGTGTCTGATTTCATCATACACCTCAAATCCATCGGCTCGCAGCACGCTATGTCGCCAAATTATTCTTTTTCAGTGCATTGAATGTGAATTTCATCAAGTTGACCCTGGTCAACCTCACTTGGACATTCGTACGTCTGGTCAAGGCACGCTTCGCTCAAGGCCTTGACTCAGCCGTTTTGCGGTTGTTTGCCTTTAGCATACAACCGCAATACTTACGGTCAAGGCACGCTCGCCTTCGCTCGCTTAAAGCCTTGACTCGTCCGTTTTTGAGGTGTCTGATTTCATCATACACCTCAAATCCATTGGTGAAGCTGCCAAATTATTCTTAGGGAATGCAATTACCTCGTGGATACTTTCTTCATGGCGCATCAACATAATCAAGCGGTCCAATCCAGGGGCGATTCCTCCGTGTGGTGGGGCGCCGAACTTAAAGGCCTGTACTAAGAAACCAAAGGCTTTTTCGGCGCGTTCTTCGCTGTAACCTACGATTTTGAAGATTCTCTGCTGCAAGGCTGGGTCGTTGATACGCATAGAACCTGAAGCGAGTTCGTAGCCGTTCAATACTAGGTCGTAAAGGTCGCCTTTTACAGCACCCGGGTCGCTTTCAAGAGTGTCCCAGTACTGTTTCTGTGGCAGGGTGAACATATGGTGTTCTGTTTCCCAGCTCTGAGTTTCTTCGTTGAATGCAAAATATGGGAAGTCGATAATCCATGCAAAGTGGAATTCATCGGCAGGATTGTAAAGGTTCAAGTCTTTTCTATAATAAATGATTACTTTTAGGTGTTACCGTCGGTGGCTCCGCCACCTTACCCAGTTTTGCCTTGCAAAACTGGCGGGTCGGGCGTTCCGCGGCTTACCTACGGACGTTCTGCTAGCGCAGACTGCAGCCTTGCCGGTGGCAAGCCTGCACCACTCCATGACCTAACACAAAATTCAGGAAAATGAAAAACAATTCTATTTTCTGTAAAACTCTTTTCCGCCAAAATCTTTCCAGGTCTTATACATATCGATGTAGTTTTCTTTTATAAATTTTTGAATGGTTGTGATTTCGGAATCTGTTAAATCGCCTCTTTTTTGCATAACAGAAGAACCATCTTCTCTTACAAAAAATTTTGCAGAATTCACTTCTGTCAATTTTCTATCACTTGCATGAACATGCATGGCTTCAACTATGCATTGAGAGGTAAAATACAAATAGTGATTTGCAATTTTATCGCGAAAATATTTAGGCATTGTGTCCCTCTAAGCTTAAAAACTGAAGGTTCTTTTTTGCCAACCCCAAAACGATATTTTGCTCAATAGAATCCATATTTGTTTCTATAATTTCACAATCTTTATTAATTACAATTGCACAATCTGGATGTTCAAGATTAAGAATACCAATAAAACCATCTTCTCTTGGTAAAAATGCATATCCTGAAACAATTAATTGAGCTTCGTTCTTAATCTTTTCAATATTAGATTTAAGCATATTGTATCTTCACCTCTTTAATAGGTTTCAAAAATGCTCTTTTATCCATAAAAAGCCCGTCAAGCACTGGCTGCAAATCAATATATTCTTCAATTTCCTCAGACTTATTTTTATATTTTGCCATAACCTCAATATAACCATTGTCCCATAACAGAACTTTTGTATATCGTTCCAAATTGTCACAAGTCCTGAATGTTAAAGTCTTTCCAGCAAAAGAGAATGTTGTGTATTTATCAAAACTACTTAAAATCGCTGTTTCCATAAGTACCTCTTTTTTCAATGATTTTAACATGATTGTAAAAAAAAAGCGATGACTCATTCGGAATCATCGACTTCATTATTAATGATTAACTTTCGGGTGTTACCGTCGGTGGCTCCGCCACCTTACCCAGTTTTGCCTTGCAAAACTGGCGGGTCGGGCGTTCCGCGGCTTACCTACGGACGGTCTGCTTACGCAGACTGCTACGCACCACTTAAAATATTTTCAGACGAAAAGACTGAATGAAGACTACGAAGGTTCAAAAGAAAAAATTAAACATGTTGATGAAACCTTAAAGATGCTGTCTGTTTTGACTGGTGACGATTCATTTGAAAAGGTTTATAATGAAAGCAACTTTAGTAAAAAGGGAGGTGTAACCATGTGCGAAGTAGTTGATAAAATTATTAACAAAGGCCGTTTAGAAGGTCGTTTTGAAGGCAAACAAGAAGTCATCAGAAATCTTATTGAATCTAATGTAGGTAGTTTAGAGCAGATTGCTGCATGGGTAAAACTTCCTGTTGAAGAAGTTCAGAAGCTTGCAGAGAAGGTTCCAGTAAGAGAATAGGTTAATTACAACAAAAAAGAGCTCGAAAAAATCGAGCTCTTTTTTATCTTTTAGTCTTTTTCTACATCATAGCAATTGATATGCAAATCTTTAAGCTGCTGCTCATGTCGCACGCTTTCGCGTGCTTATCAAGTTTTGCAAGCAAAACTTGCAGATTATGCTTCTGCATCATGAATAGTAATGTGCAAATCATCCAATTGGCTCTGATCTACGACAGAAGGACACTCATCCATTGGTGAAGCTGCCAAATTATTCTTAGGGAATGCAATTACTTCGTGGATACTTTCTTCATGTCTCATCAACATAATCAGGCGGTCCAATCCTGGGGCGATTCCTCCGTGTGGTGGGGCGCCAAACTTAAAGGCCTGAACTAAGAAACCAAAGGCTTTTTCGGCGCGTTCGCGGCTGTAGCCTACAATTTCAAAGATGCGTTCCTGCAAGGCTGGGTCGTTGATACGCATAGAACCAGAAGCGAGTTCGTAGCCGTTCAATACTAGGTCGTAAAGGTCGCCTTTTACGGCTCCTGGGTCGCTTTCAAGAGTGTCCCAGTACTGTTTTTGTGGTAGGGTGAACATGTGGTGTTCTGTTTCCCAGCTCTGAGTTTCTTCGTTGAATGCAAAATATGGGAAGTCGATAATCCATGCAAAGTGGAATTCATCGGCAGGATTGTAAAGGTTCAAGTCTTTACCAAGCTGTTTGCGGACTGCACCAAGGGCTGTACAGGCAAGCTGCCAGTTTTCGTCACTTACGAACAAAAGAAGGTCATTCTTTTCTGCACCGAGTTTTGAGCAGATTTCTGCTTCTTTTCCGGCATAGAACTTGCTGATTCCGCCTTCAAAAACACCTTCTGCATTAACTTTCATCCATGCCAGGCCCTTTGCCTTGTATGTTTTTGCAACGGCTTCAAGAGCTTCAACATTCTTGCGGCTGTACTTGTCTGCAACGTTCTTTACAACCAAAGCCTTTAGGCCAGAGCGCTTGTGACGCTGAACATCGCGGCCGGCATTTGCAGCTCCAGCCTTAAATGCATTAAAGTCTGCCAAATCAGCCATAAAAGTTGCATCCTGCATTTTCATGTCAAAACGCAAATCAGGCTTGTCGCTTCCGTAAAGGTCAAAAGCGTCTTCCCAGGCGATGCGGTCAAACTTAGCTGGCAAATCGTAATTCAAAGTCTTTTTAAAGATATACTGCATCATTCCTTCTGTTGTAGAAAGAACTTCTTCGCGGTTTGTAAAGCTCATTTCCATATCAATCTGAGTGAACTCAGGCTGACGGTCACCGCGGGCATCTTCGTCACGGTAGCAGCGGGCAATCTGGAAGTACTTGTCAAAACCAGAAACCATCAAAAGCTGTTTATAAAGCTGTGGCGACTGTGGAAGTGAATAGAATTTTCCAGGGTGAACGCGGCTAGGAACAAGGTAGTCGCGGGCTCCTTCTGGAGTTGATTTTATGAAAGTAGGAGTTTCAATTTCCAAAAATCCCTTGCTTGTCAAATATTCGCGGGTAGCAAAAGTAACTGCCGAACGCAAAATGATATTCTGCTGCATTGGATCGCGGCGCAAATCCAGGTAGCGGTACTTAAGACGCAAATCTTCGTTTGGAAGAACGATTGTTCCGTCCTTCTGGCGTACTTCTTCAATACTAAAAGGAAGTTCCTGCGAAGTAGTAAAGATTTCAATGTCGCTGGCTTCAACTTCAATTTCACCAGTAGCCATTTCCTTGTTAATATCTTTTTCTGCTCGGGCAGCAACTACCCCTTCTACAGCGATACAATATTCAGATTTAAGTGAAGAAGCGATTTTCTTAACTTCTTCAGAAGCCTTATCGCCAACCATAACCTGTGTGATTCCGTAGCGGTCACGAAGACGAATAAATACAAGACCGCCCAAGTCACGGGTGCGGCTTACCCAACCATTTAATACAACTTTTTTACCAACATCTGCGGCACGCAATTCGCCACAAGTTACAGTTCGTTTAGTGTTTTCCATTATTATACCTTAGCTCTATTTTAATAATTTCCCCCCTCAATGTATAGAAGAAAGTAAAATTCTCCTCAAGTTTCTATCATTGATAATTTTTCCCAATATATTATTTTTTTCATTTATGCTATAATTAGAGAATGAACGAAAAGAATGTAATCATCGTAGGTGCTGGTATTGCAGGTCTTGCAGCCGCCGTATACGCTCAAAAATCAGGATTCAAAGTAACAATTTTAGAAAAACACATAATTCCTGGCGGACTTTCAACTAGCTGGAGTAGAAAAGGCTATCTATTTGAAGGTGGTATGCATTGGCTCACTGGTTCTTCTGAAAAACTGATGATTAACAAAGTCTGGAAAGAAGTAGGCGCCCTAAAAGAAAATAACCCTATTTTTTACAAAGATCCTGTTTACACTCTTATAAATGGTGATAAAAAAATCTGTTTTTATAGAGACTTAGATAAACTAAAAGAAGAATTTCTTCGTCACGCTCCAGAAGATAAAAAAGCAATCAATCGCCTTTATAAAGACGCAAAGATTTTTTTACCTGTTCACATAGTAATTGACGACATTCGCGGTTTAAAATCAGATTCTCCAAAGCACCCTTCTTCAACAGAACTTTTAAAAATGGCTCCTGTTTTGACCCGTTATCTAGCTCTTAATAATATGAGCTACGAAGATTACATACAGCAGTTTAAAAACAAGGATTTGCAGCATCTTTTACGCTCAACAATCGGCGAACGCTATAATGCACTTTCTTTTATTTATACAGTTGCTTCTTTTGCCAGTGGGGACTGCGGTTACCCTGAAGGTGGCTCATTACGAATGGCAAAAAATATGGCTGAAACATTCCAGGCTCTTGGAGGAGTAATTAAATACCATTCACCAGTAGAAAAAGTAGTTATCGAAAATGGAAAAACTAGTGGTGTTATTTCAAAAGGTGAATTCATAGCCGCTGACGCCGTAATCGTAACCCAGGACACAAGAAAAGCTATCGATACCCTCTTCCAGCCTGCCCTTGATGAAAAATGGGTACACAAAATGCGAAGAGTTATTGTAACAGAACAGAATATGTTTATTGGTCTTGGTGTAAAAGCTGACCTTTCAAAATACCCAAGGGGAATTGTTTTCCCTCTAGAAAAACCTTTTAAAGCTGGTGGCCTTGAATTCAAAGAGCTTAGAATCAACAACTATGCCCTTTACGACAAATATGCGCCAGAAGGCTGTTCTTCAGTAACATGTCTTTTACTTGGAAAAAGCTACGATTACTGGAAAGCTCTTAAGGAAGACGGCAGCTACAAGCAGAAAAAACAGGAACTCGCAGAAGAATTTATTTCAATACTTTCTGAATTCATGCCAGAAATCAAGGACAATGTAGAAGTCTTTGATGTTGCAACTCCTGTTACATACGAACGCTACTGCGGTTCTTACGAAGGCAGTTGGATGTCTGTATGGGCTCCAAAAGATTCACAGTACTTCTTCCCTTCAAAAGCAGGAAGCGTAAAAGGTTTGTACTTTGCCGGACAACGAACTATGATGCCTGGAGGACTGCCTACAACAGTTTATGCTGGTCGAAAAGCTGTAGAATACCTTTGCCGAGACAACAAAACAATGATGCATAACTAAGAGGAATAAAATGTCATACAAAGCTGCAATATTCGACATGGATGGGACAATCTTAGATACCCTAAAGGATTTGCAGAACGCAACAAATTTTGCGCTCAAAGAAAATAATTTTCCGGAAAGAACTTACGAAGAAGTACGCCGATTCGTAGGAAACGGAATTGTAAAACTCATCGAGCGCGCCCTTCCCCAGGGGACTAATCAGGAAACAGTTCAAAAAACCATAAACAGTTTTACAGAATACTACAAAATTCATAGTGCCGATAATACAGGTCCCTACAAAGGAATTCCAGAAGCAATTAAAAATCTTCGTAGAGCCGGAATTAAAACCGCTGTGGTTTCTAACAAACCCGACTATGGCGTTCAGGATTTAGTAAAAGATTTCTTCCCGGGACTTTTTGATATAGCACTTGGCGTAAAAACTGGCATTGCAACAAAACCAGCTCCGGACATGGTAAACACGGCTCTCAATTCCATGGGGATTTCTAAAAATGAAGCCGTTTATATTGGTGACAGCGATGTTGATTTTATGACTGCAAAAAATTCCGGCTTGGACTTTATTGCCTGTAGCTGGGGATTTAAAGGTCGAGACTTTCTTGAGAAACTTGGTGCTGGAACAATTATTGATAATGCGGAAGAATTAACAGGAAAAATAATTTAGTAATTATTACCACAAGGAGTTATATAAATGCGAAAAAATAAAAAATCACTTTCGATTGGAAATAACTTAATTGAAAACTACAAAAACTTTCTGAACAACGGCAAAACAGAAAGAGAATGTGTTACTCAAATCGTAAAAGCAGCAGAAGCTAAGGGTTATAAAAATCTGGCAGAATGCAAAAGCGTTAAAAGCGGCGACAAAGTTTATGTTACAAAAATGAACAAAGCCGTAGCCCTTTTCCAGATTGGAAGTGCAAACATAGAAGACGGAATGAACATTCTAGGCGCCCACATTGATTCGCCTCGTTTGGATGCAAAACAGAATCCTATTTACGAAAAAGATTTTATTACTTACTTGAATACTCATTACTACGGTGGAATAAAAAAATATCAGTGGGTAACAATTCCACTGGCAATCCACGGAATAGTATGCAAAACAGACGGAACAAGTATCTCTGTAAATATTGGTGAAGATGAAATAGACCCAGTTTTCTGTATTTCAGATATTTTGCCTCACCTTGCACAGGAACAGATGAAAAAAAGTGGTTCTGAAATAATTAAAGGCGAAGACTTGGATGTTATCCTCGGTTCTATAAATCCTACCAAAAAGGATGAAAAGGCTGACGACGAAAAGAAAAAAGATAAAAAGAAGAAGAAAGAAGAAAAAATAACCAGCAAAAAAATCATTCTTGAACTTCTCCGCAAAAAATACGATATCGAAGAAAAAGATTTTGAATCCGCTGAACTTGAAATTGTACCATCCGGAAAAGCTCGTGATTGTGGCTTAGATCGTTCTTTAGTTCTTGGCTACGGCCAGGATGACCGCTCTTGTGCATACACTTCTTTTGCCGCCCTTATGGATTCAGACGCAAGTGTAAAAACTAGCTGCTGTCTTTGCGTTGATAAAGAAGAAATAGGTAGTGTTGGCGCAACAGGAATGGGAAGCCACATGTTCGAAAATGCAGTAGCTGAACTTATTGCCAGAATGCCAGGAGGATACAGTGACCTAGCTTTGCGCCGCTGCCTTGCAAACAGCAATATGCTTTCAAGCGATGTTAATGCCGCTTACGACCCTATCAACGCAGGCCTTTACGACAAAGACAATGCATCTTTCCTTGGTGGCGGACTTGTTTTCAATAAATACACAGGAAGCCGAGGAAAGAGCGGTGCAAATGATGCAAACCCAGAATTTATTGCAAAACTCCGTGCCTGCATGATAAACGCAAATGTAAATTACCAGATGGCAGAACTTGGAAAAGTAGATCAGGGTGGTGGCGGAACTATTGCATACCTTGCTTCAAAATACGGCATGAATGTAATCGATGCCGGTATTTCTGTACTCAGTATGCACGCTCCTTGGGAACTTACAGCTCGCGAAGACCTTATGCAGGCTTACAACGGCTATAAGGCATTCTTAAAACTAAAATAAATTAAAGTTTTCTAAACCAATACTGAACGAGAAGTCAGACGTATCTTCGCTGGCTTCCGGACAGAATCGGTAGTGATAACCAAAAGAAGTTTTTAACATAAAATCAGGGCGGGCTAAACCGCCTTGGTTCAAAGTAAAATATATTGTTCCAATAAAAGAAAGTTTATCGTAGTAATCAATCAAACCATCTTTAAAATCATCGATATAATCATCCATTCTTGTAATTGGCCAAGAATCCATCGTGTTCTGTGCTTTAAACTTAGCTACATACTGAGTAGACAGCATAAAACGGTTCAAATATAAAAATGGAAAAATCCCTGGGGCTTCCTGAATTTCCCATGAAAAAAGAATCGCCTGTCCTGCCAAATAACCAAAATAACAGTCAGCAGGAAAAAGATAAGCCTGCAATTCCAATGGAACATATCCTGGAATCTTTACGCCCAGATTTGGTGAAATATTTTCAAAATGGTAGTATTCATTATCCCAATCATCTTCTGGAAGACAATACACACAGTCTAAATCAAGACCTAGTCTGAATCCAGCATAATTAAAATAACCTTTTCCAGCCTTATGATAATTACTTATAGCTACAGATGTATTATTCTTTGCAAAAATTCTTCTTATCGATAAATCTTCATTTTTCTTTTCTTCGCTTAAAATTCCAACATAATCGAACAAATTATTTACATCATCCGAATAATATTCCGTCTTGCTTTGTCGCCCTTCAAAAAATTCCGCCACATTCGAAACACTTACAAATAATGTTCGTATCATAGGAAGTTTCACAGAGAAAGAAATTGTGTCGTAATTCTGCTTAAAACCATTTTCATCAAATTCGAAATGAAAGGCCGCACTGTAATTAAAAAGATTTGAATCAGTTTTTCCTGTATGAATTCCTGCTGAAAGACCAAAGGAATTAGTAAAAATTCCATAACCGGCCGAAAGATAATAAACCGGATATGTCCACGGTAGTGACGACAAATAAGTAATACCTATAGGAAGTGCCAACATAGCCTGTTTATCACTATCTGTTACGAGAGTATCTGCCCCCGAATCAATCGCATGAGAACTTGAAAAACTAAAAGGTACGAATGTCCCGTGAGGCCCCTTAAATGTGTAAGAAACTGGATTGAATTTTTTGCTTCCTTCTATTTCTTCAGGATTTGCTTTTACTATACCCTCTTTATCTTCCAATGAATCGCAAACTTCTTCATTCGCTTCGTATTCATCAAAATTGAATTCTGCTTTTGGAAGAGAACGCAAAGCCCTTCCATTATAATAACTTGCAATATATTCAATATTTTCGCCACTACATACAGGACTTAAAATTCCTCCAGAAATTTCATCGGAAGAAAGATTAAATTTCCAGATGTTTTCTTCTTGTTCTAGAATTCCTAGGCGAGGTAAAGTACCAGGGAAAGTGTAACTAAAATAAATTTTTCCGTCAGAATAACTCAAGCGCTGAATTTCTACTTTTCCTTCAGGAAGAGCAAAACGGCTTGTCTGTTTGCTTTCTAAACTGTATTTACAAATTGAAAAATTTAAGCCCTTTTTGTAGACATAATACAAATTTCCCTGTCCATCGCCTTCAAGATACAACTGCTGGGAACCGTAATTCAATGGCTGTTCACTTACTAGTTTTGCTTTTGCAATAGAATTATTTTTTTTGCGAAGTAAACGGTAAATTTTTAATGTTGAATATTCAGAATCCGTCTTTACAGCTGCAAGATAGTATTTTCCATCTTTTTCAAGAATAGCTGCATCGCGAAGCCCAGCTTCTGGAATGTAAAATGACCTACGCTTTTTTAAGTCGTATACATAAACCCGGTTTTTATCTGCAGGATAAGAGGCATCAGAATAAGAAACGGCAAGATATTTTCCATCTTTACTGAAATTCACTTTTGTTAAATTTGACTGAGTTAGTAAAAGTTTTGCTCTTTTTTTGTCATTTCTCTTCAAGTAAACGGCTGTTTTATTCAAATCAAAATATGCTGTTCCAATATCAGAAGAAGTTAATGACTCATAGCGAGAAATCTCTCTTCTTTTTGGCTTTATAATAACTACCCCTTCCGGTATTTCTATCGAATCATAAAAATCTTTCCAGGCTTTTTTTATTGAAAATCCATATACAGCATTGAAGGCAGAAGAATAAAGAATATTTTTGCCATTTACACAACGATACCAAAAATCAGAATATTTTTCCTGACCGTACAATTCTTCCAGCCATTTGCAGAAAGCTCCTCCAAAAATGTAAGAAACATTTCCGTTTGGATAAATATCCATTGCACCCTGTGCATCTTCTAAGTCAGGAAAAGTTCCTTCGATTTTTGCCTGTTTTAAAATCTGCTTGGAATACTCACTGTTCATTCGACCTTCACCGTTTTCGCTTTCTAAGGAAACTGTTGCTCCTTCTGCAAAAAAGGTTGTAATCGAAAGCATAGCAGGACTGTAAATATCACCCAGTACTTTATTTAATTTATATAACTTTTCGCTTCTAAGATTGTAAGTAATCGCGTGAATAAGTTCATGTTTAAAAGTATTAATAAAAGTTTCTGAAAAAACTGTCATTCTGTCATAAGGCAGAGAATCATATAAAACTATGTGATTGAAAGGAAATGACGAAAAATAACCATTCAAGTCATCGCTAGCCGGAGTAATTACAACTGGCAAACGAAATTCCTGTTTAAGTTCAAATTGTTCTGCAATCTGACCATATAATTTTTCACCATTTTCTAAAAGAATCTTTGCACTATCTGCAGAAGCCGGAGCATAAATAATGTCAAAATGTTCGGTTTTGACAATACGCAAATTTTTCTGCCCGGACATAGGGCCTTCGTAAGCAAAGGCAGAAAATCCTAATAGTAAGAAACAAATAATTAATAAAGCAATTTTTTTCATTTTCAAATTAATAATGAGGAGGCTTTCGATTTGGAATATCACCTTCCATAGCATCCGACATTTCATGTATTTTATCAGACATTAATTTTACTTCTTTTTTTAATTTTTCAATAGTCCTTGCCTGATCAACAGCAACCTCCTGAATCTGACTTACAAAATCTTCCATGTAAGCAAGTTTCATTTCAATTGCGGTTAATCGCTCTTCACTTTCTTTTTCCATAATTAAATCTTCAATACAAGTTCTTTTTTCAAATTGATTATATCAAGCAGAGGAATTGCATAAGTTTTGCTTTTTCCCCGCACATTTGTTAGCACAAAATTTATTTCCGATTTCGAAATCTCGTCTGCTACAACCTGACCATAAACAGATGCAACCAAATCCAAGTATTCTGAATCAGTCATTTTTTCACCCGTAAAAGCAGGTGCCATAAACATGTCTATGTAAGACTGACCTACTTCCGGCATATTTTCATACAGTTTAGCAAGTTTTTCACTAGTAAAAGTCAAAGCCAGAGAATTGCCATTTTCAGAAACAGTTACAATTTCTGCCTGGCTTAAAAAATCAGAATTATCTGCTGCAGGTTCGGCTTTAATTTCAAGGCTATCCTTTATTTTAGATTCAACGCTCACATTCTTAAGAGCAGATGCAGAAAAAACTTCTTCAATCTGAGCAGTATCGAATAAAACTTCTCCTCCATCCGAAAAAGCCGCTACTGTTTCTTTTAATGCTGTTCCCAAAAGTGTGGAATAATTTATTGAATAGGAATTTTTACCAGCGGTAATTTTTACATCACTTTTACAAGAAATAAGCCCACAAATCATAAAGGCGGTTAAAGTAAGAAGAACAATTTTTTTAAGAAACATCAGTTTCCCTCCATTCTATTTTTTTGAAACTGAGGACAAGGGAAAGAAAATTCTTACCCCTGTACAAAATTCCAAACCAGCAGAAGCCGACTTTAAGAAAGAAAGAGCAGCATTCGATTCATTATTATACACAGAATAACAAATATCTTGAACAAGCTGTACTTTAAAATCACCTTGAGTGAAAGAAGGTAACGAAAAAGTTACACCAATTATTCCAGGAAATACAGATGCTTTTATAGAATCATCACCTTCAGGAGTTTGACAATTCCCAAATGAAAACATCGGTCCTGCATAAGCCCTAAAATAATCTCCCACATAAAGAGAAGCGATTACCGGCATCTGAAAAGCCTTTACACCATCATTCCATCTAAGTAAAAGTCCTAATCCAGGAGAAAGCATTTTTCCACGATAAATAACATCACCTTCTGTAGAAAGGCCTCGGAAATTTGGCATAAACTTTTTTTCTGTAAATAGAGACCAATCGGCAGTTGCATAAGCGGCAAATGCAAGATGATCTGCAAAAGAACCGTTTCCGCTGCATGTCATATAAGAGCCATTTGTATTTATACCACTCTTAGTCTTTCTTGATGAAGAATATGACTTTTTGTCGGCACTGGATTTTTTGCTAGTCTTTGAGGCAGATACCCTTGTAGCAGAGGCACCTGAAACTTCGTACAAACCTGCTTCCGGCAAGAACTTACCACAGGAAACATACTTACCCTTCCAATAACCTTCTCGCAAAGAAGATACGATTACACCAGTATTAGGGCCATCACTTAAAGCAGAAATAAACTGTCCGTTTCCAATATACAAACCAACATGAGAAATTGTTCCGTCACCAGTAGTCTTAAAGAAAAGCAAATCACCCGGCTCTTTTTTATCATTAGGAACAATTTTTACCTTGCTGTACATAGCCTTTACTGTTCTAGGAAGCTGATACTCTATTGAGTCATGAGCAACCGTATAAATTAAACCGGAACAGTCAAAAGCATCTGGACCAACAGCTCCTCGAACATAAGGAGTTCCAACATATTTTTTGCATTCTGCAATTAATCGTTCTCGATAAACCCTGGATTCAGCTTCTGTAATCTCTCTGGCAAAACACCTGACTGGAATAAAAGCCACAAATAAAACCGCCACCAGCCATGCAAATTCTTTTTTATAAGTTTTAAACAAATTCATACTTCCATTATCGGAATATATTTACTTAATGTTATAAAAAAATGCCCTTTGTGGGACGCAGGCAGAAAGCAAGGGGGTCCCCTCCTATAGGGAGTTTCCTTGATTTCTGCCGTCGCTGGGACCCGCAGGGGGCATTTTTTGTCTACATTCTCACTATCTTGTACATCGGCTCTGAGTCGGGATGCAGTTCCAGCACATGTTTTTCACACTTCAGCACTTCGCTAGGTTCATGCGTTACATGCAAAAAAGTTGTTGTTCCACTTTCAGCAATAATATCCAGCAAATCCAGAATCTTCTGCCTCATCTGCTCATCCAGACCATGACAAGGTTCATCCAAAATCATCACAGGAGGGCATTTTACAGCCCCTCGCAGAATCAAAACCGCCCTCTGCTCGCCGTAACTAAGGTTTCCGAACATTTCATCACCACGCCCCTTAAATCCAGCTAGTTCCAGCCACTTATCAGCTGCATCGGCTTCTACTTCACTAGCCCTTTCGTACAAACCTATGGAATCATGAAATCCACTCATAATTACATCCCGAAGTTTTGTTCCGCCCAACATTCTATATTCCACATGCAATCTGTAAGAAACAATTCCAAGCCTGTGCTTAATGTCCCAAATAGTTTCTCCAGAACCACGACGAGCACCGAAAATTTTTATGTCATTGCTAAAAACCTGCATATTGTCGCCAGTGATAAGTTCCAGCAAAGTAGTTTTTCCACTTCCGTTAGGTCCCCGGATAAGCCAGTGTTCTCCGCGATTCAGGCGCCAATTCAAATTGCGTAAAACCTTATGATCACCCCAGCCTACGTTTACATCATGCATATCGATTAAAACATCACTTTCCGGCTGATATTTTTCCACACCCATTACAATATTTACTTCTTCACTAAGGCGGCGAACAGTTGCTGAAAATTCAGCATAATTTGCCTTTCTTTCTTTCTCCGCCTTTTTGTTCTTTTCTTCAACTATTTCTTCGTAATCAGTTTTGCTTCCACAAAAAGAAACCTTTCCGCCAGTGAACTCAATTACATTAGTTATCGCCGCCGGAATCTCTACATAGCGTTCCATGCTCAATATAATTCGAGGAAAAGTTGAATCAGCAGAATTTTCATTTAACTGCTTAGATGCAATAGTATCAAAGAAATCCAGTAGAATACTTCTGCTTTCTGCATCAAGACCAGCAAATGGATCGCTCAAAATCAACAACTTTTTCTTAGAAATCAAGGCTCTTGCAAGCAAAGTTCTTCGAATTTCACCTGTTGACATATACTTAATTCCCCGGTCAAGAATCTTCTGTACGCCGCATAGTTTAATTTCCGGGTAAGCATCAAGCTGCTTTACAATATCTGGTAAAGGTTCACCTTTTTTTATTTTGCCAACCAGTCCTTCTGCTATAAAAATTCGACCTGTACGGCCAATATCTACCCCACCTTCGACAAATTCACTTTCATCATTTTCCCTTTCTTCCTGAATCAATTTTGCAGCTCTTTCAAGAGAAACAGTTTCAACTGACGACCCGAAAATATTAGAATATAAAGAAAGGTCCCCTGTGCTAGCAGCATTATTTGGAACAAAATTTAACCCAAAGCTGCCATCCAGAGCTTTTAAAAAGTCAGCTTTACCACCACCGTTTGGGCCGATTGTTAGCCAGGCTTCTCCCGCTTTCATTTCCCAATTCACGTTATCCATTAAAATTCCGCGTGAGTTCTCAATTCTACAATTATTGATTTTAACTAGACTTGTTCCTTCCATAATGACTTCAGAATATCACAAAGATCATTTCGTGTGCTATAATTTTTTTATGAAGATTTATGTTCTGGCACTCTTTCTATTTTTTCTTCCCATTATTGCAATTTTTTCCGACTCAGAACCCATTCACCATAATCCCTGGGAACTTATAATCTACCGGCCAGAAAATTCTAAATCTATGAATGAAGTCCGCTGCTATCTTAAAATTGAAGATGAAAACGGCAAAGATGTAACTTATACAGCTGTAAAAGCAACTTATGAATGGGTTTCTATTCCTGATGTAGTTAATTATTACAAAAAAACTTACTGGCTAGCAGGTGGAGTCGCAATGCACCTTAATATAAAACCTGGGAAATACAAATTTTCCGTCTACACTCCGCCAGAAAAACAATACCCCTATCCTTCCAAAAACCGTAATCAATGGGAATCAAATATTTTTGAATATGACACAAATAATCCCACAAAAGTAATTTTTGTGCGTCCTACTGCAAACGACAACGGCTTTTACACAGGAGGCTGGTATATCGACTATAAAGCGCCTCCCTACTACAAGTTTACAAAACCACTTATGCAGTAAATCTTTCCAGGCAAAAAAAAGAGATTCCAAAATGGAATCTCTTTAGCATCTCCTAGCAGAATTGAACTGCTGTTGTCGGGATGAAAACCCGATGTCCTAACCACTAGACGAAGGAGACAAAACGTAGTGTATTTATACTATTTTGCAGCATTAGTGTCAATAGCAAAAAAGGCAAAATAGTACAAAAACTTCATTTTAGATTTCAACCTTTCCATTAAAGAGGAATTCGGTTGAACCTGTAAGGTAAACTGTATCACCTGTATAACGCACATTCAGTTTTCCACCACGAACAATTACTGTTATATCTTGATTCATTTTGCAGTAACCATTCAAAACAGCAGCGATTACCGCGGCACATGCACCTGTACCACAAGCAGGAGTTTCGCCGTTACCCCTTTCCCATGTACGCATCTTAAGTTCATTTGGGCCAACCACACGAACAAATTCAGTGTTGATTCTATCAGGGAATACTTCATGATTTTCAAAAATAGGACCAATTTTCTTCACATCAATTTTATCAACGAATCCACAGAATACAACGCAATGAGGGTTTCCTACACTTAAACAGGTAACATCATAATTTATTCCGTCTACGACCAGCTGCTGATTTACAATAGCTTTTTCTGGTAGCCCGTCTGTATGCAATTCTTTTGCTTCCAATGTTGTAGGAAGGCTTTCTGCCACAAATGAAGGCCGACCCATATCAACCGTTACAGAAGAAACAATACCATTCAACTTGTACAAAGTAAGTGCGTGAACCCCTGTTTTAGTTTCAAGAGTAATACTTGCTGTTGGTTCAGACTTCTTTTCATGCTTTTCTGCAATTCCAAAAATATCATTGTCATAAAGATATTTAGCTACAGCCCGAACGGCATTACCAGCCATTGAACCTTCAGAACCGTCCAAATTATAGAAGTGAACTTTTGCATCAGCCTTTTTAGATTTTCCTACCAGTACAATAGAATCCGCACCAACTCCAGAACGTCTGTTACAAAGGCGTACTGCAAGGCTTCCTGGATTTTCAATTTTCTGCTCTTCAGTATTAATGATGATAAAGTCATTTCCTGTCGACTGCATTTTTGTAAATTGAACGGTTTCTTTGCTTGTTCTTAAATCATTGATGTCAATAAGTTCAACATTTTCTGCACTGTAGTGACTCATTAAACAGTTAGCAAGAGCATTTGCTGTATCAATAGCTGTAAGACAAGGTATATCGCGTTCTACCGCATGACGACGCATCTTTACACTATCTGCAGCAGGATTACGACCCTTTGCCGATGTCGAAATTACATAATCAATTTTGCCAGAATCAAGCAGAGTCAAAAGGTTGTCATCAGGATTTTCATGGATTTTATTTACAACCTGAACTTCCATTCCAAAGTCCTGCAAAGTCTTCGCATTTCCTTCCGTAGCATAAAGCTTAAATCCCATGTCATAGAATTTGCGGGCAAGCTCAGGAATTTCGTAGCGGTCAGTTTTTCTTACACTAAAGAGAACGCCACCACTTCGCTTCATGTTATAGCCGGCTCCAATCAAGCCCTTGAACAAAGCTTCTTCCATAGTTGCGGCAATTCCAAGAACTTCACCAGTTGACTTCATTTCTGGTCCCAGATGAGTATCAACATCCATCAATTTTTCAAAACTGAATACTGGTACTTTTACAGCAAAGTAAGGAGGTATTTTATAAAGCCCTGTTCCATATCCCATATCCTTGAGTTTTTCACCAAGCATAGCTCTAACGGCAAGATCTACCATAGGAACGCCTGTTACCTTAGAAATATAAGGAACAGTGCGGCTAGAACGAGGATTTACTTCGATAATGTAAAGGTCGTTATTAAAAATAAGATATTGAATATTTACAAGCCCCTTTGTGCCCAGTGCAATTGCAAGTTCCCGGCTCTGCTTAATAATCTTTTCGCGAAGCACATCATTCAGGTTCCAGCTAGGGTATACAGCAATACTGTCTCCTGAATGAATACCAGTTCTTTCTATATGTTCCATAATTCCAGGAATAAGAACATCTTCCCCGTCGCAGATACCGTCTACTTCAAGTTCAACGCCCTGCATATACTGGTCAATCAAAACTGGATTTGTAATTCCCTGGGCAAGAATAATTTTCATGTATTCTTTTACATCGTCGTCGTTGAAGGCAACAATCATATTCTGTCCACCAAGAACGTAAGAAGGTCTAAGCAAAACCGGATATCCTAAATCTTTTGTTGCTTCAAGGGCTTCTTCTGTATTCATTACAGTTAGCCCTCTTGGACGATTGATATGAAGTTTTTCGCAAAGTTCTTCAAAGCGTTCACGGTCTTCTGCCAGGTCAATAGCATCCGCGCTTGTTCCCAAAATTCTAATTCCCTGATCATCCAGGAATTTTGCAAGTTTAATCGCAGTACCACCACCAAAGGCAACAACAACGCCAATTGGCTTTTCTGTAGTGATTACACCCATTACATCTTCTGGAGTAAGTGGTTCAAAATAAAGTCTGTCGGCTGTATCAAAGTCTGTTGAAACAGTTTCAGGGTTATTATTTACAATCGCAACTTCATAACCCAATTTTTTCAAACTCCAGACACACTGAACACTGGCATAATCGAACTCAATTCCCTGACCGATTCGAATTGGTCCAGAGCCAAGAACAACAATTGTCCCCTTTGATTTTTTACAAGAGGGAGAAGTCTCTCCCTGCGCTCGCACTTCGTTGCTCGCTACCCTCTCAGCGGTGGCTCCCGCCCCCGCAACGCCCCCGTGCAACTCTTTCAGGAAAAGCTCAGCTTCGTTTTCTTCATCGTAACCTGCATAAAAATATGGAGTTTCTGCATTAAATTCGCCAGCACAGGTATCTACCATTTTGTAAGAAGCCGAAATGTGCGAAACCTTTCCTTCCGCTCGAAGTTTTGCAAGGCGTTCGTTATTTGCAACAATTGTATCAGCTGTAGATGTAGAATTCTTGTCGTGAACTATTACTCCTGAACAACCTTCAATCTTTACGCCTGTCATTGCTTCAATTACTTTGTCAGGGTAACCAAGTTTTTTTGCTTCAAGGTAAACTTCGTTTGTAAGTAAAGCTTTGTTCGAACCCGATGAATTTTCGTCGCAGCTAAGTTCCGCACCTTCTTTTATCATGCTGAACATATCTTCCATTTCAACAAGATTCATAAGCTTATTCAGGAACCATTCGTCTATCATTGTTACCTTATGAACATCGTCCACGCTCATAAGTCCGCGCTTAAGTGCCTGGAAAATTGCGAACAAACGCTGATCTGTACACTGGTTCACACGTTCAATAATCTTTTCATCACTTTCTTCTGCAAATGTTTTTAAATTCAGAGAAGTAACTCCAATTTCTGCACCACGGGCAGCCTTCATCAAAGCTTCTTCAAAAGTTCGCCCAATAGACATAACTTCACCGGTAGCCTTCATCTGAGTTCCAAGTTTACGGGCAGCGTATACGAACTTATCGAATGGGAACTTAGGCATTTTTACAACAACATAGTCTAAAACAGGTTCAAAACATGCTGCAGTCTTTTTTGTAACAAAATTAGGAATTTCGTCCAGGTTGTATCCGATAGCAATAAGGGTTGCAACCTTTGCAATTGGGTAACCAGTTGCCTTAGAAGCCAGGGCAGAAGAACGGCTTACTCGAGGATTTACTTCGATTACAGCGTATTCAAATGTTTCTGGATTTAACGCAAACTGACAGTTACAGCCGCCTTCCATTCCCAAAGAACTGATTATGTTCAAAGAGGCTGTACGCAGCATCTGGTATTCTTTATCAGAAAGGGTTACTGCAGGTGCAATAACAATCGAGTCACCAGTATGAACTCCAACCGGGTCAAAGTTTTCCATAGAGCAGACAGTAAGTACATTACCGCTGTGGTCGCGTACAACTTCAAATTCAATTTCTTTCCAGCCCGAAATACATTTTTCAACAAGAATTTGATGGATTGGCGAACGGTGCAAACCATTGTGGGCAATTTCGTCAAATTCTTCCCAAGTATTGGCAATACCGCCACCTGTACCGCCTAAAGTAAAAGCCGGACGAACAATTGCAGGAAGCCCAATTCCGTTTTTTGCAAAATCAAGAGCATCTTTATAAGTTGTTACAACTTTAGAAGGAATACATGGTTCGCCAATCGCTTCCATTGTATCCTTGAACATCTGGCGGTCTTCGGCTTTATCAATCGTTTCTGGCTTTGCACCAAGAAGTTTTACCCCGTGGCTTTTCAAGAAACCGCTTTTTGCAAGCTCCATACAAAGGGTTAGCCCTGTCTGTCCACCAAGAGAAGAAAGAATGCTGTCAGGCTTTTCTTTTTCTATAATGCGTTCAATAGTTTCCGGGATAAGCGGTTCAATATATATGTGATCAGCCATAGCATGATCAGTCATCAAAGTTGCAGGGTTTGAATTTACAAGAACAACTTCCAATCCCTGCTCTTTAAGAGCTTTACAAGCCTGACTACCGGCGTAGTCAAATTCCGCAGCCTGCCCAATAATAATTGGACCAGAACCGATTACCATAACTTTATGAATATCTTTATTTAAAGGCATCGTTTTCTCCTAGCAGATAGATTTTTTTGTTTCTTTTATTGTTGATGCAAAATAAGAAATCGCATCAACCCTTTCATATTCCATCTTAAAAGACTTAAAATAAGAGTGATCATTTATAAGCTTTACGAATTCATCAAAAAGGAAAGAAGTATCCAAAGGACCAGAACAAGCTTCAGGATGAAATTGAACGCTAAATGCAGGGATATTGGTGTATACAAGACCTTCGCAAGTTCCATCGTTTGTGTTTACAAAACTTAAAACTGCACCAGATGGCAAAGTTTCATTTTTTACCGCATAACCATGATTCTGACTGGAAATATAAACTCGACCAGTTTTAACATACTTAACAGGCTGGTTTGCTCCTCGGTGACCGTACTTTAATTTCATAGTTTCAGCTCCGTTAGCAAGAGCCAAAAGCTGGTGTCCAAGACAAATACCAAAAATTGGAATGCCGCTATTCAAAAGCTTTTTTATTTCCTTGATTATTCCAACATTTTCGGCTGGGTCTCCAGGGCCGTTACTAAGCATAATTCCATCAGGATTCATAGCTTGAATTTGTTCCGCCGTATATGTACATGGAACAGTAACAACTTCAAGTCCACGCTTTAAAAGTTCCCTTCGAATATTCGCTTTTGCACCAAAGTCCCAAAGAACAACCTTTTTACCCTTACCGTTTTTCATAGCCTCTTCAGGGTCATTGATTTTTGTTCCATCTGCCGTAACCGGAACAAAACGGTACTGTGCACTTTCACTAAAAACTACATCAGCAGATTCTTCAACACCACTGGCACTACCAGTTACCGATGCAACCGCATTTACAATCGAATATTCTTTGATTTTTTCAAGAAGTTCAGCTTTTTTCTTTTCGTCCTTCAAAGCCGCAAAGGATTCCAAAGCTTCCTTTGAAGAACCACTGATTATCATGCCGTTCATAACACCGGCTTCACGCAAAATTTTTGTTAAACGGCGGGTATCAATATCACATAGACCAATAATATTTTCCGAACGCAGGTACGAATCTATATCACCACCACACCGGAAATTCGAAGGCTCGTCACACCACTGGCGAACAATATAACCTCGCAAATTACACTTCGCACTTTCGTGATCTTTTTTTATGTCACCATAATTTCCAATCAGAGGAAAAGTTTGAGTAACAATCTGACCATAATAACTCGGGTCAGTCAAAGTTTCGATGTAACCGTTCATACCAGTTGTAAAAACTGTTTCACCGACTACACAACCTTCAGCTCCAAAAGAGGAACCTTCAAAAACCATTCCGTTAGCTAAAACTAAAACCGCTTTGCTCAAAATGTACCCCGCTTTTTTTCGCAAAAAAAAAGACGCCCTTTCCACTTTAAAGACACTAAGCCCTAAAGAGAAATGAACGCCTTTGTTCAAAAGTAATACATTATAAAACTTTATATCGCTCTTAGTCAATTAATGAGAATTCTAGAATAATAACACAATTCTACGAATCTACTTTTTCAAAAGCTTTACAATTTCGGCAACATAAGTAACATGCCAGTCACCATCAGCATAAAACTGATCAGGAAGATTTTTACCTTTTTCCGTAAAAGATTCAGCATTCATTTCCTGACAATAAAGTTTTTTACAAAGAAGAACCAGCCGAGATTCCTTAAAATATGGAATAGACACCTTTTCGCCGTCGCAATTGATTTCTGCCATTTCAACAGAAAGCCCGCTTCCAGCAACCTTATCTTCATCCCTTCCAGAAGCCTTTCCACAATAAGCCAAAGCCTTTCGATTTTCTTCACCAAGAACACAAAGAGAAAAATAATTTCCGTCGTCAATAAAAGTCTTCGTAAAACGAGAACGGCGAATATACACAGTCGCAACATTCTTTCCCCAAAGAAGGCCTAATCCTCCCCAGGAAGCAGTCATCATATTAGTACGCTCAGCCTTTTCAGCAGTAATGAGCATCCAGTCTTTTCCAATCAGTTTAAATGGATTTTCGTTTAATTCTTCAACACTTATTTCTTTCATGTGATTAGTATAATGGGTTTAAAGCGAGTCAACTAGGGGGGGAAAGCCTTCCCCTCGCTCCCAAGCAAGTCGCTCCACGAACCGTCCCTGCAAGCAGAGCCGATTCTCTCCGCTTTGTTGCTTGTCCGCTACCCCTTCTCCTAAGGGGCTAGCCCCTTAAAATCCCCAATATAATTCCCGCGAGTTTGCTTGCAAACTCGGTAAGCACGCTTGCGTGCGACTAACGCCCCGATAAATTAATTTACGATTGCTGTATGCTTTTACAGAACAGGGGGTTGCCATGCTAAGTGCTGTATTAAGAAGTGAAACCGCTGTAAACGCCAGCATCAAATTGAATCCGACCTGCACCAATTGCAAAAACAAAAAACGCCAGCCCCAACCAAAGTCAGAACTGGCTTCTAAGTTCAAAATTTTTTAGCAGAAGCCACCTTCCGCTAAAAAACAATTCACACAGAGGAAAGGTCGTTAGACCTTTCCAAATCCGTTTGTTTTATTTAATCAATGCATGATATTCCTGCAGAGACTTAACGCTTCCTTCTCCGCCGTTACCGCCTTTTACAGCTTCAATACCCTTAACTGCTGCCATAGCTCCAGCCAAAGTTGTAATGTAAGAAACCTTATACTTCAAACAAACCTTACGGATTGTCTTACGGTCTTCGGCGTAGTTGCGCTTTGCCTTAGGTGTGTTGATTACAAGACAAACTTCCTTGTTCATAATACGGCAGGTCAAGGCACGCTTACGCTTAAAGCCTTGACTCAGCCGTTTTGCGGGTTGCTAAAGCATTATCAACCCGCAATCAAGTCTACTACGTCTGGGCGGCCGGCACCAATCTTGTTTACAACGTCACACTTGATTCCGTTTGCATTGTAGAAGTCTGCTGTGCCCTGAGTTCCAACCAGTGTAAAGCCGAGGTTCTTCAACGTCTTTCCGATTTCAAGAACTTCTTCTTTCTGACCTTCCTTGTTGCTGAGGGAAATAAGAACTTTTTTGTTTTCCCAGGCAGCTGGTGCGTGTGGGAATTCAGAACCTGCAGCCTTCGCAGCACAGCTGCTCGGAGACTCGCTAAAAACAGTCCACCGGACTGTTTTTGCCCTGCTTCGCAGTGACGCTCCCTACCTGTGACTTGTAGAAAGCCAGTGGGAAGCTTTCGGCAAGACCGAGAACTTCAATAATGGTGAGGGGGAAAGCCTTCCCCCTGGGGTCAGTCACGAGTCGCTACACAAGTTCCAAAGCAAGCTTTGACACTTGCTCCGCTTTGTCGTGCATTCACCACACCCCTTTTTCCTAGGGGCTCGCTGCCCCTAAAACCCGCATGGTAAATTGCTTCGCAATTTGCTATTTACTTTTGTACTCTCTACACTTTTTTTCCAAAAGTTTAAAATCATTGCATCGCTGACTTAACTTTGATTTTCCATCATTGGTTAACTTGTGATTATATACGCTTCGTGCATTATTAATAATTTGTTCGGTTTTCTGTTTAATAATACGTCTTTCATTGTTGAGAAGATTTTTATATTGCAGATCGGTCTCTAAATTTGGATTTTTAGGAAGAAAAATTCCATCAGGAACTGGAAACATATTATTCAAATTAATAACTGCCATATCCCCGATTTTTATAAAATCAATAGTTTCACTTAATCGCTTATGTTTTGGTTTAAATGATGAAAGTGGTGCAAAATACTTTATTTCATTAATTTCAAAAAGAATACCAATAAATTTTCTGGAATGCTTTTGTGTAATTTTTGCGTTCTTAAACAAGTGCTCAGAAAACTGGGAAAGATAATTTATATACTGTTCATCGATTTCATAAAAGAGTAATTTTTCCATAATAAAAAAAACGAGGCCGTAAGAAAACTTACGACCTCCGTATAACACTCGCGATTAAAGGCGCGATTTCCTTATGTTTTGAATATAAATCAGAGCAGAGTTAAAGTCAAGCAATTCTTGCTATTGTGTAATTCTTTAAGTTTGTAGTTTAATTTGATAGTAAATTGGAGGTCACAATTTGTGCAGTTTTTGTCTGCACAATTTCTTTAGGAGTAACCTGCGACGGATATATTTTTTATTGGCAAAAAAACTAAGACCGTCCACAAGGTTGCGGACGGTCTTTTCTTAAAGTTCATCTCTTTACGGATTGAAACCGAAGGTTAATGGAGACCTGCTATAAGCAAAAAAAATTAGAATACCGTCAAGATAATAGTTTTGCAAATACTATTCAAAACCCAAAATACCATTATAATCAAAAATTACACTCACGTTGTAAGGTAATATTTTATATTTAATAGCATTCCATTCTTCTTTTGAACCTCTAAATTTTATAATTACTTCGTTATCTATTAGATGACTAATATCTATTTCCTTTAATCCTATTGGAATTACAATCTGAGGTATGAAGTATTCTGTTCCTACTCCCATATTTCGATCACCAAAATAATCTATTCCCCCTAAAAAAATAATAGATGAAACAAATGAAATATCTATTCTGTCTTCATAGATATAATAAGAATAATTTGCTGGATTATTTTCGTATCCTGTTACTATTAAATTACAAATTGGATTATAAAAAGAAAGACTTTTTAATTCCCCATTTGCAATATAAGTCTTTTTCAAGTTTTTGATATATTCTTTACATTGTTTTATAGTTCCTTCAAAAGTAAGTTCTTTAAAAGGCTGGATATTTATTTCTTGCTTATTATTATTTTCTACAGAAATATAAAAAATATCTGTATCAGCCTTTTTTACACTTACTTTATCAAAAGTTACATATAAATCACTTCCAACTCGCAATGGAAATCCTTCATAAGTTATATATGTTTTTTGGTATTTATCAGATTTATACATTTGATAAATAACATTGAACACTATTTTTTTACTAGCTATCACATTTCTGTTAGCATCAAGAAGATTCATTGTAAAATTATATTTATCAGATTTATTTGAATATAGTTTTTTTAACCAGCTATTCTTTATTTCCTTAAAATAAGTTGCAGGGAAATCATTGAATTTCTCGCCCCAGTTTTTTCTTTCTTCAATAGATTCCAAAGCATTTAATATATTGGTAACGATTTGTCGATTTGAATAATCAGTTGGTACTAAAGCTGGTGCTGTAACATAAAAAGACATAGTTTCATTCTTGTAATCTTCTTCTGTTAATTCTTTTGCATGAATATCTGTATTATAATAAAGAGCAAATACTGGTTGATTTGAGGCAATTAATTCTGCTGCTTCTTGAAGAAGAGAGTCCCATTCTTTTCGAAGTTTTATAAGATTCTTTGCATTTGCTCCAAAATTACCACTTGAAATAATTGTACTCATATTCTGCATTCTGGTGGTAGCTTCTCTGAGTTTCTTATCTGATTTATTTGCTTTTATATAATATGTAAGAGCTTCGATATTTGTTCCGTTGTTTTCTGCGACAATACCCTTTGCAAGATTAGTTTGGGCTGATATTTCTTCGCTTACAGAATTCTTAATAAGTTTTTTTTCTACATCAGAAGATAGGGGAATTCCAAAATTCTTCATCAATTGAAAAGAAATTTGATTTGCTGCTTCTCCATTTTCCAAAACTGAAAATTGACAACTCGGGATGGAAGAAGTTGCTTTTGTTACACCTGTTTCAATGTCTGTAATACTGAAATTTAGAGCATACGAACCAGATTTTTCAATTATGGTTCCTACAATTATTAGTCTAGCATTTATAAGTTTTCCAAATTCAACAACATCAGATTCTGAATATTCGACATTTTCAGAAAGTTTCTGCTCTGCTTTTACCATATCAACATTCTGACGATCAATTACATTCATACCAGAATACTGTTGAAAATTTGATGTTATTATTCCTTGAAAAAAAATAGGAATCCAATCTGCTCCATTTTCAATATTAATTGTTTTTGGAACAGGAATAGCAATTTTTTCCGTTATGCTTTTTCCTCTCGTATTTTCAGCAACAACGTTTTCTTCAATCTGATTATTTTTATTTTTTTTCTTATTATCTGAAACAGAGAAGATAAAAGTACAACAAAAGATAACAAAAAAAAGAAAAAATACCCTTCTTTTCATCTACTACTCCAAGTCAGTCTTTTTTACCCAAGTAAATGTTTCTTTTTTTAGTATATTTATGAGACTTTCTATTTCTTCATATGTACAACCTTCAAAACCATCAATTTTAGAAAGATTGATTTCATCTAAATCATACGTATGTTTTATCCCAATATAATTGCCATCTCCATCAGGAGTGCATCTTTCATCTGGATGTTCATAAACCTTTTTAAAAGCATTAATTAATTCATTAATTCTTCCATCCATATTTTTACTCCATTTGCAGCAAGAAACTAGTCAATTCTGAGGCTTCTTCTGTAGCTACTTTTGTCTGCTGCTCTTTTGTATCCATTTCTTTTGCTTTTGACGCATCTGCATTTGCCTTAGCACGTTCTGCTTCAAGTCTTGCCATTTGTACTTTGTACAATGCTTCTTCTTCAGCAGCTTTTTTTGCATCTTTTTTATCAGAATCTTCTTTCATTTCGCTAAATAGGGCTCCTATCTTTTTTTGTGTTTCTGTTGTTAAATCTGTTCCACCCATAACATCCATAAGATATTTTTTACAAAGTGCATCCCATGTTTCTTTACTCATTGAATAAACTGTGTAATAGATGAACTGATCTGAAGTCTGCTTTGTTTCTGCATTTGTTGTACGAACTTTCTGGAAAAAGCCTGTTTCCTCACGAAGGCCAGTCATTTCTGCTTTTGTTTCACTCGCAGCCACAAACAACGCTTCAAGCTGACCAATATCATTAAGTCCCTGTCCTACTCGTCCTATTACTTTCTGATTCAATTCTGCAGCCTGAGTATATGCAAAACCAGCACGACTAAGAGCCTGTGCTGTTGCTTCTGTTTTTCCAGTTGCCATGCTAAGTTTTACAACTCTGTCAGCAGAAATACCCCACGCTTCCTTAAACGCATCTGAATTTCCACGTCGCATATTCTTAAGCCATGTAGGTGCTGCAACTTCTCCTAAAACTCGGTCTGTCCAATCTACAACTACTAACTTGTCTATTTCAGAAGCAGATGCAACAGGTGTTTTATTTACTGGATCTGATTTTGGCGCAGAAGCACATCCGCTAAAAAGTGAACCGCAGATAATAGCGATTCCTGTAAATTTTACGATTGATTTTTTCATATAGTTCCTCCAAGAATAAAATCTATAATGCAAAGCGTTCTGTTATATCTTTATAAACAGTCGCTTCTATTTCCTTTGCTAATTTTGGATAGACTTTTTTTCTTGCGTTTTCTAGAGAATATGCTATTGCTTTTTCACCAGAAGATATTTCAAATGAATAAACTGTAATATTAGAAGTATTTTTCTGAGAAATGATTTTCATGTTAAAATCTGGATTGATAGAAAGAGGTTCTCCAGCTACACAATTATCTTCAATATTGACTTCAGCAATATACGTTGCCTCATTTTGTGTTTTTGAAACTTTTATACCAAATTTTGAAAATGCATTCGAAGTGGCGGTTTCAACAACTCTGTTATAATCATTGTCTACTTTCAGATATACAGAGCAAACATTTTTACATTTTGAATATTCTACCGGGATTTGGGATATTTCATCTCTAAGTGTCTGGTATTGTTTTTCTTCTGATGGAAGAATAATTCTTCCATATTCGAGTTTTTGTAAAACTTCCTGTCCTTGGTCCCAAGCCGCATTTAATAAAGCCATCTTCAAAAATGAATCATCTTCTAAATCAACATTCTTAAGCAGACCTTCAAAAGTTCTCTTACTTGATTCAATCTGAGGTTGGTACTGAATCCATGCATCTCTTCTATTTATATATGCAAGGCAATACCATTTCTTTTCTTTTTTGTTATACCAGGAATCTGTGTATTCAAGTGCAAGAAGATTTACATCTGATTGTACTGTAACCTCATCAATCACAACGGTCTCTTCCAAAACATTTTTCTCTGAGGTAATAGAAGTCATCTTTGTTGAAAGATTTGCATTTACAGTCATCTGAAAGTATCTTGCAAGAGCACCGGCTGCATCGGTTTTAGCTTTTTCCGCAGAATCACCAGTACCACGCTGTGCAAGATATTCTGAATCAGGATAAACAGAATGATAATCTTTCACCCATTCAGGCTGCTTTTCTTTTGCAGATAATGGAGTTATAAGAAAAAAAACAATAAAAAATAATTTTACAGTTCTCACAGAGGGGCCTCAAAAAAAAGGGGCTCTGATACAGAAATATCATAGCCCTTTCTAATTATGAAAAATTATGTCTTTCAGTTATTTCTTTGTTACTTTTTGTAGTCCATTGTTTTCCACATTTATTACATCTACAAGTAAGCAAATATTTTTTCGTAATATTTTTCTTCCACCCATTATCGGTATCTGTATAACTTGTTTTACTTCCTAGATATTCTGTATCAATTACATCTCCTGAACCACCACACCAACAAGTAAATTTAGCTTTATGTTTCATATAAGCGCCAACTATAAATAACACAATAAAAAGAATGCAAAAAATGAGGGCACTCTTTCCTTTATGTTCAGTAAAGAATTGATCTCCAAAATATGCCGCAGCGGCTAATCCACCCCATTTTCCAACGAACCCCAGAAAACCCAGTAAAAATTTTTTCATATAATCTCCAATCTAATCGCAAGTTTTTTCAATTTACTTGCATAATGAAAGTGTACAACTCTTTTCTGCAAAACGCAAGTGTGTAATATTTAAATTTACTATCATAATGCAAGTAATGACCGAACAAGAATTACACGAAACCCTTTCACTAAATATAAAGAAATATCGTAAAGGGAAATTCACTCAAGAACAATTAGCAGAAGCAATAGATGTATCTGCACAAAATATCAATGATATTGAAGGAAGAAGACGTTGGCCACGTGAATCTACATTGGTTAAGATTGCAAGTGTTCTTGAAGTTGATGTTTATCAATTATTTATTCCTCAGGATTGTGAAAGAATAATTGAAGCTACAGATGAAAATCTTACAATTCGAGCAAGCATCCAAGCAAAACTAATATCAGATTTTCGTAACTCTATGAATAAAATGCTTGATAAATGGGAAAAATCAGAATACTAAAAAAATAAAGGTCATCCTTCATTAGAAGAATGACCTTTATTTGTAATTGATGGTTTCGTTACATCCGCTACGCGGGCACTCAACCATCGTGGTTCATTGCTTATTTGATAAGCGAATGATATTCCTGCAGAGACTTAACGCTTCCTTCTCCACCGTTGCCGCCTTTTACAGCTTCAATACCCTTAACTGCAGCCATAGCTCCAGCCAAAGTTGTAATGTAAGAAACCTTATATTTCAAACAAACCTTACGGATTGTCTTACGGTCTTCGGCGTAGTTGCGCTTTGCCTTTGGTGTGTTGATTACAAGGCAAACTTCCTTGTTCATAATCATGTCTACAACATCTGGGCGGCCGGCACCGATTTTGTTTACGACATCGCACTTGATTCCGTTTGCGTTGTAGAAGTCTGCTGTTCCCTGTGTTCCAACCAGAGTAAAGCCAAGATTTTTCAAAGTTTTACCGATTGTAAGAACTTCTTCCTTCTGACCTTCCTTGTTGCTAAGAGAAATAAGAACCTTCTTGTTTTCCCATGCAGCAGGAGCGTGTGGCAATTCAGCGCCCGAAGCTTCCTGAGCTTTGTAGAAAGCAAGTGGGAAAGTTTCTGCAAGACCAAGAACTTCACCAGTAGAACGCATTTCAGGTCCAAGAATTGGGTCAACTCCTGGGAAGCGGTTCCAAGGCAATACAGCTTCTTTTGCACCGTAGTAAGGAATAACCTTGTCTTTGAGCCCCAGCGATTCCAAAGATTCGCCAAGCATCATTCTTGTAGCAAGACGAGCCATCTGAGTATCACAAACCTTAGAAACAAGAGGAACAGTACGGCTGGCACGAGGATTAGCTTCAATTACATAAACCTTTCCGTCTTCAATTGCGTACTGCATGTTCATCAAACCACAAACATGAAGATTTTCTGCAATCTTCTTTGTGTATTCCTTGATAGTATCCAGATTATTCTGTGGAATTGAAACTGGAGGAAGTACACAAGCTGAGTCACCTGAGTGAATGCCTGCAAGTTCAACGTGTTCCATAACAGCAGGAATATATACATGGTTTTTATCAGCAAGAGCATCAGCTTCACATTCAAGAGCATTCTTAAGGAAGCGGTCAATCAAAAGTGGGCGGTCAGGAGTTACACCAACAGCCTTTTCAACATATTCCTTAAGAGTAGCTTCGTCGTAGATAACTTCCATACCGCGTCCACCAAGAACAAAAGAAGGACGAATCATAATTGGATAACCAATCTTATCTGCACAAGCCTTAGCTTCTTCAAAGTTGATAGCCATTCCACTTTCTGGCATAGGGATTTCGAGTTTTTCCATCATATGGCGGAAGAGGTCGCGGTCTTCAGCAACATCGATTGAATCGATTGAAGTACCCAAAATGTTTACGCCATTTTCCTGGAGTTCTCGGGCAATGTTCAAAGGAGTCTGACCACCAAACTGAACAATAACACCAAATGGCTTTTCCTTTTCATAAATCTGGAGAACATCTTCTGTGGTAACAGGTTCAAAGTACAATTTATCAGAAGTATCGTAGTCAGTAGAAACAGTTTCTGGGTTACAGTTTACGATGATTGTCTCGTAACCAAGTTCTTTAAGCTGCATAGCCGCATGACAGCAGCAGTAGTCAAACTCAATACCCTGACCGATTCTGTTTGGACCACCGCCCAAAATCATAATCTTCTTTTTGTTGTCACTTGCTGCAGAAGTATCTTTTTCTGCATTGTATGTAGAATAGTAGTAATTAGCATTCTTAACACCGCTAACAGGAACTGCAAGCCAGGCTTCCTTAATTCCAAGTTCATTGCGGCGGGCGCGGATATCCTTTTCTGCAACCTTAAGAATCTTGCTCAAATACTTGTCGCTGAATCCGTCTTTTTTAGCCTGAATCAAAAGCTTGTCTTCTGGAACGCGTCCTGGGTTCTTGAGCATTTCTTCTTCAAGATCAACAAGTTCCTTCATCTGCTCAAGGAAGTACATCTTTACATAAGTAATGTCGTGGAGCTTTTCAAGGCTTACTCCCTTACGGATTGCTTCATAAAGCTGGAAGTATCTTTCGCTTGAAGCAGTTTTAAGCATTTCGCACAACTCGTCAGCAGACTTTCTGTTAAAGTCTTTTGCAAAACCAAGACCGCTTCTTCCATTTTCAAGACCACGAATAGCCTTCTGGAAAGTTTCCTTAAAAGTCTTACCGATAGACATAACTTCACCAACGGCCTTCATGCTTGTACCAAGCGAATCCTCAACACCGCGGAACTTTTCAAAAGCCCAGCGAGCAAACTTAAGAACAACATAGTCCCCGTCAGGAGCTCCACCCGGAGTATATTTTTCAAGAGTACCGTCACGCCAGTATGGAATTTCGTCCAAAGTCATTCCGCTTGCCAATTTTGCAGAAATCAAAGCGATTGGGAAACCTGTAGCCTTAGAAGCCAAAGCAGAAGAACGAGAAGTACGAGGATTAATTTCAATAATAACAACACGACCAGTTTTAGGATTATGAGCAAACTGAACGTTGGTACCACCAATTACACCAATTTTTTCTACAATCTGGAAAGCCATTTTCTTAATTCTTTGTTCCAGAGCCTTGTCAATAGTCATAAAAGGTGCAGAACAGGACTAATCCCCTGTATGAACACCAACAGCATCAATATTTTCAATAAAACAAATAGCAATCATCTGATTCTTGCTATCGCGAACAACTTCTACTTCAAGTTCTTCCCAGCCAAGAATAGATTCTTCTATTAAACACTGGTGAGTCATAGAAAGATCCAGACCGTTAGCAACAATAGTACGGAGCTCTTCAACATTGTAGCAGAAACCGCCACCTTGACCACCCATAGTGTAAGCAGGTCGAACAACCAGAGGGAAGCCAATTTCTTCTGCAATCTTTTCGGC